>QXWX01000011.1 GCA_009911175.1 Lachnospiraceae bacterium | reverse complement strand
TTTTCAGAGAGAAATTATTGAACTCTTTGGGCTAAACATCGGCTGACATATGTATAATTGATACGGGATTTTAGGATGACAGAGATCATCTATGCGAATTTAGATGGATGGGGTGCGGAATATGAGCAAATACGACAAAATGATCGAGGTAAATAGGAAGGCCAGCGAAGAGAAGGTCAGCAGGGCAAGGGCTGCGATCATGGAGATGCTGGCGGACCAGGAACGGATCAGCGTTCCGGTTCTGATGAAAAAAACGGGGTTATCCAGAGGGTTCTTTTATAAGAATCCGATTGTTAGAAAAGAGATGGATCATGCGCTGGAACAGCAGGCTGGAGTCATAGATCCTCGCCGGGGCGTTATAGATGCGTCGATGGATAAGCGGATGGAGTTGATGCAGAAACAGATGGAGCAGCTGAGGCGAGAAAACATGGAATTGAAAAAAGAGAATGAGAAGCTGCAGAAAGCATTGGGGAAAAAGAATCTGAATATTTTGAAGAATTTGTGAGTGGGGAAGAAAATAATGGGACTGGACAGACATGCGAGGGGCATGTCTGTTGGTTGTTGAGATAACAGGATAAAATCGTGTCGAGATAGCCGTAGTGTAGCTTTATGCCATGACTGGTGAATAGAGGGATTTATCACAGTAAATGATTTTAGAGGAAAGTAGCACTTTCTTTCTGTACATGCGTATTGTCTGGAATAGAAGATTAGAGAGCTGCTACGGAACTAACAGGAATCATAGGGGCGTTACGTACAAATGGAAAAATGTATAACGTTGTAATAGCAGGTTTGTAAGGTGTAGAATTCTAAAAGTCAGCATTCCGTGTGGCTCTGTGAAATGTGATTGTAGAGAAAGGTAAATTTTGTTATAATATGAATGCGGTCATGTGTTAAATTATAGAAGCGATTTGAGAGGATATAACATGGAAGAAATAAAGAAAACCTTTTCGAAAGTGGTTGCTATTATAGAGAACGCAAAAAAGAATGCATATCGGAAAGTAAATGAAGAACTGATTAATATGTATTGGTGCGTTGGGCAATTTATCAGTGAAGAGGCAAAAGCGGCATCCTATGGCGATTCATTTATTGATGAACTTTCTAAATATATTCAGGATACATTTCCGGGGATTAAAGGATTTAATCGTCGTGGTTTGTATCGAATGAAACAATTTTATGAGACTTATGCGAATTATGAAAAAGTGTCACCACTGGTGACACAAATCAATTGGACAAACAATTTGCTTATTTTATCAGGAACAAAAAGTATTGAAGAAAAAGAGTTTTATTTGAAATTATGTATACAGGAGAATTACAGTAAACGTGAGTTGGAGAGACAATTGGATAGTGGTTATTACGAGCGTTATATGCTATCTCAAGGGAAAGCATTGCCTGAAGGAATGAAAAAAGTAAGTAGCAATCCTTTTTTTGACGCTTATGTCATTGAGTTTCTGGATTTACCTAGCCCATATAAAGAAAATGATTTCAGAAAGGCACTGATTTTAAAAATGCGAGATTTTATATTGGAATTAGGAAGAGATTTTACGTTTATTGATGAAGAATATAAAGTGCAGGTTGGTGGAGAAGATTATGCAATCGATTTGTTGTTTTTTCATCGTGGGCTACAATGTTTGGTGGCATTTGAGTTAAAGATTGGAAAATTTAAGCCGGAATATGTTTCAAAAATGGACTTTTATCTGGAGGCACTGGACAGACAGGTAAAAAAGGGACATGAGAATCCGAGTGTAGGGTTAATCTTGTGTGCAATGAAGAATGATGAGGTTGTCGAATATGCAATGAGCAGGAGTATGTCTCCAATGCTTGTGTCTGAATATAAATTGCAGTTGCCGGATAAGAAAGTATTAAGAGAAAAATTACAGCAATTGGTAAATATGCCAGAGATCGAGACAGAATGAGAGATAGCATTTATGGTAATATTCTAGAGAATACTAAGAAAGTGCGGTTGGTTATATGCCGTAAAAGGTAAGAGAGAAATGGAAAACGATGTTAAAAAGTGTATTGCCGAAAAGCTATTTGATTTTTTTGTTATTAATCCACATGTTGTTGGCGTTCAAATGCCGGATGGAAACTACATTCCAAAGAAAATCCCCTTTGGGGCAGGGCTAATCTATAATATGCTACAGAAAGAGGGAAGCCTGGGAACATATCAGCAACAGTATTATCGGAATGTTGTAAAATGGATTTGCCTTGATTTTGATTTGAAAAAGATGAATTCTTCTGATTCTAAAAAAATAAGGGAAGACAAGACATTTCACGTGATGATTGAAGAAATTATATGCCCATTTATTTTGTATCTTCGAGAAAAGCATATTACATGTTTAACAGAGTTTTCGGGACGTAGAGGAATTCATGTTTGGATTCTTATAGAAGGGATTGTCTCAAAAAGTACAGCATTTATTTTAATTGATAAGTTAGCAAAGCAAGTATACGCTCAGATTATAGAAAATGAATGTTTTGGATTGGATTTATTTCCCGCAACTAACAAGGGAAATAATAAATATGGAAAACTGGTAAAAATTCCATTATCGGTTCATCGTAAAGGTGGACAGTCATTTTTTATTCGAGATATTTGTAGTGAATCTATAGATGACTGGCTTAACTACCCAGATAAAAATGATTTCTGGGAAATTCAAAATCAGATTTTAGAAAAATATACATTGAATTCCCCAGTAGAACTCTTGGAACAATTGGAAATCGAAATAGAAACGGATGAGAGAAAGAAATATCTGCTATATCGTCGAGAGTATGCATTGGGCACCGGTAAGTTTTCAATCAGTCAATTGATTCATATTACTGATGACTGTAAGGTTTTGCGTCAATTATTTATTCGTACTGCTGAAGGTACATTGTCATATCAGGATCGATTGGTTTTAGTTGGAACATTTTATCACATAAATGGTGGTAATATGTTGTTAGAATTTTTTCGTTTGCAGAAAAATTATAAGGAAGATATAACCAGACAGCAAATTGAACGGTTTAAAGATCGATATTATTCAATAACTTTGTTTTTCTTGTATGATTTATATAGGCAAGAATTAGAACCAGAGTTAGATGGAAACATGACAATATTAGAATATCTAGGGAAAAAATTAGAGTTACAGTTAAAAGAATATGAGTTGCCTATTTTGCGGGATACAGAAGATGACTGTGCAAAAATAAAAAATATCCGTGATAAAGAATTGTGTTATATGATGTATGATGATGAGGTTGTATCAATTTCGGATTATCTCTATTTGGTGGGAATGTGCCACTATGATTTCTATGAAATCTATTTAGAAGTACAAAGAATCATAGAGGGTGAAGAAACGAATATTGTTCCACGGCAGTGTTCTGTATATAAGCGATATGAGGAAGGTAAAGATGAACCACGATATCTAGTGTCACTGAATGTGTTTGATCGCCTTTTAACAACTGCATTGATTTTTGAATTTGTAGGGGAGCTTTGTTGGCAATTTGACTCATTCAGTTATAATATGAACCCATGGGCAGACGGTTCTATTTTTTTCCCATGGTATAGTTCCTGGCAGAGGTTTCGCAAAGAAGTAGAAACATATTTATCCATTAGTTTTTTTGAAAATTATGGTTTACTGAAGCTGGATTTAAGACATTTTTATGATTCCATATATATTCATTCTATTTATGCTCAAATGGAAAAAATATTGGAAAAGTATAGCAAACAGATAAAAAAGTTAAAAATATTCTGACTTATTTGGGGCAATATACAGAAGTACTTATGAAAAAAATTACAGGAAATATTCGAGGTGTACCACAGGGACCAGCTTATGCAAGAGTACTGGCAGAATTGTTTTTATCAACTATTTTAGCAGAGTTTAGGGAAAAATTTCATTACACAGAGGATATTTGTCGATTTATTCGTTATGTGGATGATATTTATATTTTGTATCAATCAATAGATGGGGAATTGATGATGCAGCAACTTGATGACTTTTTATCGTTGCATGGCTTGGCTATAAACCCAGAGAAAAGTATATGTTATCCATCAATAGGAAAAATGACATATGAAGAAAAGGCAGAGATTTTTGGTGATGGTAATTGGAATTATGTGATTCGAAGTGTTCAAGAAATGGAACTTGATGACGAAGATGCATATGAGGAACATATTTTAGAATTCGAAAAGTATCTTCGAAGAAAGGGTGATTGGAGCATCAAAGATGCTAATTTTGTATTAAATGGGTACATTGACAAAAAATATGTAGATAAGTATCTTGATGAATATGGATTGTTACTAATAAAAGAATATAAGGGAAGAGGAAGTGTTTTCAAGAGGCTTTATACCGAAATATTCAAAAGGGAAGAGTGGAAACAACGATTTTTTAGAAAAAATTTATATACATTGATTCCTTTTAATACAGTGAATTTTAAAAATTTTATTAGTGAGTGTTATTTAAATCAGAGTCAATTATCAGTATTAGATTTCGAAGATATGGAAAGGTTTATAGCCTGGTTAGACAAATTAACAGATCTGACTATGGAAGAACAAGGAACAGTAAATGCAATCTGCCAGTTATTACAATAAGAGGAAAATGTAATAAAAAACGATGAAATAAAAATTGAGACATTATATAAATATTACTGTGGATTGAAGGAACAAGTCTCATTAGAGAGTTTTATAGAATTTATGAATTTCATTCAAAATATATCTGCCGAATTACGTCAAAAGTGTGCATTCAAATTATCACGTATTATGGTAGAACAACTGAAAAAACTGAATCAGTGGCCGGAAACGTCTAATACACCAGAAGGAAAATTGTTGGTAGATACAATAGAGATTCTTTCTGTAGCACAAATGGAGAATACTCAAAGAGATACTTACCAAGAATGTTTACGCTTTATTAATGATCTTCGAGATTTAAGGAAGATCTCAGGAAATTCAGCAGATAAAGTTGTAGAGCAGTCTAGAATGTTTTGGGATATTTTACCGGATATTAAAGATATTTTTTCATTGAAAACAAGTGCTGGTGATAGGGCTTATCCAATTCATGAACTTGTCCTTGATGCCGCCAATAGTTTTAAGCATGACAATGAACATCTTATTACGTTAGCATTAGCGCTTCAATTATTTGAAAGTGTAAAGAATTTAGAGGAAATTCAAGAGAAAGAATCAATTCAGAAGAAAGTTAGTGCTATAGCAAAGAGCTTTCAAATCAGATTTTTGGAAATCGTATCAGAAGGCGGACGTCTTTTGCTTGATTCACTTGATTATCAATATAATGGTACGATTCGAGCTGTAAGTCGAGATAGGAAACGAGTCATCATTAGAAATACTAGAAAAGAATACTTCTCAATGTTCGAGCCAGAACAAGTGAAATTTGAAGCAGATTATGTGGCTTGGTATATAGAATGTGAGCTCTCAGGAGAGGAAGAACTAAGCAGCTTTCATGAAGTATTTGGGAATGGGAGTAAGGAAAATAGATTAAAATTACTTAAGTATATTACTGAACAGCAAATATATAATATTTTTCTTCCGGATATGTTAGTCAGGAATAGATTGAGTGAAAAATTTATCAGGGTATTGAATCCATGTTCTAGTGCTGATAAATATATTATTTTAGGTAAGAATGTAGAATCAGCAAATATACAAGGATTTCTTAAAATCTTAAAAACGGGTAAAAATAACAATAGAGCATTATTTCTATGTGAGGATGGAATAGATGTTCTTACTGTGGATTACTATTGTTCCTTTTACTTGGAAGTAGTAAAAGGACGTTGGAATCTTTGGACAGATTTTGCAAATGATGATGACTTTTACCAGAGACAATTGAGTTCATCTTTTCTTTTAGAAATGTTTAAAAAACAGGATATAGGAGATTTTGCAAAAACCTTATCGGATTATTACATATTTTTGAAAAATTATGTTCCGTATAATGAACGAAATGCTGTGACAAAGATGGATTCTCATATGTGTCTAATGATGCCATATGGCTGCTGTTTGCCAGAAGATATTAATGAAGAGGAATGGAAACAGAAAATATTACGACAATGGTTTTCAGATGAGGTGGATGATTGGTGCTGTGAAGAATTAGACTATAACAAACAGACACAGGGTATGATGACAAACACAGGGAAGCCACTTGAAGATTATGATTTTATTCCGAGGATGATTTTGATAAGAAAATATATCCTGTTGCTACAAAATTAAGACATCAGAAGTATTATTTTGTAAATCATAAAAAACAGAAAATTATTCAAGACGGTATTACATCTGACGTAATGAAAAGAATCCGTGGAATTCAGGAACTTGCAGGGAATGAGATTATTACCTTTAAACAAAAATATGATTATGCGATAGAAAATATTAATCGTCTTCAAGCGATAATGGAGAAAAATGTGCTTAAACAGGAAATGTATGGTATGTTTGGATGTGAGAAAGGAGAGAAAGAGAAGGAAAAATGTGTTCGTTTGTTTAAAATACTATGGCATTTTCAAATATATAATATATGTAACGAGAGACTTAGAGGATTCTGGTCATTAGTTTTTGAAAAACATTATTTGGGATGTGTCGAACAGGATGAGAAAATAGAAGCGTATTTCGAGGAATTAAGAAATAAAGCAAATGAGGATGGTATACTTGTTGTAGCCAAAGAAACATCAGGAGATGATACAACGCTTTGGAATTTGTATAATTCTTTTGGGAAAAAAGGTGGAGCGAAGGATCTTTTGGTGAAAGCATTTTCGAGCGATAGTATAAATGGAGATTTAAAAGAAAATGGAATAAGCGGTTATTGTTGGAGAACACATTCTCTTAAGAAAATTATTTTTATGGTAGATAATACTCTTAGTGGATCAAGTTTGAAGAAAATGCTGGATTTCCATATTAATGGAGTACATCCAATTAAAAAACTATATAATATAGATAATAAAATAACTGGAAGTTTTATTTTCAGGTACAGTAATATGCCTGCAAAATATGCATTTCCGAAAGACGTAGTAGAGTCTTTGAACTTGGTTGGACTTTTTCAAAGAAGAGATGAAATTTAGCTACAATAAAATATTTACTGTAAAAGTTCTGGAAATATATCAAAGATGTTGATGTGATTTGTTGCTTATATTTTATTTATGGTGGTGTCACAATATGACATGGAGATTTAGATAGAAAAATAGAGGAATAAGTTTTCGGGAAAGTAGTACACAAAACACACTTTTGTATCCCGTCAATCTCAGTAAAATCAAGGGATAGAGGGAGAGGGCTACAGTTTAGTATCCTAAACTGGTGGTATGATATTCCACAGGTGAGGTACAGCTTTTTTGATGAATACGATTTTTCGGGAAAAACCATTATTCCTTTCTGTACCCATAATGGAAGCCGTTTTTCCGGTACGATAGAGACCATCCAGGGGTTAGAGCCGGATGAAGCGGAATCCGCCGTGCTCAGCGCGCTGACGGGGAGCTACCGCCTAATCGACACCGCCAATGTATATGTCAACGATGTGATATGTTGTGAACTGTAGATGTAAACTTTTCCGTAAAATGCTGTATTTTAGCGGAAATGCGCATCTGCTAAAATACAACATATGCGGCTGGCTCATTTGTGGTGAATGGAAACTTGCAGATGTTGTGGTAAAGGAAGAAAGTGATATTTTATTCGTATCTGTAAACAGTTTAGCACAAAGAAAGGCGATTGTATATGGAAATTACTTATCATTGGGAAGGCGACTATTTGATTCCTGACCTCAAACTTTCGGATACAACAGAATATCATATCGGAAAGTATGGAAGAATGAGGCAGCGGTTTTTGAAGGAAAATCATGGAGGCATTTATTCATATATGATTCTATCAGAAACATTATGGAAGCACCTTGCGGAGATTGATGAAGAATCCAATGAGATGATGGACAGGCTTGTAAGGCAGATGGCTAAAAAAGAGGGAGTAACGGAGCGGCTAAAATCCGATGACTGGCTCTGCTGGCTGCAAAAGATGAACAGCATCCAGAGCAGGGCGGAGGAAGTAGTGCTGCACGATCTGATATATTCCCTTTAGTGTTGCCTTGCTTTAAGTTTTGTAGCATGAGGCGCAGATGATGTCAAGACACCGGCTCCGCCTCGCCTGCGGCGGTCTTGAATCACCTGCGCCTCATGCTATGGAGTGGTTAAGGGGGAACAAAGTTCCCCCATTGCATTTAAAATGCCAATGGTGGTATTCTGAAAAAATCAAAATTGGGGATTGACAGGAATTGAAAAATGGCTTATTATTGACAATAAGAAATGGGTTTTCACCGTACATCTTGTTACGGCTTGCTCGTTTCTTTTTTTACTGCCAAAATATCATACAGATATTTCCTGCCATTTTCAGCATGGTTAATCAAAAGCCGGGCATGGAAGATATTGTATCTTACAAGCGTATTTTCTTCATAGACCGGGAGGGCAAAACGGACATCATACCTGTACCAGCCGTATTTTGCGTTTTTATTGTGTTTTTCCTTGCGGTTTTCTTCAAAAGCCGGGTTAGATGATATCTGGATCAGCTCCGGTATCGCAGTAGCGGCATTTGCCTTCGCTTTTGCATTTGCACCCATAAGGCTTTTTCGGCTTTCTGATTCCGTATATTCTTCGGGAAGTTCATTTCCGATATAAATGCGTTCCGCATTTTCCTCAATCTCGTAATAGTCCCCGACATATCCTTCGAGATACTGCTTTACATCATCCCAGTCAATCTGACGTTTGCCCTTGAAACGGATATCATTAATCAAGGCCAGCTTTTTACCGTCCGCATCGATTATGATATTTACATTCCTGTTTTCAATCATCTCTTTTGTTTCCTTTCTTCTTTTCCCTTGATTTGTAGACATTAAACTGGTTCTTGCACTTCTGGCTGCAAAACTCATTTCCCTTCCTGCTTGCGACAAAGGCTTTTTTACAGTGTTTGCACATACGCATATCACTGTCCTTATCCGTGAGCATGAAAGAAAAACACATCTGCACCATGACGAGCAGGGAATGGAAATCCCATACGATAACGGGCGAATCCTTTTCAAGTGCGATCCGGTAAGTCGGGGATATGCCGCCGAAAGCGGAAATGCCCTGACGGTACAGGCTGCGTGTTTGTTCGTCAATCGTATCATAATCCATGTAATAAAGGAAACTTGTCATAAAAGTAAACGCCCAGTCGGTAAATTCCTTTACAAGCCAGTCGTACCTTTCCGCATATTCCTTCTGCAATCCCATCGCCACAGCCTGTGGCGCATTCCCCATAGCCATCGTGATCGCAATACCCTCACGGTCAGTCACAGACCATCCCGACTCTACGCCGTTCTTTTTGAAATCAGGCTTGTCAAAAGGATAAAAATAGGTGAGATAGTCCTCTGTAGGGAGGGATTCTTCCTTTATAAAGTGATTTTTGGGAAGATATACCGATTCATAGGTTATGAAATCTGATGTTGTCGGCAGGGCGGTCATAAAGCCGAGAAAACCATATTTTTTGATAAAGTCAAGCACAACTTCCCTCAATTCCTCTTCCGGTATTTTGTGCATGGCGGCAAGCCCGACATTTATGGCATCAATGACGAGCTGTTCTGCTTCCTGCATGGGATGGTACATTTCCGGTCTGGCATCTTTGGAAACCGTTATGTAGAGGTTGTTGTCACTGTCTGTCTTATATTCATAGCTGCTGTACCGAATCCACGGCGCACTGGTATGTTCAAATAAATTTTTCATAAAAAATCTGCTCCAATCCAATCAATCCTGGCATATCATCTGATGTAATATTTCTTACATTATAAACAGTTACTCATTGTTGGTCAAGCTGTTTGTGGCTTTCAGTCAGAATACACTTATCTTCCCTTTTTCTTTCGCACTCCGTTTTCCGAGAAATATTTTTCGTCAATCGTTATCGGCAGACTATTTTCTTTCCTGTATGTGAGTATGCCGCCATAGAGCTTCCGTATCTTTTTCAGAGCAGTTTCCCGAATACCCCTGATATTCCGGTCAGTCTGTCCGATACTCTCCGCATATTCTGCTGTGGAATAATCACGCAGGAATAGATAATAGAGCATATTTTTGAGATGTGGTTTTAGTTCCTGCAATATCTCCGATAAATCTATATCCGTGACAAGTTCGTGTAGTGTTTCCGGACTGTCAAATATGAAATCAAGAAAATCGCCCGCAAGCATGAGCCTTCTTAGAATCATATCATAGGAAGGTCTGGTGGAAAGGTACCATTCATCTGCGCCCCATTCCAAAGGAACAGTGGATCGCCCTATTTCATGGTCTCTTTCTTTCCGTTCCCTGTTTGCGTCCAGTTTATCCCACCAGTACAGCACATTTTCAAAGTCGGCTTCTGTCCTTGCGCTTTCCTCAATACGCTGGATCGCAAGGGCGCGGGCTTCACGGTGGAGCATATCCCCGTCCGCTTCCGTTATGAAATTCTGCTCCCTGAATGCTGGGATTTCAGCGTATTTTGGCATTTATGGTCAGTCCCGTTTTTCTCCTATTAGTGAAAGAGTAATTCTTTTTGACTAGAAATCAGTTACACGAAAGGAGGGGCAGGCTATGAGGTACGGATAAAATGGGAATCCGGTTACTAAGTACGGAAGTCGGAGACTTAACGGTTCCCCGAACAATTATAAGGGAAATGCGTATGAATCGCAAGAAAGGATTGCATAATGGAGGCAGTAAAATTGAATAATGATATGGCAAAAACCAGTCCTTCTGCGGCTGGCTTTTTTTACCGCAGGATAAGCGGGACGCTTTTCAAGGTCAGGGTATATACAGGTTCAGGGTATGCCGACACGCCCGATGAAAAAATATCCCGTTTAATCTGCAACGAAATGATGACAGGAGGCGGAAACTGTGGTATGATGGATTCACCACAGATGAGCCAGCCGGAAAGGAGTTCAATATGAACAACAGAACGGCTGGGGACAACAGAATAACAGCTCTTTATGAGCGACTCTCAAGGGACGATGAGCTTGCGGGAGACAGCAGCAGTATAGCCAACCAGAAAAAAATGCTGGAGGACTATGCGAAAAGCAACGGGTACACCAACACGGTGCATTTTACGGATGACGGATTTTCCGGCGGGAATTTTGACCGACCGGGATGGAAGCAGATGTTAAGCCAGATTGAAAACGGCGGCATCGGCACAGTCATAGTAAAGGACATGAGCCGTGTGGGGAGGGATTACCTTCAGGTAGGATTCTACACGGAGGTATTCTTCCATGAAAAAGGTGTCCGTTTGATTGCTGTTTCCAACGGTGTTGACAGTACCAACAACACCAGCAGCGAATTCGCCCCTTTTTTGAATATCATGAACGAATGGTATCTACGCGACTGCAGCAGAAAGATCACCGCTGTACTGCGGGCAAAGGGGAAAGAGGGGAAGCCGCTTACGAATAATCCGCCTTACGGGTATATGAAAGATGCAGAGGACAAAAACTGCTGGGTTATTGATGAAGAAGCGGCGGCAGTTGTGCGCAGGATATTTGCCATGACGGTGGAAGGCATGGGACCGTACCGGATCGCAAAAATACTGTCTGATGAAAAAGTGGAAAAACCGTCTTATTATCAGGCAGTCAGGGGAAGGGGATGTTATAAAAACCAGTGCGATTTTGAACATCCTTATGCGTGGATGGGCGTGAGCATTGTAAGGATGCTGGAAAAACCGGAATATATGGGCGATACCGTAAATTTCCGTAGCCACAAGGAATCCTACAAGGATAAAAAGGTGGTTAAAAACAGCAGCGATGAAATCCTTATTTTCCGGGATACCCATGAACCGATCATAGACCGCAGGACATGGTATATGGTGCAGGAATTAAGAAAGACGGTGCGCAGGATTGACACAAGCGGAGAGGGAAGCCCGCTGACGGGAAAGCTGTTCTGCGCTGACTGCGGCAGTAAAATGTATTACCGCAGGACAGGGGAGCGCGCCGGAAGGGATTGGCGGGGGATGCCAGACGGAACGGTCAGAAAAACGCCTGCGTCTTTTAACTGCGGCACTTATAACAGCAGCCGCAAGCAGAATGATAAAAAATGCAGTCCCCATTGTATTCAGGAGGATGCCGTGAGGCAGATCCTTCTTGAAACAATCCAGTATGCCTTAAAAAGCGTCCGCATGGACGAGGCGGCATTTATACAGAATATGCGGAGCGCATCAGAAGTTAGGGATAAAAGTGAGGTAAAAAAGCTGAAAACAGACCTCTCCAAAAAAGAGAAACGCTTCGTAGACCTTGACCTGCTGATAAAAAAGGTGTATGAGGACAACGCAATGGGAAAGTTGCCGGACAGACGGTATGAGATGCTTTCTTCCGATTATGAGAAGGAACAGCAGGGGCTTGAAATTTCCATGCAGGAGATCAGGGAGAAACTCATGCAGTTCGAGGACGATACGGACAGGACGGAGGAGTTTATCTTCCTTGTCCATAAGTACACTGACATTCAGGAACTTACGCCCGCCATCATCAATGAGTTTGTGGACAAGGTGCTGATTCATAAAGCTGAACGGATTGATGGGGAGCGTGTGCAGGAGATTGAAGTTTATCTGAATTTTATCGGGAAGGTTGAGCTACCGGCACAGGAGATTTCTGAAAAGGAACTGGCAGAGATAAGGGAGAAGCGGAGAATCCGTGAACGGAATGCAATGTACCAGAGACGGCGCAGGGCGAAAATCATGCCAAAGACAAAAGCAATTTTAACGGAAATGGACGGGGCGGAAAAAGAAAGGACTTTGGCAGAGGCGCGGGCACAGGCGGAGGAACGCCTGAAAGCGGATGACACAAGCCACATCGCTTCCGTTGTTGCCGGAGAAAATAAGATTATTGTAGAAAGCGGCATTTTCCCTACAAAGGAAGAAGTAAGAGCCAAATATGAAATTTAACAAAATAATGTGAAAGGGAGGAAAGAAGCATGAAGAAAAAATTATTGAGTACCCTGTTGTGTACAGCTATGGTGGCAACCCTTGTGGCAGGCTGCGGTGGCGGAGAAAACGGTGAAAGCACCTCGGATTCAGGAAATGATGCTGCCCAGACTGAAGAGACAGAAGCTGGGGCGGACGATGGGGCAGAAGACAGCAGTGATGGAGGAAAAACATACGCAGTCATCACGAAGTCTGCGGGAAATCCGTACAACGAAAAAGAAGCAAGCGGATTCCAGGAAGTTATTGAGGCAGAAGGTGGAGTTTGTATCGTGAAGCACCCGGAAGCCGCAACTGCTGACGCACAGGTATCGGTAATCCAGTCTCTGATTTCCCAGGGAGTAGATTCTATCTGTATCGCCGCAAACGATGAGAATGCTTTGCAGGCATCCTTAGAGGAAGCGATGGATGCGGGAATCAAAGTATCCTGTCTGGATTCCAAGACAAATCCGGACAGCCGACAGACTTTCGTCAATCAGGCCGGAACAAAAGAAATCGGTCAGGATCTGATGGATGCGGTACATGATATTACAGGCGGAGAAGGCCAGTGGGCAATCCTTTCCGCTACGTCCCAGGCTGCAAATCAGAATTCCTGGATCGAGGCAATGCAAGAGATCATGGAAACAGATGACAAATATGTGGATCTGGAACTGGTTGAGATCGCTTATGGTGATGACGAGCCACAGAAATCCACAGACCAGACCCAGGCATTGCTGTCCAAATACCCGGATCTGAAAGTGATCTGCGCGCCGACAACCGTAGGTATCAATGCGGCCGCAAAGGTTCTGCAGGATGAGAAATCTTCTGTAAAGCTGACCGGACTGGGCTTACCTTCTGAAATGGCAGAATACATCGGTGATGATGACGAACATTCCTGCCCGTATATGTATCTGTGGAACCCGATTGATGTGGGACGTCTGGGCGCTTATACATCAATGGCTTTAGTTGATGGAACGATTACCGGAGCAGAGGGCGATAAGTTTACTGCAGGGGAGATGGGAGATTATGAAGTCGTTGCAGCAAGCGATGGAGGTACAGAAGTTATCCTTGGGCCTCCGTTCAAATTTGACCCGTCTAATATTGATGAATGGAAAGACATTTACTAAAATTGAGGTTATCTTATGATAAGAAAAACATTTAAAATGACGTTGTATCCTGGGATGGCAGAAGAATATGAAAAACGCCATAATGCGCTTTGGCCTGAGATGCGGGATATGATCCATGAATACGGCGGGAAGAACTATACGATATCCTTGGATAAAGAAACCAATATCCTGTATGGGTATATTGAACTGGAAGACGCTGATAAATGGGCGGAAAGCGCAGATACAGCGATCAACAGAAAGTGGTGGGATTTCATGGCGGATATCAAGGATACGAATCCGGATAATAGTCCGGTGTGTACGGATCTGTATGAAGTATTCCATCTTGACTGAGCAGTATTTTAGCTGAAAGAACTGTCTCCGAAAGAAGGACGTTATACAAAATTAGAAAGAGAAGTGCCTCAAATAACTGATGACTGCCAAAGCTCTTTAACTTATATTATTACCGCGGCATCATTTGAGGCACTTTGTTATGCCTAAGGAACTGTCCCAAAATAACTTCCCATATTCCTTGTCTTTCTCTCCTGGAGCACTACCAAAAAATCAGTTAACAACTTAGTAGTGATATGGTATCAATAATGAACCTCTGTCGAAGACAAACATGGTGTATAATAAGCTTGCCCGTGCTTTGTTTTTGATATTGTCCATATGTCTCATAGCAAGTGTACGCTCATCCACATGGATTGGTTCGAACTGGGCAGCAAGGACGCGGTCATTGAGTACGTCAAAAGCAACACTGGCAATGGCAGTGGGAGAGCTGGATCCTCTCCCTATGCTGCCATATTTATCAAGGAGTGCTTTCCGGTTGGGAAGGAGGATCTTAGAGCCGTCAATGGCAATGATCTGCCGTCCCCAGACTCCCAGGAACCGTGCGTGGAAAGCAAGAGAATCCTGACTACAGAGGAAATCCAGCGTGCGCTCAAAAGCTTCTTTGAAAATGGAATGGCTGACTTTGGAACGTGCTTTGCTGAAAGCATGCTGGGAGCAGCTGACAAAGTTGTTAACATTGATTATTTATCTAAAAGGCGGGGATTATAGAAAAATTTGCGCTCTTATGCTAAAATAGGAGCGGAAAGTCTACTCTATTGAAAAGGATGGAAAAGGGAAAATGGTAAAGCTTGCAATCGTGGAGGATGATAAAATTCATATAGATTCTTTGAAAAAGTACATTGACATTTATATGAAAGAGAATGGAATCTCCATAGATGTGAAGGTTTTCCGGGATGGGAATAAGATTGTTTTTGATTATCAACCAGTATATGACATAATTTTGATGGATATCGAGATGCCTGGGATGGATGGCATGACGGCGGCAGAAGAAATTCGGAAAGTGGATAAAGACGTAATCATTATATTCATTACCAATATGGCGCAGTATGCGATTCAAGGATATAAGGTTCGCGCACATTCCTACATTCTAAAGCCTGTAAATTATTATAGTTTTTCGCTGGAGCTTCAAGAGGCTCTTGCGTCTGTTTCGAAAAAGATAGACGATTTTCTTCTGTTGTCAGGGGATGACGGGCTGCAAAGGATTGCGGTGGGAGAAATTTTATATGTGGAAAGCCAGCGTCACCATATGCTGATCCATACGAAGTCACAAGTTATTGATATCCGTGAGACGATGAAGAATATGGAACAGAAATTGTCAAAATTCTATTTCGAAAGGTGCAATGTGAGTTATCTGGTAAATCTGGCCTATGTATCTTCGATCACAGGGGATATGGCAGTAGTCGGGGGAGAATTACTTCCAATCAGCAGACAGAAAAGAAAATCTTTTATTGCGTCGTTGACGAAGTACATTGGGGGAACAATAGGTGGGCGATAAAAGAGATTGGAGGGATTGCGGATGATCAGAAAAATATTATTTGATGGGCCGATTCTTTTCATGGCTTTATGCGAACTGACTTTGATTTGCATTTTTTCATCGGTTTATGAGAAGAAGTGGAACGAAAACTTATGGCTGAAGTTGGGGGCCGCCGTTGCTCTGATCTTCCTTGTAGAAATTTTGGACTACTATTTTGTGGATTTTAACACGGCTTCGACTACGTTGGAACCGGTTTTCTGCTTTATCGCTACATTTTTTTTCGCGGTTGTAATCTTGAAAATCCGTAAGAGGGAAACATTCTATTGTATGGTCTGGATCTACTTTCTAACAGAAGTGACTTCTCAGACCGTTATGCCGCTTGCGGATACTGTTTTGAACATGCTTCATGAGAGGTTTTTTGTATTCGGGAAAATGATTTTTTATTGCCTGGCAATCACTTTGGTTAGCTATTTGGTAAAGACTGCGTTGCTAAAAAAACTGCGGACAGACAATCACTATCATGTAGGCCGTCAGAAAATGCTGTATTGTATTGTGATTATGGGCGGATATCTGCTGCTTTCTAATTATCAATTTATTTTCTGGCTTCTTGGACATGAACCAGAGAGTGCTTCCTATATGATTACACTTTTTAGATTGTCGATTGGTATTGCATGCATATTAATTTTGTATATACAGAATAATATCGAGAATATGCAGAGAACTGAACAAGAATTGTATATGATCCAGCAGATGCTATACTGGCAGGAAGAGCAATATCGCATTTCACAGGAAAATATAGACCTGATCAACCGGAAATGCCATGACCTCAAGTATCAGATGGAGGCGCTCAGGAGGCTGAAAGATGAAAAATTGATAGATGAACAGCTAAAGGAACTGGAGCGTTCTGCCATGATCTATGATTCCATTTTTAAGACGGGAAATCCTGTCCTGGACACAGTGCTTACAGAAAAAAGCCTGGTATGCGAGGCGAATCAGATCCAGATGACGTGCATGGCGGATGGAAAAAAGCTGGATTTTATAGGAAATGTGGATTTATATACAATTTTTGGAAATGCGCTGGATAATGCGATTGAAAGTGTGATGAAGCAGGAGGAAGTGGAGAAACGGATTATACAGGTATCGGTGTTCCACGAAAAAAATCTCCTGATGATCCGGGTGAGAAATTATTGCGGTAATCGTCTGGAGTTCAGACATGGAATCCCGGTCAGTACAAAACAGGATAAAGGGTATCATGGGTTCGGATTGAAGAGTATACAATATACGGCGGAGAAGTATGGGGGCGGGATTGTGTGTCAGAATCCGCAGAATTTTTTTGTACTGCAGATATTGATACCGTTGCCTGCCTGATACTAAAAAAGACAATGAAGTAATATGAGGGGCTGTCGCACGGCTGACAATTCAGTCATTGGTGCGGCAGCCCTTTTCCAATTGTGCCGAAAAAAAATCCAATTGTGCCAGATTTCCTTAAAATCTTTCAGGAAATGCTATATTTCTTTCATACTCAATAAATAAAATGAATGGGAGGAAGAAAGCATGTCAGAAGCGAAAATGAAAGCTGGCAGATCGAGATTATCGCTGATCGCGGTGCTGATATGTTTACTGATCATTGTAAACAATGTACTGATGCGTATGCAGAGTGATATCTCTATGTACCTGGGAGGAAACACAGTGGATGAATCTACGTTGGAATTTGATTCTGCTGCCTGTTTTGAGGAAGGTACGGACGTAGCAACGAGGATACAGGAGGAGGGCAGCGTGCTCCTTCAGAATGAAGACGAGGTACTGCCTCTGGCGGAAGGGGCAAAGGTGTCCATACTTGGCGCAATGTCTTACAACTATGTGGAGGGCGGAACAGGTTCCGCGGGAGGCGCAGACGATTCCAACACAGTGATGCTCAATGACTCGTTGGAAAGCGCTGGACTGGATGTAAACGAGGCATTGTGGGACTGGCTGGAGGAAGCCTGCGGAGGAGCCCGGGGAACGGACGCAAAGTATGACGGAATCACAGGCACTGACTGGACGGGATATCAGAAGATTAATGAGTTCTCTATTGATACCTATGAAGATAATGCAAAGAGTATGATCGGGGAATATAGCGATTACGCTATCGTTACCTTTGCAAGAAGCGGGGCGGAAGGTGCTTCGCCGGTGATGGATTATGACGGTGACGGAAGTACCCTTACCGGACAGTCATACCTGGAACTCAGTGATGAAGAAAGGGATCTTCTGACATTTTGTAATGAGAATTTTGAGCGTACGATCGTGCTCGTCAATTCTTCCGCGGCGATGGAGCTTGGTTTTGTAGAGTCAGAGGAATATGGTGTGGATGCATGTCTCTGGATCGGACATCCGGGAGAAGCAGGCTTAAGCGGCGTGGCAAATATTATTGCCGGAAAAGCAAATCCATCAGGAAAACTGGTTGACACCTATGCGTATGACCTGAGTACGGCTCCTTCTTTTTACAACACAGATAATAACCGTTACACAAATATGGACGATACGGAAATGTACGGATATTATCAATATGAAGAGGGAATTTATGTAGGATACCGTTACTATGAAACCGCCGATGCGGAAGGGTATTTTGACTCTGCGGATTATAAAGGCGCAGCCTACAAGAACGATGACCGTGACATTTCAGAGGGCGGCGCGCGTGATGAGGAAGGCGGTTATGAGAATACGGTGCAGTATCCGTTTGGATATGGACTGTCCTATGGAACATTTACACAGAATATAGAGAGCTCAGACATTCCGCTGAAGCTTCATGGAACCAACAGTATTGATGTTACGGTAACAAATGAAGGCAGCTATGCGGGAAAACAGGCGGTAGAGGTTTATATGGAGGCACCTTACAATACCGATGAGAACTGTGGGATCAAAGGAAGAGGACTGGAGAAGTCAGCTAAAGTACTGGTTGGATTTGCGAAGACGGACGTGATCGAACCGGGCGGGAGTGAAACGGTTACCGTTACGTTTGACACAGACGACCTCGCAAGCTATGACTACTGCGGTTATGGATGTTATGTATTGGAAAAAGGGGAATATCTATTCCATGTATCAGAAAATGCACATGATGTAATCGAGACTGCGAATGCATCTCTGGATGAGAGCTATGTATATGATGACGCGCATGATGGAAAACGAGATTCCGACGAGACTGCTGCAGTCAACCAGCTGGATGACGTGTCAGCAGGAGACGGCAATATGCTGGACGGCTATCTTTCCAGAAATGATTTTGTGGCAGGTATGGATTCGATCAAAGACCATGAATCCAATCTGAACGGCAGCGCGGCATGTGAGGAACTGGGCGCGCAGCAGAAACAGGCTGTGGAGCTGCGCGGCGAAGGCAGTATGGAGTACACCTATGAGTATTACAAAAACGGAGAGAAGGCCACCGGGACGAAAACCTTATATGTGCATGCCGGAACTCAGTCATTCTATATGGATGAAACACCCGACGGACTGGACTTAAATGATGAGACATACCGGGTGACATTTGACTCGGACGCAACGGATCATACATTGGCAGATATGGTGGACGAAGACGGAAGGGTACTTGCTTATGACGATCCGAAATGGGAAGAACTTCTGGATCAGCTGTCTCTGGAGGAATGTATCAATGTGCATGGAAATTCCGGCTGGGGAACTCCAGAAGCAGAATCGGTCGGCAAGGTTTCGGACAGCGTAGTTGACGGACCTGGCGAGGCAGGAAATGGAAATGTTGCCGGCGGTACATGGTGGCCGTCCGCAGTCGTGATCGCGTCTACATGGAATGTGGATCTGGCAGAAGAAGAGGGTGTGGCATACGGGCATCAGTCCATTCTGGGCGGATATGTAGGAGCTTATGCGCCAGCGATGAACACCCATCGTTCCCCGTTCGGCGGAAGGAACTTTGAATATTATTCTGAGGACGGATTTATCGCAGGGGCAATCGGAAGCCAGGTGGTGGCAGGACTACAGTCAGACGGTGTGATGGTCTATATCAAGCATTTTGTACTCAATGATGGAGATACGAACCGGAATGGTGTCCTTACATGGGCTTCGGAACAGGCCATCCGTGAAATTTACTGCAAACCATATGAAATTTCTGTAAAAGAAGGCGGCGCACTGGGAATTATGGCGTGTCTGAACCGGATTGGCATGAGCTGGGGACATTATGGATTGTTCAACAACATTCTGCGTGACGAATGGGGATTTGTCGGCTATCTGATCACTGATGGTGTAGGACCTGGATTTACGGATCTTTATAATCCCCCGTCATTGTGTCTGGCAAGTAAAGTAGCCATGCTGACAAGAGATGACCGGGTAGACGAGGAAACCTATACTGTGGTAGAAGGAACCGGCGCGGTAGATACGCTTTATGGACAGTATATGCTTCGGGAAAGCATGCACCGTCTGTTCTATCAGATGGTGGCCACAGGAAATGATGCAGGTACAAAAAGCGCTGCGGCAAATGCTGTATCATCAGACAATAATACATGGAAGATTGGATGGGTACTCATTGACGTGATTTTGGTACTTGGAATCATACTTATATATGTGCTTGGCGTACATAAGCAGTTTACAAAGCCAATGCTTGAAAAGTGGAATAGGAAAGAGTAGGTGAGGTGAGTAAGATGTGCGGAAAGAAAGAGGAACAGGTAATTTATATCAAGCAGAATAGAGGAATCAGCGGCGTTTTAAATCAGTATTTCCATTTTATTGAGAAGGGCTCTACAATGGGAAACGAAGTGAAGTCTGGGTTGTCCGTATTTTTCCTGTCGGTGTGTGCCTTGTTTATGAACATCCAGATATTGATCAATGCCTTTACGGATAATATCCCCTACTGCGGGCTTTATCTGGGGGCAACGGTCACGGCGTTCGTTGGAACGTTACTTTTAGGGTTTGCCTGCAATCTGCCGTTGGTTCAGACAGCATCGCTGAGCCTCAGTACAGTTATGATATCCATGTTGGGCGTGAATTCCGGATTAACCTATGCGAACCTTCTTGCGGTAACATTTGTGGCAGCGGTTGTGTATCTGGCGGTCATGACTGTGCCAATGCTCAGGAAATGGATCCTGGGACTGCTCCCGGACAGTGTACGGCGCGCGCTTCCGGCGGCAATGGGGCTCTATATTGCCTATGTTGCACTGGATAATATGGGATTGATTGAAGAAATGTCCTTATCGGCTGTTTCAGATGAAGCGCTTGGCGGAGCTGCACTGGCACCGTATATGCGGCTTTGCATATTTGCGGGGCTGATTGGATTTGCACTGGTTCTCTTCCATATGAAACGGAAAGCAGAAACACCGGTATTCTCAGGTTTTCTTACGGCAACTTTGATTTTCTTTCTAATCGCTTCTGTGGTTGGAGGAATTGCGTTTACCTATGTGTACACACAGAACAGGATCTGGATTGGTGTCAATCCGGATCCGCTAGGTGAAATGTATACCATCGGGCTTGGAATCAAGGAACTGCAGTTTGGGACAGTATTCGCCGAAGGGTTTGATTTTTCAGGCTTTAAAGCGGCAGGCGGAAATGTGGTTATGCTTTTTGTACGGGCGATATTGATGTTTATTTTCATGGGGATGTATGAATCAGAGGCATCGGTGCAGGGGGCGGATCTGAATGGACAGATTTTTGAAAATGAAGAAGAATACAAAGAAAAAGCAAATAAAATTTTGCTGGTAAATGCGGCAACAAATGTGATCGCGCCTGTCTTTGGGACTGCGCCGGTATCGGTTGCAAAGCAGTCCTCAGCAGCCACGGCAGACGGGGGAAAAACAGGGCTTTCTTCCGTAGTCTGCGCAATCGGTTACCTGATTTCCATGTTTACGTGGATCCCATTTGTCCTGTTTGCTACCTATACTAAAAGTGTGCCGGAATACGGTCATGCGGGATTTGTATTTCCAAATGTAATTTATGCGACATTCCAGATTGCGGACGCAGTGATGCTGGTATTAGCGCTGGGGATGCTAAAAGGATTAAAAAATCTGAAAGAAATGGAAGCCGGAGAGTCCGTTCCGTTCGCGGTTACCATTGTGATGACCGTATTTACACAAAATATCGCATACGGTGCTGCGGCAGGATGCGTTGTTTCCGCATTCATGGTACTGGCAGGGCTCCGGAAAAAAGAAATCCGTATTGTACCGGTTACCCAGTATGTGATGGCAGTACTGGCGGTTGCATTGATGGTAATCTCTATGGCAGCGCCGACGCTGGGAGGCAGTGCGGCGGCTTCGGAAGGAACGGATTCAGAAACCGGAGGTTCAGCCGGACAGACAGGAGGAGCTTTAGCCGGAACTTCTGAAAATGCGTTAGGATATACTTTTGACGGAACGACAGGAGATTTTTTATTTACCGGAAGTGCGGACGTGGATTATTATACGGTATGGGTTTATGAGCTGGATGATGAAGGAAACGAAGGCAGTAATTATGTGGCAGCTTCCTCCCGTTTGACCGGTGAAGGCGAGATTAGCGGAAATGTGGATATCTCAGGGCTTCCGTTTGGAAACTATCATGCAAATCTGCTGACCTTCCAGTCAGATGGAAATAGTGCAAAACCAGTGGTACAGACATTTGATGTGTCAGGCAAGCTTTCGATACCAGAATTTAAGTACACACAGGACGGAACTTCTGTGACGGTCACCCTGTGGTCGGATTCCCTGACTGCTTATAGTGAAAAGGAACTGTTTACCGATATTGAGATCCGAATTTATGATGAAAGTGGAGAAATTGTACAGACAGAGACGATTTCGGAGGAAGATCTGATTGCGACAGCCATGGGGCCGATGATGAGTTATAGCTGTGAAAAAGAGATTACTGTAGAGACGGGAGAATACAAGATCAGCCTTACCGCAAAAGGAGACGAAGATCTGGCGGAAGCTTCTGACGAAAGCGAGCAGGTTGAACTGACTGTTGCCGATGGGACAGAAAGCGGAGGACAGACAGCAAACTATGTAGAGTCAGAGGGCGGACCAATGCCGTGATGTGCATGGAATATGACCGAACGGATCAATTGAGTGTCCAGATCATCCCCTCTTAAATTGGAGTTAAATACGGAAGGCGGTACGAATAAATTCCAACCGTACAGTTGGAATAAATTTGGTATGTAGCGGAGCACACCTTTCGGCTGTGCGGCGGTATTTTCTGTATTGACGGAATCAAACGGGACAAATGGATCTGGGGCGGTGACGCAGATCAGATTTATCCCAGAATGTGCACTATGATGGACCTATGAAGGCAGTCATTATGAAAAAAATATCAAGAGTAAGCCAATCCAATTTAGGATTGGCTTCATAAAACAACCAGTTTCACGGATTCAGGCCGTATTTCTTTCTATCGTATTTCTCAAGATTATCGGCCCCGGCCAAAAAGCAATATATATATCAATCAGCCCCCTTAATTTCAACGGCGTACCGTAGACTTTTAAAATGTATCCCAGTATTTCCTGTACGCAGACGGTGACATATCTTCCCTCTGGGTAAACGCCCGGTAAAATCCATTATGGTCTTCAAAGCCGACATATTCCGCGACCTCATTGATCGTCATATCACTATAGCGCAGCAGCCTCTGTGCAAGCGCGATCCTGCAGTCAATGATATAATGGAAAATCGTTTTCCCTACATATTTCTTAAATTCACGGCTCATATAAAATTTGCTTAACCCTACTTCTTCCGCAATCTGGTCCAACGTCAGTTTTTCGCGAAACGTATTCTGAAGATAACTACATAAATTATCAATCGGCTTCGGCAGTGTCTGATCCTGATATTGCGGGCACTGGCACAGTACCTCTGTAATCATATCCGTAAGGATACGGTTCGTGAGGATCTCTTTATTTTGCACAGAACGATAATTGACTGAAAAGATTTCTTTGAACAAGTCCTGAAAGCGTGATTGTTTATCAAACGTGAATTTTACGTTTTGTCCGGCAGTGATCTGGCTGTAGTAGCCAGGCATTATCGTACCGTCAAAATGCAGAAAACGGTATCCCCAGCCTTCTTCAGAGTCAGCGAAATATTCGTGCAGGTCACGGCAGTCGATCAGAAAAAGATCATCTGGATAAAGCTCGTACTCTTTCTGCCTATACCGTAGTACACCCTTTCCCCAGAATGTCTGTGCCAGCAGATAAGAGGGAAGTTCTTCTCTTTTTGTGTAATGACTTGGTGTAAAAGATGCGGAACAAAGTAACTGTAGATAAAGAAGGTTTTTGCGGGCAAACATAGAAGGAAAAAATGTATCGCCATAATGTGTAAGGGTATAAGACAGATCATAATCTCCTTTATAATAATCCAGGCTGTACTTGAAGTCATCAGGATTTTTTTCGGAATCTGGAAAGGGGATTATATTTTCAGAAGAACCTGGCTGGGAAGAGGAAAGAATTTTGCCAAGCGGGATGGACTGTCTGTGCGGAAATAATTCCTGGATAATCGGATCGTACATAAGGGCCTCCTTTTACGAGAGCAATATTTACATCATTTTTAGCAATGTGCGTAATTGATAATCCGATTATATAATAGCATATCATATGACAGCGACAACTGTCGGAAGGCATTTTGACAGGGAGCTTGCGGAACAGCTTGAGGCAAAGAACCGTCTGATCGTAGAGGACGGGGAAGAGATTCTGGTTGAGTAACGCAGGAACCCTGGAAGCGAATGGACAGGAATTGAATATAGGAGGTAAGAAGATGTCGGATTATTTTGGAAAAGAAGTTCCGAAGCTTGGATTTGGGCTGACGCGCCTGCCGAAGAAAGGGCTGCGGACAGATGTTAAGCAGGTGGAACAAATGGTAGACCTTTTTATGGAAGCCGGTTTTACTTATTTTGACACAGCGTTTGTATATCTTGGCTCCGAAGCAGCGATTAAAAAAGCGCTGGTTGACAGATACCCCAGGGAATCCTACACACTGGCGACAAAACTGAACGCGTTACTCCTGGCACCCACGGAAAAAGCTGCGAAAAACCAGTTTTATACAAGCCTTCAGAGGACTGGAGCCGGATATTTTGAATTTTGTATTTTTCATGAAATAACTTGATATAGTTCAAAAAAGTGATATAATTTGCAATATAACATGTGGATTAAAATGTTTATTGCAAATTATTTGATTTAATAGGAGTTACGAGGAGTGCGGACCGTAAGCGGAACATTTTGTAGAAGTTTTGATGAAGATCAGAATCGAGGATATTGGACATTTTTGCCGACTGAATTAAATTTGTTAGATATTAGGATTGATCAGGATATTACAGATCTTTTGGTACAGGCACATCGGGCGCTTGGTATTTTGGAGGGTATGACAAAATATATTCCGAACGTGGAACATTTTTTAGAAATGATGATTTGTGGTGATGCATATCATTCATGCAGGATTGACAATATTGCAGTGCATTATAGGGATATATTAATGGGAAACAATAATTTGACAGAAACGAAGAGTGCTATAAATTGTCGAAAAGCCTTCCATAGTCTGCCGAATAGATTTTTTACCCCAAATAGCTTATGTGATTTGCAAAATTCTGTTATGGAAGGAATTTTAGCGGATGGGGCAGGTATAATCAGGAAGAATCCCTTTTTAATGCGTCCAAACGTTATTGTCAATAGGCAGGAGTATAATCCGCCAGCTCCAGAGAAAATAGATGAGCTGTTACAGGATTTAATAAAATATATTGCAGTAGATCAAAGCGTAGATATTTTGATTAAATCAGCATTAGTGTACTACCAATTTGAGACAATACACCCCTTTAACAGTGGAAATGGGCGGGTAGGAAGGCTGCTTCCCGCTTTGTTGCTTATGAAGCAAGGGATCTTATCAAAAGGCTGCTTGTTTATTTCAGAATATCTTTATAAGTATAATGATGTGTGTTTGGATTTGTATTTCGGGGTACAGCATTTTGGAAACTATACAGAATGGATAAAATTTTTCTTGCAGTGTATCATTGATTCATCTAACCAGACTATAAAACGGCTTAATGTGGCAGTTGATGAAAGGGCTAAGGTGGAGAAGAAATTGCAGCATAGCGGTAAATTTTCGGGTGAATTGACTGCAATATGTGATTTCCTTGAAAAAAAGCCAATCTTTATGATTAATGATTTAGTGGATGTATTTCATGTTTCTTATAATACTGCGTCAAATAGAGTAGACATGCTGGTAAAAATGAATATTATAAAGAAAGAGAAGGAGCAGCAGAGAAATCGAATTTTTACCGCACAAAATTATATTGATATATTTTTGGATTCCAAATAAATATTATTATTTTATGGGTAAAGATATGCGAAAAAAAGATGATGCATAGAAATCCGTGTATTTCAGGCATATAATAGTGACAGTTTTTTTGAGTGAAATATAAAGATGGTTTATGAGTGGAGGATAAAAAGCATGGCAGAAAGTCAAAATGTAGAATATAAGGAGTCATGGAGAGATGAATATCTGAAATGGGTATGTGGTTTTGCTAATGCACAGGGAGGAAGCATTTATGTTGGACTTAATGATAACGGTGAGGCTGTCGGAGTGGCTGATTGTAAGAAACTTCTTGAAGATATTCCGAATAAAATTAAGGATACAATGGGGATCATTGTTGATGTTAATTGCCTGGATGAAAATGGAAAACAATGTATTCAGATTATTGTAAATCCCTGTTCATATCCAGTCAGTTATCGTGGGGAGTATCATTATCGGAGCGGAAGTACAAAACAGCAGCTCCGAGGTTCTGCACTGACGGAATTTCTTGTAAGAAAGACAGGATATCGTTGGGACGCAGTCCCAATAGACAATGTTTCCGTTGCGGACTTAGATATAGAGAGTTTTGAAATCTTTCGTCGAGAGGCTGTTCGAACAGAACGAATGACGCGTAAGGATTTGGAATGCACAAATGAGGAATTGCTTAATAAGTTGGGATTGATTGTTGATGGAAAACTGAAACGGGCAGCAGTTTTGTTGTTTTATCGAAATCCGCAGCGCTTTTTTACGGGGTGTTATGTGAAAATCGGAAAGTTTGGTATAGGCTCGGATCTTCAGTATCAGGATGTGGTAGAAGGATCGCTTATTTTGATTGCAGACAGAGTGGTTGAACTGATTTATTTGAAATATTTAAAAGCATCTATTTCCTATGACAAAGAGGTACGGGTGGAAACATACCCTTATGCAAGGGAAGCAGTAAGAGAGGCGGTATACAATGCGTTGATTCATTGTAAATGGGAGGATGGCATTCCGGTTCAAATCCGAATAGAAGATGAGGCTATGTATATCAGCAATGCCTGTGTATTTCCAAGTGACTGGACAACGGAGAATCTTATGAAAACCCATAATTCCAGACCATATAATCCAGATTTGGCGAATACCTTTTTCAGAGCGGGGTATATAGAATCATGGGGACGGGGGATTCAAAAAATTTGTGAAGAATGTGATTTGATTGGCGCAAAGATTCCTGAATATAACATTCTTGGAGATGACATTACAGTCAAATTTACTGCGGTTGCGACTAGCAAAGCGTTTAAAAGGACAAATGATGTCCGAAAAGAAAATACCATGAATATGAAGGTTTTAGAACTTATAACAGTTCAAACGGACATTTCATTGTCCGAAATAGCTGACCGTTTAGGAGTGTCGTATAAAACGGTGCAAAGGACAGTGGCAGACTTAAAAAGGGTTGGTGCGATTGAAAGAATTGGTGGAAGAAAAAAAGGATATTGGAAGGTAAAAGAAGAAAGTGAATGAAAATATGCATGTTGAATATAAAACGTAAATATGGAAATGCAATGTTAAAGGAAACGGATCTTCTTCCAGATGCATAAGTAATAAAATAATAGTTATTTGCGAATATGAGCCATAGATAGTCATTGCTTGTGGCTTGCTAAAAAATGAAATTTTTTTTAGTACTTACTTGACACAAGCAGACTATTATCTGCTGCATGCCATGATGGACGGCAGCTACAAGAGATATGATAAATTCCATCTTTGGGATTTTGTAAAGGAACAGAAAGAGAAAGGACTGATCAAACATATCGGGTTTTCGTTCCATGCAGGGCCGAAGTTTTTGGATCAGCTCATCAGTGAGCACCCGGAAGTGGATTTTGAAAACAACAATATTACATTGCGGAAAATAAGGAACAGCTTGGAAGCCTTAGGAGTCAGCATTCCCGGGATATGGGAGCAGCTGAGACCTGAGGTTTTGTTTATTTCATATAGGAAATAGACAGAATTTCTATACTTATTACACTGGTTTCTTTTTCAAACCCCTGCTACAATCTAATTATCACCAGTCAGACCACTTTTTTGACAAAGGAGATCAGAGTAAAATGGATGATTTTTTAAATCAGGTCCGAAGGCAGGCAGAAGGAAAATGTGAGCCGGAGCTGACGGAACTATTTGAGAACTGCTATACCAACACCCTGGACACGACGATCCGGAGGATGGAGGACAACACGGCCCATGTGATTACAGGGGATATCCCGGCCATGTGGCTGCGGGACTCATCAGCCCAGCTGCGGCCGTATTTGTTCCAGGCGAAGGAGGACGAGGAGCTTCGGGAGATGATCGCGGGGGTGGTCAGAAGGCAGTTTCAGTATATCTGCATCGACGCCTATGCCAACGCGTTCAACGAGTCCCCCAGCGGGGCATGCTGGGCAAAAGACGACCCGGAGCAGAACCCGTGGGTATGGGAGCGGAAGTTTGAGGTGGATTCCCTCTGCTATCCGATTCAGCTTGCGTACCTGCTTTGGAAAAATACGGGATGCGCCTCCCAGTTTGACGGGAATTTCCACGAAGGGGTTGAAAGGATTTTCCAGGTATTCCGAAAGGAGCAGTACCATGAGGAACGGTCCGAATATCGGTTCATAAGGAAGAGCCCGCTGTTCCGCGATACCCTTTCCAGAGACGGGAAAGGGGCGCTGGTCAGATCCGGAACCGGCCTGATCTGGTCAGGCTTCCGGCCCAGCGACGACGCATGCACCTACGGATATCTGATCCCTTCCAATATGTTTGTGGTGGTGGTCATGGGATATCTGGAAGAAATGGCCCGGACTCTTTTTTCTGACCGGCAGTTGGAAAAGGAGGCAGGAGCCCTCCGGGAAGAGGTGAGGCAGGCCATTGAAAAAGAGGGCAGAACCTATACGGAAGAAGCAGGCATGATTTACGCCTATGAAGCGGATGGGTTCGGCATGTATGAGCTGATGGACGACGCCAATGTGCCCAGCCTGCTGGCGATGGATTACCTGGGCTATCCGGCGGACCCGGAGACAGCCGGGAATACCAGAAGGTATATATTGAGCGAGGCAAATCCCTACTATTACAAAGGGGCAAAGGCGGCGGGGATCGGAAGCCCCCACACGCCCCCCGGCTTTATCTGGCATATCGCAATGGCCGTCCAGGGACTGACCTGCAGGCACAGGGAGGAACGGCTGGAAATCCTTCGGAGCATGGCAGCCACCACAGGGGGAAAGAATGTGATGCATGAGGGCTTTTCCTGCGAAGATGACAGCAGGTACACCAGGGACTGGTTTTCCTGGGCAAACGCCATGTACGCGGAATTGTTTTTGAACTATTTGGGATATGAATTAGAAATAAAATAATTTACACAAAAACAAAAAGATTGACAAAGAAAATATAAAAATGACTTAAAACAGGAGGCTGAAAGACACATGTTCCATACAGACAGAAAATTAGACAGAAGAATCCAGGAAGTAAAAAACTACAGATACCGGGATGTCAGAGAACTAAAAGAATTTGCGGTTCGCGAGGATGAGCAGGGCGTGGTCAACCCGGTGGCGCCGGTCTGCTTTGAAGGCTGGGATACCATCCGGGTGGGGGACTGCTGGTCCGGACGGGACCGTTATCTCTGGATGCACAAAGAGGTTGAGATCCCGGAGGAATGGAGAGGACGGCGGGTGGTCGGAATCTTTGACTTCGGCAAGACCGGGGCAGGCAACAACTCCGGCTTTGAGGCCATGTGCTATATCAACGAAAAGCCTTACCAGGGAGTGGACATCAACCACATGGAAGTGTTTTTCCCGGAAGAGCTGTGCGGAAAACGCTTCCGTCTGACCTTCCGGCTCTGGTCCGGGCTGGAGGGCGGCGGCATGCCCAGGGAGCAGGAGCACAAGATCAAACGGGCGGATCTGGCCTGCCTGGATGAACAAACAGACGACCTCTATTATCTGGGTTCCCTGATCCTGGACACGGTGGGCCAACTGGACGACGGAGATCCTGTGAAATACGACCTGCGGACTGTGCTGGATCAGGCCAGCCACTGCATCGACTGGTCTTACCCGGGGAGCGAAGCATTTTACGAAACCGTCCGTCAGGCAGATGAGTTTCTCAATGAAAGGATCGACGGCATGGGAAAAGAGTCCAGGATCAACGTCCACTGCGTGGGGCACACCCACATCGACATGGCGTGGCTCTGGCGGCTCAAGCATACCCATGAGAAAGCATCCCGCTCCTTTTCCACGGTGCTGCGCATGATGGAACTGTTTCCGGAATATATTTTTCTCCAGACCCAGCCGCAGATCTACGAATATATCAAAGAAGATTTTCCGGAGATCTATGAAGAGATCAAAAAACGTGTGAAAGAGGGCCGCTGGGAGACGGACGGCGGCATGTGGGTGGAGGCAGACTGCAACCTGACCAGCGGGGAATCCCTGACCCGCCAGCTCCTGATCGGCAGCCGTTTCCTGAAAGAGGAATTTGGAAAAGACGTGGAATACCTGTGGCTTCCGGACGTGTTCGGCTATTCCTGGGCGCTGCCCCAGATCCTGAAAAAATCAGGGATCGACATGTTTATGACCACGAAGATCAGTTGGAACCAGTACAACCGGATGCCCCACGATACCTTCCGCTGGAAAGGGATGGACGGCTCCGAGGTGCTGACCCATTTTATCACCACTCCGGAACCGTGGAACGGGCCTGACTCCTGGTTCTATACCTACAATGGCCTTCTGACCGCCCGGACCGTGAAGGGGGTATGGGATTCCTACAGCGAGAAGGAAATGAACAAGGATCTGCTGATTTCCTTTGGATATGGAGACGGGGGCGGCGGCGTGAACCGGGACCTGCTGGAAGCCAGAAGAAGGCTGGATAAAATCCCCGGCCTGCCCAATGTAAAGACATCCACGGCAGGCTCGTATTTCCGGAAATTAAAAGAGAATGTGAGAGATACAGAGCAGTATGTCCATACCTGGGACGGGGAGCTGTACCTGGAGTACCACAGGGGTACATACACCAGCCAGGGCTATAACAAGCGCATGAACCGGAAAATGGAGCTGCTCTATCGGAAGGCGGAATGGCTCACCGCCATGGCGGCCGTGGGGAAAGAGAACCTGGACGGGGCAGAGCAGGAGAAGCTGACAAAGGGATGGAAAATGATCCTGACCAACCAGTTCCATGATATCATCCCCGGCTCCTCAATCCATGAGGTGTATGAGGATTCCCGCAGGGATTATGAAGTGGTTCGGCAGATCGGGGAGGAAGTGATTGCGGATTACCGGGAGCAGGCGTTGCAAAATGCGGAGGATGCCTATACCGTCTACAATGCGTCCGGATGGAATTCGGATATCCTGGCGGAGATCCCGGAAACAGAGAGCGGGGTATTCACCGACGGAGCAGGAAACGTGCTTCTCTCCCAGCAGGGGGATGGAATGTACTATGTACAGGTGCCGGATGTGCCATCCATGGGGCATCGGAGAGTTCTGTTCTGCAAAGAGGGAACCGCTGCGGAGGCAAAGGGACTTGAGGGGAAGGCAAAAGAAGCGGCGGACCGGACCGATTTTGCAGGCGGAGGAAAAGAAGCGGCGGATCGGACCGATTTTGCAGGCGGAGAAAAAGAAGCGGCGAACCGGACCGATTTTGCAGGCGGAGAAAAAGAAGCGGCGAACCGGACCGATTTCGCAGTGGGCGCAAAAGAAGCGGCAGACGGAATGGATCAAACAGGCCAGCGTATATTCACGGTTCATGGAAAGGAACTGGAAACCCCGTTTTACTCAATCACCCTGAATGATTACGGGCAGATTACCCGGCTGTATGATAAGCAGGAAGCGCGGGAAGTGCTGGCGCCGGGAGAGCGGGGAAACGTCCTGCAGGTATTTGAGGATAAGCCGTTGGACAATGACGCCTGGGACATTGACATTTTCTATCAGCAGAAAATGCGGGAGGTTACGGATCTGACCGCCCTTGAAGTGACCTGCCAGGGGCCGCTGCGGCTGGTGGTTCACATGGAATGGAAGTACATGAACACATCCATTTCCCAGGATATGGTCCTGTACCGTTTTGACAGAAGGATTGATTTCCGGACAGATGTGGATCTCCAGGAACGGCAGCAGCTTTTCAAGGCGGCATTTACGGTGGACGTGCGGAGTACCTATGCGACCTATGATATCCAATACGGCAATGTGCGCAGGCCCAACCATTGGAATACAAGCTGGGATCAGGCCAGATTCGAATCCGTGGGACACCGGTTTGCGGACCTGTCGGAGAGGAACTACGGGGTGGCGCTCCTAAACGACTGCAAATACGGGTATGACGTGAAGGACAATGTGATGCGCATTTCCCTGCTTCGGTCGGGGCTGCAGCCGGATCATCTTCAGGATCTTGGAAAGCATCAGTTTACCTATGCGCTGCTTCCCCACAAGGGAGATTTTGTGGAGGGTCAGGTGGTTCAGTCCGGATATGCCCTGAACAACCCGGCGGATGTGTTCAAAGGGGTGGAGCAGGCAGAGAGCGCAAGCTTCTTCACAGTGGACAATGCACAGGTGGAGATCGACGCCGTAAAGCGCTCCGAGGACGGACAGTATTTGGTGGTGCGGTTCCACGATTTTGCAGGGGCAAGGCAGAATGTAACGGTGAAGCCGGCATTTGCATACCGGGAATGGGCGGAAGGAAGCCTGATGGAACAGCCGCTGTCCGCATTTGACGGAGGCGAAGTCAAGCTGGAGCTCCATCCTTACGAAATTAAGACGATTTTATTTCAGCTTTGAGAACGGTGGAATCTGAAAAAAACGATCCGAAACGGCAGACTGCGGGACTGCCTGCCGTTTCGGGTCGCTGTACAAAAAAGAATGGGAGGATTTACGATGCTTGGAGAAATATTTCATATAGAAAAAATGATGGGAGCGTGCGAGAAAATCATCTATTTTCTGCTGGTCAATCTGTTTTTCTGGGGGTCCAATCTTCCCCTGCTGCTGTTTTTTGTGTTTGTGGGAATCAGCCAGGCGGAGACCTTCCTGCCTCTCTTCCTGCTCTGCGCGATTCCGGCAGGACCTGCGCTGTGCGGAGTGTTCTTTTCTATGAACCGGATGCTCAAAGGGACGGAAGTCTCGGCCTGGAAAGACTATTGGGCAGGGTATAAAGACGGGTATCTGAAAAAGCTGGGCGTTGCGGCGATCCAGGCATTGATGGTCGGGATGTTCTGGACGAATATTCGGTTTTTTACGGTCCAGTGTCCGGTGTTTTTGCTGGCGCTTCTGTTCATCCTGCTGTTTGCGGTGAGTCTTTTGATGACGCCGGATCTGTACCTGCTGGCCTCCAGATATGACATGAGCATCCGGGATATATGGAAAGGGGCGCTGGCGCTGTGCGTCGGACAGCCGCTTCTGACCTTCGGAAATACGGCGGCGCTGGCATTTATCCTGATGCTTCTGGAGGTTCAGGCGGGGATCGGTGTATTGTTTGTTGTCAGCCTGTATGGTTTTGTGGTAGTATTTATAAATCAGAAAATCTTTCGGATGCTGGAGGCAGGCGCATGGAGAAGAAAAGACCAAAACAACTGTATTTGAAAATGTTTCGGACCTATACCGCGATGGTGCTTTGCATTGTGGCGGCTCTGGTCCTTTACTTTATGTCCGCCACCAGAGGCAGGCTGCTGGAAAACGGCCGGGAGGAGCTGGAGCGGATCAGCGGGGAAGCGCTTGCCTACACGGAAGGGGTGGAGCAGATTGCGGATTACCTCCACCGGGATCTCTACCGCTCCCAGTCGGAGCTGGAGGATCTCCTGCAGTATTTCCGGCTGGAACCGGAGGAATACCAGCAGTATTCCCTGAGACGCTACATTTCCTCGGAGGAGCTGGTATATAAGAGTGTCTTCTATTTTATGAATCAGGCATTTGAGGCGTATTCCCAGTTGGAAAAAATAGAACTGGTCAGTTATGAGACGCGGCAGCTGACAGAATGCCGCCCGGAGAATATCGTTTTTCCGGGGAAGGACGGGCAGGCGCGGCTGGCCCAGATTCAAAATCAGGAGTATTGCGTGCCGGGGAAGCTTGTCTATGTGAAGGAAGTTCGGGAAATGAACACGATGGAACCGGCTGGCTGCATGGTGTTTACATTTGAGGCGGAGCAGGCGCTGGAAAAAATCCGCAGCTTCAGCCCGTTTGCGGAAATGGCGGTTGTTTTCGGGGAGGATCAGGTAATTTTTCAGTCCCCGGAGGGAGCGGACTATGCCCCTCGGCTTGAGGACCGGCACTATTTTGTGCGCAGCCAGTCAGCGGGGGAATACCAGATCCATGCATTTCTGGATGAACGGCAGGCCGCCCGTCTGCCCTGGACCACATTTCTGGCCATCCTGGCAGCGGGAGCGGCGGCAGGCGTGATCGGGATCTTCTTTGTGGACTATTATGCGAAACGGTTTGCCGGGCGGGTGGAAGCTATCCTGGACGCCATGAACCAGGTGACCACCGGGGACTTTCAGGTGCGTCTGGAAACCGGGAAAAAAGAGGACGAGCTGGACATGATCGCGGACAATTTTAACGGGATGTGCGAAAAGCTGGAGCTGTATATCGAAAAAAGCTATCTGGAGGAAATCGAGCGGAAAAATGCCCAGATGCAGGCGCTCCAGAGCCAGATCAACCCTCATTTCTTGTACAATACCCTGGAGGCGATCCGCATGAAGGCCATCTGCAACGGGGACCGGGAAGTGGGGAAAATGCTGTACAGCATGGTGGTCCTGTTCCGAAGTCAGTTAAAGGAGGCCGATGTGATCACCCTGGGGCAGGAGCTGGACTACTGCAAGCAGTATCTGGAATTGTTCGAGTACCGCTATCAGGGGTGTTTCCGGTCGGAGGTGGAATGCCCGGCAGAGCTTTTGTCCCTGCCCATTATCAAGTTTGTGCTCCAGCCTGTGATGGAAAATTATTTTATCCACGGTATCGAGCGGGAGCGGCAGGACAATCTGGTGCAGGTCCGCGGGGAGAAAAAAGGGGACACGCTGTTTCTCTATGTGAAGGATAATGGCCGGGGCATGGATCCGGAGAAGCTGGCGCAGATGAACAGGGAGCTGCGGGAAAATGCGAAGACGGAGAGGCGGAACGGACAAAATCTGCGGGAGAATGCGGAGGCAGAGAGGCGGAACGGAGAAAATCGGCGGAATAAACCAGAATCGAAGAAGGGCCGGGAACCACAGGAACAGGCCGGGACGAAAAAGCGGAATGAATCCATCGGTATCCATAATGTAAACCGGAGGCTTAAGGCGGTCTATGGTGAGAAGTACGGGATCTATCTGGAGGCGGTACAGCCCAAAGGGCTGATGGTGGTACTGATGGCCGGGGCAGAGGAAGACCCGGGCAAGTAGGCAATCAATTTGCTGCGCAAATTGGTGTTACTATTCACAGTCATTTCACTCACATGCGCAAAAACAGTCGGCAAAGCCGTCTGCCGATGCTTCGCATCTTGATTTTTTGCTTATGTGGGCGAAGCGACTGATTCCAGTCAAATAAAAACTGTCAATCGGCTTCTTACAAGCTTCGCTTGAAGAATCCGACTGCCATTTTTTATCCGACTGTGAATAGTAACAAATTGGTTACAGAAGAAGGGGAAGAGCATGAAAAAGGTAATGTTAGTTGAGGATGAGGAGTTTATCCTCCAGGGGATACGCTGTATTATTGACTGGGAAGAGATTTCCATGACCGTGGTTTCCATGGCCCACAACGGGCGGGAGGCATTGGAGATGTTCTGCAGGGAACCTGCGGATATCGTGGTGACGGATGTGGAGATGCCGCTGATGAACGGCCTGGAGCTTTTAGAGGAGATCCGGAAGATCAATCCCAGGACCAGGTGCATCATTTTATCCGGTTATGATGAGTTTGAATACGCCAGGACCGCACTGAAGCTGGACGTGGAGGAGTACATCCTGAAACCGGTCAATGAGGAACAATTGAAACAGGCGCTGATCCATGCGGCGGAGCACTTTGACGAGATTGCCAGGGAAAAGGCGGGGAGCATGGAGGACAAGATCGGCTGGCACCGATTTCTCAAGGGGAAGCTGGACAAAAACGAGGCGGAGACCTTTCTCAGGATGCTGCCGGAGATCGGCCCGGAGGAATCCGTCACGGCGGCCATGATGAAGATCGACGCCGACAGCCTGGAAGCGAAGGAAGGCATGCAGGACGTTTTGATCGGGCTGCAGAAGCTGCCCCGGAAGCTGAAAACCATTTACCTGTCGCCGGACACGCTGTTTCTGCTCTTATACGAAGAACGGGAAGGTATTCTTCAAGGCAGCCAGGAGGCGTCCGAGATTTTCCGGGCATTTCAGAATCATCTGGAAAGTTCTTTCGGCATCATGAGCTTCATTACGATCGGCCCGCCGATCCGGGAGTACCAGGAGCTGCCGCCGTCCTACAAGATCATTTCCAGGCTGCAGAAGTACAGGCTTTTGGAGGGCTACGGCTCCTGCATTACGGAGAGCTACATCAAGGAACGGAAGAACCAGGACGTGGCCATTGATGAGAACCTTCTTCGGAAAATGATCCTGAAAAAGGACAAGGAGGGCGCGCTGAACTATATCGAGGATCTTTTTATCAATAACCTGAAATACGAGGTGGATGTGGACGTCCTTTACCAGCTTGCCCTGAAAATGGCGATTCTTCTGCAGGACATCAAGGTGGAATATAAGCTGGAGCAGTCCAGGAATCTCCAGGCCCTTACGGAAATGGTGGAAAAGATCTACCAGGCGGACGACATTTTCGGTCTGAAAACCATTTTCATCTCGGAGATCACGGAGATCATCCTCTACCTCCATACCGAGGATTCCCAGTACACGCCGGTGGTGAAGCAGATCATGGAGGAGGTCCGGAAAAATTACAAAGAGGACATGAATCTGAAAACGCTGGCGTACAAATACCATATGAACGCGTCCTATCTGGGGCAGATTTTCCAGAAGGAGGTGGGGTGCTCCTTTACCCAGTATCTGAGCAACACGAAAAATAAGATCGCGAAGGATCTGATCCTGAATACGAATATGAAGATCAATGACATTGCGAAGGAAGTGGGGTATCCGGATACCAGTTATTTTTACCGGAAATTCAAGCAGTGCTACGGGGTGTCTCCGGCGTCGCTGCGCAATATGAAGAAATATTGAGACATTCGGAAGGCAGGGACTCAAAAGTGGGGGATGGCCTTCCGAAGGTTTGGGAAAAAGCCGGATCAAGAAAACCGGCTTTTTCCTCAATGCCTTTTGGCACATGAATGTGATTTGCTTTTGCAATGGCACACAAATCATAAATTTTGTGAGTATACATTTTTCTGGGATTGATATCAGGATTTGTTTTATATATTTCAGATTTGATGATTTTTTTCAACTGCCTGCTGGGCGTGGTAGGCTGCAATTCCCTTTGTTGCCTTTTCATGCAGCCTTCTTAGAAATTCCTGATACCCTTTATCTTTATACAATTTTGAACGGGGTGTATCGCTGATCACCAGCATATCGACATCAGAATCTTCCGTACATCTGCTTTCGATTACAGAGCCAAACAGAATGATCTGGCAGATTCTGGAACATACGCCGGCTGCTTCAATGATATTTTCAACCACTTCTTTTTTTATATCAGCTACTTCAATCTCGGTATTAAAATTTGTTTTGACATTTACCAGTCGGCACATATGTCTGCCCCCTTTCGAAAACCAATCCGCCTCCCATGTTTGTGCTGCTTTCATTTTAACATAGAAAAATACAAAATTACAAACCGGACTCAAAAAAATATAATCCTCCCCCTTTTTTCTCGTTACAGGTCACACCTTGACCAGGCGTGCCCTGTAACAAAGAGAATGGTTGATCTTTTACTGCCGTTCAAAAAGGTTGACAACGTAAAAGGGAGACAATATACTAAAAACCAGGAAACAAAAGGACTGGGGGTGGACGTTTCAATGCAGGCAAAAGATGTGGATATTCAAGCTGCCGCAGAACCCTCCATACAGGAGCTTCGGGAACGCTCTTATGAATTTGGACTGCCGGATTACCTGCAGCATGATCTGGACGCTTACAAAGAAGGTCTGGAAAAAGGATCTTCCTTGCTTGACTGCCTGTGGGGGGAGTTATACGGGAGTATCAACACAGCAGAGATCAGCGCCGGCGCGATCACTCCGGAGCATGCGGACTATCTGCGGAAAAAATTCCTTTGGGGAGGCCAGGAGAATGGGCAGAATTGATTTTACGGATTGCCAGCGTATTTTTGGGAAAGCGTATAATGGCGCAAATGGGAAGAAAATCGCAGTAGAATATAACGGGGCTATTTATATGCTCAAATTTCCGCCGTCTGCGGAAAAAAAACCGACCGCGTTATCCTATACGAACAGCTGCTTTAGCGAGCATATTGCCAGCACCATTTTTCAAATGCTCGGGATCTGCGCTCAGGAGACGCTGCTCGGGACTTTCCAGATATCAGGAAAGACAAAAATCGTCTGCGCGTGTAAAGATTTTACGGAAGACGGAAAAATACTATATGATTTTTGCTCCATAAAAAATACAGTGATTGATTCCGAACATGGGGGAACCGGTACGGAATTGTCGGATATTATGGAATCTCTTGAAAAGCAGCAGTTTGTAAATCCGGAAAAACTAAAAGAACACTTTTGGAATATGTTTATCGTCGATACCTTGCTTGGGAATTTTGACAGGCATAACGGTAATTGGGGATTCCTGATTGACAACAAGCGGCAGTCTGCGGAGACTGCACCTGTTTTTGATTGTGGGAGCTGTCTGCTTCCGCAGGCTGATGAAAATATTATGAATACAATCCTGCGGGATGAAGACGAACTCAATGCCCGTATTTTTCATTTTCCTACGTCCGCAATCCATGAGCATGGCAGGAAGATCCGCTATTATGATTTTTTGATGAAAGGTGAGCATACGGAATGTATGGACGCGCTTTTGAGGATTTTACCGAGAGTGGATATAGAAAAACTGAAAGCGTTTATTGTGGGCGTCCCATATCTTTCTTCTTTGCAGCGGGAATTTTATCAGACCTATATAGAGGCAAGGCTGGAGAAGATTCTTTTACCGGCTTATAAAAAAATACATTGCTGATCACATTAAGACATGCAAAGGAACTGGAAAATTTCCAGTTCCTTTTTTCAATTTCACATATAATTTTTCCACTTTCCCATGTCTCCGCCATAGAATTTGTGCATGGAAACTGAAAGTTTTCAACTAGGAATCAAATCTCCATCTGGTATATAATGTAATTGTTCAGAACAGTTCAGGACGTAGAAATGATTTCATAAAGATGACAGAAAGAAGCCGAGGATCGTTATCGTTTATTCATGGGCCGTGCACTGCGCTGCACGGTCACAGGCCAGCATAGTATTGGGGCTGGAATCCGGCCTCTTGCCGCAAGGCAATTTTAAACAGGCCGGATTCGCTGCTGTGAACATCGCGGATGTGAACAGCAGCCGGCAATCTTCCGTTATCCGCCGCATCTGCGAGACAGCCGATGCGGGAGAAGCATCTGACACCGCAGGACGTGCAGATCCCAGCGGTGAAAAACTATCTGAAAGTGAAGGAGGTTGTGATTTAATGCACGACAAAAAAGTAAAGAAGAGGGGATTTTTTTCGAAGCTCAGGACCAACAAAGAGCTGCTGATCTTAAGCGCCCCGGGTGCAGTCTGGTTTTTTCTGTTTGCCTACCTGCCTTTGTTCGGGATTCTGGTGGCATTTAAGAAATACAGGTTGTCGGGCAATTTTTTCCAGAGCCTGATCTCCAGCGAATTTGTAGGGCTGGACAACTTTAAATTCCTGTTCAGCAGCGGGGATGCCTGGATCATCCTGCGGAATACGGTACTGTACAACGTGGCGTTTATCGTTCTCGGAATCGTACTGCCGGTGATCGTGGCCCTGCTTTTAAATGAACTGAAAAATAAAGGAATGGCGAAGATCTACCAGAGCTCCATGTTCCTGCCCTATTTCCTGTCATGGGTTGTGGTCAGCTACTGCGTGTTTGCGTTCCTGAACCCGGAAAAAGGCTATTTCAACGCAGTGCTCCAGCAGTTCGGCCAGGACAGCGTTTCCTGGTATACAGAGAAAAAATACTGGCCCTTTATCATCATTTTCATGAGCCAGTGGAAAGGCGTGGGCTACAACACCGTCGTATACCTGGCGTCCATCTGCGGCATTGACAAGACCTATTACGAAGCCGCCGTACTGGACGGGGCCACCAAATGGCAGCAGATCAAGTACATCACCCTGCCCCTTTTGCGGCCGGTTATCACGATCCTGCTGATCATGTCCATCGGAGGCATTTTCAAGGCAGACTTCGGGCTGTTCTACCAGCTTCCCAAGGATTCCGGCCCTCTGTACCCGGTGACAAACGTACTGGATACCTACATTTTCCGGGCGTTGAAGACCAGCGGCGAGATCGGGATGAGCTCGGCGGCGGCGCTGTTCCAGTCTACAGTCGGATTTGTACTGATCATGATCGCCAACAAGATCGTGTCCAAAGTGGACAGCGAAAACGCATTATTCTAAGAAAGGAGATAGGAGAAAATGTCATTACTGAATTTAAAAGAGCGTGCTTATGAGAAAAAGCTGCGGAAGCTGGAAGACGCGCAGTGCAGCTACAACTCCATAAAAAGCTCCACCAATGTACTGTTTAACACGATCCTGACGATCCTGTCCCTTCTGAGCGTGATCCCGTTTATCTTCGTCATCATCATTTCGCTGACGGACGAAGAAAGCCTGGCCATGAACGGCTACCGGTTCATCCCGGAAAAATGGAGCTTTTACGCATACGAATACATCGTCAGCGCGGGAGAAAATATCATCAGAAGCTACGGCGTGACCATCCTGGTAACGGTGACGGGAACGCTTCTGGGGCTGCTTCTGACCGGAACCTACGCATATGCGCTTTCCAGAAAAACCTACGAGTTCCGCTCCTTTTTTACAAAGGTGATCACGATCCCCATGCTGTTTTCCGGCGGTATGATCGCCAATTACCTGATCGTGACCAAGGTGCTGATGCTGAAAAATACCATTTGGGCGCTGATCTTGCCGTTGTGCCTGAACTCCTACAACATCATCGTGCTGCGGACATTTTTCAAAACGAGCATTCCCGATTCGGTGGTGGAGTCGGCAAAGATCGACGGGGCATCGGAGTGGCACCTGTTCTTTAAGATCGTCATTCCCATGGCGCTGCCGGGGCTGGCAACCATCGGACTGTTTTTAACATTGGGCTACTGGAACGACTGGTTTAATGCTATGATGTACATGGACGATAAAACCTGGATCCCGCTGCAGTATTTGCTGATCCAGATTGAGAGCTCCATCGACTGGCTGGCCAGCAACAAGTCCATGATGGGCGTGGACGGCATCCAGGCAGCGGCCAACCTGCCCAAGGAAACAATCAAGATGGCCATTGTTGTAATCTCCACGCTGCCGATCATCTTTGCCTATCCGTTTTTCCAGAGGTACTTTGTAAACGGGCTGACCATCGGGGCGGTAAAGGAGTAAGAGCAGGCCGGACAGCGGATTCTGCGTTTAGAATCATGGAAGAAATGTGGAAGAAAAACTGACAGCCACGGAATCCTGCGTCATTTGCCGGATGCGGGATTCAGGGAAGACATAATGATACCCCAAAGGGCATTCCAAAACTTAAGCCCCTGAGGGGCACAGAAAATAGAAAAGGAGAATTTGATCATGAGATGGAATAAAAAGTGGATGGCACTGACAATCGCATCCGCGCTTGCGGCCGGAAGTTTAGCAGGCTGCGGAGGAAAAGGGGAGACCAACGAGAGCGGAGAAGAGATCACGGAGCTGACCTGGTACCAGGTGGGGGATTCCCAGAACGACGACCAGACGGTCCTGGAAAAGGTGAACGAGTACACCCAGGAAAAGATCGGCGTGAAATTAAACATTGTAAAAGTAGGCTGGGGAGACTATAATCAGAAGATGCAGGTAGTCATCAATACCGGCGACGCATGGGATCTGTGCTTTACCTGTTCCTGGGCCAACGATTATCTTCAGAACGCCCAGAAGGGTGCATTTCTTGAGCTGGACGACCTGATCCAGGAGCAGGAAATGTACGAGCGGATCGACCCGCGTTTCTGGGAGGCGGCCAAGGTAGGCGGAGTGACCTACGGCGTGCCCAGCGAGAAGGAGATCGGAAACTGCCCCATGTGGGTATTTACCAAAGAATATGTAGACAAATACGACATTCCATATGAAGAGATCCATTCCCTGGAAGACTTAGAGCCCTGGCTTAAGCTGATCAAGGAGAAAGAGCCGGATGTGGTGCCGCTGTATCTGACCAAGGACTATACGGCGCCTACCTATATGGATAAGATCCAGGACCCGGTGGGCATCGAATACGGGGACGATTCTCTGACCGTGAAAAATGTTTTCGAAACCGAGAGAATGAAGTCTACGCTTGCAACCATGCGCAAATATTATACGGAAGGCTATATCAACAAAGACGCGGCTACCGCTTCCGATGACAAATCCATCAAGCGTTTTGTCACAAAGGGCGACGGCCAGCCATACGCGGAGCTGATCTGGGGCAAGGACCTGGGGTATGAAGTGGTGGCCACCCAGATCATGGACACGAAGATCACCAATGCTTCTGCCAGAGGGGCGCTGACGGCTGTCAACAAAAATTCCGAGCATCCCGAAAAAGCCATTGCACTGCTCAACCTGATCAACACCGACGAATATCTGCGGAACCTGCTGAACTACGGAATCGAAGGCGTACACTGGGAGAAGGCGGAGCCGGACGCATCCGAGGCCGAGGCTGCGAAGGGAAAAGAGTATGTCTATGACTTCAAGATCAAGCTGGACGAAGCGGCGAAAAAAGACTATTCTGTGCCTTACTGGGTGCAGGGAGGACTGTTCAACACTTATGTATTAGATAACGAGCCTCTGGACAAATGGGCAACCTTCAAGGAGTTCAACGATGCCTCCGAGGAAGCGCCGTCCTTTGGGTTCGACTTCAACCTGGACCCGGTCAGCACCCAGGTAGCGGGCTTTCGGAATGTCCTGGATGAATTTGGAAAATCCCTGTATATAGGAAGCGTAGACCCGGAGGAATACCTTCCGCAGCTTCAGAAGAAGCTGGAGGCAACCGGCGTGCAGGATGTGATCGACGAGATGCAGAGCCAGATTGATGAATGGAAAGACGGAAAGTAAAGCTGTTTCTTATAAGCGGCCGGCCCGGCCGTGAAAAACAACTGTAAATGCGCCGCTTCCGCTGAGACATGCGGGAGCGGTGAATCATGCGAGAGGAGCGATGGAACAATGAAAAGAAGTGAGATCAACCAGGCCATCAAAGGCATGGAAGCGTTAATCAAGGAGCACGGTTTTGAGCTGCCCCCATTCTGTAAATGGACGCCCGGGGATTGGGCGGAAAAGAACCACGAATACGATGAGATCCGCGACAACATGCTGGGATGGGATATCACAGATTACGGACTTGGAAAATTTGACCAGGTCGGATTTGCGCTGATCACCCTGCGGAACGGAAATCTTAAAAATGACAAATATACGAAAACCTACGCGGAAAAGCTCTTGATGGTTAAGGAAGGCCAGATGGCGCCCATGCATTTCCACTGGAATAAGATGGAGGATATCATCAACCGGGGCGGCGGCAATGTCCTGATCACGGTTTACAATTCCACGGAAAACGGGGAGTTTGCGGATACCGACGTGAAGGTGAACTGCGACGGCAGGGAGTTTACCGTGCCTGCGGGGACTCAGGTTCGGCTGCAGCCGGGGGAGAGCATCACGGTCTATCCCTATATGTACCACGATTTCCATGTGGAAGAGGGCACCGGGGCGGTTCTTTTGGGAGAGGTCTCCATGTGCAATGATGACGAGAACGACAACCGGTTCTACGAGCCCATCGGACGGTTCCCGGCTATCGAAGAGGATGAACCGGCGTACCGGCTGCTCTGCAACGAGTATCCGGCGGCAGAGTAGATACGGATTGGCTTGATGATAAGGAATTGTCAGGGCAGCAGATGGGGCAGAGGTCTGCTGTCCTGGCTTTTGCGGTGAAGATTGGAGATTCCACTGCTCGCTCTGGGATCTAGAGAAGAAGGAGGATGCTGCATAGATGGAAGTGAGAACATTAGATCAGAATTGGAAGATGCGCCGCGCGGGCGGAGAGGAATGGCAGGAGGCTGTGGTTCCCGGATCGGTCTATACGGATCTGCTGCGGAATCAAAAGATGGAGGATCCGTATTGGAAGGACAACGAGGACCAGATCTGTGCCCTGATGAATGCGGATTATGAGTATGTCTGTACCTTTGAGGAATCGGAAATCGATCCATACTCAGAAGTATTCCTGCGTTTTGAGGGCCTGGACACAGCGGCGGAGATTTTCCTGAATGACACGCTGATCGGGGAAGCCTGCAATATGCACCGGATATGGGAGTTTGACGTCCGTTCCCTGCTTAGCGCTGATGAAAAAAATGTTCTCCGGATCCTGCTCCGGTCTCCCTTGAAATATATTGCAGAAAGCTACAAAAAATATGGAAATATTGGAAATGAAGATACTTACGAAGGCTTTATGCACCTCCGGAAAGCGCATTATATGTTCGGATGGGACTGGGGCGCGCATCTTCCGGATGCCGGGATCTTCCGTCCGGTCCGGCTCTGCAAGGTGAACAAAGGAAGGATCGACAGTGTCCGGATCAGCCAGACCCACCGGGACGGGCGTTGCATCCTGGATTTTGACGCGGAGTATGCGGCAGATGCGCGGGAAGACTGCAGCATCCGGATCCGGGTGACTGCCCCGGGGGATGAGAAAGAGGATACGGATTTTATAGCGGACGATCAGCAGTTTGAAACCATACTCTCCCCGGACGGAAAAGGCAGCATCCTCATAGAAAATCCCCGGCTCTGGTGGGTCAACGGCCTGGGCGCCCAGCCCTTATACGAAGTAGAAGCCGTCCTATTTTGCGGCGGCGTACAGGCGGATTCCTGGACGCGGCGGATCGGCCTGCGCAGCATGACCATGCAGCGGGAAAAAGACGCCTGGGGCGAGAGCTTTGCACATGTCATCAACGGAAAACCATTTTTTGCCATGGGCGCGGACTACATTCCGGAGGAGCATCTCCTGGGGAGACGAAGCCCGGAGAAGACCCGCCGGCTTCTGGAGGACTGTAAGCTGGCCAACTTCAATGTGATCCGTGTCTGGGGCGGCGGCTTCTATCCGGACGACTGGTTCTACGACATTTGCGATGAGCTGGGGCTGGCCGTCTGGCAGGATTTCATGTTCGCATGTTCGGTGTACGAGCTGACGCCGGAATTTGAGGAAAATATCACCCGGGAGTTTACCGACAATGTGAAGCGGATCCGGCACCACGCCTGCCTGGCGCTGTGGTGCGGCAACAACGAGATGGAAATGTTTGTGGATCAGAGGTGCTGGGTGACGAAGCCCACGGAGGTGCGGGATTATCTCCTGATGTATGAGCGGATCATTCCCGGAGTCCTGAAAATCCATGATCCTCAGACCTTTTACTGGCCTGCGAGCCCGTCCTCCGGCGGGTCCTTCGACCACCCCAACGATCCGAACCGGGGAGATGTGCATTACTGGGAGGTTTGGCACGGAAACAAGCCCTTTTCCGAGTACAGGAAGCACTATTTCCGCTATGCGTCGGAGTTCGGCTTTCAGTCCTTCCCGTGCAAAAAGACCATCGAGACCTTTACCGACGATCCCCGGGACTGGAATATTTTTTCCTATGTCATGGAAAAGCACCAGAGGAATTACGGCGCAAACGGAAAGATCATGAATTATCTCCAGCAGACCTACCGTTATCCCACCCGCTTCGAGGATGTCCTGTACGCCTCCCAGCTTTTGCAGGCAGATGCCATCCGCTATGGGGTGGAGCATTTCCGGAGAAACCGGGGGCGCTGCATGGGGGCAATCTACTGGCAGCTGAACGACTGCTGGCCGGTCATTTCCTGGTCCTCCATTGATTATTGCGGACGGTGGAAGGCGCTCCACTATTACGCAAAACGGTTTTTTGCGCCTATACTGATTTCCTGCGAGGAGCAGAGCTGGCTCACCCAGGAAGCCAACATGAACCGGCAGCATTTTGAATTTGAAAAATCCATCCGTCTCAACGTGGCCAATGAGACACAGGAGGACAGACGGGTGACGGTTCGGTGGAACCTGAGAAACGCATCCGGCGAAAGCCTCCGGGAAGAAGAGGAGGAGGTGCTGGTTCCGGCGCTGTCTGCTGTCTGGCTGGAAAAGACGGAGCTGCCGGAGGTGGACGTATTTTCCCAGTATGTGAGCTATGAGGCATGGATCGGCGGGGAGAAGGTTTCGGAAGGAACGGTGATCTTCTCCTATCCCAAGTATTTTCGGTATGAGGACCCCAGGCTTTCCGTGGAAACGGACGAGAAGCGGATCACAGTCACGGCCGCGGCTTACGCGAAGAGCGTGGAGATCCAGAATGAGGCGGAGGATCTGGTGCTGTCGGATAACTACTTTGACTTAAACGGCGGCAGCAGGACGGTGGAGATCCTGAGAGGAGAAGCGAAGGGGCTGCGGGTGCGGAGTGTGTATGATCTGTAGAGGGATTCGGGCGTTGCCGGCTGTGACGCCCTGCTCGGAAGGATGGTGTTGTTGTCAGATTTACTCAAAAACCTAAATCCATAACAGGGGCGGAAATGAAAGAATGATAGATTGCAATTTGAGGAAGAGAAATATGCGAGAAGATATTTTGAGGAATTTGCAACAGGAAATATATGATAGATGCCAAAAAGAATCGAATAAGTTTGGGATAGGATGTTACTATCATATTGAAGCTGTAGTTAAAAATGCAGAAAATCACAGAGGAAGCGTAAGCTTAACGAAAAATACTCCTGAAGAATTGTGTGTTGCAGATGCCGATGCAATTTCACACTTCGATAGTGTGCCCAGTTTATTGTATTTAGCTTATGTTGAAAAAGGAATGGGAATTAAAGAGGGGAAGGAATTTGTAAAAGCCAAATTAGCAAGAAGCTTTCGAAAATTATCTATAGAGAGCAAAAAATATTATCAGGACAAGTTTGAAAAAGTTATGGAAGTCTTGGGGTGACAGTGTCCGATTTATTGTAGAGACAGCAAAGCCAATCGAGCCAGTCAACGGTCAAGATGAACGGCGCAAATGCGACGTCTGCTGTCAGCAGCCCATCTCGCTGCCAGCATGTAGTTTCTTGTAAACTGACCCGAAATTTATGTAAAAGAACACGTTTATTCGTTGGAATAAATGCGTTCTTTTACATTATAATTGACGAATGGGAGCTTGAAGCGTATAATAAACAAGAATAAGAAACTGACTCAGAAAGGCAGGGTGGGCGTTATGAAGAGAAAGATCATGGAAAAATTGCTGCAATGGAGAAACCAGCGGACGGACCGGATGCCGATGCTGCTCTATGGGGCAAGGCAGGTGGGGAAGACATTTGTCATGCGGGAGCTGGCTGCGGTTGGATTTCAGAATACGGTTTATGTGAATTTCGAGGAAGACCAGCGGATTGGGGAATATTTTCGTGGCAATATCAAGGCAGATGAGGTTCTGTCTGTTTTGGAAACATATTTCCATACCCGGATCATTCCGGATCAGACATTGATCATATTTGATGAGATCCAGATGTGCGAGAGGGCGCTTACCTCTTTGAAATATTTCGCGGAGGAGGCGCCGGAATATCATGTGATCGCGGCGGGAAGCCTTTTGGGAGTGGCATTGAAGCGGGAGCAGTTTTCATTCCCGGTTGGCAAGGTACAGATGCTGACCCTGTACCCCATGGACTTTGAGGAATATCTGTGGGCAAAGGGGAAGGAGCTGCTGGCAGAGGAGATCCGGAAGCATTTTGCAGAGAATACGGTCATGGCGGCGGAACTGCATCAGGATGCCATGCAGGAATACCGGCATTACTGTATCACAGGAGGGATGCCTGCCGTAATAAAGGCTGATATCGCCAGGGACGCGGTACTGACCCAGGAGGAGATCCGGCAGATGATCTTGAACGCATATATTGCGGATATGGCAAAATACGCGCAGGAAAAAGAGACTGTGAAAATATTTGCGGCCTATGATTCGCTTCCGGTACAGCTTGCGCGGGATTCCAAAAAGTTTCAGTACAAGCTGATCAAATCCGGAGCCCGTGCTTCCCAGTATGGGGACTCCCTCGACTGGCTGGTGCAGTCCGGGATTGTATATAAATGCGACAAATGTACCCAGGGCTTTCTGCCTCCGGCTGCCTATCAGGATCTGTCCGCTTTCAAATTATATTACAGCGATCTGGGACTTTTATCCGCCAGGACCGGCATGACGGAGCAAAGCCTTCTTGCCCGGGAAAGTGAAAGATTCCGGGGCATTTACGCAGAAAATTATGCGGCATGCGCGCTTCGGGCCAACGGATATGAGCTGTTTTACTGGGAATCGGAGGGCACTGCTGAGGTGGACTTCCTGATCGTCCGGGAAGGGCGCGTGATCCCGGTGGAATGCAAGGCGGGAGATCATGTGAAAGCAAAAAGCCTGATGGTGTACCGGGAGAAGTATGACCCGGCATATTACATCCGGATCTCCGGAAGGAATTTTGGGATGAAGGACGGGATCAGGTCGGTTCCGCTGTATGCGGTGTTTTGTATCTAAATCAGTGCCCGGAATTTTGGTACAGAGCAAGAATCTTCCGCGCCTTTTCCTTTAAAATCTTCCTTGCTTCCACCGGTTCAATAATCTCCACATACTCTCCAAAAGACAGCAGATGCAGGAAGGTCCAGTCGCTCAGCTGGTACCGGAATGTGACCTCCAGCGTACCGTCGTCCAATTTTTTAATGTATTTTTCCTGAAATTCATCATAGACCTTATACGCGATCTTTTCCGAAAAATGCAGTTTGAACAGGGGGATATCGTATTCTTCCTTATAAGCGGGATTCAGTGAAAAATCCGCCGGCAGCTCCCGGTCAAACAGCTCACTGGTGATCACAAGCTCCCGCATGCGGGACATTTTATAGGTGCGGATTTCCTTTCTGCGCCGGGAATAGGCGATCAGATACCAGGCGTGTGATTTGAAAACCAATTTCAGCGGTTCTGCAGTTTGCTCAGTGACCGTCAGCTCCGAATTATAATACGTAAATGTGATCACATATTTGTTGATGACCGCGCGCTCCAACGCCGTGATATTGTTCCGCTCCTTTTCCGGACTGCCCCAATAGGAAAAATCAATCTCCAGCCATTCGGACTGCAGATTGTGGCTGAACAATCCGGCAACCTTGTTCAGAGTTTTTTCCGCATCCGGATAATTCGACGATTTCAGGATCTGCAGCGCCTGCACAATATTGCTCTGCTCCGCCTGTGTGAAATAAGTCTTGTCCAGTGAGAAGCCCTCCAGCAGAGACAACCCTCCTCTGTATCCCTTCTGCGACAGGATCGGGATGCCGGCAGCCGACAGGATATTGATGTCCCTGTAGATCGTGCGGGCAGAGACACCAAGCTCCGCTGCCAGCTGCTTTGCTGTAATATTTTCATGACTCAGCAGGAGAAAAATAATCTGGATCAGTCTGTCTATCTGCATCGTTTCCTTCTTCCTTTTTATAGTTCTTTCCCATTTTTTGCGGCAAGCTGTTTTAAATGGTTTAGAAGATCCGGCTTTTCTCTCAGGTATGTTTCCAGGATAGAGCAGGGAAAGCTGCCGCACTCGGCGCAGCTTTGGCAGGTTTTTTCCATCCCGCAGTTTCGGATCTCACAGGCTACGCACATTTTTTCTGATACCGTATCAGAATGACAGCCCAGGCAATATAGATCCTCTTTTTCAAATTTACAGGTCTCCGTGGAATATTCTTTCGCCAATCGCGCCTGTTCTTCCGTATTCTGGCTGACAGAAGCAAGATAAACGGCGCATTCCTTACAATTCAATCCGCAGTATGCGAATTCCATGAGATCAGCTCCTCTCCTAAGTATTTGTCATGGGGAACGATCAGGCACTTGTCAATCGCCTTCCAATAGGTTCCGTAAAGGTTCTTCTGGGCGGTTCCGTAGCTTTCTTTCGTATCAAATTCCCAATACAGCACATATTTCACGCTTTTTACAATGCGGGTGAGCTCCAGAGGGGGAAGGCCTTCTCTGATCTGCTCCATATCGATGCGGTATCCCCGTTTGATGAGCCGGAGCAGGAGCAATCCCTCCTGCTGTTCCAAAAAGGTTTTTGCTTCCTGCATCAGTGCTTCAAATTCCTCCGCTTTTTGCGGCTTGACCTGATAAATGCAGGTTTCACTAAATGACATATCTGGTTCCTCCTTTGTGTGATTCCTGCGCTGGAATGCAATATCCAGGCAGACATGGATATTGCATTTCAGTACAGTCATTCAGAAGAGCAGAGTGTGGAATTGCCTGCTGGTCTGAAAGGTTATATTTTATCTTATCATCAGAAATATGACATCAGCGTGTCGCATTTCCCGTATTTTTCAGGCATAGGAACGGTGGATTCTATTTTATCATGTACTTAAGTCTCTGTCACTACGATTCCAATTTTTGCTTCTTCAAAAGTATTCCGCATACGATGACCGATGCAAAAAATACAAGGATCAGATACCACAGATTTTCAAGGCAAAAGCCATCATCCAGCATCAACCGATATCCCCAGGAAGCGGGGAAAATACGCCCTGCCGTTTCAAGAAGTCCGGGCAGCAGATCCGCGGGGAACATGATCCCCGAGAGCATAATGGAAGGCAGAAACACCAGCTGCGCGATCATGGTCAGTTTCGCCTGATTTTTTATGGTCAGTCCTAACATACTTCCAATGCCTAACGACACCATGATGAATATCGCAAGCGCAAGAAAGAAGATCGGGAGCTGTGCCGGCAAAACGGCTTCAAATAATACGGGAGCCAGCAGCACGATCATAGCGCAGGAAATCATCAAATGGACAAATGCGGAAAGAAACATCGTCACAAGACCCAGATAGACAGGCACTCCGTTTGCTTTATAAACTTTGCTGATATCACTTCCGTAGGTCTCGATCAGCGATGGCGGCAGCCCGATAAACGCTCCCATGGAAACGCTCATCACGATCATAGACTGGATGAGCGTGCTTCTCATACCGGGCATAACAGAAGTGAAAATACCGCCCATAAGAAGAAAAAAAATCAGCGGAACGACATAGCAGGTCACGAGCAGGGATCTGCTTCGTATATCCAATTTCCACTGTAACGCAACACCATAAAAAAATCCGCTCATTCTGCTTCCCTCCTTGTCATTTCCATAAAATGCTGTTCCAGTGTGCCGCGGTCCACTTTAATATCTAACACCTGTATTTCCTTTTGTTTCAGCTCGCCGAGCAGGGAAATCAGAGTATCTTCAACATTGTCTGTCTCAAAAGTACTGTCCCCTAACTGGGTTTTGATATGGATAAAATAGGTTTTCCCAACCTTGTCTGTCAGTTCCGAAGCTGTGCCGCAAAAGGAAATGCTTCCGTGATTTAAAATAGCGATACGGTCGCATAAGGTTTCGACCTCCGCCATATCATGGCTTGCCAGAACAATGGTCTTTCCCTGTGCTTTGAGCGTTCGGATCTGCTCATGAAGCGAAAATCTGCCCTCCACATCAAGCCCCGCAGTCGGCTCGTCGAGAAAAATAATATCTGGATCGCCGATCAGCGCAAGGGCGAGATGCAGCCGCCTTTTTTGCCCTGTAGACAGCTGGGCATACTGCTTCTTTTCCATTTCCTGGATACCAAGAGTATGAAGCATCGAGCAGTCGATTTTTGTTCGATTCCATTTCGCAAACAGCTTTACCGCCTCCAAGGGTCTGATATGGGCGGGCAAAGAGGAGGACTGCAGCTGGATCCCTGTTTTCCCATTGACGATGACCGTACCGCTGTCATAGCTCCGCAAGCCCTCGATACATTCGAGCGCTGTCGTTTTTCCTGCGCCATTGACACCGAGCAGAGAAAAGACTTCTCCCTTTTCGATCTGAAGCTCCAGTTCCTTAAGAACCATATGACTGCCGTAGCTTTTCCTTAACCTGCGGACCTGTATTGCGTGATGCATCATTCCACCTCCTCGAAGGGATCTGCTCCAAGCTTTGAAAAGTAGATCTGCAGAGCCGGCTCTAAATAGTCGTTTACGGTTTTTTGCCTTTCTTCCCAGGCATTTGCGGCAGTATCGATATTGCCGATTTCCATCAATTTCGGCAGCATATTCCTATCCCCGTTTGTAAATTCCATGATCAGGTTCCAATATTCTTTTACAACCTGCTGACATTTTTCGCTTTCTGGGGGCACATGTTCCTTTTGAAGCTGTACGATTTCATCGCTTAAACAATGAAATCGGTCCATAAAATTTAAGCCGCTTTCCTTATCAAATCTCTTTCGGATATGGTCAAGCGTATCATCATCAAAACGCTTGATCAGATAGTAAGAGTCATTGTTCATCTGCAGATTGACGATAATATCCGCATACTTCTTAAAATTGACGGTCTGCATTTGCAGCACTTCTGCTTTTAACCGTTCGACCGCGGTCAGAGAAGCAGTCAGCTGTTCTATTTTCCTGCGTATGTTATCAGCCTGTTTGGCAAGAGCGTCTGCAACATCCGCCGGTGTTTCTAAAGAAATCAAGCGCTGCTTTATGTCATTCAAAGAGAAGCCCAAGGATTTCAAGGACGCGATCTGATGAAGCGTAATCAAATCCTTATCCGTATAAAGCCTGCGCCCGCCCGCGCTTTCTGCGGATGGAGAGAGTAATCCCTCTTTATCGTAATATTGCAGGGTTCGGACCGTGATCCCCATTTTCTTCGCGGCTTCCCCAACGGTCATATATCCATCGGGAATTGCTCTGTATTTTGCCATGGTTCGTTACCTCCTGAGACATATTATATACTCACAGACGATGAAATCTGCTGCAAGGAACTGTCTGAAAATAACTTATACATCTTGGCTTGTCTCTGCGTAACCTGTACAAGTTCTTTTCATCCAGTTCCCAACATTGCGCCAGCCGCAGCCGCAAAGCGGCATAATCCCCATGCGGCTGTGCGCGTCATATGATACTGAGTGGCAGATCTGCCTGATATTCAGTATAAATCATTACGCAGCGTCACAAGCAAGAACTTTTCGCTAAGTTTTTCAGAAAAGGTCAATATAGCTTTGTTCGATGTATTTTCATATGCGGTTTCTGAAACCATTACAAAAACGACAGGAATTTCCATAAACTAGAATGTAACTAACAAAAAAACGGAAGGAAAAAAGCATTTTTTTGAATTAGAATTTAACTATCAACAAAAACAAAACCAAACGAGTTGATGTAAAGTATCGTATGAAAAAACGATACGGGAATTGCCCGCATTAAAAATCTGCTTCGCAGATGGCGGGCAAGTAGGCAATCAATTTGCTGCGCAAATTGGTTACATATAGCGAAAGAGAGGAAATCAAAATGAAGAAGTTAAGAGTAGGAATCGTAGGCTGCGGAGGGATCGCGAATCAGAAGCATTTTCCGGCATTGAAATCCCAGAGCGAACTGTGTGAGATGGTGGCGTTCTGCGATATCATCGAGGAGCGTGCGAAAAAAGCATGTGAGGAATACGGGGCGGAGGGCGCAAGGTATTACACCGATTATACCGAGCTTCTGAAGGATGAAAGCATTGATGCCGTTCATGTCTGCACACCTAACGTGGCGCACTGCCCGATCACGGTCGCGTCATTTGAGGCAGGCAAGCATGTGATGTGCGAGAAGCCGATGGCAGCGACCACAGAGGATGCGGAGAAGATGATGGAGGCATGGAAGAAATCCGGAAAGAAATTCACCATCGGATATCAGAACCGGTTCCGCAAGGATACCCAGATGCTCCATGCGGCATGCGAGGCGGGCGACCTGGGCCATCAATATGAAGGATTCCCGGGAGGCAGCAGCTACGCTCTGCGGGACAAAGGCAGGCGCGGAGATCATCGGCGGCATGAGCAAGGAAGGCGGCTATGACCAGGTGATCAACAAGACCTCACACGGACAGCTGACCGAAGAACAGCTTTCCTCGGGCGGAACCATCGCGTTTTTCGAGGGCGGATCCGACAAGGAAGAGGTGATCGAGTGCAAGCAATGGCTGGAAGCCATCCTCAACGATACGGAGCCGCTGGTAAAACCGGAGCAGGCATTCGTCGTGACGAAGATCCTCGACAACATTTACAAGGCAAATCAATTGGGCCATGAGATCAAATTTTGATGAAATATTCGAAGCGGCAGATGTGTCCGCATTGACGGATATCGGTTACGACGGATACACCTGCATCGAGGTGGAAGACAAGGCGTTTGAGAAGAGCCAGGAGGACGCGAAAAAGGCAGTAGTTTTAAGCGCGAATTATCTTAGGAATTATATCTTATGAAACGGCCGGATGGCCATTTCACATGAATCTCATCCAGGGAATAGGACTGGATCCAAACGGCAGGAATCTGATAGAGATGTTCGGTTTCATCCTGAAAAATGATACGGCACGTGAGGTGTTTGGGAAAGCGTTCGGTCTTATCCGGATAGATAACGGCGGAATGAGGAAAGCGCATGATAAGGATACCGGTTTCCGTATCCTCCGCGAGGGTATGCTGTATGGCGAAATGAAGATCATACGCGATCATGCGTATGACCATTTCCAGATCGTTCCGCATCTGGCATTCCAGGTGATAATAGTCTGTACCATTTACCAAAAGCGCAATGTCGGACAGGCGGGAGCCCGGCGGTGCATCCGGGTTCTCCCGATAGGTGGAGGATTCCGTGGCAAGCAGGGTGATGGGGGTTAAGGGGCTGTTATGTCCGAGATTTTTTGATCTCTGATGCAACAGCCCCGTGGCAGATAAAATCATTTTCCAAACAGATTGCTGTGTGATCCCGCGCGTGATAAGGTCAGTACCAGGACATCATCGTCAATGCGGTAGATAAGCAGCCAATCAGGCAGCACATGACATTCACGGTGTCCGGCCCAGTTCCCGGACAAGGCGTGGTCTTTGTTTTTCTCCGGGAGGGGCATTCCCATGGCAAGGTTGGCGATTACGCTCTCCAACAGCCCGATATCCAGGCCGCGCCTCATTGCCAGCTTGTAATCTTTTTTGAATTGTGTAGTAGGCTTGACTGTATATTTTGTGTTTCTCATGCTTTCAGGTCTGTGAACAGTTCATCCAGATCGGTATACCCTTTTACGGACGGATCTTTTGCAATCCTTTCTGCCTCCAGCATGGCGGCAACCGTTTCGCTGTTGGGCTGGTTGAGGGAAATGTCAAAAGGAATCCGTCCCTCACGAAGAGATTGGCGGACAAAAATGTTGAATGCCGTTGTCAGGTTCATGCCGAGTTCCCCGAACAGCCTCTCAGCCTGCGCTTTCAGGTCTGAATCCATGCGGATACTGATGTTTGTAGTAGAGCCAGCCATATAACCATCTCCTTTCCTGCTGATGATTACAGTATATGCTATCTGCACGAAAAAAGCAATGCTTTGCACGAAGAATTGACAGTAAATTTATTTCCTATGTTACAGGTCACACCTTGACCAGGCGTGCCCTGTAACTCAGGCCGTCATTTTAAATTGCCTACGGCAATGGACGGCCTGAATACCAGCTCTTATGTGCATCCTCCCGACCAATCAGCGTGGTGATTGGTCGGGGTGTGACATGTAACTTTCCTATGCCCAGCCCTGCCGAATTCAGCGGTGACATGAAGATGTACCGCCCCGGTTCCTTTGAACCGGTTCCGGTACTGAGCGCCCACGGATTTGCCCATGATTTCCGAGGTGTCGGCACCGCGGAGATGGCCTGGTCGCTGCGCCTGGGACTGCACTGCCAGGAGATCATCCAGGGGATCGGCGAGAGCGCCCGGACCGGGAGGTATTACCAGATGACGACCACCTGCGAGAGGCCAAAGCCTTTGCCGAAGGGCTGCAGGGGGCTGGCGGGATTTTCCGTTGAGGATATCATTGGTATAGTTGTGACGGGAAAACAGATCGGACCCCAGCCAGTATCCCAGAAGGGAGATACCGCTGAGATTGTCGATGATATTTTTCATCACATAAGCGCCCTGCCAGATACTGTCGTTCATCGGATTCCGATTGGAAACAGAGCCGTTCCATTCCGATACATGGATCTCCTTGACGTGAAATCCGATTCGGGCCAGCTTGTCCGTAATTGTCTCCACGGTCTTTTTCAGATAGCCGGTATCCTGAGACCGCCTCCGGTCAATGGCCCGTCCCGCGCTGCCCGTGTAATAAGGATAGGAATAAATGCTCAGGAAGTCGGGATTCACGATCCGCTGCTTCCAATGGGAGAGGAATTCCGCAAAAATGGGTTCGTCAAAGGTCATATGGATGCTCCCTCCGCCGATCCGGATATTGGGTGAGATTTCCTTTATAGCGTCATAACAGGCTTCAAATGCCGTAAAATAATCCTGGTAATCATGTTTTTTCAGAAGCCGGGGATCCTTCCACAGCTCGAAATACCACAGCTCGATCTCGGCGATGCCGTATCGGTTTGCGTAATGGGAGATCATGGAGTGAAAAAAATATTTGGCCTCCGCATAGGTTTTGAACAGGATTTCTTTGTGCTCGGCAACCAGATATTGATCCAGACGTTCGACCAGCATTTCCGGTTTAAACCCGATCTCGATATAAGGATGGATGCCGTGATGGATCAGAAAATCCATGACCCGGTCCATTTTTTCAAAATAATAGTCCCCGTTCCCGCCGATATTCAGCTCCAGCTCTTCGGAATAAATGTCCCTGAGGCGGATGTATTCGAAGTCCAGTTCATGTTTTAAAAGCAGGATATGGGACTGGATATCAGACTGGAACAGGTCGCTCATCCGGTTGATATTGATCATCCGCTTCCAGTATTTGGAATAGATCTTCTGGTTATGGGCATCGGCGATGAGATACTGCCGTGAGAGCGCCTGTTCAGGGGCGGAGGCGCTCCGGTTTTTCAGATAGTCCTCGGCCTTTTTCGCAATCTTGGCGTCCAGTGCCCCGGCCTGGCCTGCCTGCTTCTTTTCCTTTTCCCTTGCCCGAAATTCCGAGGGTGTCATATCATAAAGGAAGATCACCCGGTTCATATCCAGGTAATGCTGCAGCCGGATAAAATTGAGATGCAGGCAGACATAGAACACCGGAGCGTCCGACAAAAGCGCGTGCCGGGTATAGAAAAAAGCAATATTTTACCTCAAACCAAAAAAGAATGTGTTAAAAAAAAGGAGGAGAATCAAAGATGTATCAGGAAATGCATGAAGGCCCAAAACGGGGTGTTTCAATCTACAGTTATTCAGGGGAGTACGGGTGGTCCCTGGATCTGGAGGACTGCTTCGTGGACATGCGCGACATGGGGGCGCATGGTCTGGAAATATTGGGAAATGCGCATATCGACGGTTATCCGAACCCGTCGGAGGCCTGGCTCGACCGCTGGTTTTATCTGCTGGATAAATACGAGATCATTCCGGTGGAATACGGACACTGGATCGACAGCCGCCTCTATGCCCATGATTATATGAAAAACGGGCGGGAGATCATCCGCAGGGCACTGCCCATGGCGGAGGAATACAATGTGCGCATGTGCCCGGAGCTGCATATCCCGACCAGGCTGAAAAGCGCCTATGTGGATGAGTACATGGATTTTATCCTGCAGACCAATACAAAATATTTTGGATTCAATGTGGACTTCGGTGATGAGAATTTTGAAGAGACGACCATTCCATACAGGGAGATCATCCGGACTCTGAAAGACAACCACTGGGACGGTTACATGCTTTCCGAATATGAAGGACCCCATAAGGACGAGCCGGGTTTCGTTTCGGATCAGCTGCGCCGCCAGCATATCATGATGTGGAAGTCCGGTTCTGCAATATGGCGTCATACCTTCCGCCCCAGCTCCAGGAGCACATGGATCCGGACGAGGATCTTCCGGAGAGCGAGATCGTGTCAATCCCCGGAATCATCGAAGGGCAGGGGCGGTATCGGCGGCGTCTCCTGTTGGTATAGTGCGGGGACAAGGAGTTGATGAAAATAGGGTATGTCAGATCAAGGGTGTAAGTAAGTTGTCTGAATACTTCCTTTCAACGGCTTGGCTATTCAAGACAAAACGCCGGAAACCAGCCAAGGCAGAAGATCCAGCCTTGACGGGTTTCCGGCGTTTGATAAAATTCATTATGGCAGTTCCTCAGACAACAGCTTCAATCAATACTTTATCGCCCAGAATGACCTTCCGGATGCCAACTTGCTTTTTCTTATTGAAATTAAAACTCACCATATATCCACGTTTTAGATGATAGGATTCCAGATAATCGGCCAGCTGCTCTTCGCCGCGTTCATTATATTCATTTCCGTGCCAAATTTTGAGTTCAACAATTTCCTGCCTGCCGCGAAAATCAATGATCAGATCCGTGCGCCGTTTTGTCCTTGTCCGCGCCTCGATATAATAATTTCCAGTCCCGTTGATGATCGGCTTCACGTAAAGCAGGAAAATACACCGGCCGTTGTCCTCCAGAAACTTTTCGTTATGCTCCGCAAAAAGTTCCGTGTAATGACTGACAAATTTCTGGATTATCAAATCCATATCCAGTTGTCCATTTACAATAAACTGATTCTTCTCATCCGCCGCAATCTGTGAGAGCTCCATATGGCGGGAGCTTTCCGCGAGAAACCCATTGTAAAGCCGCGTCTCAAAAATACGGTTGGAGACAGCCGCGGTTCCATGATCCAAAGTAATAAAGCCAAAGGTTACTGCCATCCGGATTCCGATATCTCCGGGTACATATTCAATCATTTTTCCTTTTAGCAGCAGATCCTTCAACATCTGTTTTAGTTCAGGATACTCGATCAGCTTATTGTCAAGAGATTCAAACAATGTGTTTTCTTCCATCAGCAGAATCCGGACTGCGGCAAGGAAGCCTTCTTTCGTCCAGGCAGCCTTTTTATCTGGAAATGCCTGGCTCCCGGCAATCTTTTCATCGATCAGCTTACAGAGTCTTGATACCAGGAAAGGATAGCCGGATGTATAATCATAAAGCAGTTCCGATATCTTGTGAACCGCCATCCCCGTATGATGGTCCGCCTCGTAATCCTCCAACATTCCGGCAATACCCTCTTTCTGTAAACTCATGTCCAAATCAAAATCTGCCGCAATATTCCACGGGCTATTCGTCTTATGCTCATCTCCTGTTCTGATTTTTGCCTTTAAGCTTTTGACATCATAGACACTGGCAAGAATTACGGAATGGAAAGTCGGTATCTCGTCACGATCAATATAATTCACTCTCAATAATGCCAGAAAATCCAGGAAAACCTGATTATTACTCGCATGATCAACCTCATCGATCATAAGGACGACTTTCTTTTCCGATACCCGGCACCATTGATTCAGACAGCCAAATAAAAGAGCCAGAACGGCATTTTTTATAGTTCCATCTGCAAATGCTTTCAGCTCGGCCTTTATTTCCTGCGGAACCTCCGACTTCCGGTCAGCCACTGCAACGATTTCACGTGCAAATGCCATAACAAATGATGCTTCATCTCGAAAATCAGAGGAACTTAACCTTTGGAAATCCAGACTCATCACCACATATTCTTTTGACAGAAATTTCGCTAACGCTTTCAAGGTTGTCGTCTTTCCATATTGTCTTGCCCGGTTCATCGTAAAATAATCGCCCCGGTCAATATATTCCTTAATTTTTAGAAGAAGTCCGTTGATATCTACCATATAATGAAGATTTGGCTTACAATCCGCACTGATATTAAATATTCTGCTCATCACATATTCTCCATATGAATCATGTATTCCTATTCGTTCGAGTGTAGTAGCCCTATTTTAACACAGATTCTTCTGGCGGACAATTAGTATTTGGACCACCCGCCGGCAGCTTCCGGCGCTGATCACAACATTGCTTCCGATCCAGACAAAATCTTCCATGACCACCTTTTTGCAATACATTTCTCCATGCGCGCGTGCCAGATAATGCAAGGGGTGATTGGTCGCGCTGATCGTTACATTCGGTGCGATCAGTACCCCATTGCCGATCAGCATCTCATGATCGTCAACCAACGTAAGATTCGAATTAATATAAGTGTCCTTCCCAATGGAAACCGTATTGCCCATGGCAAGTGTGAGCGGAGGCTTGATCCACACATTGCTGCCACAGGATGCAAACAGATCCTGCAAAATAGCGGCTCTTTTTTCTGCTTCATCGGGCCGTGTCCAGTTAAAATTCTGGCAAAGCCCTCTGGTATAGACCTGCCGTTTCATATTCTCCCTTGTATCCGTCCAAAGTAAACCCTCTGCCCTCCGCTTAGCCATGCATGTTATTTTAGTATGCTCCATATGCTCTTCCTTTTTCATATATGTAACCAATTTGCGCGGCAAATGAATTGCCTACTTACAACTCCTTATCCCATGATACCATAGTCTGTATTTTTAGGAATATCTTTCGCTCTGGTCAGACCAAAAAAGAGAAACACATTTTTTCCAGTTTACCTTCCCCTGACTCTGTGCTATAATCAACACAAGAGATTCAATCGTAAACAATAGCGTTACAGCATCCGGCCGTCCTGGTCGGAGCAGAGAGGAAGGGCATATGGCGAAACAAAAGTTAAGACCGAAGATCGTGAAATTATGTAAGGTAGTCGGCGGCCTGACCGGCGTGGTCAATAAGATCGACGAGAACGCGCCGGAGTATTACGCGCTGGCCTCCATCCTGACGGATGAGGAAGCGGACGTGGCGATCGCCGCCGGTCTGCGCAAGGAGCGTTCCCTGGATTACCTGGTGAAAAAGACGGGCATGCCGGAAAAGAGGGTCAAAGAGCTGGCGGACCACCTGGCATGGATCGGGGTGTTCCGTTTGACGACCAACCCGGAGACAAAGCAGGATCAGTATTTTATGCAGATCTTCGCGCCCGGCATTATGGAAATGCTGGTCAACAACCAGGAGCTTTTAAAGACCCACCCGGAGGTGGGGAGGGCATTCGAGGAATATACCCGGATCCGAATGGCCGACATGTCTCCCATGATGCCAAACGGCTATGGGCTGATGCGGGTCGTCCCTGTGGAAAGCGCGATCCAGGATATTCCCAAGGCACACGATTATGACAAGCTGAGCTATTACATCAACAAATACGAAAAATTTTCCGTATCCCCGTGCTCCTGCCGGGCATCCAGGCGCACCCTGAACGACGGCTGCGGGCATCTGGAGGAGGACATGTGCATCCAGATGGGAAAGGGCGCGGAGCACTATATCCGGACCGGACGGGCGCGGGAAATCTCCCGGGATGAGGTGTATGAGATCCTGAAACGGGCGGAGGACAACGGGCTGATGCATGATATGCCGAATATCGAGGAGGCCGGGGAGAGCGCGGCCATCTGCAACTGCTGCGCCTGCTCCTGCTTTGGGCTGCGGATCGGCCTGATGTACGGCGCAAGGGACATGATCCGTTCCAACTACGTGGCAAAGATTGACGAGGCGAAATGCGTAGCCTGCGGCCAGTGCGTGGAAAATTGTCCGGGCAACGCGCTGAAGCTGGGCCAGAAGCTGTGTACCACCAAGCCCATTGTTCCGCCGGAGTACCGGAAGATGCGGGACAGTGTATGGACGAAAAAGGACTGGAACCCGGATTACCGTGAGAACCGGGAGGACGTGGTCCAGACCGGAACCGCGCCCTGCAAGACCGCCTGTCCGGCGCATATCGCGGTGCAGGGATATCTGCGGCTGGCGGCAGAGGGAAGATATCGGGACGCGCTGGCGCTCATCAAGAAGGAAAATCCGTTCCCGGCAGTCTGCGGACGGATCTGCAATCACCGCTGTGAGGACGAGTGCACGAGAGGAAATGTGGACGAGGCGGTAGCCATTGATGAGGTGAAGCGGTTCATCGCGGATCATGACCTGAAGGCGGAGACACGCTATATCCCGCCTATGGTGAACCAGATCGGAAAGCCCTATTCCCAGAAGATCGCGGTCATCGGGGCAGGCCCGGCAGGATTAAGCTGCGCCTTTTATCTGGCGGAAAAAGGCTATTCTCCGGTGGTATTTGACAAGGCTAAGCGTCCCGGCGGTATGCTGATGAACGGCATTCCTTCTTTCCGCCTGGAAAAGGACGTGGTGGAAGCGGAGATCGAGATCCTGAAGGAAATGGGCGTGGAATTTCGGTGCGGCGTGGAGGTCGGGAAGGACGTCACCATCAGCGGCCTCCGGGAAGAGGGATTCCAGGGCTTTTACCTTGCCATCGGCGCTCAGGGCGGACGGAAGGTCTATGTGCCCGGAGAGGATGCCCGGGGCGTGGTATCCGGTATCCAGTTTATCAAGGAAGTGAACCTGGGAAGCGAGACGAAGCTGTACGGAAAGACGGTGGTCGTGGGCGGCGGAAATGTGGCGGTGGACGTAGCAAGGACAGCCCTCCGTGTCGGTTCCGGAAATGTGGAGATGTACTGTCTGGAATCCCCCGAAGAAATGCCGGCGGCTTCCGATGAAGTGGAAGAGGCTGAAAAGGAAGGCATCACCGTGCGCCATTCATGGGGCCCAAAGGAGATCCTTGTAAAAGACGGAAAAGCGGCAGGTATCGTATTCAAGAAATGTACCTCAGTATTCGACGAAAACCACAGATTTGCTCCCCGGTATGATGAAGAAGACACGATCACGGTGGAATGTGAACATGTGCTGCTGTCCATTGGGCAGTCCATCGAGTGGGGAGCGCTTCTGGACGGAACCAGGGTGGAGCTGAACAAAAACGGCACTGTGAAGGCGGATCCGCTGACATATCAGACCGGAGAGCCGGATATCTTTGCCGGCGGCGATGTGTACTCCGGACCGAAATTTGCCATTGACGCCATTGCGGCCGGGAAAGAGGCGGCGATCTCCCTTCACCGGTATGTACAGCCGGGACAGACTCTGACCATGGGGCGGGACCGCAGGAACTATCATGCGCTGGACAAGAGGCAGGCATTGGTTCCCATGGACTGTTTCGATGCGGACAGGCGCCAGATTCCGGGCTACAACGCGGCAAAGGCCAAGTCCTTCGGAGATACCAGGACCACATTTACGGAAGAGCAGGTGAAAAAAGAAACCGCAAGGTGCCTGGGCTGCGGGGCGACCAAGGTGGATGAATACCTGTGCGTAGGCTGCGGATTATGTACGACCAAGTGCGAATTTGACGCGATTCGGCTGGAGCTGCGGACAGACATGAAGCCTGTCCAGGCCGGAACCTTCGAGACCATGCCTTTCAAGGTGGCAGGACACGTGGTGAAGAAGGTGGGCAAGATCGCGGTGAAGAACGGGAAGAAGCTGCGGAAATAATCCGCCGCACAGTATCACATGATGTACATAGCCGCGTGAGGAATGATGCCGCTTCGCGGCTGCGGCAGGCGTAATACTTACGGTAGATTTCATTGGCCGTGAACAGAACATCATGTGATTTCAGGAAAGGAGGGCCCGCATGCACGAACTGGGACTTTGCGATGCCATGCTGAAAATGATGGATCAGATATTGGAAAATGATGGCTCAGCTGCCTGCAGGGTCCGCCGGGTTGTACTGGAGATCGGTGAGCTTTCCGGTGTGGTTCCGCATTTTATGGAAGAAAGCTGGAAGGCGGTCACCGACCGAACCCATTATGCCGATGCCCTGCTGGAGATCAGCACGGTGCCGGGCTATGCCGACTGTCTGGACTGCGGAGCTCATCTCAGGCCCGCGCAGAGCGGTTTCAAATGCCCGGAATGCGGCGGGGGGAAATTAAAGCCCGTATCCGGGATCGACATGACGGTCCGGAGCATTGAGGTGTGGGACGAAGAATAATGGTACAGGTCACATCTTGAACACTTGCGCCGTGGCCTGATCTGTGCGGACATCCCACACAGCGAAATCATTTATCATATAGGAGTAGTAGAAAAAATGGAAAAATACAGGGTAATCGAGATCAAGCAAAGCATCTTTGCGGATAATGACAGGCAGGCGGATCTGCTTCGGGAAAAACTGAAGGAAAAGGGGGTATTCCTGCTCAACCTGATGTCCAGCCCGGGGGCCGGGAAGACGACCACCTTGAGCCGGACCATTGAGATGCTCAAAAGTGAAATGCAGATCGGAGTCATGGAGGCGGATATCGATTCCGATGTGGATGCGGCGACCATTGAGAATTACGGCGCCAGAGTCATCCAGCTCCATACCGGGGGCATGTGCCATCTGGATGCCGGGATGACCGGACAGGGGATTGAGGAATTCGGCGTGGACGGGCTGGATCTTCTCGTCCTGGAAAATGTGGGGAACCTGGTATGCCCGGCGGAATTTGACACCGGAGCCGTAAAAAATGCCATGATCCTTTCCGTCCCGGAGGGCCATGACAAGCCCCTCAAATATCCGCTCATGTTCCAGGTGTGCGATGTGGTGCTGGTGAACAAGATTGATGTGCTGCCCTATTTTGATTTCGATATGGAGAAATGTGTGGAATATGTACACATGCGAAATCCGGAAGCAAAGGTGATCCCCATCTGCGCGAAGACAGGAGAAGGGATGGACGCCTGGGCGGACTGGCTGCGGGGGCAGGTGGAGGAATGGAAGAAATGACTGACGGCTGTTCACGGCGCCTTGAAAGAGTTACAGGCAGGACTTGGATCCTGCCTGTATTGTGTATGGACTGTTGAAATAAAAATGTACAAAGGCTGCGGCAATGGAACGGAGTAAGGATCACTCTGCTGTCAGACCGAAATTTTTTAAGATGCGGTAGCTGTCGAGAAGTCCGGCCATATACGCAAGGGTAGTATGTTCCAGGTCCCGCTCATCTTTTCGGGCCAGGACGGTATCTACAAGGTCCCGCTGGGATTCTGTAAAGTCGGTCTTTTGGTAGCGCCTGTATGCCTGAAGGTAATTCAGCTGGCAGAGCTGGTATTCCCTGTCTTCGGAAAGAAGATTGTGCAGCGTGGTGCTTTTCAGGCTGTCCATGCATAATTTCAGGGTTTCTTTTATTTCTTCAATGGTGCTATCTTCTGTAATGATGGAAATGAGTTCCTGTGCGATTTGGTCTTTTTTAAGCATTTGTTCGCTTCCTTTCTGCTGTAGGCAAAGTAAAAAGAGACTGAATTAAAGTGACAGTATCCAATTCCGAGGCAAACAGGCAGAAAGCATGGACTGCTTCCTATGTATATGAGTAAAAGAGGGACAGCAGTGCTTCAGCAGGCAGCTATCCCTCTCTTTAGAAGTATCATAATGCGATTGTACTTGTAGTGGCGGAAAATAATAAGAACCCAATTTTCTGAGCAAGCACTTACCTAAAGAGTGATCAAGGGGTAAATATAACTGCTTCTGTTTGGATGTATATTGACGGCCGTTCCGTCTTTTATCAACCTGTTCCCATAAGACTATTCTATCATGGGCATATGAAAAATAAAATCGAAATCTTTCAACAAATCTTTCCATATTTCGCCAAAATTCGCCAAATCGTGCAGCAAGTGCGCGACACCCTGTGAACAGTAACGCGCCCTGACCGGGTGTACACAGCATCAATAAATACCATTGAAACATCAACCCAAAGTTGCTATACTAACAGAAGGACTGAAGATCGGGATCTGCAGTAAAAGTATCAGCAGATACGATTTCCCCGACTTCAAAATCAGTAGAGAAAGGAATGTGAAGCAATGAAATTAGGCGTATTTAATCCAGTATTAAAAAATAAAACCTTTGAGGAGGCCTGCGCTTACCTGGAGGGCCTGGGCGTACAGATGATGGAGATCGGATGCGGAGGTTTCCCGGGCAAGGAGCACTGCAACCCGAAGGTGCTGCTTGGCGATGACGAAAAACGGAAAGAATTTCTGGACGTGCTGGCCCGGCATCATCTGGAGATCAGCGGTCTGAGCTGCCACGGCAACCCGGTTCATCCGGATCCGGAGAAGGCAAAGCAGTTCGACGATGACCTGACCGACGCGATCCTGCTCTGTGAAAAGCTGGGCGTATCAATCCTGAATACCTTTTCCGGTTGCCCCGGGGCGGACGACGGATCGAAGATGCCCAACTGGGTCACCTGTTCCTGGCCGGATGATTTCGGTGAGATCCTTGCGTGGCAGTGGGAGAAGGTTCTGATCCCATACTGGAAGCAAAAGGCGGCATTCGCGAAGGAGCACGGCGTGGACAAGATCGCGCTGGAATTGCATCCGGGCTTCTGTGTATACAACACAAGCTCGCTGCTCCGTCTCCGCCGTGAGGTGGGACCGGAGATCGGGGCGAACCTGGATCCCAGCCACCTGATCTGGCAGCAGATGGATCCGGCGGAGGTTATCCGGGTGCTGGGAGAAGAGAACGCAATCTTCCATTTCCATGCAAAGGACACTCAGATCAATCCCTACAACTGCCGGATTAACGGTGTTTTGGACACCGGGAATTATCATGATCTGCAGAAGCGCTCCTGGACCTTCCGTTCCATCGGCTATGGAAATGATCTGGGATATTGGAAAAATATCATCTCACAGCTGCGTCTCACGGGCTATGACCATGTGATCAGCATTGAACACGAGGACGGGCTGATGAGCCAGAACGAGGGGCTGACCAAGACAGTGGATGCGTTAAAGCAGATCATCATCTTTGACAAGCCGGGAGAAATGTACTGGGCGTAGGGACTGTAAAAGAGTTTCAAATCTATTCTGCAAAGCAGAAAATGGAGGTTTTGGGTGGACGATATTCAGACATTGATCGTATTTTGCATGGAGCTGATCGGAACCGTTGCATTTGCGGCATCTGGAGCCATGGTGGGGATCAACTGCGGGATGGATATTTTCGGAGTATGCGTGCTGGGCGTGGTCACGGCCGTAGGCGGAGGAATGACACGGGATATGATCCTGGGAAATGTGCCGGGGGCGCTGATCCGGCCGGTCTATGTGCTGGTCGCGGTCTTTACGGCCCTGGCGGTATTTCTGGCGCTTTACTTTAAGAGAAATGTGCTCCAGGGAAAGCCGGGAGAACTGTATGACAGGGCCATGCTGGTGATGGACTCTGTAGGGCTTGGGATATTTACCGTGGTGGGCGTGACCACCGGGATCAGCCAGGGCTATCTGGAAAATACATTCCTTCTGACATTTCTGGGGACTCTGACAGGAGTTGGCGGCGGACTTCTGCGCGACATAATGGCGGGCATGCCGCCTTATATCTTTGTAAAGCATATCTATGCCTGCGCGTCTGTGGCAGGGGCCCTGAGCTGTGTCTGGATCTACCGCGGCTTCGGACAGATTCCGGCCATGGTCGTATCCTCCGCGCTGGTGGTGGTGATCCGTTTTTTGGCGGCGCATTACCGCTGGAATCTGCCGAGGATGAAGCGGGAAGAGTGAATGATGCCGCTTTGCGGCTGCGATCTTCATGACCCTGCCGGATTTCCCGTACAGGGAGCTGGAAGGGATGGTGAAAAAATCCGAACAGATCACAAAAGCGATCGACCACATTTTTAAGAATCTGACGAAGGACTGCAAAGCCTGCAGTCTGAAACAGATCTGCGATGAAGTAGAAGGGATGAAGGAGCTGCGCTTTGGAACCGGAAATATCCGAAGCTGAAAGCCGCGGCGCCTGAGTGACAGGATGTGCCTGCAGGGCGCGGCCCAACGGAGATTCCCACCGGGGCGCGTGAAGGCTGTGAAAAGGAAAGAAAGGAGACGAAACGATGCCGGAAATGAGTAAAGCGGTCATCCCGCCGCATATGGGGGATAAGAGACCCAGTGAAAAGATCTTAAAGCTGGGGAAAAAGATTACGGACGTGGCAGCGCATAAGCTGAAGGGGGTCACGGTAAACGACCCGGAGTATTGGGGGCTGGCCGAGATCGTGACCGAGGAGATGGCAGATATTGCGCTGAAGATGAAGGTGCGCCGTCACTACAAGATCGAAGAGCTCTGGAAAATGAACAAGATTGAGGAGCATCAGAAGGCCCATTTCCAGAAGGTGCTGGATGAGATGAGCTACATCGGGCTTCTGGAATATGATTACGGCAACAATTATGACCACAACGGGGCCATACCGGGACCCACGGACCGCAGGTACTGCCTGCCCATGTTCGTGCCCGGCTCCGCGGAGCTTTTTAACATGGAAGAGACGCCGGAGGGGAACAAGCGTCTGAAAGAGCATCCGGCGCTGGCCAGCTTTTTCGAGCGTATGACCTTCATTCCGCTGGACGGTATTACCCACATGGTCCCGCCGGGAGGGGCCGGAATCGGGATGCATGTGATCCCGGTGGAAAAAGCAATCTCTATGGAAAACGGGACCATCGACCTGGAACACATTTCCTACTGGCTGAAAAAGTATGAGGGGCATATCGGCGTGGGCCAGTGCTCCTGCCGTGTCAGCCGGGAGGTGCTGGGGGAAGGCTGTGGGGATGATGAGATGAACTGGTGCATCGGCGTGGGGGATTTTGCGGACTACTGCCGGGAGACGGGAAAGGGCCATGACATCACCTACGAGGAGGCCATGGAGATCTTCCGGAAAGCGGAGGACAACGGATTTGTCCATCAGATCACGAATATTGACGGGGAGAATAAAATCTTTGGAATCTGCAACTGCAATGTGAATGTCTGCAACGCGCTTCGGACGTCCCAGCTTTTTAATACGCCCAACATGAGCCGCAGTGCGTTTACCGCCAGGGTGGAACGGGATAAATGCGTTGCCTGCGGAAAGTGCGTGGAATACTGTCCGGCAGGTGCGGTGAAGCTTGGGCAGAAACTTTGCGCGAAGGACGGGCGGGAGGTACAGTACCCGAAGCATGAGCTTCCCGACCGGCTGGTCTGGGGCCGGGACAAATACGACGAAGATTACCGGGACAACAACCGGATCAACTGCTACGAGACCGGCACATCGCCCTGCAAGGCGGCCTGTCCGGCCCACATCGCGGTCCAGGGCTATATCCGCAAGGCGAAGGAAGGAAAGTACCGGGAGGCGCTGGCGCTGATCAAGAAGGACAATCCATTCCCGGCAGTCTGCGGACGGGTCTGCAATCGGCGCTGCGAGATGGCCTGTACCCGGGGGAACGTGGATGAGGCAGTGGCGATCGATGATATCAAAAAATTTATTGCCGAGCAGGATCTTCATGAAGAGACCCGATATGTTCCGCCGGTGGTCATCGCGTCCAACCGCCTGACCCGGTGGGATCAGAAGATCGCGGTGATCGGGGCCGGGCCGGCAGGTCTGTCCTGTGCGTACTATCTGGCGGTGAAGGGCTATCGGCCGGTAGTATTTGAGAAGCATGCGCGCCCCGGCGGGATGATGACCTATGGGATCCCATCCTACAAGCTGGAGAAGGATGTGATCGAGGCGGAGATCCAGGTGCTCCGGGAGCTTGGCGTGGAGATCCGGTGCGGCGTGGAGGTCGGCCGTGATGTCACCATCGGGGAACTCCGGGAGCAGGGGTATCAGGCATTTTATCTGGCCATCGGATGCCAGGGCGGCAAGATTCCGGACATTCCGGGCAAAGACGCCAGGGGCATAGACATTGCCGTACGCTTCCTGCGCCATGCATCGGAGAACCACGGGCAGAAGCTGAACGGGCGCGTTGTCGTGGTGGGCGGCGGAAATGTGGCGGTGGACTGCGCAAGGACGGCTTCCCGCCTGGGTGGAAAGAATGTAGCCATGTTCTGCCTGGAATCCAGAGAGACCATGCCCGCTTCGGAGGAAGAGATCCGGGAGACGCTGGAGGAGGAAATCGCGATTCACAATGGCTGGGGTCCGAAGGAAATCCTCAAGGATGAAAATGGAAAGGCATGGGCCGTTGTATTTCAGAAATGTACGTCCGTATTTGACAAGGACGGAAGGTTCGATCCCCAGTATGCGGAGGACGAGTTGATGACCGTGGAGTGCGAGCATGTGATCTTTGCCGTGGGGCAGAGCATTGAATGGGGAAATCTGCTGGAAGGATCCCGGGTAGAGTTCTGGCACGGCAACTATCCGGTGGCGGATGCCCTCACTTATCAGACGAAGGAGCCGGATATCTTCGTAGGCGGAGACGTCTACAGCGGACCGAAGTTTGTGATCGATGCCATTGAGGCCGGCAAGAACGCGGCGGAATCCCTTCACCGTTACGTCCATCCGGGAACAAGCCTGACCATCGGCCGTAACCGGAGAAATTTCCGGGAGCTGGATAAGGACAACATCAGGCTGGACGGATATGATACCATCGGCCGCCAGGAGGCAGGCATGGACACCCAGATCGACCACAGGCATTCCTTCCGGGACGCAAGGAAGCTGCTGACAGAGGAGCAGGTGCATCTGGAAGCGGGACGGTGCCTGAGCTGCGGCGCCTCGGTTGTGGATGAGAACAAATGTATCGGCTGCGGGATCTGTACGACCAAGTGTGAGTTCGATGCCATCAAGCTGCGCCGGGATCATCCGGAATGCTCCAAAATGTGCAGGTCTGAGGATAAGTTTAAAGAGATCGGGGCTTATGCCGCGGGGAAAGCATTTAAGTCTGTGTTTGCGAAAAAACCAGAGGGTAAGGGACCGGCGGCGAAGACATCGGCCGGGGCAAAGAAGCCGATCGTGAGAAAGCCGTCCGAGGTAACGGTAAAGAAAGTCAAGCAGGCCAGAGCTTCCGGTAAAAACGGCAGAAAATAGAGAGAAAATTATATCAGTGCCGCGGCTTTCATTCAGGAACCGCGGGAAAATAAGATGTGCAGATCGCGCGGGATATTTTCCCGCGGTTCCTGAGTGACAGACGCGGCGCGGGAAGTGGGGAGAAGGAATGCATGAATTAGGGATCGTCTTTCACATTGTAAAAACTGTAGAGGAGATTGCTGCCGAAAACCAGGCGGACAGGGTGGGGAAGGTGGTGCTGCAGATCGGCGAGGTGTCCACCATCATCCCCTCCTACCTGGAGGACTGCTGGAAATGGAAATGCTCCAAGAGCCCTGTGATGGCAGGCTGCGAGCTGGTGATCGAGACGATCCCGGCCATTACCTTCTGCGAGGACTGCCGGGAAACCTACGCCACAGTGGAGCATGGGAAGACCTGCCCGTATTGCGGCGGCGGGAATACCTATCTGATACAGGGGAACGAGCATCAGATCAAGGAAATCGAAGTGGCAGAGATGTGAAACCATTGTTTTGGCTTCCCAGGCTCATCTTTTCCAACCGTACAGTTGGAATCTTTTTCATATCTGCGGCAGCAAATTCACTCCATGTTTTGTAAGGCGGAAAAGTCGGAATCGACCTGTTTTTCCGCGCAAAAGTATATAGCGGACATAGAAAAAAACTGTTAATATGTCCTTATATCATGAATGGCTTTTCTTAAGGAACAGCAGTTTTGTAAAGCCTGTAAAAAAGAAAGAGAGGAATGCGGCATGTATGTAAAAGGAGTGAATCTGGGAAACTGGCTGGTGCTGGAAAAGTGGATGAGCCCGGCTCTGTTTGAGGGGACGACGGCGGAGGATGAATACAATCTCCCGCGCCAATTGTCCCGGGAGGTCTATGAGGCAAGGATTCAGATCCATCGTTCGGAGTACATCACGGAACGGGATTTTGTGTCCATCAAAGCCATGGGGATGGAGGCCGTGCGTATCCCGGTCCCGTATTTCATTTTCGGGGACAGAGAACCGTTTATCGGCTGTATCCGGGAGCTGGATCAGGCATTTAATTGGGCGGAAAGGTACGGGCTGGAGATCCTGATCGATCTGCACACGGCGCCTCTGGGGCAGAACGGGTTTGACAACGGGGGGATCTGCGGCGTATGCAGATGGTCCCAGGAGCCAGAGGAGGTGGAGTTTGTCTTCTCTGTCCTGGAAAGGCTGGCGAAGCGTTACGGAACCAGGAAGGGGCTCTGGGGCATTGAGGTGCTGAATGAACCGATTACGGAAAATGCCTGGAAGCTGATGGATGTGCCCAGCCGTTACCCGGCGGCGGATCCGGAGATGGCAAAAGGGTCCGGACCCAACAGCCTGGAGTTTTTGAAGGAGTTTTACTGCAGGGCTTACGACCGGATCCGGCAATATTTACCAGAGGAAAAATATGTGGTGATCCACGATGGCTTCGAACTTCTGGCATGGAAGGATTTTATGCGGGAGGAAAAGTACGTCAATGTAGTATTGGATACCCATCAGTATCTGATGATGGCGGAGGCGGCAGGATGTGCCCAGGAGATGGAGGCATACAAGGATTATATTGAAGAGCATTTTAAAAAGGACATCCGGGAAATGCGGCAGTACTTTCCGGTGATCTGCGGGGAATGGTGTCTGTTCAACTCCCTGGCCTGCGGCTGCGATACGAAGGGCGGTCAGAGCGTGTTAAACGGTGTGGAAGGAAGCTGTGAGGAGAGAGTAGACGCAGAAGAGAAGAAACGGATCTACCGCGCTGTGGCCGAGGCGCAGCTGGACGCATGGAAAGAGGGAAGCGGATATTTTTACTGGAGCTATAAGCTGTTGACGGATACGGTCAATGACAGAGGCTGGATCGGCTGGGACAGCTGGGATCTGGGGAGATGCGTGGATTTTGGGTGGTTTGAAGGAAAGTAAAATGCAGTCGTTTTGACGGAAGGCGCGGTTTTTTCTGATACACTTTGAATCAGAGGAGTCCTGTGCCTTCTGTCTTGACGCAGGCAGTGTATCGTATGAACAGGAGGAAAACCATATGCGTCATGAGATCGTATCGGTGAATCCGGATATCGAAGCGAGGTTTTATCTTTCCATCGATCTGGGGAGCTACGTGCCGCCTCACTGGCATGACAGCCTGGAGCTGGTCTATATGATCGAGGGGAGCATGGCGGTGACCTTCGAGAACCGCCGGGAGGTGCTTCGCGCGGGAGAATTTAATATTGTCAATTCCAGGGTGATCCATTCCGTACTGAGTGAAAAAAATAAAGCGCTGGTGCTGCAGATCCCCAAGGAAATTTTGAGAAAATTCATTCCGAATATCGAATTGTATACATTTTTTGTGGATAAGGATCCGGCGGGCGAGGTGGAACGGACCAGGCTGGAGAAGGTGAAGAAGATCTTCATGGATATGCACGCGGTCTATGATATCCGGCCGGAGGGGTATCTCCTTCGGTTTAACAGCCTGTTGTATGAGCTGTTATTTACCCTGGTCCATTCCTATTCCCATAAGCTGGTGCGGAAGGAATTTGACAGAAATGAAGGCCAGCTGGAAAAGGTCAACCCGATTATGACCTATTTAAAGGAGCATTATCGGGAAAAATGTATCGTCTCGGAGCTGGCGGAGCATTTCGGGTATCATGAGGATTATCTGGCGAGGATCTTCAAAAAGCAGCTGGGAATGACGATTATGGAATATGTCTATGCGATCCGCGTTTCCAAAGTGTATATTGATCTGGTGAATACGGAGCGGACGGTGAACGAGATCTTCGAGGATCATGGCTGTACCAACTATAAGGTCGCCATGCGGTATTTCAAAGAAACCTACGGCTGTACGCCCCGGGAGAAACGGGAGGCGGTGCGAAGCATGAGCTGGAAGGAGATGCAGATGCTGCCGTCGCCCTTCTACGAGCCTTACGGAGAATAAGAATGCTGCCGGTAATGGAATAGAATGCATGAGAGCAATTCCCCCTGCATAGCTGTCTGCGGACAGACAGGTCGGAATCGCCCTGCATTTCCTTCGTAAATGTATCTAACAAAACTACGGAAATCTTGTTAGGATATCTATACAAAATAAAGTTGAGTGATACATAAGGAGGAAATGAAGAATGGAACAAAAAAACAAACTGACTTTTGCGAAGCTGGCAGAACGTTTTTCCTACGGCTGCGGCGACTTTGGGTGCAACATCATTTACACGGCCATGTCCGCGTTTCTGATGTTCTATTACTCGGATTACGCGGGCGTCAATACCCTCGCGGTGGGCACGATCATGCTGGTGTCCCGGATATTTGACGGTGTCAGCGACATTATCATGGGGATCATCGTGGACCGTACAAAATCCCGTTTCGGAAAAGCGCGTCCCTGGCTGCTCCGGATGTGCATCCCCTTTGCAATATCCGGCATCCTTTTATTCTCCGTTCCGGCGGGAATGTCCGAGACGGCAAAGCTGGTCTACGTGTTTGTGACCTATAACCTGACATCCACGGTGATCTACACGGCCATCAACGTGCCGTACTCTTCGCTGAATGCATTGATGACACAGGATCCTTACGAGCGCTCTGTGCTCAGCATTTTCCGAAATGTACTGGCCACCTGCGGGACGCTTCTGATCAATCTGGTCACCCTGCCGCTGGTCAGGGCCTTCGGCGACAACGCGTCTGCGTGGACGAAGGCATTTGTGGTGCTTGGGCTTCTGGCGGTGGCGGCATTTCTGATCAACTTCGCGGGAACGAAGGAGCGGGTAAAACCGGCATCCGCAGGAGAAGGTGAGGCGCAAAACGTCCCGGTAAAGGAAGGGATCCTGGCACTGTTCCAAAATAAATACTGGATCATGATGACCGGCGTCCTGGCATTGTTCTTCCTGTACTACGCCATCAACGGTGGAACTACGGTCTACTATGCGAAAGAAGTTCTGGGGGATGCGGATCTGGTCAGCACGATCAACGGCATTTACAACGCGATCCAGATCATCGGCATGTTCCTGATCGCAAAGCTGGTGAAAAAATACGGCAAGCGCAATGTATTTTCCATAGGACTGATCCTGGCGGCAGTGGGGATGCTGATCCTGGAATTCGGCGGCGGCTCCATGCCGGTCATTGTAGTGACCAGTCTGATCCGGGGCGTCGGAAATGCATGCGGCGGCGCGACGATGTGGGCTATGGTTTCCGATACGATCGATTACGGCGAGTGGAAGACCGGATACCGCACGGAGGGGCTTGTAAACAGTGCCTGCAGCTTCGGCTATAAGATTGGAAACGGCGTCGGCTCCGCACTGCTGGGATTGATCCTGGAGATCGGCGGATATGTGGGGACAGCTTCGGTCCAGACGGCTTCCGCAGTCACCGCGATCCGTGTCTGCTTTGTGTGGATCCCAATCGGAGTATTTGCGGCCTGCTTTCTGATCCTTCGGTTCTATCATCTGGATGACGAATTTGAGGGGATCATTGATGACCTGAAGAAGCGGGCGGCCGATTCGAAATAAAGAAGGAACTGTGAACAGGCAACCAGTGTTCTGGACAGCAGATCCTCAACGGGACATCAGCTTATGATCAGGGAAGCTTCATCTGCTGTTCGGAAACTTTACATTTTCCAGGGCTGCTGGCTTGAGCGGCCACAATGAAAAAAGGAGTATCCTGCTATGATTCAAAATCCAATTTTTAAGGGGTTCAACCCGGATCCCTGTATCTGTAGAAAAAATGACGATTACTATGCGGCGGTGTCCTCTTTTGAGTGGTTCCCCGGAATCCCGGTGTACCACTCGAAGGATCTGAAAAACTGGGAGCTGTATACCCATGTGCTGACTGACGATAAGGAAGTAGAGCTTCGTAAGCTCCCCAGCGCGAAAGGAATCTGGGCGCCCTGCCTGACGTACTGTGAAGCGGAAGATTTATTTTATGTGGTATACGGCGTGATGAATTCCATGAACGCCCGGTATTTCGACGTGGACAATTTTTTGATCACGGCGAAGGATATCCGGGGACCGTGGAGCAGACCGGTGTATCTGAATTCCGCAGGCTTCGATGCGTCCCTGTTCCACGATGACGATGGGAGAAAATATGTGGTATCGCTGGAGTGGGAGACCAGGGAAGGCTATGAGAAGCCGGGCGAGATCTGCATGGTGGAATACGACCCCGAAAAACAGGAGGTCATGGGCCATGTGAAACGGATCTGGCGCGGGGGCACGGATCGGGGCTGCATCGAGGCGCCCCATCTGACGAAGCGGGGGGAATACTATTACATCATGTGCGCGGAGGGCGGCACAGGCTACAACCACTGCGTCACCATGGGCCGCTCCAAAAATGTCTGGGGGCCCTATGAAAAGGATCCCATGAATCCGATCGTCACCAGCCAGCCGGCGGAGTCCTATGAGAGGCATGATCCGGATCATCTGAAGCCGAAATATTACAATCCGGATTCCATCCTCCAGAAGTCCGGCCACGGAAGCTATGTGGACCTGCCGAACGGGGAGACCTATCTGCTGCATCTCTGCGCCAGGCCGTTTGCGCCGGAGCTGAGCTGCACGCTGGGGCGGGAGACGAGTATCCAGAAAATGAAATGGACTGAGGACGGGTGGCTCCGCATGGCGGACGGGAGCAATCTGGCGAAAATAGACGTGGAAGAGCCGGCGCTTCCGGAAACTTTGATGCCTCAGATTCCGGACTTTGATGATTTTGACTCGGAGGAACTGGGACTTTGCTACTATGCGCCCAGGATCATGCCGGAAAGCTTTGTGGACGTAAAAGCCCGGCCGGGATATCTGCGGATGCGGGGGCAGGAATCCAGAACCTCCCTGAACCGGGTCAGCATCCTGGCACGGAAGCTGACCAGCGTCTATGCTACGGTCACCGCGAAGATGGAATTTCAGCCGGAGGTCTATCAGCACAGCGCGGGCCTGATCCTTTATTATGACAATATGAACTATGTCAACCTGCGGAAATATTACAGCCAGACGCTGGGCGGAAGCGCTTTGTCCATCGTTCATCTGGAAAACGGCGAGAAGAACGAGATGGTGGATACCAGGATCGGCGTCCGGGATGTGCCGGTTTATCTTCGGATGAAGATAGAGGGGCGGAAGTTCCATTTCGAATGGAGCTATGACGGACAAACTTATACCCCCATCGGCGGGGACTTTGAGACCGCAAGATTCTCAGATGAATATTGCAGGTTCGGGGAATTTACCGGGACCTTCGTGGGAATGACCTGCGCGGACCGGGCCAGGCATCGGCATTACGCGGACTTTGATTTCTTTGAGTATATTGCGGATGAGACAAGAGATGTGGATTGAACGTAGAGGGGCTGCCGGAAAATGACGGTATGCCTGCAATATATGGTTGCGAGTTGCTGTGTTTTACAACAATATATTGCAGACATACAGCATTCTCCGACAGCTCCCTTACAGTAAGATGTTACGGTTTTACAGAGTAAAGCACACAGAGTCCCATATGTACGATCATTGCGGCTATCCAGCCACCGGAATATGATATTCCCCCCCTCCGTCAGATACCCCTGTTCAAGCTCCTCTTTTAATATCATCATAGCCGTCTGCTCCTCTGCAGTCAGATCCCCTTTTTTTAATAATCTGGAAAATCCAAGGATCGAAACCATGGGGGTCTTAAACTCATGTGAAAAATTATTGATAAAATCAGAGCGCAGCATTTCGATTCCTGCAAGCTCTTCCGTCATCTGATTAAAGCAGCGGGACAATTCCCGAAATTCCTTCGGATGCTCCAGGTAGATTTTGGTCTGAAAATTCCCTTCGGATACAGAACGGTTCAGGATGAGTTGGAGAGGAAGCTGGAGGAGGTTACGAATCAGCTTGAGCATATCCTTTATTGAAAGTGCGGCAGGCAGATTCGTTATGATGCATTTTTCAAAAAATCACTGAATTCCTTCAATTCTTTTTTCTTCTCCTCCGAAAGCTGATTGAATTCAATATTTTGAATTGCACCCTCCAACGTATACAGGTGTACCAGGCAGACCTGGGGATAAGCCTCTTTCAGTTTTATAAAGGCCTGTCTGGAGCCGGTTTTTGCAAGCTTTTCGGAGGAATCAATGCCGACAGATGTCAGCTTTTTTGCCATTTCTTTTCCGATATTTTTCATAGACATTAATTCAGACATGTTTTTTCTCCTTATTGGTCCAGTTTCCGGGATTCGTATCATCCGGCACCAGCCCCGCCAGAATATCTTCATAATGCTTTACTTTACGGTCCATAAATTCTGCGGTTGCTTTCGCCTCCTCCGCTTTTTTGTGAGCCTGTCCGCACTGACGGAGGATGATCTGGTATCTTGCGCGCAGATTTTCCTCCGACTCCTCCAGACTGCATAACCGGCAGTATTCTTTGATGTCTTTGAGAGGAGTGCCGCAGCTTTTCAGATAAGTGATCCCCTGCATCCAGCTGACCGATTCGTCATCAAATACGCGGCGGTTCTGTTCATCCCTCCGGCAGGGCAGCAGGTTGATATCCGTATAATAGCGCACGGTGTGCTTTGTAGTGCCAAACATTTCCGCAAACTGTTTCATGGTGTAGTTCATAAAATCTTCTCCTGGTGCAATTTATTGTTACTATTCACAGTCATTTCACTCACATGCGCAAAAACAGCCGGCAAAGCCGTCTGCCGATGCTTCGCATCTTGATTTTTTGCTTATGTGGGTGAAGTGACTGATTCCAGTCAGATAAAAACTGTCAATCAGCTTCTTACAAGCTTCGCTTGACGAATCTGACTGCCATTTTTTATCCGACTGTGAATAGTAACAATTTATTCTGCAAACTTGAAAAAAGGTATTGACTTCGAGTTACACGAAGCTGATATACTCATTATAATGCGAAGAAATGCTTCGCACAAGATTTATTTTCAGGTTCTGAACAGCAGCAATATGAAAAAACAGCTGTTCAGAGCAGGTACTCAAAACAGATAAAATATCAATCACAAGAAATGGAGAGATCAGACATGGGATATTTAGGAGAAGAGATCAGAAAGTTAGGATTCGGCCTGATGCGCCTGCCGCAGAAAGACGGCGTGATCGACGTGGAACAGGTCAAGGAAATGACAGACTTATTTATGGAGGCCGGATTTACATATTTTGACACGGCCTGGGCTTATGCGGGAAGCGAGGATGCCATCCGCCAGGCGCTGGTGGAGCGCTATCCACGGGACAGCTATCAGCTTGCCACAAAGAATGCGGCCTGGATCGACTGCAAGACAAAGGAGGAAGCGTATGCACAGTTTGACACCTCACTGGCGCAGACGGGAGCAGGATATTTTGATTTTTATCTGCTCCATAATCTGGGGGAAGCAAGATCCAGATATTTTGACGAATACGACATGTGGAACTGGGTAATGGAGAAAAAGAAAACGGGACTGATCAAGCACGTGGGATTTTCCTTCCATTCCACCCCGGAAGAACTGGAAGAGATTTTGAATGCGCATCCGGAGATGGAATTTGTCCAGCTCCAGATCAACTATGCGGACTGGGATAACCCGGCAGTGCAGTCAAGACGCTGCTACGAGGTGGCAAGAAAGCACGGGAAACCGGTTGTCATCATGGAACCGGTGAAGGGCGGCATGCTGGCGACCCCTCCCGAGTCCGTGCAGAACATCCTGAAATCAGCCGAGCCGGAAAGCTCCGTGGCGTCCTGGGCGGTCCGTTTTGCGGCGGATCTGGAAGGCGTGATCACCGTGCTGTCCGGAATGAGCAATGTGGAACAGATGAAGGATAACCTTTCCTATATGAAGACATTTGGCGGACTGACGGACAGCCAGAAGGAGACATTGAAGGAGGCCCAGGAAGAGCTGAAACGGATTCCGCTGATCCCCTGTACGACCTGCAATTACTGTGCGAAGGTGTGCCCCATGAATATCGGCATCTCCGGATCCTTCACGGCCATGAATTATCTGACTCTCTACGGCGATACCGCCCTGGCAAAGAATCAGGAGGGATGGCTTGTAGGCGGACATGGGCTGAAACGGGCGGACGAATGCATCAAGTGCGGAAAATGCGAGGAAGCCTGTCCCCAGCATATCGCCATCCGGGAGAACCTGGTAAAGGTGAGCGAAGCCCTGATCAAATGATCGTGCGGCTGAAACAGCCGGTCGGCGAACCTGCCCCTGATCCACAGTCAGATATAAACTAATTGAAGCAGAAAAACACTGCATTCACGCATAAGCTATTGTAATGGATCAAGATATGGGCTAGAATATAATTAACAAATATCGTGAATCATTGCCGTTTATGTGAACGGCGGAAAGGAGGCCCATATATTGAAGCAGAAAAGATACAGGAACTTGTTTGTGATCTCGTTGATCGGTCTTATGCTCATATCCTGCACAAGAGGATCGCCCTCTGACTCTGAGGCAGAAGAGATCATTCATGACTTCTGGGAGGGAGATTATGAGTACACCGTGTATAGTAAACACGGCGAAGGTTCGGAGCAGTCTCATGGAGAAGTGAAAGGAAAACTGATCTCCGACCCCTATCAGCAGTATGAGCAGGCGGTGGATGCGTCGGAGACGCAGGGAATCGTGGAGCAGTACTGGTATATGCAGGGCGAAAATGTGGTGTACAATATGAAAATGTCCGTATCCAACCGTCCGGACTACTGGATGACGTTTGAATCCGGAGCAAAAGGAAGCGACATGTACATCAAAGAGGATCTGGCATTTACCTTTGACCGGGAAGAAGCGGTTTCCGGCCGGAAAGTCTGTGTATACCGCACGCAGTTCGAAGAGGAACATATTGCGGATTATTCCCAACTGCAGGAGGAGGATGGAAAAGTTCCGGAAAAGTTTACGCTTCCCGTTACGATGGTCATGGAATACTACATTGATTTTACGGAAAAAGAGGTTGTCCGGATCCGGCTTGACGGCACCGATTCCGCCAGGGCAGCAGAGATTGCGAACCTGATGTATTCCGGAATGACCCAGGAAGAATCAGAAGAGGAATTCCGGGAGAACGGATCAGAAGAAACTTATGAAGTCATATACGATATCAAAAATTTCAACGGGGCGGTTGAGATTGATCCTCCCGAGGATTTGAAAGAATTGTGATATCGGTATAGATGGACAATACAAAAAACAGCAGTAAAAGAGAGTTGGTAATGCTGAGGGGCACTACCAGCTCTCTTTTTTTACATCATCCCCAGATACTTCAAGATCATCATAGAAAGATTCATATTCATAAATTCCTCCCCCACCGCAAGCTCACACCCCATCAATTCCCGGATCTTCCCCAGCCGGTACAGCAGCGTATTCTTATGGATATGCAGGTTCTTCGCCACCAGGGCGGACTGGCCCGGCTGGTGCAGATATTCCTTCAAGGTAGCGATCAGCTCCGTCCCCTTTTCCTGGTCATACAGGTAAAGCCGCATCAATCCCGGATGTACCAGAAACCGGATATTGACCCCGTTTCGCTCCGCGGTCTCCAGCATTTTATACACATAATAATCACTGTAATAATACACCGGCGAAGGGTCTTTCAGCTTTAGACCCAGCTTCACCGCATCCACGGCCTGCTGATAGAAGGAAGGCATATCCTCCAGCTGCCGGAAAAAATTGCTGATCCCGGCCTTGAGCTGATTGGCCGAAAGATAATCCGAAAGCTGGCACATTTCGTATTCACTGAGATTCTGAAATAACTCCCTGCTGATAAAAAATACGATCGTATCCTCATAGATCACATAGATACTCCCCGAAAAAATCTGGATCAGCCGTTCCAGGATTACATTAAGCTGCAGATCGGAGGTGCTGTGTCCGGCAGGCGGGATGGCGACGATATAAAAAGCTTCTCTCAGATTGTAGCCCAAAAGCCGCAGCCGTTCCCGGATCCTGGACGCGTCCTGGCCCGGATTTTTCAGCAGGTCGGACAGGAAGTAGGAATACATCACGCCTTTATTTCTCGTATAGGCAGAATCCTTCTGCAGCTCCATGGAAACCAGGTTAGAAAACCGATGGAAGAAATCCGCGTCAAATTCCCGGAAGGGGTGCTCGGATTCCAGCATCATGATATGCCCCACCTCAATCCCCTGAATGCGGACCGCATCCACCAGCATGCCTTTCTGCACCAGTTCATTCACATAATAATATGCCGTATCTGCCTTGCGGACCTTTTCGTCCAGGCGGTTGGCGCGGATGGAGGCGATCCCCTGTTCGCTGATGTAACCGGACTGGCTCTCCGCGTTGAAAAATGCGTTGTCCGGGATCAGGCCGGCGGAGATGGCCAGATATTTATGCTGGAGGTCCACCACATAGATAGGATTGCCCAGGATCCGGGCGGCCGTGTCCACCAGATACTGCAGCCCATTTCCCGAAAACAGGGCATTGACCAGGAGATGCATCCCGGCGGTGATCTCCTGGAGCTGGGACAGATTTTCCAGGCAGTCGTTGAACAGCGCGGCTTCCGAGACGGACGGGCCGAAATAGGCCACGGTAAAGGCACTGCTGTCATAGCGGGAAAAATCTGCCCACTCCCCGCAGCAGAAAAAGGTAAATTCCGATGGAAGCTCCGGATCCGGCAGGCGGGAGGCAGAACCCAGATAAAGCGCGGCCGGGTCAAAAACAGTCTGGGCAGGATCCCAGAGCCGGGCAAACAGCAGATCCCGGGAGGCATCCTCCCTTCCAAATACCTGCGGCTTATAGCCTTTTTTTCTTAATTTTGAGAATAGTACGGAATATTCCATAGGCCCTCCTTAGATAACTTCGTGTATGTATGTAGAAATGCTGCCACCTGTACGGTTGGATGATCTAAAGATCATCCAACCTACGCATCCATTCGCAAAATCCGTGCTATCGCACTCTTGCGTCTGCTAATGCAGCCGCATTTTGCTCATTTATGCGTAGGTTGCTAATCCAAAATATCGGTTTTATTGCAATAAATTGCATAAAACTGATATTTCGGATTGCAACCGTACAGGTGGAAAAGCTGCCAGTGACAGGTTTTCTGTATTGTGCGTTCGTACAAAAAGAGTATCTCACAAAACAGTAACATTGGGTACAAATACGATGAATCCAGTACATTTATTATATATAATAAATGTACAATCGTAAAGAGAAAAAACCTCTTTCGACAGGAAAAACTTTTGGTGATCAAAAACACAGGGAAAGGAAGTTGATTATGACAACATTAGGAAAGTATGGAAGAAGCGTGTCGATCATTGGCGTCGGCTGTACCCCGTTTATGTACACGGTGGACAATCCCGAGACAGACGGGCTGACCGAAGGAGAAATGTTCGGTTACGCGGCGCTCAAAGCCATGGAAGACGCCGGGGTGAACCCGCAGGATGTAGACTTTTATTTTCACGGACAGGCCAGCCCCTTAAACGGCTCCAATTACCTGACCCCCAACATCCAGATCGGAAACTGGTTCGGGATGAAGGGAAAGGGCTCCATCCACCATTCGGAAGCATGCTGCACCGGCTATCTGGCGATCGAGCAGGCGGTCAACGCGGTTGCCTCCGGAAAATACAACTGCGTGCTGACCGGAGCCGTAGAGTTCGGCGACAGTACACCGTCTCCGGCGGACAGTGTGGAAACTCCGAAGCATCCCTACAAGAGGGATAAGATGACCATGGACAAATTTCTGAAAACCACCTCATGGCTGTACGACCGTACTTACACGCGGGGCCTGATGGCTGGGCAGGAGCTGATCTACGACGACGCGGCGGAATGGTATGTCAGGACCAGAGGGATCACGGCTGAGCAGATGAACAATACCCTGAACTGGATGTGCATTAACAACCGGAGAAATGCATCCGTGAATCCGTTGGCGATCGAGAGAAAGACTTATGAATCTCTGGCCGAGGAGGCAGGCATGACTCTGGAGGAATACATGAATTCTCCGTACAATCCGCGCATGGGAGACTTCTTGCGTGCCGGCGGCGTGGAACTGAAATGCGACGGCGCGGCGGCCATCGTATGCGCCACCGAAATGATCCCGGAGATCGCGAAGAACTTAAAGCATAAGCCCATCGAAGTGATCGGCATCGGAAGCGCGGCCTGCGAAGCGACCACTCCTCATTTTGAGGTGCGCGCTACGGAAGAAGCAGTGCGACAGGTATACGAGCTGACCGGATTGACCGGAGAAGACCTGGACCTGTTCTATGCCAATGACTTTATCATCACCTCCCACCTGGTATCTGCGGAGATCGCGGGATACCTTCCCTACGGCGAGGGCTGGAAATATATCTGCGACGGGCGGACCGCGTGGGACGGCGACAGGCCCATCAATACCAACGGCGGACGGACCTCCTTCGGGCACGCCCATGCGGCTTCCGGGCTTGCGGATGTATACGAGGCATGCAAGCAGATGTGGGGAGAGTGCGGAGACCATCAGGTGAAAAAGCTGCCCAAGACAACCATGCTCCGGGGATATGGCGGAGCGCAGAACGTTGCGGCGGTTGTGATTCGGACATTGGAGAAATAAAAGAGTGAGTGACTGGGGACACCCGGAGCGGGTGTGAACAGAAACCACGATAATGCGAGGAGGCATAGCATGAGTATCAAATTAGAAAAAGTAGTGCAGAAATTTTATGAGGGCCTGGAAGAGGGCAAATTTCTCGGGAGGAAGTGTCCGAAATGCGGAAATGTAGAATTTCCGCCGGTATATGCCTGCAATGCATGCGGCAGTTATGAGACGGAATGGTATGAGATCAGCGGAAAGGCAAAGCTGCATTCCATCGTCCTTCCGGCGGCCCTGTCATCAAAACCGGAATATAAGAAACTGGGAAAATACGCATACGGCGAGGTGGAGTTGGAAGAAGGGACACGGCTCAATGCGGTAGTCCGCGGCATCAGCAAGAAAAACAGGGCGGAGATGTCCGCAAAGCTTCCGCTGAACTGCCACGCATCCATCTTCGAGCGGGAAGGCGGATTCAAGACGGTTGTGTTTGACCTGGATGAATGATCGGAAAAGTTGAGGATGATACGGAACGCCGGACCGCACAGCCGCGTGAGGATTTATGACGCTTTGCGGGTGCGGCCGGAGCGATATTCACGGCAGATTTCATCGGCCGTGGGTATGAAAACAAATAAATGCATTATAAAAAAAGGAGACGAAAATCATGGAAAGAAAAGAATTAGAAGCACAGGTGATCCAAATGGTAGCAACCTCTTACAAGCAGGACGCGGCATCCCTTTCCACAGAGACATTATTCAAAGAGGATCTGGGCGGGGCATCCATTCAGATGGTGGCTCTCGTATCTGAGATTGAAAATGAGCTGGATGTGGAGCTGATGCTTGCGGATGCCAGCGGCTGCGCGACCATCGGGGACCTGGTGGATCTGATTGAAGGAGAAATGTAAAAAATGAGTGTATTGGATCAGATTTATTTGAGAGCAAAAGAAAATCCAAGAAAAGTCGCGTTTCCGGAAGCCATGAATGAAAAGATGATGCAGGCCGCGTACGAGACCGGGAAGGAGGGCTATATCATCCCGGTGCTGGTGGGCAACGGCAGTGAAATCCGGGAGGCGGCCAGAGAAAGAGGCTATGAGGAAAGCGTATTTACCATTGTGGATATCAGCGAGGAAGAGTATAAGAAGACACTGATCGACAAATATGTGGCGCTTCCCCAGACCATTTTGAAGGAAAAGGCGCTGAACCGAAGAATGCAGAATCCGCTGTACTACGCCATGGTCATGCAGGCGGTGGAGGAAGCGGACGTGACCTTTGCGGGCATCGACAATACTACGGGGGATGTACTGCTGGCGGGGCAGATGATCATCGGATTGAAGGAAGGTATCAGCACCGTTTCCAGTATCGGCCTGTGTGATATTCCGGGCTTTTCGGGAAGCGAAGGGTCTCTCCTTGCTATCGGGGACAGCGCGGTCTGCACCAATCCGGACGCAAACCAGCTGGCGGATATCGCGATCTCTGCCTGCGATACGGTGAGGGCGCTTCTGGAATGGGAACCGCGCTGCGCCATGGTCAGCTATTCCACCCTGGGAAGCGGTCAGGGAGAGCTGATCGACAAGGTGGTGGAGGCGGTAAGGCTTGCCAATGAAAAGCGGCCGGACCTTGCCATCGACGGGGAATTTCAGTTCGACGCTGCCATTTCCCCGGCCGTAGCAGAGAAAAAGGTGAAGCGGGAGAGCAAGGTGGCAGGAAAAGCAAATGTCGTCATCTGGCCGGATCTGAATGTGGGAAATGTAGGAGTCAAGCTGATCCAGCAGTTCGGACATGCGGATGCCTACGGCCCCATGCTGCAGGGCTTCAACAAGGTGGTATGTGACTGCTCCAGAGGGGCGCCGGTATCCGAGATCAAGGGAAATATCGTGATCAGCGCGGTACGCGCGGCCGGGAGCAACTGATAGATGGAGACAAGCGGGGCACAGGTGTCCGGAAATAATTGAGAGATTGAGATCTTCTTGACACATGCAGCCCCAAGCAATTGAAAATGAACGACAGAAAGCAATGGTGTAAACATGAGTGAATATAAAATTTTAGCCATTAATCCCGGCTCCACGTCCACGAAGATCGCGTTATTCCAGGGAGAGGAATGCCTGTATTCCAAAAATGTATCTCACGACGCGGCGGAGCTGGACAAGTTTCGGAATCTGACGGAGCAGCTTCCCTACCGCCGGGATATGATCCTGAGCCTTTTGAAAGAGGCCGGGATCACACTGGACGATGTAGACGTATTCGTCGGACGCGGGGGCGGACTGCTGGCCATGGAAGGCGGCACCTACGAAGTGACGGAGCTTTTGCTGGATCATGCCAGAAATTTTGCCAACGGGGTCATCCATCCCGCCAGCTTAGGCTCCCAGCTTGCCAATGAATTTGCCGAAAAATACGGAGCGAAGGCTATGGTAGTCAACCCGCCGGATGTGGATGAGCTGCAGGACCTGGCCCGGATGACGGGCATCAAGGGGGTGAACCGGATCATCCACCTGCACGCGCTGAACTTAAAGGAAACCGCCATCCGTCACAGCAAGGCGGTGCTCCATAAAAAATACGAGGAATGCAATTATGTAGTCTGCCACATCGGCGGGGGAATCTCCGTTTCCGCCCACCGGCAGGGCAGAATGGTAGACGGCTATGACATCGTAGGCGGCGAAGGCCCTATGGCGCCGACCCGCTGCGGAAGCGTAGCAGTGGCCGACCTGCTGGCCTATATCCGGGAACAGGATCTGGACATCGCAGACGTGAAAAAGCTGTGTACCAGAAACGGCGGCTTTATCAGCCACACCGGAATCTCTGACGCGCTGGAGCTGACCGAGCGGGCAAAGAACGGAGACCGGTATGCGGAAATGCTCTGGAATACGATGATCTACCAGATCGAGAAATGCATCGGCTCCATGGCGGCCGTGCTCCACGGCAAGGTGGACGGCATCCTGCTGGGCGGCGGTATGGTACATAACAAGGATCTGGTGGAACAGATCACAGAGACCTGTTCCTTCATCGCTCCGGTCACGGCATATCCGGGCGAATTTGAGATGGAGGCCATGGCAGCAGGCGCCGTCCGAGTACTGGACGGGGAAGAGGAATTGAAGCAGTATACCGGAAAAAAAGTCTGGGAGAAATTTGATTTCGAGTAGGCAACCCTTGCAAGGGAAAGGAAATCTTTTGCCGGCAGTAAGGAACTGTAGGAAAATAACTTGCGCAGATTGCGTAGGATATTTCCATACTCGACAACAGAACAGGAGTCAGGACATGGAAGAGAAGAGGGAAAAAAGAATCCGTATGCTCACATTGGCCTTCGGGATCGCTCTGATGCCGCCGATCTGGGCGGTGCTGAGTCCCTACATGGGAATCAGCACCGGCGCAGTGGCGCTGATCTGCGCGGGGCTGTATGTTGCAAACGGAAATCAGAGAAAAGACGCATTAAAAATTACGGTTGGCTTTCTGTGCGGGGATGTGTGGGCAGTCCTGGCAGTCTGGATCATGGAAGCAATGCCCTTTCATCCCAATGTGGAATTGTATTGCACCCTGTTTGTGCTGGGCGGCCTTGCGGTCATCATCGGAGAGACATACTCCAGATTCATCTTCGTGCCGTCCTGGCTGTGCGGCTGGGCCATCGGTCTGACCATCTTAGGGCCGATGAAGGTGCAGGAGTTCGGGACGCTTCCCATCCAGATCGGCGCGGCCATGATCGCGGGGGTCGTGTATGTGGGGATCGGGGTGGATGCGTTCCAGAGGATGCTGCTGAAAAAATTCGGGATATCATAATGAATAAGAAAATCTTGTTGTCTGACCGAACAATAGAATATTCTGATTGCTTTAATGAGGAAAACGAGCAAATGACTTAGATTACAGAATAATGCGCTTAAATCATGAGCAAAAGGAACAGCCCGCCAGACAAGCAATCTCCGGCGGGCTGCTCCCGTTGATCTGAAAAAAGAGGATTTATTTTATTCTTTCGCTACATTCCCAAACGCATTTTCATCCGTCTCAAACACCCCTGGATTGAATGCCGCATACGGCGCCTTCAACTCCTTCAGATTCTTGATCGTACCGGAAGGCTGTGCCTGGGTCTTGATCTCTGTGGAATGCTCCAGCTTTCCGCCCCATTTCAAGCGGGAACGCTCCAGCTCCTTGGGGGTATAGTGCATTTTTATCACGCCGTTTTCGATGGAGACGGTGCCGTGGGTTCCGCATACGACGCAGTCTGCCGTCTTTCCGTCATGGGAGATCTGGAGCAGCCGTGTATGGCAGATGGGGCACATGCCTTCCTCCGTGCCTCTCCACCGGATCCGTTCCTCCTCGGTCTCTGCTTCCAGAGAAGCAACGATGTTCTGTCCCACCGTGGTCATGCGGTCCATCATCTCTTGATTCCCCAGTACAGATTCATGAGCCATTGCCCCATAATATTCCACTGTGTCGATCACGTCGATGGCCATCGGGAAGGTAAATTCGTACATCATCGGCAGAGTCAGCGCGATCCAGTTTTCCGTCATGGCGCCGCCCACTGAGATCAATGCCGCCTGCCGTTTCTTAAAGGATCTCTTATCCGGCAGCGCTTCCTCCGGCTTTCCGGCAGCCACCCCTTCGTCCCATGCGCCCTGCCGGAATGTAATGTCATGGCTTGGTCCGATCCTGTCGCAGATGGTCTTAAACCTTCCGGTTACGGATGTCTCATAGGTGGGACACGCCAGGATCACAGCATCCGACTGCATGACAGCTTCATCCAGGATATCAAAGTCATCATGACGTACGCAATACCCCCGTCCTCTTCCGGACATCATTCCGATCACACAGGCAATACAGCCGGTACAGTTGGAGATCTCCAGATCGTCCGCCCGGATAAATGCCGTCTCACAGCCCGCCTTTTCGCATTCCATCAAGGCGTGCTTCACCATGATATCGCAGTTGCTCATCTTTCTTCCAAATGAAATTCCCAATACTTTTTTCTTTTCCATAATCATTCTCCCTTCAATCTGTTTCATGATTTTTCTGATCTGCCAGTCCCATCACTGCATTTCCGGATGCCGTACAGTGAGTGCGCGGCGCTGTATGAACAGCGATGTTTTCCTGCTGTTTTTATATACCGCAACCCGGCCGATCATTGTGCGGACCGGCCGGGGCGATGTTGCTGCACACACCCCGATCGGAGGCATACAACTTCTTAAAATCTATATATTACTTATCCCACGCATGCTTTCCTGCATCCAGGTCTGCCCGGATTTCAGAGACTCTCTTTGCATCCAGCTTGTAGAAGAGCATCGGGATCAGGGAAATAAGACCGATCACGAAGGGAAGCAGGTTGACAACCGCATTGATCCCCTGACGCGCAGCCTCGGTCTGATCTGCGTTCGGAACATATCCGACTGCCGCCAGAAGAAGCACGCCTACGGAACCGCAGAGCGCAGTTGCCAGCTTCACGCCGAAGCTGAGCATGGAAGCCGCGACACCCTCCTGTCTTCTGCCAAGCTTCCAGTCGCCGTACTCGATGGAATCAGCAACCAGGCCGTAGCATACGGAAGAAGCCGAATTACAGAGCCCGCATACAAAGGATACCACAAGAAGGAACGGGATTCCGGCGTTCGGGAACAGGAACATGATCAGGAAACCAGCGTTCATCAGCATCTGAAGAAAGATCAGATAGCCCTTTTTGCCCAGCTTTTTCGTACCGATCGGAAGGAAGAGCGTACCGATCAGCTGCGCGATGGTCATGACCGTGAAAAATGTAGCAATATGCATGAAATCGCCGACCACGTAGATAATGTAAAAGGTAAGCAGTCCCATACGGCCGGATACACAGATCGTACCAAGTACCGTAGCCAGAACAACCATCAGAAGCTGGTCATTTTTTACAATTTCCCGGATCGCGCCGATAAAACCGAGCTTTTCCGAATTATCCTGGGGTTTGTGAAGCTGATCCGTGTATTTTTCCTTACAGATCGCCGCTGTAGCCCAGAATGCCGGGATCATCAATATAGATAGAACGATCGCAAACCGGAAGTATCCCTGTGCGTCCGCAACCTCTGCTCCCGGGCGGGAAAGTGCCAGCAGAGTCGGAGCCGCGACCATGGAAAGGATGATACCGATCACGGAAGAACCGATTCCGCGGGCGGTCGCCAGATTCATACGAACCTGAGAATCAATGGCGATGACATTCTGCAGCGCCTGATAAGCAATGGATGCGGCTGTGTATGCCATACCGGTGCCGATGTAGCAGACCAGACACGCAACTGCCTTTGCCGTGCCGGAGATCGGCCATACGGTAAATGTCAGGATATTAAAGATTGCCAGTACCGGCGGCGCAAAATACAGATATGGACGGAAACGTCCCCATTTCGTATTTGTGCGGTCCGCAATGCTTCCCATCATCGGATCGTTGATCGCGTCCCATACACGCGCGATCAGCATGATCAGAGAAATGGCGGATGCGGTCAGGCCTACGATATCTGTGTAGAACAATGTCAGATAATTGTTGACCATGTACCAGGACATTTGACAGCCGACTTCCCCCAGACTATAGCCGAATGCCAATTTTGGGTTTGTTTTTTCTTGAGTATTCATAGCTTCCTCCTTTAGATATGTTTTATATTATCCGTATTCTACCATGCGGATTTTCCCGGTACTATTTTTCTTTATCCCAAATACCGGCTGATTTTTGTCCCTTTTTCGGCATTTTTTTCTCTTCGGCATTTTATGGATAATTTTCAGGCGTTCATTTTTGTCATCAGGAGGGTTCTGCCGTGGACAGGACCTGTTTCCAAAAGAGATATCGAGGTGTTCAGGCGCGTTTGCTTTCAGTATCACTGAAAAACCCCCGCGGCAAAAGCAGCAGGGGCTTGATATCTTTAGGCACTTACGAACAATTTCTTGCGCAAAATGACAAAATTCTCGTATCATGCTTTTCTGATTGATCCAGGTTAGGAAAAAGATTAATAATATGTAACAATTCGGAACGGCAGACCATAGATCCATCAATCCTTCCGCATCCGGAACATCACCGACTCATAAGGCCGGAGCAAAGGTCCCCGGTAACCGCCTTCCCGGTCATAGGAGGACAGCAGGACCTCGTCGGCGCCTTCCAGCAGGGAGGCCGGGATCTCCTGCTCCTCCCGGGAGAAGTTGTGGAATGCCAGCAGCGTTTCCTCTGCCGCGCTTCTGGTCAGTGCGATCAGCTTCGGATGTCCTGTTTCCAGGAAGGTCAGATCCCCCCGGGACAGCGCGGAGGATTGTTTGCGCAGCGCAATCAGCTTCCGGTAGCACTGATAGACCGAGTGGGGATCCTGACGCTGGGCTTCTACATTGATAACCCGGGTATTGGGATTGGTCTTCAGCCAGGGGGTGCCGGAGGTAAAGCCGCCGTTTTCGGAGCCGTCCCACTGCATGGGAGTGCGGGCATTGTCGCGGCTTTCCAGCTGGGCCTGAGCCAGGGCAGCCTCCGGATCCATACCGGAAAGCAGATACTGCTGGTATTGGTCTCTGGTGCTGGGATCGTCATAATCCTCAATGGACGGCAGCTTCACATTGGTCATCCCGATCTCCTCGCCCTGGTATACATAGGGAGTGCCCGGCAGACTGTGGAGGAACATGGCCAGAAACTTGGCGGAAACCTCCCAGTACTCGCCGTCGTTGCCGTAGAGGGACACCTGCCGGGGCTTATCGTGGTTGCTGAAAAATCTGGCCCACCAGCCGTCCTCCTTCATAGCCTGGTAGCTTTCCTCAATCTCCTTCTTAAGCCGCTCCGGCGACCAGGTGTCGATCTCGGTCTTGGGCAGCACGAAGGGGATGGCCATGTCAAATTCCTCCCGGTCCGTTTTTACATAGTTGCCAAGCTCCTCCACGGTGGGCGCTGCCACCTCCCCCACAGTCAGGAGATTGCGGGGAGCGAAGACACGCCGGTTCATTTCCCGGATATAGGCATGGGTCCCCGGACGGCAGATGAGGCAGTCCGGGAAGGAGTAGCCGTCAGGCCGGGGCGGCAGGGCGGAATCGGGGAAATCACGGGGCTTGTCCAGGTAGCTGATGGCGTCCACACGGAAGCCCTCGACCCCTTTGTCCGCCCACCAGTTCATCATCTCGATCACCGAATTCCGAAGCTCCTGACAGGCCCAGTTCAGGTCGGGCTGTTTTTTGGAAAAATAGTGGAAATAGTACTGGCCCCGCTCAGGTACATATTCCCAGGCACTTCCGCCGAAGGCCGAACCCCAGTTGTTGGGCTCATGTCCGTCCACCGGGTCCCGCCAGATGTAATAATCGGATCTGGGATTCTCACGGGATGACCGAGACTCCAGAAACCAGGGATGCTCGTCCGAGGAATGGTTCACAACCAGATCCATGATCATGCGGATGCCCTTTTTCCGGCAGGCGTCCCGCAGGCGATCCCAGTCCTCCATGGTGCCGAACTCTTCCATGATCTCCTGATAGCCGGAGATATCATAGCCGTTGTCGTCGTTGGGCGAGCGGTAGACCGGGGAAAGCCACAGGGCGTTGATGCCAAGCTCCTCCAGGTAGTCCAGCTTCTGTAAAATACCGGGCAGATCCCCGATGCCGTCCCCGTTGGAATCATAGAAGCTGCGGGGATAGATCTGATAAATGACCAGGTCCTTGATCCAATCTTTCTGTTCTGTCATAAAACATCCTCCTTATTGCTGTGCTGCAGGGCACCGGCTTCCCAGCGGCCTGCAATGTGTTTCTTCTATTATACAACATTTAATGAAGATATCGACAAGAAAGTTTTTCGTTTTTTATCCGCACGGTTAGCGGCACCGCTGTGAGTTTATTCCATTTCCCGTCTCCAGATAAATTCCTTCGGCGGAACCCCATACATTTTGAAAATGAAATATCATTCCATTGCTTTCAGTCCGTCCGCCGTCAGTCGGTACACCCGGCTGCAGACTTCTGCGATATACTTCCGGTCATGGGAAATGCTGATCACCGCCCCGGGAAATTCTTTCACCATCTGCCGGATCACCGGCCCGGACAGGGGCGAAAAGTTCCGGGTGGGCTCGTCCAGGATCAGCACATTGGCTCCGCTCAAGCTCATTTTCAGCAGAAAGATCTTTGCCTTCTGGCCTCCGGAGAGCTGGCTGATCCGGTGCTCCATCTCATCCGCGGTATATTTTAACGCACCCAGGTACGTGCGGATTCGGGTCCGTTCTTCCTTGTCTCCGGTCTGCGCCAGATAATCCACGGGCGTCATGGACGGCTCCAGCAGCTCTTCATAATTCTGGGGCATATACTCCGCATGGATATCCTTTCTGCCCAGCAGTTCTTCCGCGATCCTGCCCAGCAGCGTGGTCTTTCCGGAACCGTTTGCCCCGATGACGCAGACCTTTTCAGAGCCATGGATCCGCAGGCGGATCTGCCTGGCAAGCGTCCGCTTTTCGTCCGGCGTGTCCAGCCGTTCCAGTTCCAGATCCAGGACCGTTTTTCCAGAAGGGATTTTCGCGGTCTCGTCTCCCAGCTTGAAGAAGATGGCAGTCTCTTCCTCCGGCATTTCTGTCATGTGTTCATCCTCCCGGGCAAACCGCCGCTCCATGGATTTCACCGCGTGCATCTTCTTTTTCAGCAGACGCCCCTTGGATGGGTTCTGCCTGGTAATGCTGTTCTGGGCATGTTCCACGCTCTGATAGACCCGCTGGAATTTTTCCTCCCGCAGCTTCTTCTCCCGCCGTTCATTCTGCGCTTTCCGCTCCTGGCTTTCGAACCTGGCGAGCCGTTCCTGCCGGTACTGGGGATAGGGCATGCGGACAGCCGTATACCGGGAAATGGTTTTGCGGCGGATCTGCTCGATGTGGATGACCATGTTGGCTGTATGCTCGATCAGCGTCTCATCATGGGAGATGAACAGCACGATTCCCTTCCAGCCCAGGATCAGCCTTTCCAGCCATTCCAGGGTCTCCAGGTCAATGTCGTTGGACGGCTCGTCCAGGAGCAGGACGTCCGGCCCGGCGATCAGGAGGCGCAGCATCTGGGCCTTCACCTTTTCCCCGCCGGAGAGCGTCCCCATGGACTGCTCCCGGTAGAAAAAATCAACGGGCAGGCTGAACTCCCCTGCCATCCGGTTCAGGTCTTTCGGCGTCTGCTCCAGAAACATGGGCTCCTCCATAAAAAATTCGTAAACCGATAAGCGGGCGTCCCGGGCCGGCAGCTCCTGGGGCAGATATCCAATCCTGTGCCCCCGGACGATCCGTTCCCCGCTGGCTTCACAGTAATCCCCGATCCTGTCCGGGGAAGCGATCCATTGGAGAAGGGTGGATTTTCCGTTGCCCTCCTCACCGATGATCACGGCTTTGTCCCCGTCATTCCATACACAGCTGAAATCCTCCAGGATCACTCTTGCGTCTTCTTTGTGTGTGATGGTTACATTCTTTATCTGTATCATAAAACCTCCTGCGGTTTGACTGCTGACAGGCTTTTTTCATCAATCAAAACTTCCGGCGTCTGTGGTCTGCCGTTTTGAACCGTCATCAATATGGAATAAAAAAAGCCCGTCTTCGTATCCGAAAACAGACTCACGCAAAGAAACCCTCTATTTAGAATCCATCCGATCAAAGGCTTAAGAAATCAAAACAAACCTTCGACAAATGGGACTTCATACCGCCACATTCAGAAATGGCACTTCTGTGAACGGTCATACAAAGCGGGCAGATCACGCGGATAATCTAAATCGGCATACGCAAACGAATATAAGCCTGTTGACACAGGCAGATACAACTTCTTGCGGCATCCAAATCAAATTATCGAATAATCATGTCCTCACCCTGCACATCCATCAGCCAGTCTGCGCGGCAGACGAACCTCACACGTGCCCTTTCTTTTTGATTCAGTGATATTATACATGGGAGAGAGGAGGAATGCAAGTATTATTTTTTATTCCTTGTCTTTCTCTCCAGGAGCACTACCAAAAAATCAGTTACATAGCCCGCTATGCGCCTGATTTTTTGGTAGCACTCCCGAAGAGAAACCCTGCGGACTATTGGTAAGTAATTTTGTGCCAGTTTCTAACTTCCGATATTGTTTGAATGCTACATGGCTGTGTGAGATAGGGGAAAAAGTGTTTTTCGATAAAAAAGTGGATATCTTTCACAAAATACTTGACTGTATACCTGCTATATACTTTAAAATAAGCACGTAAAGCTGGAAAACGTATAGGATTAAGTGCCCAATGGACACAGGGGGGTGTATGCTTGAACACAAAACAGATGGAAGAACTGACCGGGATCACCAGACAGAACATCCGCTACTATGAACGGCAGGGGCTGCTGGAACCGGCCAGGGACGCCGGCAATGCCTATCGTGATTATTCCGATGAGGATGTCCGGCGGCTGAAGCTGATCAAAATGCTCCGCATGCTGGACATGCCGTTAAAGGAGATCAAGGAGGTGCTGGACGGAACGCTTCCTCTAAAAGAGGCCGCCGCGAAGCAGCAGGAAGCGCTCCTGCGGCAGCAGAAGCAGATTCAGGCGGCGGTGGAGGTCTGCGCCAATATCCGAAAAGAAAAGTCAGAGGCCATAGACGTGGACAGCTACCTGGACCGGATGGAGCATATGGCGAAAAGCGGGAGCGTATTCGCGCGGATCGTGGATGATTACAAGCAGGTAGCGGAAGAGGAGCGGCAGCGACAGTTCTCCTTTTACACGGACCAGCCGGTGAATACGGCGGGGCGGTTCGAGGAGGAGCTGAGGAAATGGGCCGGGGAAGAACGGAGGAAGTTCCGGATGGTCCGTCCGGGAAGGTATCCGGAGTTTACGCTGGACGGCGTCTCCTATACGGCGGCATGTACGGTGGAGCAGGATCAGGAGACGAAGGAACCGCGGACACGGATCGTCTGCAGCAGGGAGGATGATGAGAAGGTGAAAAAAGAAGTCCAAAAGAACAGAAGGGCTGTATTCCAGGGGATATATTCCATAGGGGTCAATATCCGGCGGCATCGTTTCAAGAGCATTCTGAATGGAATGATCAGTATGATGACGGTGGTGGTGCTGGTATTTTATCTGGGAAATCTGGTCAGCGCCAGAGGGCAGTTTGAGGAGCTGCCGGAGGCGATCCCCGTGCGGGCCACGGTGATGAACGCGGCGGGAACCCTGAACAGCGGGCTGTTTATCCGGCAGCAGGTGCTGGATATGGTCTATACGTCCCCGCATATCTGGAAGATCCGGGAGACTGCGGAGCTGGTCGGACATATGACGCAGGCCGACGAAGGAGCCGGAACGGAGGAACTGACGCAGGCGGACGAAGGAGCCGGAATGGAAGAACCGATGCAGCCTGGGGAACAGATCGAAGCCGAAGACAGCGCACAGCCCGATGAGGATAACGGAAGCTTGTCAGGAGACATCCCCCAGGCAGACGAGTTCCGGATCCTGGGCATCAACGATCTGGGATCCGTCTACGAGGATTGTGAACAGGATCTCACCTGGGCGGACGGCTGGAGCTGGGAAAGCTTTCAAAAGAGCAGGGATGTGTGCGTCGCGGGAACCGCGTTTCTGGTGGGACACGGCCTGGAGCCGGGAGACCATCTGTCCTGTTCTCTGGAGCATTATATCCGGGCAGAGATCGGCCTGGGGCTGGAGCGGGAAGAACTGAAGCCTTTGGAAATGGAGATCGTCGGGGCAATTGAGGATTCGGAAGCCGGGGAATCCATGGCAGCGGAGGTGATGCTTCCCATCGGGGTGGTACGGCAGCTCTATGAAGAAAATGACAAGGTCTATTTTGCTTCGTCCCTGCGGTTTACCGTGAAGGATCCGATGAAGCTTAACGAACTGAAGCAGGACCTTAGGGAGCCCGGGCTGACTCCTGTGGTTCCGGGCTCTCCGGAAAATTACGCGGGCTCCGCGCTGCGGATGGAGGATGATGTGTTCATCCAGGCGGCTCTGGGGCTGGAAAAAAGCATCTCTTTGCTGGAAGGATTTCTGCCCTTTGTATTGCTGATCGTCGTGCTCTCAGGGTATATCGTGCCTCATTTGCTGTTCCAGGGCAGGAAGGGCGAGTACGCCATCATGCGTGCGCTGGGAACCAGCAAAAGACGTTGTACCCTGGTATTCTTTGCGGAGCATATGCTGCTGGCGGCATGCGGAGGCGCGGCAGGCGCGGTGATCGGCGCCATATTCGGAACCTCGGATATCCTGACGGCGTGGATGGTCTGGGGGATCTTTTTGTGCTGCTATACGCTGGGAGCGGCGGCAGCCCTGTGGATGTTTGGAAGAATGAGTATCGCGGCTGTGCTGACACACCAATAGACGGTAACAGGGCACGCCTGGTCAAGAAGGTGTGACCTGTAATTCTATATGATTGAGAGGGACGTAAATGGAAAAGATCAGAGTAGAAAATGTGAGTTATTCTTATCAGAATCAATATCAGAAGATTGAGGCAGTGAAAGAGGTGAGCTGTTCCTTCGAGGCCGGGAACATGTATGCCATCACAGGTGAATCCGGCTCCGGAAAGAGCACCTTCCTCTCTCTCCTGGCGGGCCTGGACCGCCCGGAATCCGGCACGATCCTGGTGGAAGGGGAAAATCTCCTGGAAATGGACCGGGATGCTTACCGGAGAAAACAGATTTCCGTGGTCTATCAGGCATTTCACCTGTTTCCTCTTCTGAATGCGGTGGAAAATGTTATGTATCCCATGGAACTGCAGGGAATCTCCCGCCGGGAAGCACGGAAGCAGGCGGAGGACTGTCTGCGGGAGGTAGGGCTGGGGGAGAAGATCTTCCACCAGTATCCCAAAATGATGAGCGGCGGGGAGCAGCAGCGGGTGGCTATCGCCCGGGCTATGGCAGCCCAGGGGCGGATCCTGCTGGCGGATGAGCCCACCGGCAACCTGGACTCAGAAAATGAAGAGCACATTGTAGAACTACTTGGGAAGCTGGCACATGAACGGGATTATCTGGTGATCGTAGTGACCCACAACCCGGAGGTGGCGCGGCGGGCGGATGTGTGCTTGAAAATGAAGGACGGAAGGATGGTTTAGGATGACAGTTTATTATAGTATGAAACAGATCCTGCGGAGCCCCTTAAAAAGCATCCTCTTCCTTCTGCTGGCCGGGGTTTCGGCATTTCTGCTGGCGCTGGGAGGCAGCCTCTGGGAGATCAACCGGGCCATGCTGGAGGAATTTGAGGATATCTTCACGACGGTGGGGACAGTGGAGCAAAAGACCGACCACGTAGAGACCGGGAGGCACTGGGACGCGAAAGACGGATATTATTATACCCAGTGGGGAGCATATGGGGAAAGGATTCCCAGCTCGGTGCTGGATTTTGAAGGGGCCGGCTATATCCTGGAAGCGAAGCAGCGGCCCAATTTCGGAGCGCTGGTGGATCAGAAGGCGGCAAGCAGTCCCTATATGTTTACGGTGGTAGAGGCCACCCCCTTAGAGTCGGGCCGGGCGGATGAGTCATTTCCCATGCGGGCGGAAAGAGTTCTCGCAGGCGATGAATTTGAACTGAAAGAGGGAGATATTTTTTATATCTGCGATCACTATCTGGAGGAAGCCAGGAGCTTTGAGGCGGGAACGACATACATCATGATGCTGAACAGCAGTGTCGGCTGGGTTCATGGATCAAGGGTGGAACACATTGCCCCGGAGGATTATGTACAGGAATTTTTCCCAATGAACAGTGTAGCCTCGCATCAGTATACCATGGAGGGCGAACGGGTCTATGATGCCGTAGCTGAAGCGGAAGACGAGTATGACATGGATATTGTAACAGAGGATTTTTATGAGACGGAGCGGGGAAAACGCTGGTTGGAAATCGCAAAAACACGGGATTATCTGTTTCACACGGTTCCCGTGATTCCTGTGGACAGGACAGAGCTTCTGATGCCCTTTTATTGGAAGGATGCGCAGATCACAAAGGGAAGAGATATTACGGAGGAGGAGTACGCCCAAGGAAAGCCGGTCTGCCTGATCTCCTCCGGCCTGGCCATGCTTCTGCGGAAGGAGGCAGGGGACAGGCTTACGCTCCCGCTCTATTGCGCGGACTATACCCCAACGTTGTTTGAAAGGGGGATGTGGGTGGAGTCGATTTTAAACGCCGAAGGAAAGGCATATCCGATCTTTGATGAGCAGGAGTATGAGATCGTCGGAATCTATACCACCACGTCGGTCATAAATAATGGGTATGAATTGTGTGACAATCAGGTGATCATTCCCTGGAATGCCGTACCAGAAAATTCCTGGGCGGATCATATCACGGGAATCTGGTATATGACCGGCGCCAACACCTCCTTCCAGATTCCCAACGGAACCATCGAGGATTTCATGGCCGCATGGGAGAAGCAGGGCGTGGAAGGGCTGGAGCTCCGTTTCTATGATAACGGATACAGCAATCTGAAAAACGGGATCGAGAGCCGGAAGCTCATGTCTGTGATCTTCCTGGCAAGCGGCTGCGTACTGGCGGTGATGATCCTCTGCTTCTTTGCCAACCTGTTCATCACAGGCCAGCGCCAGCGGATCGCGGTGGAACGTCTGCTTGGGCGGACGAAACGGCAGTGCGCCGTCTCCCTCCTGACCGGGTTTTTGCTGCTCGCGGTATTGGGCGCGGGAGCCGGGAGCGCGGCGGGCTGGATGGCTACGGACCGGGCGGTGAAGGCAACGGAAGAGACCACGGAATTCGACACCTCATTCAGCAATGCGGTGATCGCCCAGGCGGATCCGGATGAGGCCGATCTCTCCGCGGCAGAGCAGAACCACGGCCCGGAGATGGCGGCTGCGGCGGGAATCGGTATCTTCCTGGCGGCGGCGCTGATCAGCTTTGGGTTCCTGCGGCAGGAGCTGAGAAAGGAGCCGCTGCGGATCCTGGGGGAACTGGAGGAGTAGAAATATGGCCGGAAAATGCCGCACGGTCTGCAAAGAGTCAGAACCGCAGAAATAGAAACAGAATCAGGGATTGAAAGCCGCAGACTTTATCCGGTAAAAAAAGTCTGCGGCTTTTTACAAAAAAACTCGATCACTTCTTGCGCTCTGCTCCGCTTTTCCCTATAATGGAATCAGTCATTCCTGCCGCGGAGTGTAAATTCCCGTGGGCAGGGATTAAAATATCATACAAGAACAGGATGAAGATTATGAATGCAGCACAGGTAAATAAGAACAATCAGCCCCAGGGGAATAAGGGCCTTGTTCCGCTTCAGTTCCTTTTCACAGAGGACGGCTTCTGCCCTGATGGGCGTCCGGAGCAGCTCTCCCCTGCGGATCAGAAGCTTCTGGGGCAGTTTGAACAGGACCGTTACGGAGCGCTGTACCACATGGGACTTGCGGAAAAATCGCCGTATCTCAGTCCGTCAGCGGCATTTTTATACCAGGTGTCGGATGCGTTTTTTAAAACCCTGACCAGCCTGCCGGAGCTGGAGATCTCCAGGGGGGAGACCCGGGCAGAGCCGTCGGAGGAGGCAGCGGACCGGTTGATCCGTGCGGTTCCATTTGTGATCGGTGCGGAGTATATTACGGAAAAGTGGATCAGGGGGATATTCCGGAAGCTGAATGAGATCTTTTCCAGAGAGATCGGAGACTACGACGGCACCGTGGAAATGTATCTGACAGAGAAGAATCAGCATCTCCATGTCCCGGAGAGGATCTTTTTCCACCTGGTAGAGAATAAGGACGACGACTTTCCCTTTGCGTTTCTGGCAACCTACGCTACCAGAGGAGAGGACGGAAAGGTCCGCCATGTCCCGCTGAAATATGCTTTGACAGAGTATAAAAATGAACGGGAAAAGCTGCTGGCTCTGCTGGCCTGCCTGAACCGCGCGGCTGAGGTTTCCAATCTGATCTCCGGATTCGTGGAAAACGGGGAGATGTTCCATCCGCTGCGGCTGACGTCCGAGGAGGCGTATATATTTTTAAAGCAGATCGAAGATATTGAAAGCATCGGCATTCTTTGCAGGATCCCCAACTGGTGGAAGAGAAAAGCGGCGCAGGTGTCCATGTCTGTGAGTATGGGGGAAGAGAAGCCGTCCATGCTGGGCTTTGATACGCTGGTCAGCATGCGTCCGGAGCTGACGGTAGACGGAGTGCCGCTGAGCCGGGAGGATATCGAGCTTCTTTTGGCCCAGACAGACGGACTGGCATTTTTGAAAGGAAAGTGGATCGAGGTGGATCATGAGCGGCTGAAAAAGCTGCTTGAGGAAATGGAAGAGGTTCCGGAGGATCTGACGCTGATGGACGCTCTGCGGCTGGAGCTCGGTACGGGAAAAGCCTCCGCGGACGTGGGGCAGCTTGTCACCAACGGAGCATGGCTTTCGTCTCTTCTGATGAATCTGAGAAAACCGGAATCCATCCGGAAAGCCGTGCTGCCCAAATCCTTCCGCGCGACGCTGCGTCCCTATCAGAGCAGCGGCTTCACCTGGCTCAATTATATGGACAAGCTGGGCTTCGGCGCCTGCCTTGCGGACGATATGGGACTGGGAAAGACCGTGCAGGTCCTTGCATACCTGGAAAAGCTGCGCAAGACAAATCAGCGTGCGCAGGCGCTTCTGGTGGTGCCGGCATCGCTGATCGGAAACTGGCAGAAGGAGGCGGAAAAGTTTGCTCCGTCACTGGATTTTCAGGTCCTGCATGGAAAGACGGCGCCGAAGCTGGGCGAGGAGTTCCGGGGAAGCAGTACATTTCTCACGATCACAACCTACGGAATGGTCACACGGATCAAGGAGCTGCAGGAGGTACAATGGGAGTGCGTGATCCTGGATGAAGCTCAGGCGATCAAGAACCCGCTGACCCGGCAGACAAAGGAGATCAAAAAGTTATCCTCCCGGATGCGGATCGCCATGACAGGGACACCCATCGAAAATGAACTGGCCAATCTGTGGTCATTATTTGATTTCCTGAACAAAGGGCTTTTGGGAACCTCGGCGGAATTCAACGAATTCTGCAAAGGGCTGGGCGATCATCCGGAAGGGTATGTCCGCCTGAAAACGATGGTGGCGCCCTTTATGCTCCGACGGGTCAAGACCGATAAAAGCATCATTGCGGACCTGCCGGAAAAGCTGGAGACCATCGACTACGCAAATCTGGCAAAGAAGCAGATCGTCCTCTACCGGAAGGCGGTCTCAGATCTGGAGAAACGGCTGGAGGAAGCGGACGGAATCGAGCGCAGAGGACTGGTCATGGCTGCGATCATCCGGCTGAAGCAGATCTGCAACCATCCCGACCAATATCTGGGGCAGCAGACATTTTCCATGGAGGAAAGCGGGAAGTTCGCCATGCTGAAGGAAATCTGCACAACCATTTACGAAAAACGCGAACGTGTGCTTGTGTTTACGCAGTTCAAGGAGATCACGGAATACCTGGCGGCATTTTTGACAGAGATCTTCCAGACAGAGGGATTTGTGCTCCACGGAGGGACCCCGGTCGCTAAGCGCAGCCAGATCGTGGAAGCATTTCAGGGAGAAAAGTACGTGCCCTTTATTGTTCTTTCCGTAAAAGCCGGGGGAACCGGGCTGAATCTGACAAAGGCAAACCATGTGATCCATTTTGACCGCTGGTGGAATCCGGCTGTGGAAAACCAGGCCACGGATCGGGCGTTCCGGATTGGACAGACGAAGAATGTGATGGTGCACAAGCTGGTCTGCAAAGGCACGATCGAAGAGAAGATTGATGAAATGATCGAGGCGAAAAAGGAACTGGCGGAGAATGTGATCGGTTCCGGCGGTGAGAAGTGGATCACCGAACTCAGCAATGACGAGCTGATGTCGATGATGCGGTTAGGATAAGGCGAAAAATAACTGATACAGATTGCGCAGGATGTGTCAGTTATTTTCCGACAGATCCTAAGGATAAGGAATATGAGAAAAACAGGAGATGCGATATGAGTAAATATTGGGACAGTTCTACCCGATACAGCCAGCCGACGGCTTCGGAGATCCGGAAGAAATCTGCGGCCAGCCGGAAAAAAGAGCAGGCGAAGGGAAAGGTTCTGGAGCCGGTGAGTGTACAGGGCAGGACGATCGTAAAAAGCTGGTGGGGACAGGCATGGTGCGAGAACCTGGAGCGGTATGCGGATTATGAAAGCCGTCTGGACAGGGGAAAGCGTTATATCCGCACAGGGGCTGTCATTGACCTGAAGATCCAGAAAGGGAAAATATTGGCCCGGGTGCAGGGGACGCGCAAGACGCCATACAAAGTGGAGATCCGCATCAGCCCGCTTTCCGAGGAAAAGTGTCAGTCGATCATCAGCAGATGCGGCAAAAAGATTGAAAACCTGGAAGAACTGCTTGCCGGGAATTTCCCGGAGGAGATGAAGGAACTGTTTCAGGGAAAGGACGGCCTGTTCCCGACTCCCATCGAGATCAGTTTTACCTGCAGTTGCCCGGACTGGGCCCTTTTGTGCAAGCATGTGGCGGCAGCCCTTTACGGCGTGGGGGTCAGGCTGGATGAACAGCCGCTCTTATTCTTCGAGCTCCGGGGAATCGACGTGGGCCGTTTTATTGACGTGACGCTGGCAAATAAGGTAGAAGCAATGCTTGCAAACGCGGAAAAGCCAAGCAGCAGGATCATGGAAGAGGACGAGGTAAAGGGGCTGTTCGGGGTGCTTTAAGAGGAAGAGAGAAAAATGGACACAAAGGATCTGAGATTTTTCCGGCAGGTATACGAGGAACGGAGCATCCATAAGGCGTCAAAGCTGCTTTTTATCACCCCCCAGGGCTTAAGCAAGATCATCCGCCATCTGGAGGAGGAACTGGGAACCTGCCTGTTTGAACGTCTGGCAAACGGGATGGTTCCCACAGAAAGCGGGACCTATCTCTATGAGAACAGCACGCCGCTCCTGGAGCAGTTTGATGAGATCATGATCGGGCTCCGGCAGATCCAGGACCGGGACCAGAAGCTGAAGATCGGTTTTTCCTGCGGCGTGCTCAATGTGTTTCCGCTTCAAAAGCTGGAGGAGTATCAAAAGCAGTACAGCCATATCCGTCTGCAATGGGAGGAGGCGGCGAACCAGGAGATCATCCGGCAGGTCCGGCAGGGAAGCATGGATATCGGATTTGTGATCGGACAGATGGCAGATCCCAAACTGTGGTCCCGGGAAATGTTCTGCAGGAAAATGAACGTGGTTGTCTACGAGGGGCATCCGTAAACAACTACTATCTGGAAAAGGAAAAAGTGGGCGATGAAGTCGTGGTGCTGGGCGGCGGACTGGCAGGCTGCGAAGCGGCCATCCACCTGGCCCAGAAAGGAAAGAAGGTCACCATTGTGGAGATGCGGGACGAGCTGGCTCCGGATGCCAATGTAAGGCATCGCCCGCTTTTGCTGAAGCAGATCGAAGGTCTTGCAGAGGTGCGCACCGGACTGAAAGGAATGGAAGTGACAGCCCAGGGCGTGGTCTGTGAGGACCGGGAAGGACAGCGGCATCTGGTGAAAGGGAGCTCTGTCATTTGCGCGCTGGGGCAGAGGGCGCGGACGGATGTGGCGGAAGCGCTCAGGGATACCGCGCCTTATGTGGCGGTGATCGGAGACTGCGCGAAGGTGTCCACCATCACCAATGCGGTTTATCAGGGGTATCATGCGGCGCTGGATATCTGATCATCATCGGATACAGGAAATAACATTTTTCATAACGATGTGGGATGAAAGATATTCTTGTATTATTGCATTAAATATAACAGGCAGAGTTATGCGAAGTCTGCTGAGAGCAGGCTCGTTCCAGCTAAAAAAGGGAGGAAGGCATGGATACGTTTCTATTAAAAAATCTGTCCGATCTGCTTCAAACGGGCATTTTTTATGTGGAAAAAAGTGGATTGGATGACAGCTGGAAAACAGATGAAATGAACCCCTTATGTCAGGACGACGCTTTACCGGACATGCTGCCCCACGCAGCCGACAGGCAGGAGGCCCCCTACCTGTTCCAGGATGAGTTCCAGGTGTATTTCGGCTGTGTGGCGGCGGAGAACGGGCACTGTCTGATCGGCCCCATGAGCGTAGATTTTTTCGACAGGCTCAAACGCCACAGGTTCTGCAGGCACTACGGGATCCCGGAGCACGCGGAAAAGAACCTGCGCCGGTTTACGCTTATGGAGGTGCTACAGATCATGTGCATTGCGGCAAAAATCGTGACCGGCAGAGAGTACACGGATCAGGAGGCTGTGGATGCCAATCGTATGGCTGTGGTGACGAAGGAGCAGGAGGTAAAGGATCAGATCCGATTTCATATCCAATCCGAGGAAGAGGACATTTTTCGGCTCTCTTATCAGGAAGAGCGGGAGATCCTGGATATGGTGAGGGTGGGAAATGTGACGGAAGCTGTGCGTCTGACGAAGAAGATCGATGTGGAAATCGGCCAGATGGGCCGGTCGGAGCTGGCACATTTGCGGAATCTTCTGACCGTCGGGATCTCATTGCGCGCCAGGGCTGCGATCGAAGGCGGGGTGAGCCCTTATGCCGCATATCGCATCAGCGGATTCTATATCAATAAAGGTGCGGAGTGTACAGACACCACGCAGATTCTGGTATATCGGAATCATGCGGTGGAGGAGCTGACGAAACGTGTGCATGAGATGAAAGAAAAGCAGAACACTTCCAGCTATACCAGGCGGTGTATGGATTATGTGGCAAAGCATTTCCGGGAGAAGATCTATCTGGAGGATATCGCGGAGGGCTGCAGGCAGAGGACGGGGCATGCGGTTCCGAAGCGGGATCTGATCGAGGGAAGCCTCTACCGTCAGACGCTGGACATGATCATCCTGGCAAAATATGATCTGGAAGATAAGATGCAGGAGATGATCGCAGAGAATGACAAGAAGGCAGCAGGCAAATAAAATCGCGGTCTTTAAAAGAAAAATTGCTCTGACAAGTATATGGAAAGCCCCCAGGGGTGCGTGACATTTGTCCCCTTTACGGCAAAGGTGGAGTCGGAGTTGTTTACCGGGGAGACGCTCCCGGGGGCGGTGGATGTGCAGGTGGAAACACCGGATCACGTCCGCAATATGTGTGCGAAATACATGTTCCAGGGAAAGGATTCGAAAGGCAATGACTGTAAGCTGTATGTGGAAAATAACGGGTATCTGCAGCCGGTGAACCGGCAGGATCCCCATTTTAATGCCGTGCCTAGGTTTCTGACAGACAGCCCTGTGCTTGGCGCATACCTCTGCCAGCAGAGGTTTCGCTCCGAGGTGCAGGGGATGGACTGGGGTGTGGAGATCCAGATCTTTGATGTGCTGGCATGAAAATATAGAAAATAAACGTGCGAACGCTTCTTTTTTGTACATACGTTTATTCTGAGAAAATGCAATGTTGGTGTTGACGCTCTTTTAGCGAATATGCTATAATTTTCAGTAATTTACATGGCGCTACAAAAGAATCCGGAGAGAAAAACATGGAGTGGGAAAAATACTGGAATTGGCTTTTGTCTGAAAAGAAATTTACCTTGCTGGTCAGGGAAATGGATGAAGCAGATGAAAGTATCGGCAATAAAGAGACGATTAAAGAGATCTGCCATCAGATTTATTTGGATTATGAGAAATGGCGGAATCATTTGATCGGAATAAAAGATGATTTTTTGCATATTATTGAAGAATTGCAGGGAGTTCATCTGCAGACCAGCCGGATTAAGACGTTAGACAGTCTGATTGGAAAGGTTATCACAAAGCGGCATGAAAATTATGCGAACAGAAAAAGCGGTTACTCGAGAATCAATGCCGGAAATTATAAGAGTATTATTACGGATTTGATCGGCATGCGCCTGATCATTAATTACCGGGGAAAATGGAATGATATACATGGGGAGATCATAAAGGCATTTCCTTATACGGATTTGAAATTGTATGATCAATGGGATATTCTGCCGCATCCTGAAAATGGGGAAAGTATTTTAGTGGAAATCCCAAAGGTATACTATGCGGAGGGGGATGATATTGAAAGATATGAACATTATAAGCTCATTCCAAAGCTGCATCCAATGGGATATCGCAGCATACATTATACGGTCAGCTATCAGGGGGTATATATAGAAATTCAGGTAAGAACGATTTACGATGAAGCATGGAGTGACTGCGACCACAATTATGTATATAAGCAGGACGAGAATAAGAGCCATACGGCATTGGAACAGATGTCATTTCTTTTATGTCAGCTTACGAATTTTTCCAATGATTTTGGGGAATGCATGAGGGATATATTTGAAAATGAAGCAATGGAAGAGACAGATCAAAACCAATGGATCGCATCAGAAGAGATTTATGATGTGATGGAAGATTCTTTGATTCGAATAAAGGATATCTATACTCAAATGGAAGCGTTTCAGAATAGATTAGTAAAAGAAAGCGCAGGTGGGAAACATGGCTCTGAGGTGTAGTGAAAAAGCAAAATTGAATAGCGAGAGATTGATCCAACAGTTGCAAAGCGGAGAATTCAAGAAGAACTGCAGACCGAATCATGCGCCTGATTTTTCGGGTGGAGCTGAGGAGCTTTACAGATACAGATTTAACAAATATCTGGGATCCTGCAGTTGTTTTCTGATGGATAAGCGGTTAAAAGACAGAGGAACACTATATCATGGTTGAATTTGTGGAAGATATTCAAAAATCAGGATATCAATATCTTGTAGAAAAATTTGGAAAAGAGAAAATAAAAAAAAGATATCAATGGCTTTATAATCAGATGCTGGATTTTATTGAAGCAAAAGACCTGGAAGAAAAGGTTCTTATTTCAGATGATATTCTGTGCCATGTGATCGTAGATTATTTTGTGGATATTGACCGCTTAAAGGAATTTCAGGAAATCGAGAAAACACAGCCGTCCAAGATTTACGCTTATACAGTATTCTGGCTGCTCAGACATAAGCCGATGCAGATCACTATAATGGAGAATGCGCCGGAATTGACCTTTGTGAACGAAGAATTTGCTTCGTATCTCATAAGAGAGCTGCTGTTTTCAGAACCGGATGCTGCTCCGATCATGGAGAATCAAAGGGAGAAAGTGGACAATTTTGTAGATACGATGCTGTACTATTTTCAATACCGTGATTTTTCAGCAAAAAATATTGAATTGATGATCCTGGCATTTGAGGCAGGAAGAGGATATCAATATTCTGTAGATTATAGAAAGAGTCATTGATTTTCATTGTATAGTTTAGGAGCTGCAGAAAAATAACTGATGCAGAATGCGCAGGATATTTTTCTGCAGCTCCTTACTGTCAGATTCTGATCACTGTCGATGCAGTCAGCAAAAGCTGCTGTTCTGATATTTTTCCCCATACTGTCCGGGGGACATCCCCATATACTTCTTAAAGGTATTGCCAAAATAACTCTGAGACGGAAATCCAACATAATCCCCGATCCCGGCAATGGATTCGTTCGAGTATTTTAAGAGGTTTGCCGCCCGCTCCACGCGGAACCGGGCAATGTATTCCTGCAGCCTGACCTTCATTTCTCTGGAAAAAATCCTGGAAAGATAAGTGGGACTGATATGGAGGTCGGCCGCGATATCCTCCAGAAGGATCTTTTCCCGGTAATGCTGATAGATATATTCGCAGCATTGCTGGACATAGGAGCTGCATTTCCTGTGTTCCCTCTGCGCCGCCACCCGTTCGCAAAAATCCCGAACCGCCTGATTGCGGCAGGCGATGAGCGCCGGCACATCCATGCACGCGTCGCTTTTCTGCAAATAGTAATCACTGAGCTTATAGGCTTCTCCGGGAGAGGCCCCTCCGTCAATGGCGGCCCTGGAAGCAAGCGCGACGGCAACCGTCATAAGCTTTCTCCACTGCATGATCTGGTTCTGAGACATCCGGCCAAGCTGCTGGTCGAGACGCATATTCAGATGCAGCGCCTCCTCTGCGTTGCCTTCCCGGACATAATTCAGCAATGCCTGCTCTTCGGAATATGTGTGATGGGCACTTTCTTCCTCCTCCTGCTCCAGAGAAAACTGGACCTGATCTGCGGGCAGACCGGCGCTGATCCCGGCGTCCAGATGATTTTCACGGATGATCTCTTCCTCGTCTGTCCGTTTGCCGAGCACCATGGCCGCAATCTGGATCATGCTGAGGAACCGTGCGAAAGAAAGTACGGGCGGATGTTTTTCCGTGACGGAACTGTTGGCGTAAGTACGGTAATACTGATGCAGTTCCAGTGCATCCATCGAGTGCAGTGCCGCGGGCCCGATCAAAAACCATGCCGGCGATCCGGTATCTTTTTGTTCCTCTTCTGTCAAAACACGGTGGAACCCTGCTTCCGAATCATAGACGGAATCGTCGTCCCAAAGGATGGCAGAGAAAAGTACGTCATGTGCATCCCGGATCAGGGCAGGAAGCTGGTCATCAGCACATTTTCACTTCACTATATTTTTATGCTGCTGGAGTATTATAAACGTACCGGAGATGCCGGCCTGCTGAAACAATACCGTTCCGATGTGGACGCGATATTGGAATACTATGACAGACATATGGGGGCACAGGGACTTGTAGAAAATCTGGGCTATTGGGATTTCGTGGACTGGCAGGAAAGCTGGCATGACACCCAGGGGCGCCCCGGGGCCGCGGCCTGCGGCCCATCGACGATCCTCAACCTGATGTACGGGAAAGCGCTTCTGGACGGCGCGGAGATCTATGAGAATACCGGAAGGCCGGGGACGGCGGAGGAATACCGGGAACGGCAGAAGCATATCACAGACCGGATTCAGGCTTTGTGCTGGGACGAGGGCAGGAACATGTACCGGGAGGGGCCCTCCTATCCGGAATTTACACAGCATGCCCAAAGCTGGGCGGTCTTGAACGGCATGATATCCGGCAGGGAAGCGCTATGTCTGCCCTCTTCTGGAACTGCCGAAACCAAACGGGGAATTGAACGTCCCCCACAGGTACTGGGTGATGAATGAGGACTGCCAGAATCTGAATGTATGGACTCCCGCCTGCGACGGGGAAAAGCGTCCGGTCCTGGTGTGGCTGCACGGCGGCGGATTCGAGTCTGGTTCCGCGATCGAGCATATTGCATATGAGGGAGAAAATATGTGCCGGATCGGGCAGGTGGTCGTGGTGTCCATCAATCACCGGCTGAATATCCTGGGATACTGCGATCTGTCGGCCTATGGAGAAGAATATGCGAATTCAGGAAATGCGGGAACAGACGATATCATTGCGGCTTTGCGGTGGATTCAGGAAAACATCGCAGGGTTTGGCGGTGACCCGGATAATGTGACGCTGTTCGGGCAGTCCGGCGGCGGAGCGAAGATCACCACGCTGCTGCAGACTCCCGCAGCAGATGGATTATTTGCAAAAGGGATCAACATGAGCGGTGTCATCGGACCGCTTCTGGCAGACAGCAAAGGCGACGGGGAGGAGCTTGCCATCGCATTGATGGCCGAGATGGGGATCGACGGCGACATCCACGAATTGGAAACCGTCCCCTATGACAGGCTGGCAGAGGCATACCGGCGTGTAAAGCCGGAATTTGCCGCTGCCGGGAAATATACAGGCTGTACACCCTGTCCGAATGCATTTTACAGGGGGACTCCCGACGAAAATGGATTCCGAGAGGAAACGGCGCAGATTCCGTTGCTGGCAGGCACCGTGTATGGAGAATTCTCAGGATTTATCCCGACGCCATATCATGGAGAAGAGCTGACCATGGAAGAGGGCGCCAAGATCGTAAAAGAGACGGTTGGAGAAGAGGCGGCAGCAGAACTGCTTCCCTTATTTGCAGAAGCATACCCGGAGAGAAATCCGGTGGACCTGCTGAAGCTGGACTTTTTGTTCCGTCTGCCCACGCAGCAGTTTATCCGGCAGCGAAGCGCCGGGAACCAGTGTACCTATTCCTATCTGTTCAATCAGGATCTGCCGATCAATGGCGGAAGCGTGCCATGGCACTGTGCGGATGTTCCGTATGTGTTCCATAATACCGAGATGGTTCCTTCCATCCAGGAGGAGGGCGTGACAAAACTGGAAGCCCAGATCTTTGACAGTGTGATCGCGTTTGCCAGGACCGGAGATCCCAACCATGTAGGGATCCCGCATTGGCCGGTCAGCGCTCCGGGAGAGGAGCGGACGATGGTATTCTGTAAGAATACGCAGGTGCGCTGCAACCACGATGCGGAGCTGATCCCGTTATTGGCAAAGCATATGGGGCCGATGTTTGAGCGGATGATGCGCAAAAATATGGGAGATGTGCAGCATTAAGGACAGAGCCGGTATGGAAACAAAATCTATCAATGCCAGAACAGAGGAATTTATACATTCTGGAATCACGGATACGCAGAAGATTAAAAAGAAGGAGGGGGTGTGAAGAATCCATGAAGGCAAGTATATCCATTGGAAGCCAGAGCTTCGAAAAAATAAAGACCACAAAATCCTTCTATGTCGATAAAACGTAAATATACAGTATAAAAATGCGCTTCAGAAGAAAAAAGCCTGAAGCGCATTTTACTGTCTGTATACCAGCGTATGGTTACAGGTCACACCTTGACCAGGCGTGCCCTGTAACTCAGGCCGTCATTTTAAATTGCCTACGGCAATGGACGG
>QXWX01000113.1 GCA_009911175.1 Lachnospiraceae bacterium | reverse complement strand
TCCTTTCGTTATATGATGTCTATCAGTATAGCAGGAATGGATGGGAAATGCACTACGCCATCTTTTGAGGCGCTTACGTATCTTTTTTCATTAATTCCCTTTATTTTTTAAAATTAATATGGTGTTTCAGGATTCTTTTTACTGCAATGAAAAAGAATCTTCCGACATTTTTTGAGAAAAATGGTGAAAATGGGCTGGATTTGACAAAATCCGCCTGTAATCTATGTCGAAAAGTGTCAAAAAATCTGAATGGGCAAGATGTGGAGAAAGTCTGCACTCCCAGTCAGTTCCCAAAAGAAAATAACGTAGTTATAATGAAGACACAGATTTGGAGGTAAAAAATACAAATGGGTAATACTGATTTAGGAAGCCAGATTCGTGAACTGCGCAGGGCGCGTCATATCTCAAAAGCTGATTTGTCCATGCAGGCAGGAATCAGCGTGTCCCATCTCGAAAAGATAGAAGCGGGATATCGAAGGCCGGGAATGGAGACCTACCAGAAGTTCCTGGAGATTATGAGGCTGGAACTTACCATGCGGAATGAAAGCGAAACGACACAGGAAAAATGTGCCGCCCAAGCGCAGGAACTCCTTATGAAGAGCACAGCACAAGAAGCGAAGTATCTGTTAAAAATGCTGAAATATATGTCAGAGAACCTGAAATCGTTTTTGTGACAAGGAAGAGCCGCTGTTGTGGGTCTGCCAAAGCGCATCCTGATGGGGTGTGTTTTGGCAGACCGGTAAAGACGGTCAAACTGCACCTTGAAAATTGAATAACAGTATGGTGGTATTTTTGAAAAAAGAGTATGATATTTCTGGCATTCAAAAATATCTTTAAGGACACAAAACATCTGGAACATTTTTACGGAAAGCATGAGGAATTTTGAGAATTATAGGTCATTGTATTTTCCAATGTAAAATGATGAAGGGAAGGAAGCTACGCCATGAGGCATTTGTCCGCATCCTGCAATTACCAGGCAAGTCTGTAATTCTGGCTTTAGTACCACAGGCATTGTTCAGGAACTTACGGTTGAGGCCGTAAAGTTGTAAATAATGACTGGAACAGATGAAAAATTGCGGCGGATTAAACAAGGGATCGTAATAGAAGAAGGAAAAATGTGAGCGGCCTCCCGGCATGGGCTATGTTGGCAGATAGCCTGAAATACTGGATGATAATGATACCTTCGCTGAACAAAAACACGGCAGCCAGAGTAGCGTCTGGGGCATGCTGCGGCGGGAAAAGGTGCCGTAGGGTGTCAGGCGGTCAGCCGGACCGGTCCTACATACTTTGTGAAAAATTCCCAGCTGTACGGCTGGGAAAAGTCTGTTTTATTCTAAAGATATGTGGAAAAGCCTTTCCGCCTGCAAGGCAGACGGAAGACAAATTTTCCATATATCTCTGGGATAAACCAAAGTGATCATAGGAGGAAGATTATGGAGAGGGAAATACTTTGTGAATTATTTCTGCAAAATAAAGCCAAGGCACACACAAACCAGAAGAAATGTGTCGGGTTTCTTTCTGAAAACGGTGAATTCAGATACAGGATTGTCTTACAGGAAAAGCCTGCCAACGCAGTATTATATCTATGCGTCCGGCAGTCCCGGAACACGGAAAAACTTCTTGAATATGAGAAACAGCGCTTATTCAGGTATTGTGACACGCAGGGCTATCAACCCATAGTGCTGCTGGAATCCATAGGAGGCGAGCCTTTTCTGGGAAAACACGCACAGGGGCGGATCATGGAACTGGCTGAATTGAGGTATGTAGATGTTGTTGTTTTATCCCATGTAAACAGCCTGTTCCAGTTTCTTGACCATACATCCGGGATTCTGGAAAAGATTTACCGCTGCGGAGTCAAAGTGGATTGTGTTGGCTGCGGCGTCCTAGAGTTCGGCGTGTTGGAGTCATATCGGAGAAAAAGCTGGTGCCAGGAAAGGGCTTTCCGGGTCAGGCTGATGGGGCTTGTCATTGAACGGAAAAGATGGGGAGAGAGGTGACGGTATATGTTGACAAGAGAAGAATTGCTGCATATGAGGAACATGTCTTTTGATGATATCAGCCCGGAGGAAATACCGGACGTGAAAGACCTGGACATAGACATCACAAAAAGTAAAAAAGAAAAGATTCTGGGAATCCTGGAATCAGGAGTGAATCCATATTTTATCAAAAGCGGTGATGTAATCGTAAAGATTGGATTTGCGTCAACCACACGTACCATAGAGGAAGCGTTGGAAAGCCTGGTACAGATGAAGTAAGGGGATTTGTTGCTGTGAGCGCCATAGGTGTGAAAGCAGCCGGTCAGGCTGTAAACTGTAATTGCCACAAAAAACGTGGGTAGACAGGTCAAGGGATCTGTGGTAAGATGATGGCTAGTAGAGGACAAGCAGCCGGACTGCCAATCATCAGATTAGTGTTGCTGACTAATTTCAAGGATTGGAGTTTAGGCTATGAAAAATCAAATAGTAAATAAAATCTATCGTGTTGTCGTATACCTGCGCCTGTCCGTGGATGACGGGGATAACAGGGAGAGCGACAGCATTTCAAACCAGAGGTTATTGGTTAGGGATTACCTTGCGGGAAAGCCGGAGTTTGTCATCGTAAAGGAATGTGTGGACGACGGTTTTACCGGTACGAATTTTGACCGGCCGGGTTTCCGGGAAATGATGGAAATGCTTGAAAACGGGGAAGCAGACACAATACTTGTAAAAGACCTTTCCCGCTTCGGCCGTGATTTCTCAGGAGTCCTGCAGTACGTAGAACGTATCCTTCCGAAGATGGGAGTGCGTCTGATCCTGACCAATGATAATTACGACAGTGAGACCTCGCGTCATGATTTCATTACCCTTAGATTAAAAAGTTTTATCAATGACATCTATCCCGCAGACACGTCCAGAAGTGTCCGGGCGAACCTGCTCGCAAAAATGACAGCCGGGCAGTGTGTGGCTTCGTTTGCGATTTACGGCTATTTAAAATCACCGGAGGACAGGCACCAGCTGATTATTGATCCGGTTGCTGCCGCCGTGGTACAGGATATTTTCCATTTGAAGCTGAAAGGCTACAGTATGAGTGGGATTGCGGACATTTTGAATACGCGTGGGATCCTGACTCCGCTTGTGTACAAGAATGTATACCTGAAGCAGAAGATATCCAGCGGATTCAGCAAAAATGGAAGCAATGGCTGGCATGCAACAATGGTACGGCGGATTCTGATGGATGAGCGTTATACGGGAGTGCTGATTCAGGGAAAAAGGACAACGCCGAACTACAAAGTAAAAAAAGTGATCTATAAGGATGCCAGTGAATGGGTACGGTATGAGAACGCATTTGAGGCAGTGGTCGATAAACATACTTTTGAAGTGGCACAAAACCTGTTAGCACATGACGCAAGGCGTTCATCGGATGGGATCGCGCTTTTAAGCGGCCTGGTGGAATGCGCGGATTGCGGGCAGAGTATGGTACGGAAGAGCCCGGACAGGACGCATCATTACTATGTCTGTTCGACTTCACGGTATGAGAAAGAATGCCAGCCGCACTATATCAATGAAAAGAAGCTGGTCCCAGTGGTACAGGAAAGTGTCCTGCATTATATTTCCGTGATCGTGGAGCTGCGGAAAGTGCTGGATTATGTGGACAGCGCCGCAATCCCGGAGCAAAGGATGTACGAAGCGGACCAGGTATTAAAGATGCAGAAGCAGGAATACGAACGGATCTCCCAGATCAAGATGAACCTGTATGACAGCTTTTGTGAGGGAATCTTGGACGAAGAAGAGTTCCGTACCTATAAAAAGAAATATGACCTGCAGCTTCAGCAGGCGGAAGAGGCTGTGAAAAAACAGCAGACAGCGATCTCCAATATGATGGAGACTTTGGAAAAGCAGAAGCAATGGATGGAATATTTTCTCTGTTACAAAGATATCCGCAGGGTAGACCGGATGGTGATCTCGATGTTGGTAAAAAGGATCCGGGTCCACAGTGGAAAACGGGTTTCGATTGACTTTTGGTTTGCGGATGAATTTGAACAGTTGGTTTCGCTGCTGCAGACGGTCAATGAAATACAACCCAACCAGGCACTGGATGCCTTTCTCAATGGGGAAGGGGGAAAGAGACGTGCCTAGAACGAGTAAACGGAATAAGAAGAGAAATGCAGAACAACAGGCCGCGCCTGTTTCCCAGATAAAATACTACCGGACGTGTGTGTATATCCGGCTCTCGGAAAAAGACGGAGGGCATGGCCGTAGGGATTCCATTTATATCCAGAAACAGATCTGTGAGGATTTCATAAAGAAACATCCGGAGTTGCTGCTGCAGAAAACCTATATGGATAACGGAGTGACCGGAACGACTCTGGCGAGACCATCATTTGAGCAGATGATGGAAGATATCCGGGCCGGGAATGTAGATGCAGTCGTGGTGAAAGATTTTTCTAGGTTTAGCAGGGACGCGCTGGATGCGGTGGATATGATCGATGTCGTATTTCCAACGTTGGGGATAAGATTTATTTCCGTATTAGATGATTATGACAGCGAAAATTCCGCCTGCGCACAGAACCGGGTGAATAATATATTGAAGCATTTCATGAACGATTTCTATGCCAGGGAAGTCTCGGCGAAGCTGGTGCAGGCGCATAAGATGTCCAGAGAAAAGGGGGAGTATTGGGGAGCAAGACCGCCGTATGGGTACAAACGTTCCGAAGAGTCCGGCAAAAAACTGGTGCCGGAGGAAAGCGAAAAGGAGATCGTGGGGAAGATATTTTACTGGTATGTATTTGAGGATATGTCCAGTTACGATATCGCGAAAGAGCTAAATGCGTTAGAAGTCCCAAGTCCGCGTGAGAGCTATGAAATACGCAGGTATGGGGCAGCGAAAAGTAAGAAAAAAATATATTGGGGCGCGGATTATATCCGCAGGATCATAAAGAACCCGTCATGTATCGGGGCTGCGGTTTACTATAAAATCAAGTTATATACAGTAAAACCCCCGTAAACACTGGGTTTTAGAGGTTTTAAAACAACAAAATCTGACGAATTTACTACCGATTTACAACTTTTGAAAGAGCCTTGATATGACAAACAAAATCGAATAATTTTTAAAATCTAAGAGCAAAAACAGCACCGTATTTTCCAAAGAGATTCTTCGAATGAGTCTCCCGTGTGCTGTTTTTTTCGATTTTATCCTAGATTCTCATGCGTTCATGTTTCCCAAAATATAGATATTTATTGTGTAATATGCCGAAAATAAAGGTGAGCTTCGAAAATCACTTTGAAAAAGAGGATAAAATTGTTATCATATATCTATAAAAACTTTTAAAGGGAGGACATAGCATGAATAGCCTTACAGAAGAACAAAAATATGAGGTAAGAAAAGAAATCGAATCTGTTCTGCGCAAGAAAACGAGAGAGGTTCTTGATGAAGTGGAGAAAAAATGTCCATTTGCTAACAGGCACCAAATAAGTGGTGTTTTGTCAGGAATGAACACAAATAAAATTATAAAATGTGATGAACAGAAATATTCTTATTTTATGGGTGATGAATAATCCTGTATTAATAGTTTGCAAATTGGAAAGCCAAGAAATTGCCAGAAAATATATTGTGTAGTCGAAGGCTGTAAAACAGCAGACTATCTCATTTCCTCTTGACCGTCTTATATCCTATATTATGGAATGTGTCAAGGACATGCCGTTATACGGTGCGAAGCATCCTTGATACATACCGTAATATAGGATATACTGCCCGGAGAGGAAAGACTTTTACTTTCATTCCACCTATTGATAGATTAAAGCTATGTTATAGAATGTACAGTATGCAACAGACAAATTCCCCCTATGGGAGAGGGCATAGGGGCAAAAAATTTTGCTCGAGTGCAAATGTGAGTTTTACATTTGCTCTCAAAATTTTTGTTTCAGGGGTGAAGGAATGGTACATAAAGAATGCAAAAATATCTGTCTTAAATACTTTTATATCATGCCACTGGCGAAGATGGCCGCAAATGACAGCCACAAGTTCTGCGGATGACGCCCCCTTTCTATATTGACTTTGACATTTAACTTTTTAAAAATATTCATATTTAGCTGATATTCTTTACATTTATGTTCAGTCTTTTTTACTCGGACTTTGTCGCCGATTGCAAACATATCCGATATGGCCTCGATTTTCTTTCTGTTTGTGCAATATCCACTATCATAAAATGCACAGTTTAAACACATAGGTACGATTTCGACTTTATCTACTAATCGTCCAAGACTGCAGTTGCATCCATCATCGTCTTCATAACTTTCCGAAGCGCCTCTATGATGTCCCAAATAGTCATATCCGTCATCTTCAATGACTGTGATAGTCCGTTCCCGCCCACAGAAAATACAGCATCTTTTTTCGTAATGTTTTCGTTCCATATTATCTCCCTCTTCTCAAAAAAAAGACACCGACATCTTTCGATGTCGGTGTCTATGCTTATGATATGCGTTATTACTGCTTTGCGCCACAACCTGTGCAATATCTGTAATCTACAGTGGTCTTGCTCTCATAATGTCCCTGATCTTCCGTATGAGAACCAACCTGAACCTGAGTAGTCTGACTTTCGGTGTGACCATTAGCTGGCTCGCCAGCTTCAATATGTGCCATTCCGTGAGATTCTCTTATAGAAGTATCCATAACTGCACCACAGTTACATACCCAAACATAGGTTGTCTGTGTCTCATAATCTGGAACTGTTACCATGTTGGAAACCCACTCCTGTGTCGTTACTGTATGGTCTGCCCAAGAATGTGTGTGAACGGGAGCTTCCGGCTCTGTTACAACCGGTGCAGACGGCTTTTCTACTGGCTTCTCAACCGGTGCCGGAGCCTGTGTGTTAGTATTGTTCTGGTTGTTATTGTTCTGAACATTGTTATTCTGTACGTTATTGTTCTGAACAGTATTGTTGCCTGCATTGCTGTTATCCTGAACGTTGTTGTTCTGAGCATTATTCTGAATGTTATTGTTCTCTACAGCATTGTTTTCCGTCTTGTTTTCTGTCTGATTCTCTGCTTCTGGTGCCTTTACTTCGGTTTCCGTCTTTACTGACTCTGCCATATCCTTTGTTTCCTCAGATGCATTCGGGCTGTTCTGAACATTTTCTGCCAGCTTATCCAGCGTGTTCTGTCCAGCGTCGCCTTTCAGGGTATCGTCACCCTTTGCAATGGCATCCTGTGTCTTCTTTACGATGTCCTGAATCATTTCGTCAGTCACCTTGTCAGCCGGAATCTGTGTCATTTCACAGTCGATTACCATATCCTTGCCGTATTCAACAGTGATTTCCTGCGCAGTGCCCATATCGAAAATCTCGTATGCAGAACCATCGTGATTCAGCGGGCTGATGAACTCAACAGTGTAGGTGTCGTTTGCCAGAGATACAGTGGTAGAACCCTTGCCGCCCTCTGCGTCTGGTGTAATTGCGTGGCAGAAGTCTACCTTGTCAGATGTTACGTGCAGGATTGCCGGTGTGGAATCGCTGTCCCAGCCGTTGTCTACTGTTACGTTAATCTCGAAGCCATTTATTTTCTTTTCCTCTGTCTGTGCCTTATCTGTGTCGGAACTTTTCTCTGTCTTTGTGGTTGATGCGGCTTTAGCTGTTGTATCTTTTGATGAACCGCATCCTGTAATAACTCCGCTTATGATAGTTGCCGCCAAAATCGTTATTAAAATCATTCTATTTTTCATCTGTAGAATCTCCTCTTCCTTTTTACTTCTTAAGTTACTTTGCTTTCTTTCATAGCAATAATTTTACTATTTGTCAGTTTACCCCCCCCCGAAGCATTGTCAATATTTAACATTTATATTTTTTGTATTTATTATACCGATTTTTATCGGTATATTCAAGTCTATTTTAAAAACTTACAATAAGTAATAGGAAGGTGGTGTGATATGATATCTTATGAACCTCTATGGAAAACAATGAAAGAAAAAGGTGTCACTACATATACACTGATTAAAAAGTATGATGTACAGTCAAAAACAGTCTATAATCTAAAGCATAATAAACACGTTACTACTGCAACATTAGAAAGATTGTGCGAAATATTGGAATGTACTCCTAATGAGATATTAGAATTTACAGAATATATAAAGTAATAAGGGGATAATACCATTTTAGGAATTATCCTCTTATTTACTTTTTGGGAAGGATATTTTACTCGTGAACTTTACTTACGTTATATAAGAACCGAAAAAACTTCATTAAAAAAGATAGGATTATGATATATTTTTAATCCTATCTTTTCTCTATCTTATCAATCTTCAATTTTCCATTAATTTTCTTTTTTCTTCCCCTCTACTTTTATCTCACCTTACGGGGGCATACGCCCCCTCACTTATACTTGGGGACGTTGTCCCCATACCCCTTCCCATTTCTGAAAAATAATTAGCACCTATCGCCATCTCTTATGTTCATCTCTAAATTAATAATAACATTTCTAAAATAGGTGTCAAGTTATTTTTTGTTAAATTTCATGAAATTTTTATAAAATATCACTATTACAGAGAAAAGAAAAGAGAAAAATATGGTGCGCATCATATGAGGAAAGGATACTCATATGAAAAATTTATCAACAGAATCAAAAGGCTCCCACATTCAAAAAGCATTAAAAGAACAACTTTATACTCACCGTAACAATTTGAACTTAAAACAAGCAGAAGTTGCACGGATGCTTGATAAATCAGAGAAAACTTATCAACGGTGGGAATCAACAGGTAATGGATTGAGTAATATTCAAGATATTCTAAAGTTATTTGAGGTATTAGAATTTTCCACAAGTACAGTTATCAAATTATTAAATCTTCCACCACTTACATATGACGAAATTAGAGATATTGTAACAGATATACACACCTTAAAAAGCATAAAAGAAGAGGGTGTTTATAGCTATATACGTAATAACTGTAGCAATATGGATAATGTAACAATCGAAAAATTGCTTGTTATCCTGCAGACCGAACATTTAGAACGTTACAATCGTAGGTTCAAAAGATAGTTTCTCACAATATGGGGGGAATGCTATATTTTCCCCCATGTAGTGTCCATTCAAACTGATATAAGTCTGCTATACTAGGCGCATACCGATAGCGCTATATGGTTTAGATAATAAAATATTAAGAAAGGAACTTAAGCTATGAAAGAAATAGTAAATGATTCAGCAATTGCAAATAGTGTAACTGCTACAGAAACAATGAAGTGGGAAAGCACCGTGAATGCTGTAAAAAAAATCGATTACATGAATGTTAGGATAAAAGATTTATTATCCCAGATTGAATTACAGTCTGCAATAAGCAGTCATGTTTGTGTACCTGATGAAATGTTTATTAAAAAGGTAAGTAAACCTTCAACAGATCACCACACACAAAAAATCGAATTTATATACGGGAAAAGTATCATGGATGCAATGCATGGACAAGGTACTATATATGATGAAACGGATAAACAATTTTTAGATCCGGTTCATGCAATCAACAAAAAATATAAGATTGTTGAATATGAACTCGCAATGAACTCAAATATGGTAGGTAAAAATTTTCAGGGTTACAGTGCTACAGGTCTAAAGCTACTTATCAAAAAATTAGAGGAGGTCAAATAGGATGCATAAATTAAAACTAAAGACAGATGGCAGTGTAATAGCTGCCATCAAACAAAGTATATTAGTTATAGCATTATTATTTATAATTTTACCAATTTTTATTTTCTGGGACGGCGTAACAGCTATCCCAGAATTAAATGAGATACTATACGATATGCTTATTGTAGGTATCTTTTTACTGTTGAATTATAGTATATTAATTTTTTTGTTATCAAGATATTCACCTGTTAAGATTTTAAAAATAAGAAAGCAAATCATTAATTTTACTAGATTATTTTTAAAATCAGAAACAGATGGCCTATTGATTCATTCCGTCAAATGGATGTACGGGATAAAAGGCAGAAAAACTATAATTGACTTATATTTCAATGGGTTAGTTAAAGATTCTGCCGAGATAGGCAGAAAACTATCCGAGTATTTAGGCTTACCAATGCTTAAATATGAGGAGTCCGATGGTAAAGCCCGGTATATATTTGCTAATCCGCCAAAACGATATGACGGAATTATGCTAATAGGAAAAGGTATACCGAATGAATATAAAGGCGATTATAAGCCGGATGTGAGTTATGAACCAATACCGATCTATGACAATATAATTTGGAATTATAACAGCGAAGCATTACACATTTTATTAATCGCCCCGTCCGGCGCAGGAAAAAGCCAGTTTTTACGCTATCTGGGCGGGATGGTACTTAGGCGTCAGCACATGTTACATGTAATAGATGCCAAAAATTCCGATCTTGGCAGATTATTCCGCCATATTGGTGTGGGAGTAGCCGTAGAAACGGATGAGATTATTCAAATGCTCAAAGACATTGTGAGGGAAATGAATGAAAGATACTCAAAATATTTTGCGGCTGATAATGCGGATATAGACGCAAATTTCACTTCGCTTGGATTAAAAGGAGAAATACTCATTTTTGACGAGGTTCTGGCGGCTCTGGGAGAGGCTGACAAAAAACAGAAAGCGGAAATTGAGCGGTTACTGGGACAATTAGCCCTGAAAGGCAGAGCCGTAGGTATTTCTCTCGTGATTACGGCGCAAAAATTAAATGCAACGGATTTACCTAAGTCGATAACAGAACAATGCCAGACTCGCATTATTTTGGGGGCTGTGGTGTCAGACGAAACATTTCACCAGGCAACAGGATATTATAAAAAAGACATTGCAGGCGCTTATAAAGGCGGAGTCGGTAAAGGTTACGCAATTACGCCTAAATCAGACGGATTGGCGTATATCGAGACGCCGCAGATGCCGGAGAAAACAAGCGACTACATAATGTTATTTAAAGAATTAAGGGATAGGGGGACTCCATATGGGGAAGGTCGCTAAGATGTTATATATAGTTGTGCAGGATAACGGAGAGACTTATGTTATCAGTACGGATAAAAGGCAGATGGCCCGATGGTATGCATTGGACTATCTGCGTGATAAGCCTAAACCGACAGAAAAAGGCTACAAGGCAGTTGTATCTGACGGCTTTTATTTCTCTCCTGCCTTTCGAAAAAAGAAATAATACTGATCCGCCTGTTATGCGCAGTATTGCGGCGTTTTCCACAATCGCATATTGCAATGTCGATCATTGCGTATGGTGGGGCATGGCGCATGGGGTGGCTTGCCGCCACATGCGCTGTGCCACTGCAGATACGCAATAATTGGGATTGCGAATATGCGATAAATAATAACAACCGCACTACTGCGCATAATAGGCAGGACAGGCAACATTGCCTTACTTGACATTAGGCAATGTTGCGACGTAAAGCATCAAATTACAAAATATGTTGGAGACATAAATATGAAAATTACGCTTCCTCCGCTAAATGATATCAAAGAATACAACCGGAAAACAACTGACTATGGCAACGGGATGATAGAAATAGTTGCTTACCATCAACCAAAGGAAACATATATAGGAGCAAGGGCACCATCATCTAAAAATAAGCCTAAATTATCCGATGAAGAACAGGAAAAACGAACCCGTAGTCAAATTCATGCCATCAGGAGACGGATAAAAGGCTATGCTTTAACTAATGATTTTGAATGGTTTGTTACGCTGACTCTCGATCCCCAAAAAGTAAACAGTTTTAATTATGACGTTTCAAAAACAGTTCTGCTAAAATGGTGTCGGTCAATACGTGATAAATATGGAAAATTTAACTATCTGCTTGTTCCGGAATTACATAAATCAGGTGCAATTCATTTTCACGGCTTGCTCGGAAAAATTCCAAATGAAAACTTTGTACAGGCAGTTAACCCTAAGACAAATATACCCGTAGTAAGAAACGGCCGACAAGTATATAATCTGACAGACTGGAAATATGGATTCAACGATTGCGAAAAAATAGAAAACTCAGAAAAGGCATCCTCATATATAACCAAATATATAACTTCCGCTTTGTTGACTGATAAAGATATGTATGGAAAAAAAAGATACTTTAACTCACAAGGTTTAAAAAAGCCAAAAGTATCTTTCGGCATGGAAGATAATACTAAATTAAATGATTTTATTCCTAATTTTGGTATTGTTGGAACGGATAGTGATGGTAAAAATTATGTAGATGTCGGTTTATACAAACTTACAACAGACAGTGAAACAGGTGCACTAATCCAAAAAGATACGAATTATATAATTAGAGCAAAGAATGAATATAAGTAGAAAGAAGGTGTTTTCATGATCGATATAAACGTACCTATCAGCGAAAAATACATGCTGACAATGAAAGAAGCCTCCGAATATTTTGGTATCGGTGAAAACAAATTGCGTCGTTTTGCGGAAGAAAGCAAAAATGCGAAATGGCTATTTATGAATGGAAACCGTATACAAATAAAGCGGAAACAATTCGAAAAAATATTGGATGAAGTTGATACTATTTAATGCAAAAAGAGCCAAGATGTGCTATAATATAAGTAAGTCATATCAAGGCTCTTTCCAATTATGGAAGGAGAAAAAAATGGAGAAAAGAAGAGATTTAAAAGGAAGGATATTAAACAACGGAGAGAGCCAGAGAAAAGATGGAAGATACGCATATAAATACACGGATATATTTGGGAAAGTACAGTTTGCTTATTCCTGGAAACTGACCGCTACAGACAGAGTACCTAAAGGAAAGAGGGATTGTATATCACTCCGTGAGAAAGAAAACGAAATACAAAAAGACCTTTCAGACGGAATTGATACTAACGGTAAAAAAATGACTCTTTGCGAACTCTACAAAAAGCAGAACGCAAGCCGGGCAAATGTTAAAAAGAGTACCCTTCTAGGCCGCCAGAGGCTTATGAGAGCCTTAGAAAAGGATATACTGGGATTACGTAGTATAGACAGTATAAAACCCTCTGACGCTAAAGAATGGGCTGTCCGCATGAAAGCAAAAGGATATGCTTATAAAACTATCAATAATTACAAACGTTCTTTAAAAGCGGCTTTTTATATCGCTATTCAAGATGATTATGTACGTAAAAATCCTTTTGACTACAAAATGAGTGATGTTATTGCAGATGACAGCAAGCCACGGGAAGCATTGACAGAGGACGAAGAAAAGAAACTTCTTGCATTTGCTAAAACGGATATGATTTATAAAAAGTATTATGATGTGATTGTGATATTGCTAAATACAGGGCTTAGAATTTCCGAACTGTGCGGATTGACTGTAAATGATTTAGACTTTGAGAAAAGGTTAATCCATGTAAATCATCAACTATTGAAAGACAGTGAACACGGTTATTACATAGATACCCCAAAGACTAAAAGCGGTGTCCGCCAAGTCCCCATGAATCAAACAGCTTATGAAGCATTTAAACACGTATTAAAGCAATGTGAAGGTATACAATCGGATATCATAGATGGCTACAGCGATTTCTTATTTCTCACGCAAGAAGGACATCCAGTAATAGGTCAATACTATTCAGCAACTTTTCGGAATCTTGTAACAAAGTATAATAAAACACATGAGGACGAACTGCCGTATTTTTCACCGCATGTATTAAGACACACCTTTTGCACAAGATTAGCCGGAAAAAACATGAATCCGAAAAGCCTGCAATACATCATGGGACATAGCAGTATAGAAATCACGCTTAATCTGTACGCACATGTTACCATAGACGGAATACAGGCTGAAATGGAACGGTTAGCGGAATAAGAATTTACTACTTTTTTACTACGTTTGAAGTGTCTCTATAATAGAGATATAAGAAGATACGTGAAGTATCTACCAATAGCGAAATATCCACGAAGCCCTGATTTACAGGGTTCCGTGGAGATATAAGAAGATATGAGAAGATATAAGAAGTTATAAGAAAATCTGTATTAAGTTTATGGGAAAACCCAAAAAGCACTATATGAAAATATCCCATTGAACCTGATACCGGAGAAAGACTGGGATGTCAGGGAAGGTATGTGGGAGCCGCTGGTTGAAAAGTCTGTATTCGAAGAGGCGCAGAAAATTAATACGGAGCGTTGGGACGATACCTTGCAGCTTTGGGCTGAAAATATAGATAAAGGTTATAAAAAATCCGCAAACGGTCCATTTCTTGGACGTATATTCTGCGGTGAATGCGGCCGTAGAATGCAGCGTTATAGACGTGGAAACGAGCGCCAATACTATATATGTCCGACAACCAGAAACGCAGAACATGTGAAATGTGTGAAACGGATCAATGAAATTTGTATTATGGAAGCAGTCTGCGCGGCGTTAAAATATCAGATAAAACTTGCGTCAGAGTTTGGCCGGTCTTATGGCATGGGATTTTATAAACAGTTAAAAAAGGAGGCTGACCAGAATATCAGAAACGCAAGGGACAGATACGAAAAGTTTGAAGGAATGCTGGAGCAGCTTTTTGAGCATTACGTGTCCGGCATCCTGGACAGACAGGAATATCAGGGGATCAAGGCGGAGTATCTGGAAAGGCAGAAAGCGGCGTATGAGTCTATGGAAGCGGTACAGGACCATTATCAGGGCATGCTGAACCGTCTGCGGACAAAAATAGACTGGACGGAACAATTGATAAAGCACAAGGGGGTTACGGAAATCAGCCGGGAGCTTGTAGAACTGTTTATTGAAAAGGTCATCGTAAGATCGGCGGGAGAGATCACGGTCTGCTTCTGGTTCGGGGATATCTTTGAAGAAGAGGCAGTTTCGGAAACTGTTACAGAAATAGTACCGGAAACAGATTCGGAGAGGAGGTTTCCCTATGCGGTATGAATTTATATTTGGATACGCAAGGCTTTCAAAGGATGACGATGACAGGCAGGATGAGAGCAACAGTATCGCGAACCAGAAACTCATGATCAGACAGTATATCCAGGGCAGGGAGGAATTCCGTGGTGCGCATGTTGAGTTCTGCGTGGACGATGGCTACAGCGGGACCAATTATAACCGCCCCGGCTTTCAAAAAATGATGGAACTGGTAAAAAGCAGGGAGCATTCCCTTATTTTGGTCAAAGAGCTGAGCAGGCTTGGCCGTGATACGGTTGATACACAAAACTATATTGAAAAAGTATTTCCGTTTATGCAGGTTCGTTTTATAGCCATCAATGATGGTTACGATAGTGAGGATCCGGTCACAAAAAGAAAAGATTCAGAGGCGAAATTTAAGAATCTGGTGAACGGGATATACCCGCAGATTTGTTCACAGAGCATAAAGCAGGTCATGAGGAAACAGGCTGAGTCAGGCAAATATCACGGCGGCTTTCCGCCATACGGGTATCAATTCAAAGGAGAGGACAGGACTGCGCTTTATATCGACCCGGAAGCAGCAAGTGTTGTACGCAAAATTTTTGATAAAAGACTGACAGGAAAAAAATATACTGAAATTGCCCGGGAATTGAACGAAGAGCATGTTATTACCCCGGCAGAATATTTGAGGGAGAAAGGGTTTGCGTATCATAATAACGGAACGTCTCCGTTGTGGAGAAGAAATATGGTGAAAAAGATATTGTTGAATCCAATCTATACAGGGACGATGGTGAACCATAAAACCGAAAGGGTGGTGGTGGCGCGAAAGTCAGGAGTGGATGTTGCAAGAAGAGACTGGATCTGCGTACCGGGAATGCATGAAGCTATTATCCCACAAGAGGAATTTGATAAAATACAGCCTGTACAGGATAGTGGTGTACATCACAGAATAGTCAAAAAACCTGCGAATATCTTCAAAGGTAAAATAAAATGCGGTTACTGTAAACGGGCTATAAGAATCAGAATGGAACCAGGATTCAGAGGCGCGAGGGGATATTGTTCAACTGTGAGGTATTCCGGGGAGACGCAATGTTATAAAAAGGGATTTTCCATTTTCAGTATAGAAAACGTAGTCCTTTCATTAGTCAGACAGCAGGCTGCTATTGCGGACAAGGCGCTAAAGGAGGTCAGGGAACTGAATAAAACGCTGGATATCCCAAAGTTGGAAAAAGAGATCGGATTCTATGAGGGCAAGACCGGGCAATGTGCCAAGGAAAAGAGAAAGCTGTATGAAAGCTATGTATCGGGGGAAATCTCCAAAGAAAGATTTCTGGCAGAAAAAGAAAAGATGTCACAGGAAGCGGCTGGGTATCAGGAGAAAAAAAGGAAGCTGCAGGAACAGATCCGGCAGGCCGAAAGCAGAAAAGCTATGGAGAAAAACGGAGCACTGACTCATTTCGCAAGGTATACGGCATTGGAGGGGCTGTCTCATCAGATCATACAGGAGCTTGTGGATGTGGTTTATTTTTATGATCCGGAGCATATCGAAGTATTATGGAATTTCCGGGAGGAATACATGGCGGTTTTAGAAGAGGTGGAGAAAGTGAATGTAAAAAATAGGAATGTAGGATAGTGAACTAGGATAGAGAAAACGGATGAAAGCAGGATATAGACTGCGGTGGAAGTTCATCCGAAGAAGCGGGAAGGCTTGTATACATATAGCAGCCTTCCCTTTCTTGTGCCCTGATATATGTGAGGAGCGTTCAGTGGCCGGCATTCCGCATAGAAAGAAAACAGAGAGGGAGTGGTGATCTGATAAGAGAAAGAAAACTTGCAATACCTTATCCAACAATATTTTTATCCCAATTGTCAGAAAAAACAAAAGACATTATCCGTGAAGACTTAAGGCAGTATGCGGAAGAAAACGGATGCTGCCTGGCGTGGGACATGGAGGCAGACGATTACGCGGGATTGTCGAGACGGTTCTGTGACATTGATGATATCTATCGGGGAACACAGTTGACGTTCTGTAGGGAAAGGGAAGATGCGGAGGCATATTTTAACGAATATGGCGAGAAGCCGCTAAGGGAGCAAACAAGGTGATTCAGAAGAATGAGGAGATTTAGGAGAAATGAAATGGTTCATGTAATGTCGAGAGTAGAAAAGCTGATCTTAGAAGAAATATTTCCGGCAGGCAGCCGGGTGGAACTGGAATGTATGGGAGCAGGGCGGGAGGAAGGATTGAAAACGGGGGACAGGGAACAGTTACTGCTATCAGCGATGATGGGGGAATCTGTATTGCGTGGGATTGTGGAAGCAGCAGGGCGCTTGTTTATAGAGAAGATGTATGTAAGTGCCTGATGACGAAGGAGCAGATGGATGACCTCGTTAATAAGCTGCTGGTGATACCGTTTGAGAGTAATGAAAAGCTGGAAGCATGGCTGGAAAAGAAGTTAAAGCCTGTATTTTCGGAAATGCGTTTTGTGAGGGGAGAAGAGGGGGAGATGAAAGTTGATTTGGGAGTAAGTGCTTTTCTGATGAAAATGCCGCGAATTAATATTAGGTACAGGGTTGATGGGAAAGGACATTTGTTCATCCAAAAGAGCAGATGGGGAGAAAAATCTTATGGGATGAGAACGGAGAGAAATCGGTCGGAATGCAGGCGATAACGAAGATACAAAATTCGACATTTTTTTATTGGTTTACTTGACACGGTCGGGCAAGACCAGATTTTTTGTGAAACCGAACCTGATGCAGATGCACAGCTCATTCGTGGTAACTGACCCGAAAGGCACCGTTTTATGCGAGGTCGGAAAGATGCTGAAACGGGGAAAATATAAGATAAAAGTCCTCAATACCATAAACTTCGCAAAGTCCATGCACTACAATCCTTTCGCCTATTTACGGAGTGAAAAGGACATTTTGAAACTTGTAAACACGATTATTGTCAACACCAAAGGGGAGGGGCAGCAATCCGGCGAGGATTTTTGGGTGAAAGCGGAAAAGCTGTATTACACGGCGCTTATCGCTTATATCTGGTATGAAGCCCCGGAAGAAGAACAGAATTTCGCCATGCTGATTGATATGATTGACGCAAGCGAAGCGAGGGAAGATGACGAGAATTTTAAAAACGCCGTTGACCTGCTGTTTGACGAACTGGAGGAAAAAGACCCAAATCATTTCGCTGTCCGCCAATATAAGAAGTACAAACTTGCGGCGGGCAAGACGGCAAAAAGTATCCTTATTTCGTGCGGCGCAAGATTGGCTCCGTTTGACATTAAAGAGCTGCGTGACCTTATGGAGTATGACGATCTGGAGCTTGACACGCTTGGGGAGCAGAAAACAGCGTTGTTTGTCATTATTTCAGATACGGACGCCACATTTAATTTCGTGGTGTCGATCATGTATTCGCAGCTCTTTAACCTGCTCTGTGACAAGGCGGATGATGTTTATAACGGCAGGCTTCCGATTCATGTGAGGATGCTGCTGGATGAGTTTGCGAACATCGGGCAGATTCCGCAGTTTGAGAAGCTGATCGCCACAATCCGGAGCAGGGAAATATCGGCATCTATCATTTTACAGTCAAAATCTCAGCTAAAGGCGATTTATAAGGACAACGCTGACACAATCGAAGGGAATTGTGACACCACCTTATTCCTCGGAGGGAAGGAAAAGACCACGCTGAAAGAGCTGGAAGATGTTTTAGGAAAGGAAACCATTGTGCGCCCGTTAGGGTGTATGCCATAAACCGCCTTTAGCAAGCGGTAGACAAAGATATCAAAGAAAGGAAGGTGAAAATTTACTGTCTATCATTTCACGACTTATCCGTGAGGGGAAACCTTCTGGGGAGTGTAGCATGTCGTTGTTATAGTGTTCTTTACTATAACGGGCATAGAATGGCGCAATCTTCTAACCGTCATTTTATGCGGGGATGAAAATCCGTGTATGAGGATGAAAGCTAAACTGCTTGATTGGTAGCCGGAGCCTGGGAGTATCTGGCCTACATGCGAAAGAAGATGGAACGCATGGTGCTTTGGCGGCTGTCGCTCAATTGTCGGCAGGCGCGTGATATCCGAAGCAAGGCAAGCCTTAGATTAGGTTGAACGGCGAACGCCACATATCTACAAAGATTACCGACAACACGGAACGCTATGTATGGCATACGCTACCGGGGATGACCTAAACCCACTCATTTGTGGGCATGGTTACACAGCTCCCATAGTAGCCCGTGGACTCTGGATTTACAGGGATAGCCGTAAAAACGGAAGCGGGAGAGCCGCCCACATGACGAAGGGGAGCAGTATGTCTTTAATACAAACAAGAAAGGAAGGTGCGTGAGGCATCATGAGAAATCCAACTGATGTATTAAATAGCCTGAACAAACAGTCTAAAGATTTATCGTACAAGTTCCAAAGGCTTTACCGGAACTTGTACAACCCGGAGTTCTACCTGTTGGCATATAGGAATATCTACGCCAATGAGGGGAGCATGACGCCGGGTGTGGATGGTGAAACGCTGGACGGGATGGGCAGTCCGAGAATAGAGCGCATCATCAGCGCATTGAAAGACCGCTCCTACCGCCCGAGACCTGCACGGCGTACATATATTGCGAAGAAAAACAGCAGTAAAAAGCGTCCGCTTGGGATTCCTTCCGGGGATGACAAGCTGGTGCAGGAAGTAGTCCGAATGATATTGGAAAGCATTTATGAACCCACTTTCTCCGACTATTCCCACGGGTTCCGTCCAAAGAGGAGCTGCCATACAGCCCTCGAACAGATACAGCGGACATTCGCCGGGGCAAACTGGTTTGTGGAGGGGGA
>QXWX01000112.1 GCA_009911175.1 Lachnospiraceae bacterium | reverse complement strand
CAGTAAAAGGAAGTGCATACCAGTTATAATCAATGTTTGTTGTTGGTAACTGGTGATAATTCTTATCAGGTGATAATGATACTTATCACCAGCTGGTGGTAAGTATCAAGATGTATGATAAATTCAGCTGCCTGCGTGTGGAAATGACAATCAATGACCCAAGGGAATTTAAGGTTTATAAGGATGTCCACCATCAGGATGGGACGGTCTCCAAACGTTGGGTTCCCATGGGAAAATCCATTTCCAACCTGTACCGGTATGCTGAAGTATCAAAAGCTGCAAACAGAAGATTTTTGGATTCCCTGCAAGGCATCGTCCCGGCAGGCAGCATTGAACGGGAGATCAATGAAGTTTGTGGGAAAAGGACGGTCCGTGGAAAGACCGTCACCGGTTACAACGTCTGGTCAAAAGAAACCATGCAGCTGTTTGAGACAATTTCGGATGGGAAATATCTCATCCGCGGCTTTACAAACAAAGATATACGAAGCATCCTGTATCCCCAAAGTCAGTCCGACAAGAAAGTGCGTGGAAAAATGAGCCGCACACTGTCCAAACTCCGTGCGCATGGCTTGATACGGAAGATTCCCCATTCCCGAAAATATCTTGTGACGGATAAAGGTCGCCGTGTCATGGGGGCATTGATTGAAACAAAACGGAAAATATACCCGGACTTAGCAGCTTCTTAACAGCCACAAGAAATAACCGCTTTAAAAGCCTGCCTTTTTGACAGGTCGAATACTTGTGTCCAAATTTATCCTTTGATGTTTTTTATTGATGTTCTGTTAAGAGAATATCATAAAAGCTTACAAACATCATGACAGACAGCGGCAGCGCAAATCCCACCTGTGGCAGTATCAGAGAAAAGCTGGTGTTCAGGATTCCTGTTAAGCCCGCTGCTTGACGCGGAAGAGATTGCCGGCCTGCCTGTGCCTGTTATCACGATCGAACGCTCTGGCGGAAATTTTATGCAGATCAACAGTGACAATTTCACCGGCGGAAAACTGGCCGCTGAGCTTCTGTTGGAAAATCACTGTGAAGTTTTTATCCATATCAATAACGACTACACCACCATATGGCCGTCGTTTAAACGGATCGTGGGATTTGAATGCCTGATGGAGGGGCAGACTTATGAGAGGGTCATACGGCGGGAGCTTTCCGAGCCGTTTTTACCGTCTGCCGCGCAGGCTATGAAAGAAATTGTGGAAGATTTGCTTCTGAAATATAAAGGAAAAAAATGGGGAGTTTTTTGCTCCAATGACGACATTGCCCGGCTGTTCGAACAGCAGTGCATTTTAAAACACCTGGCAGTTCCTGATGAGGCGGAGATCATCGGCTATGACAATACGCCGATTTCAGAATGTGCCACCTACCCGATCACTTCAGTGGCGCAGAATATCCGGCTGATGGCTCAGTTGGCTTTGGATGGGTTTGATAATTATATCCCCTGTGAAACCATTGTTCCGAATATACTGGTTAGAAAAGCTACAACGACAAATTCCTGAAAGCAGGCAGGTCTGTCAGCAGAGCGGTAATTAGAAACCGCCCTGCTGATTTTATGTGCAATCGTCTCACTGTTCAGCCGGTAATATACCTTCCCGTCCTTCTTCTCCACCGCCACAAAATGGTTGGAAAGCAGGATTCCCATATGGCGGGACGCCGTTGCCGAAGTAAAACGGAGCTCCTCCGGGATCACCTCCGCGCGTTCTCTTGTGGCGCTTAGTATAAATATATACAATGGATATACTTCCATCAAGATAAGAAGTATCCTAAAATCAATAGCCATTCAATGCAGGATTTTTACCATCCTGTATTCATCCCGATAGCTGCCGTCATCGTACTTGAGGGAACGGTAGTTTTTTCCGGTTTCCTGAAAACCGAATCGTTTATAAAGGCTTTTTGCCCGCTCGTTTCCGTCAACCACTTCCAGCTCCACCTGCTCATAGCCCATTTCCTTCGCCAGAATAAATGCGTACTCCATCAATGCGGATGCGATACCAAGTCCCCAATAGGCTTTTTTCAGTGATATCGCAAATCCGCACCGATGGGAGATGCGGCGCAGACTGCCGACGGACATGATCGCGCAGTTTCCCGAAAGCTCACCGTCCACTTCTGCCGCCATCATAATTTCATGCGGATCCTCGCTTTTCGCTTTTAAAAACTGTTCTTCTGCTTCAATTGTCATTGTAACCTCATCCTCATTTCTGAGGAGAAATGGGGTTTCGGAAGAGACGATCCGAAGGCATTCGATCATCGCCTTCGAATCCTCTGCTTCCACTGGACGCAGTACACATGTGCGGCCGTCCTTCAAATGGATCATTTTACGTTCAAATATCATGCTTCTGTTCCTCCTCGTGTTCTGATCTTATGAATGGATTCCATTATACCGCAGCAGGATTCCAAATGGAATACTTATAGATAACGGTTGCTCAAAGTCTCGTTTTGCACTGATTTTGTTTTGCGGTACAATCATTTCATGAATGTTATTGGGTTTATTGTGCGCAGAAGGGAACTGCCGCGTCAGATCGAATGCGGAATCGCATATTATAAGAAAACCTGTAAAATATCATATCGTTCAGAGGAGCCTGTCACAGGCTGACCGCTCCTCTTCTCAACTGCTATAGCCCCGGCCACTACTCACTTTTGTTATCCTTGATCCATACATTATAAAGAAGCATAGCAAACATAACTGCCACGAAAGTATTCGATATCGAATTTAAGTCAACCCCATTTATATTGCAGATCACATTGATGACTATATCAACGATCATGACTCCCACTACGACAACAACTGCTTTTAAAAGATTCTTCTTCATACTTCCCGTCTCCTTCCAAAGTAACTATGTATTCAGGATCTGTATCCATTATTTTTCTACAGCTCCTTATCACAGAACAGTATACCAGAGAAAGCACGCATTCTCTCAAAGTCGTCATAAAATGCCCCGCTTCGTGAATAAGCGCGTTTTTTTCCCGGCAAAGCATGCACTTATTCATCATTTTCGCTGAACAGCGCTTGATACAGAGAATCAAATACAGTATAATAAGCATTGCGCTGAAGCGTAAGCAGGTCATCAATTTTCTCACGAAAATTGGCGACAAATTATAATCAGGATGGAAAATCCGAACGGGAGGAATTAGTCGAAATGCTGCTGTCTTTTTTTCTGCTTTCCCTTGCCATTCGTAATGTGTGGCCCCAGCGCATGGGCCTGAAAGCATTGATTGCGCTTTATATGCTGCTGTTGCTTGCCGGAATGCCGGTTACGCTCCTGTCCTGTATCCCATATGGACTGTTCGGGATCCTGGCGGCAGCCTGTATGTTTGGACTGCTTACGTGCCGGGATACCGCGCCCCAGAATGTTTGCATGAGTATGATCGGATTTGTGCTTGCCATTGTGACAGAAGCTGTTGTGTCAGAGCTTCTGCATATGCTGATTCCCCCGGCATTCTCGGACCCACAGTATATGCGGTATATTTCCTTCGGTGTCAATCTGGTCCGCACTGTGCTGTTTTATTTGATCACACTGTTTTGCGGCAGACTGCTGAAAAAACTGCTGCTGTCCGGCAAGGGGATCCTGCGCTTTCAGCAGACGTGGTATCTGATCGACGCCGCACTGCTGCTCTTGATCACCATCTATCTGTTTGATGATCTGATCCCAGGGCAAAATGGCTCTGTAGGCAGGATGATCTATAATAATGCCTTACATATTTCAGGGTATCTGCTTGTCATGCTTTTTTTGCTTCTGGCCATGCGCCGTTTCTGGCAGGAGCAGACGCAGGCGGAGGCAAAGCAGAAAGCCATGGAGGATCTGCAGGACTATACGCACAATCTGGAAGCCATGTACAGCGGTCTGCGTTCCTTTAAGCATGATTACGTGAACATTTTGCTCTCAATGTCCGGCTATATTGAACATGGCGATATGGACGAATTGAAGAACTATTTTGAAAATAAAATCTTTCCGACGAAGAATCTGATTGACCAGGGGGATTACAAGCTGAACCAGCTTGGCAACATCGGTGTGCTGGAGATCAAAAGCCTGCTCTCCGCCAAAATAATCTATGCCCATGAGTCAGGGATTGATGTCACGATCGATATTCCCGACCGGGTGGAACGTTTTATGATCGACACCGTAGATCTTGCCAGAATACTGGGAATCTTTTTGGACAATGCGGTGGAAGCCGCGCTGGAGACAGACCAGCCGCAAATGGGCTTAAATATCATTCAGAATCAGTCCGGAGTGTCCATCATCATAAGCAACTGCTTCCAGGATCACGGCCTGATGCTGAACAAGTTAAAGCAGAAAGGTGTCAGTACAAAGCTCGGCCATCAGGGGATCGGACTGTCCAATGTGCAGAAGATCCTCAGTTCTTATGACAATGTGCTGCTGGAAACCTCCATACAGCGGGGCTGTTTCATGCAGCATATGGAACTGGCGTACTGACTGTTCCTTATATTTCGATGAAATTTTCTGTCTGATTTTTCATTTCCATCGGACTGCGTTGACTCCAATTGACGATGCAGTCTGGCATGAAAGGAGTGACATCCTATGCTGGATATTTTTGTGTGCGATGATGAAGACGCGCAGAGACGGACGATCGTGCAGACCATTCAAAATGCCGTCCTGATCGAAGAACTGGATATGCGGCTCGCTTTAGATACGGGCGATCCCTACGCGCTGCTGGAAAAGATCAGGAGCAGCCGGAACACAGGCATTTATTTCCTGGATATTGACCTGAACAGCGACATAAACGGAATGAAGCTGGCTCAGCAGATCCGGTTGTTTGACCCCCGCGGTTTCATCATTTTCATAACCGCGCATTCGGAACTGAGCTACATGACCTTTCAGTACCGGGTGGAGGCAATGGACTTTGTATTAAAGGACAGCCCTGCCGAAGCGAAAGTAAAGATCCGGGAATGTCTGTTAAATGCCATGGAACGATATACGCTCCAGACCAACAAGACGCATAAAGTCTATACCGTGGAAGCGGGCGGAAGAAAGATCAGCGTGGATCATGAGGATATTTTCTTTTTTGAAACTTCCGTGAATATCCATAAAGTCATTCTTCACGCGAGAGACCGGCAGATTGAATTTTCCGGCACCATAAAAGAACTGGCAGGCACATTAGGCGGTGATTTTGTGCGCTGCCACCGGTCATTTCTGGTCAATAAAAATAATATAAAGGAAATAGACTCAAAAAAACGGATCATCTATTTTACCAATGGAGAGAGCTGCCTGATGTCCACGCGTATGATGAAAGGGTTCTGATAGAATTTCGAATCAGCTTCGCCACCTCCCTGTGGCGGCTCCTCTATGTATCCAGAAATCCTCTTGCATTGATTTTGTTTTCGCGCTACAATCACTTCAAGAAGAATCCGCAGAAAAGAAGTCCGGCGCCGGCTCCTGGCATCCAAGAAAGGGAACGCGATGGATATAAGAAGGCGGGCCGGCTGGGGATTGCATTTTTCCAGAAGAAATGTCTGGTAAAAAAGGGATGAGCAGAGGGCTGCCGGTGCTGCGTATCTTAATTTTTTGCTGATTCATTCATCTTTAACAAAACAGAAACCAGGAGAGCATCATGACAATCTACGATATCGCCGAGCTTGCCGGCGTATCCGCAAGCACCGTATCACGCGTGATCAACAACAAGCCGGGAATCCGGGAAGCCACGCGGGAAAAAGTGAAAGCCCTGCTGAAAGAGCACAACTACACCCCCGACGAGAACGCCCGGGGCCTGGTCAACAAGAACACCCGGCTGATCGGCATCCTGCTGGCTGATATCCGAAGCGCGCACCACACCGACCTGACCTATGCCGTGGAAAAATATCTCCGCGGGAAAGGCTACTGCGGCATTATATTGAACGCCGGTTCCCATGCCGGGGAAATGCTCGAAGCTATCCGCATCCTGGAGCAGCGCCGGGTGGACGGTGTCCTGATGGTAGGCTCCGTCTTTCAGAATGAGGCAGTGGAAAACGGCATCCGGGAACATTTTGCAAATATCCCCGTGGTGTTTGCCAACGGACGTTTCGACCTGCCAAACGTATACTGCGTCCTGGTAGACGAATGTGACGGTGTGGAGCACTGCGTAGACCTGCTGGTCAAAAAAGGAAAAGGAAATGCCGCGTTTATCGGAGAACTAGACACCCCCAGCAGCCGTGAAAAGCTCAAGGGCTTCAAGCGCGCCATGCTCCGCTGCGGCCGTTCCGAAGATTCCCTGGTAATCCTAGGCGGAGAGCCCTCCAGGGAAAGCGGATATGAACTGACCCGGCAGTTATTAAGCCTGCATCCGGACATCCAGAGCGTGATCTATTCTGAAGACCTGGTCGCCGCAGGCGGGATGCGCGCCTTCTGGGACGCAGGCGTCCGGATTCCGGATGAAATGGCGGTCATCGGGATCGACAATACCATCTACGGAGAATTAAGCTGCCCCCGTTTCACCTCACTGGATAACAAGATGACGGAAATGGCATCCGAAGCGGCAAGAATCCTGATCGACGCCATCGAAGGGCGGCAGAACCCCCGGAAGATCATGCTGCTGTCAGACATTGTAGAGCGCGAAAGCACATAAGGCCGGTCAGAAGACGTCACGGCTTCATCCCCACGCCGCCCTGGATAAAGAGCGTATCCCCGGTGACATATTTTGCGTCATAGCTGGAAAGGAATACGCACACCTTTCCGATGTCCTTCTGGGCGTCTCCATATCTCCCCAGAGGGATCTCATCCAGGTTTCTTTTGAACATTTCCGGGTTTTCCTTCCCCCATTGGGCCAGTTTATCCGTCATCACAAGGGGAAGCACCTTTGCCCCATACTCCTCCTCCAGCTCCCGCTTCGTCCGTTCCATCCCGTCCGGGAAAATATCGGTCAGGATCAGGCTTGCCCCCTCGTCTGCAAATGCGCGGGCCACCCCTCTGGCGATCCCGCCGCCTCCTCCGGTCAGCATAACCACTCGGTCTTCCATCCTTCGTAAATGCTGCATAAAATTACCTCCATTCAATTTTTGTTTCCTGATGTCTTGCGACCGATCATATCAAATTTCAAAATTTTTGTCAACAAAATAATTTTTTATCAATCTTTATTCATTTTTCACGGATCATTTTTTCACACTTTCGCAAAAACTCCCAAATTATGGCAAACATTTCACTAAAAAGACAGTTTATAGTTAATTATTTATCAACATTGTCTTAATAATAACAAATGTTGACAGACTATTTTTTTGTATGATAATTTATTATTACAAAAATAATTTATCGCAACAGAAAGGATGAGTAGTAAAATGAGCAGACTAGAAATCGCTTCGCCCAAGAGAGCAAGGCTTGTCATAGAGGAGCTTTACAAAGATCTGGAGCGAAGAATCGAATCCAGCCCTCCGGGACTGTGCCCGGTAGATATGGCCAGGGCGTTTCTGGAATTGTGCCATGCCCAGACCTGCGGAAAATGCACGCCCTGCCGGATCGGTCTCGGACAACTGAACCAACTGATCCGGGATGTACTGGACGGCAACGCGGCAATGGAGACTTTGGAAATCATGGAGCAGACCGCCCTTTCCATTATGGAATCTGCGGACTGCGCCATCGGTTATGAAGCCGCGAACATGGTTTACAAGGGATTGATCGGCTACCGCGACGACTATGTGGAGCACATCCAAAACGGCCGCTGCACCTGCGCCTACAGCCAGCCCGTCCCCTGTGTTTCCCTGTGTCCCGCACACGTGGACATTCCCGGGTACATTGCGCTGGTGAGCGAGGGAAGGTATGGGGACGCCATCCGGCTGATCCGGAAGGACAACCCGTTCCCCACAACCTGCGGTTTTATCTGCGAGCATCCCTGCGAAGCCAGGTGCCGCAGGAATATGATGGATGATTCCGTCAACATCCGCGGCTTGAAACGGGTTGCGGCAGATTTTGCGGGAGAGGTCGATCCGCCGGAGCGGGCGCCTTCCACCGGAAAACGGATCGCCATCCTGGGCGGCGGCCCGGGCGGATTGAGCGCGGCTTATTATTTACAGCTCATGGGGCATCAGGCCGTGATCTACGAAATGTTTCCCAAGCTGGGAGGCATGCTCCGCTACGGAATCCCCAATTACCGGCTTCCCAAAGACCGGCTCGACCAGGACATCCAGGCCGTATTAAAGACCGGAGTGGAAGTCAGGCACGGCCTGAAGATCGGCCGGGATATCACCATCCAGCAGCTCCGGGAAGAATATGACGCCGTACTGATCACCATCGGAGCGAGCACGGACAAAAAGCTGGGACTGGAAGGGGAAGACGCAGAAGGCGTCCTGTCCGCGGTTCAATTTCTCCGGGATGTGGGTAGCAGCAAAATCATGGATCTGACCGGAAAAGAAGTGGCCGTGATCGGCGGCGGAAATGTTTCCATGGACGCGGTGCGTACCGCCAAACGGCTGGGCGCAAAAAAAGTCAGCATCGTTTACAGAAGGCGGACGGCGGACATGACGGCGCTTCCCGACGAAATCGAAGGCGCGGTGGCCGAGGGCATCGAGCTGCAGACCCTGAAAGCGCCCGCGTCCCTGGATATTGATGATAAGAACCAAATCCGGGGAATCTATGTGACGCCCCAGATGGTCAGCTCCATCAAGAACGGGCGGGCAGGCATCCGTCCCACAGGAGAGCCGGACGTTTACATACCCTGCGACATCCTGGTCATTGCCATCGGGCAGAACATTGAAACCCGGCATTTTGAAGAAGCCGGAATCCCGGTAGAACGGGGCAAGATCGTGACCAGAAGTACGGGAGCCTTTGAGCATATGCCCGGCGTCTTTGCAGGCGGGGACTGTGCCAGCGGCCCGGCGTCCGTGATCAAAGCTATTGCGGCCGCAAAGGTGGTAGCTGCAAATATCGACGAATACCTGGGCTTCCATCACCAGATTTCCTGCGATGTGGAAATCCCGGAAGCAAACCTCCGGGACCGGACCCCCTGCGGCCGTGTAAACCTTACGGAGCGGGAAGCCTGCGAAAGGGTTCGTGATTTTGACGGCGTGGAAAACTGCATGACGGAGCAGGAAGCAAAGCAGGAGGCATCCCGCTGCCTGCGGTGTGATCATTTTGGATATGGAATCTTCAAAGGAGGCAGAGAAAAAATATGGTAAATCTTACAATTAACGGAAAACAGATTTCGGTACAGGAGAATACCACCATCATGGAGGCTGCCGCGCAAAATGGAATCCATATCCCGAAGCTGTGCTATTTGAAAGATATCAACGAAATTGCGGCCTGCCGCGTGTGCGTGGTGGAATTGGAAGGGAAGGAAAAGCTGATCACCTCCTGCAACAACCCGGCAGAGGACGGCATGGTCATTCACACCAACAGCCCCAAGGTTCGGAAACACAGAAAAACCACCGTGGAACTGATCCTCTCCCAGCACGACTGCCGGTGCGTGACCTGCGCAAGAAGCGGAAACTGCAGCCTGCAGAAAACGGCCAACGACCTGAACATTTTACAGATCCCCTATAAGCAGACATTGGAGCATCAGAAATGGAACCAGTCGTTCCCGCTCATCCGCGACTCCGCCAAATGTATCAAATGTATGCGCTGCGTGCAGATCTGTGAAAAAGTACAGGGGCTGGGCGTCTGGGATGTGGAGGGCACCGGCTCCCGAACCACAGTCAACGTATCCAGGCTGCGCAGCATCGAGGAGGCGGACTGCGCCCTCTGCGGCCAGTGCATTACCCATTGTCCGGTGGGCGCGCTGCGTGAACGGGACGATACGGAAACGGTGTGGGATGCCATTGCCGATCCCGACAAGATCGTGGCGGTCCAGGTAGCCCCTGCGGTGCGTGCCGCATGGGGAGAACAGCTGGGACTAACGCGCGGCGAAGCCACCATCGGAAAAATCCTGGATTCTCTGAAAAAAATGGGCGTGGACTATGCCTTTGACACCACATTTTCCGCAGACCTGACGATCATGGAGGAAGGCACGGAATTTATCAAACGGTTCACATCCGGGGAGCAGAAGCATCTGCCCATGTTCACCTCCTGCTGCCCCGGCTGGATTCGTTTTATCAAAACCCAGTATCCCGGCCTGGTAAAATATCTTTCCACCGCCAAATCCCCCCAGCAGATGTTCGGGTCGGTGATGAAAACGTATTTTGCAGAGCAGCTCAAAGTCGCCCCGGAACGGATTTACACCGTATCCGTAATGCCCTGCGTGGCAAAAAAGGCCGAACGGGAGATGGAACTGTTCTATGAGGAATATGCGGGACATGACGTGGATGCGGTGATTACGACAAGGGAGCTGGTGAAAATGATCCGCTCAGCCCACATCAATCCGAAGACTTTGGAGGACATCCCCGGAGACCGTCCCATGCAGGAAGGCACCGGAGCAGGCGTCATCTTCGGAGCCACCGGCGGCGTGATGGAAGCGGCCCTTCGGAGCGCCTACTTCCTGCTCAAAGGAAAGAATCCCCCGGCAGACGCATTTTCAAAAGTCCGCAGCCAGGGCTTCAACCAGAACAACGGCGTGATGGAAGCGGATTTCCAGATCGACGACATCACCGTCCGAACCGCCGTGGTCAGCGGGCTTGGCAATACCCGCACGCTGCTCGACAGAATCCTGCGAGGGGAAGTCCAGTATGATTTTGTAGAAGTGATGGCCTGCCCGGGCGGATGCGTGGGCGGCGGCGGCCAGCCCATCCACGACGGGGAAGAGCGGGCCTTTGAGCGTGGGAAAAAACTCTACGATCTGGATCAGCAGGCAGAGCTGCGCTTTTCACACGAAAATCCGGACGTCCGGACCATGTATGAACGCTTCTTTGGAAATCCAAATTCCCATAAGGCACATATGCTGCTTCATACGATCCATGAAAAAGCAGCGTACTGAGCCGGAACCCATGCCATGAGCTGAAGCCGCCAAAGGAAACTCCGCAGTCCTCCTTATGATAACGGCCGCCGGCAATTTTACTGCCGGCGGCCGCTTTGCGCGAAACAGAATTTTCCCATCTGTACGGCTGCATTAGCAGACGCAAACGTGCGATAGCAGGGATTTTGCGAATGTATGAGCAGGTTGGAGCATCTTCAAGTGATCCAACCGTACAGGCGGGAATTTTTCCGGATTACCTGCCGGTTATTCTCACATTTGTACGACATCTCATCACTGACTTTCTTCTTTCTGCAATCAATTCACATTTTCAATCGATTGCAAAATTATTTTCTTCCGCCCCATCTAAAATCGCCCAAAAATAATCCACCCTTTTATCTTTTGTTAAATATGCACAATTTCCGCCCTGAAATAATGTGAAAAACGACGTTTAGATTCTTGTTGAAAACCATTCCCCTATGTGCTATTATAAATCCAAGTTAAGCAATCGATTGCAAAACGAGATTCATAGTAATAATAGCACAATTAAAGCAGCAAAAAAGAAACCGATTGCAAACAATCATTTTATTACAGGAGGATTTGAGATATGAAGCGTGTACCTTATGAGACCATGGTAAAGGAATTTAAACGAATACTGGTAAAGAAAGGATTCAGCGAGAAGCGTGGCGAAGCGGCGGCGGAAATCTTTGCCCAGAACAGCCTGGCGGGAGTGTATTCCCACGGACTGAACCGTTTTCCCAGAGTGGTGAGCTACCTGGAAAAAGGCGAGATTGATCCGGATATCGCAGCCACCTGCGAGCTGCAGCTGGGCGCCATGGAACGCTGGAACGGCCACAGAGGGTTCGGCCCGCTGAACGCAAAGCTGGCTATGGACAGGGCCTGCGGGCTTGCGAAGGAATACGGCATCGGAATCGTTGCCCTGGGAAATAACAACCACTGGATGCGGGGCGGCAGCTACGGCTTCCAGGCGGCGGACCAGGGATGCATCGGAATCTGCTGGTCCAACACCATGCCGAATATGCCGGCCTGGGGAGGCATGGATCGGAAGATCGGCAACAACCCCCTGATCTTCGCCGTTCCGAGAAGCGACGGCCGCCATGTAGTCATCGACTGCGCCGTTTCCCAGTTCTCCTATGGAAAGATCGAGGACTGCAGGCTGAAAGGAATCCAGCTTCCGGTGCCCGGAGGTTATGATACAAACGGCAATCTCACCACCGATCCTGCGGAGATTGAGAAGACCTGGCGGGTGCTCCCCATGGGCTACTGGAAGGGCAGCGGAATTTCCATCGCCCTGGATCTGATCGCAACCGTCCTCACAAACGGCAATTCGGTGAATAAGATCGGAACCTTTGGGGATGAGGTCGGCCTTTCCCAGGTCATGATCGCCATTGACCCCTCCAAGGCAAACAGCACGGAGCTGACCGACGGAATCGTGAATGAGATCATTGCCGACATAAAATCCTCCCAGCCCATCCAGGAAGGCAAAGACGTATTATACCCGGGCGAGATGGAGTCGCAGAACATCCTGGACAATATGAAAAACGGAATCCCGGTGATCGAGGAAGTCTGGGAATCCGTTCTGAACATGTAAGCAAAGGATATTGTTAATATAGAAAGAACATTGTTCATTTATAGAAAGGACATCGTTCATTAACAGAAAGAACATCGCTAATTAATAGAAAGGACATCGTTCATTAATAGAAAGGAAAGGTAAACCATCATGAAAAAATTCTGCTGCTTCTGTCTGGCAGCGCTGATGCTGCTGACCGGCCTGACCGGATGCGGGTCCTCCGGCGGTTCCCAGGACGGCAAGCCCGCGCCGGAGCTGAACATCATCCTGGCCCACAACCAGACCTCCCTGGAAAATCCCTATACCAAAGCGGCAATCCGCTTCAAGGAAATGCTGGAGGAGGTTTCCGGAGGACGGGCAACGGCCACCCTGCACCACGGAACTCTCGGTGAAAATGAATCCGAACTGGTGGAAAAGCTGGAGCTGGGCGCCATCCACCTGACCGTCGCATCCCCCGGATTCATGACTCTGCTGGGCGTAAACGAGATCGATATGTTTTCCCTGCTGTATCTGTTTGACAGCTTCGACCACTGGGAAGCCTGCGTAGACGGCGAATTTGGACAGGGGATGAGCGATCTGCTGAGCGAAAAAATGAACGACCGCTTTAAGATCATGGGATACTGGACCTGCTCCGTCCGCGATTATTATGGAAAGAAACCGGTGACTGCGCCTTCCGACTTGAAAGGCATGACCATCCGTACCCAGAGCACCCCGGTGGTGCAGGAATTTTGGAAAAGCTGCCAGGCGATCCCCACCTCTGTGGCATGGGGCGAGCTGTACCAGGCGCTGAGCCAGGGCGTCGTGGACTCCGCGGAAAATGACTACACCAGCTTTCGTTTAAAGGAGCACCACAAGACGGACAACGGAAAATATGTCAGCGAAACGCATCACGACTACACCACCCGTTTATTCCTGACCACAGGACCGTTTTACGATGCATTGACCGAGGAGCAAAGGGGCTGGTTTGACGAAGCCTGCCGCGTTGCCACCGAGGAAAACCGTCAGGTGACCTATGATATGTACGAGGAATCCAAGGCCCAGGTGGCGGCTGACGGCGCGGACATTACAGAATTTGAGGACGTGGATATCAAAGCATTTCAGGAGATTGCCATCCCGATCCAGGATCAATTTGCAGAAAAATACGGAATGCAGGGGTATCTGGATATGGTGCGCAAGGAAGGAGAGTAACAATGAAGAAAGCATTGAGTTATCTGCAGAAAATCCAAATTGCAGTGGGCGGAATCTTTTTGTGTATCTTTTTGGGAAGCATTGTGATCCAAATGGGCTGCCGGTACGCAGGCATCGCCGCCATCTGGACCGAAGATGTGTCCATGTACGCATTTATCTGGGCGGCATTCATGGGGGCTGCGGCCATGGTCTATGAAAAACAGCATTTTGCGTTTACATCGGTCAGCGACAAGCTCACCAACGAAAAGCTGAAAAAGATCCTGGGAATCGTGATCGCGCTTATCATGCTGGTGGTGTCAATCCTGATGTTCTATTACGGATTCCGGGTTACGATCCAGTTCTGGAATTACCGGTGGGTAAGCATCCCGGATTTCAAACGGGGGCCGACCTGGCTGTGTATTCCGGTCTGCGGCGCGACCTCCGCTCTGTACCTGATCGGACAGATCGTCGAGGATGTGAAAGCTTTGCTGAATAAACAGGGAGGAAAATAGTATGCAGATTTTATTGATCGTTCTTTTTGTAATATTTGTGTTGATCGGTGTTCCCATTTCCTATGCCCTCGGCTTCGTGTCCTTTGCGGGAATCGCGGCCCTTCCGATCATCCCCAACAGTGTCGTATTTACAAAAATGTTCAACGGACTGAACAGCTTCACCCTGCTGGCCGTGCCGCTGTTTATCCTGGCGGCCAACCTGATGAACGAAGGTTCCATTTCCGACCGTCTGATCGACGTGTGCAAGTCCTCTGTAGGCCACGTGCGGGGCGGCCTGGCCCATGCAAATATCCTGGTATCCATGATATTTGCCGGAATCTCCGGTTCTTCCCAGGCGGACACCGCGGGAATCGGAAAGATCCTGATTCCTGCCATGGAAAAACAGGGCTATGACAAAGGAACGGCCGTGGGCGTCACCGCCGCGTCCTCCACTCTGGGCTCCATCATCCCGCCCAGCATTACCATGGTGGTCTATGCGGGAATTGCCAACGTCGGCACCGGCGCCCTGTTCATGACCGGACTGATCCCCGGAATCATGCTGGGCCTGGCCATGATGCTTGTGATTGTATTGTACTCTAAGAAAAAGAATTTCCCAAAAGGGGAGAAGGTGCCCACCAAAGAAGTGCTGAAACAGATCTGGACCTCGCTCCCGGCGCTTCTGACCCCCATCATCCTGATCGGCGGTATCGTGTCCGGGCTGTTTACCCCCACGGAATCCGCGGCGGTTGCCTGTGTCTACGCACTGATCATCGGAATCTTTTTCTACCACACCATCAAGATCAGCCGCATCCCGGCGATCCTGATCGAGACCATGAAGCTTTCCTCCCTCTCCCTCTTCGCCCTGGCCGCGGCCAATGCCCTGGGAGAGCTGATGAGCTACTACCAGCTCAATGAAAAGGTGCAGGGAATCTTCGTCGGAATGCCCGGCGGAAAGCTGGTATTCCTGATCGTGGTGGTATTGTTCTTCATGTTCGTGGGAACCTTTATGGACGCGGTTCCGGCCATGATCCTGTTTGTGCCGATCATCCTGCCCTCCGCCACCGCCCTGGGTGTCAGCCCCATCATCCTTGGGCTGATCGTAGTCGTGACACTGGCTCTTGGGCTGGTGACTCCGCCCTACGGCCTGTGCCTGCTGCTGGCCGGGTCTATCAGCGGGATCAGTATTGAGGACTCGTTCAAAGGAGTGCTGCCCTACTTCCTGTCATCTATTGCGGTGCTGGCGCTGATGATCGTATTCTCCGATGTATTTCTGGCAATACCGACGGCGTTGTTTCCAAATCTGTTCTAAGTACGGCCGCCGCCAAAGATGGATATTCTAAGTACGGCTGCCAAAGATGGATATTCTAAGCACGGCCGCCGCAGATGGATATTCAGGCTGGCAAACTGTGAATCGTAACAGAACGAGCGGCGGCTGATAACAAGAATCTAACAGAAATGAACTTTTGCGGAATAAACGGAGGAAAAATCATGCTCACAACAAATCTGAAACTTGCTGACAAATACAACTACCTGTCAGAAAAATTTACAAAGGCATATCATTTTTTAAGGACGGAAGATTTGGAAGCCCTTCCGGTGGGAATTACGGAGATCGACGGAAACGAGGTTTTCGCGAATGTCCAGGAATATACCACGATGCCGTGGGAGGAGTGTGCGTTCGAAGCGCATAACCGTTACTTCGATATCCAGTACGTGGTCTATGGAAGGGAAATGTTTGGATATGTGAAACGGGAGGGCCTGAAAGAAAAGGCCCCCTATGATCAGGAAAAGGATCTGGTATTTTTTGAAGATCCCAGAGACAGCGGGCAGATTCTTCTGGAAGCCGGCGACCTTGCCGTTGTGCCTCCGGAGGACGCGCATAAGCCCCGGTGTATGGCTGGGGAGAGCTGCCGGGTGAAAAAAATTGTGGTGAAGGTGAAACGATAAATATATTCCAAGTGTACGGTTGGAAATCTTTCAGGCCGCGTCAGACTATACCTGGCGCGGCCTGTGGTATATCCCGGGGCTGACAGAATGCCTGTTTTCGATTTTCTGAAATGTACCTGTTTTCTGAATCCTTGTCTCTTTTCTTATGTTTTTTTATCAGGACCGCAAAATGATTAGTAAAAAGTGAAATATCGTGCTATAATCTTAAGAAGTTCTTTTTTGAGGAAGGAGGACTCACACTGAATCAATTATTTAAAGAACATGTGGTCAGTCAAATACCCCGCAGCAAGCTGACGGGGCATCAAAATTCCAGCGCGGCAAGCTGCGGGGTATTTGGTCTACACTCCGTTTCGGTCGTTGCTGAACAAGTGCCACTGGCACTTAGCAACCCTCGCGGCAGTCGCCAAATATCCATGCAAGCATGGCTACTTGGCTCGTTGCTTCGCGGGCATAAATAAAGCTCAAGGAGGCCTACCAATGAAATTTTTTAATTACGACAGTCCGATCATGCAGTTTTTATCCAGGTTAACCGACCTGTTTATCCTGAATTTCCTCTTTCTGATCTGCTCAATCCCCATTGTCACCATCGGGGCATCTGCAACCGCCCTGTATTCCGTGACTCTGAAAATGGCGAAGAATGAGGAAAGCTACATTTTCTCGTCCTTTTTCCGGGCTTTTAAAAATAATTTCAGGCACAGTACCATTTCCTGGATGATCCTGCTGCTCGCAGGCATCGTCCTCTGGATGGATTACCGTGCCGTTGGAATGATGGGAGGCTCCTTTCAGCAGATTTTTTCCTTTCTTCTGATTGCCGTGAGTATTCTGTTATTATTTCCCGCAATTTACATTTTCCCGTATATTGCCCGGTTTGAAAATACCATCAAAAACTCGCTGAAAAACGCATTTATCATCAGTATTGCGCAGCTTCCCTATACCCTCCTGCTCCTGGTCGTCCTGTCGCTGGCCGGCGCGTTTACCATATTTATTGATTTCAGGATTGTCGGGTTTACGTGGTTTGTCATCGGATTTTCAGGGGTTGCTTTGCTGAATTCTTTTTTGCTGCGGAGGGCGTTCCGCAGGTTTGAATAAGGAACTGTTCGGAACAGGATAGCGCTTTACCGCGCTATCCCCTCCCATGTCTGCATATCCTCATGTTCTCCGGTTAGAACAACTCCTTACGCCAGAATCTCCCTGACTTCCTCTGCTGTAATCCCGCATTCGGCTATGATCTCCTGCTCTGATTTACCCTGGGCCTGCAGGCTGAGCACCCGCTTTGTTAAAAGGTATGAATGATAACAAATCCGAACTTTTATACGCACAATTTCTTGTTTATCTCGTATGCTTTAATGATCCGCTATTTTTCCCAGCAGCGATTCCCCAATCGTCCCCTCGGGCATCTGCAGTCCGAAGTTCTCTGCAATCGTCGCCCCTGTCACGGCGAAGCTCTTCTGATCCTCAAGTTCTCCGCTTTCCTTCATGGACGGCGAATACATCAGCAGCGGAACGATCTCTTTTGTATGGTCTGTGCCCTTGAAGGTGGGGTCGGTTCCGTGGTCTGCGGTGATCATCAGCAGGTCGGTATCCTTCATGCGGCTTAAAAATTTCCCCAGGTTTACGTCGAATTTTTCCAGCTCTCTGCCGTAGCCCACCGGATCTCTCCGGTGTCCCCAGAGGGCGTCAAAATCCACCAGATTCGTGAAGCACAGTCCACGGAAGTCCTTATCCTGCAGCTCGATGGTCTGCTCCATCCCGTGAACGCTGCTCTTGGACTTGTGTGTTTCTGTGATACCTTCCCCGTCGAAAATGTCCCGGATCTTACCGACGCCGATCACGTCCAGGCCGTTTTCCTTCATCACGTCGAGTATCGTGCGGCCATAGGGCTTCAGCGCGTAATCGTGACGGTTGGCGGTCCGCTTGAACTCTCCCTTTTTCTTTCCGATATAGGGGCGCGCGATCACCCGGCCCACCTTCCATTCGTCCCGCATGGTCAGCTCCCGGGCGATCTCGCAGCACCGATATAACTCATCCAGACCGAAGGTTTCTTCGTTTCCGCAGATCTGCAGCACAGAATCCGCAGACGTATAGACAATCATATTTCCGGTGGCAATCTCCTGCTCCGCAAGCTCCTCCAGGATCTCCGTGCCGCTGGCGGACTTGTTGCCGATGATCTTGCGTCCGGTCCGTTTTTCCAGCTCCTGGATCAGATCATCCGGAAATCCGGTTTCCGTAAATGTCTGAAATGGCTTCGTTATATAGAGGCCCATCATCTCCCAGTGGCCGGTCATGGTGTCTTTTCCCACACTGGCCTCAAACAGCCTTGCCCAGCGGCCGATCAGTTCATCCGGAGTCTTTACATTTGTCAGGGGATGCAGCTTGGTCAGCCCCATTTTCGCCAGATTCGGAATCTGAAATCCCGGCATATGCGGGTCAATATGCCCCAGTGTATCGCAGCCCTCGTCACCATAGAGGCGCGCATTTGGCATGGCCCCGATTCCCAGGGAATCTAAAACGATCACAAAGATACGGTTATATTTCAAGTCAGTTTCCTCCTTTTTTGCTGTAAATACTTTATTTGTTGATACAAGCGTCAAAAGGTCATGCTCTGCCGATCAGCGGCATGCCTCCAGCGCAATGCGCATCATCCCGGTAAAGGATTTCTGACGTTCCTCTGAGGAAATTTTTTCGTTTGTAACGAAAGAATCGGAAATAGTCAGCAGGCAGGCAGCTTTTTTATGAAGGACGGATGCATTGTGGAAGAGGGCGAAGCTCTCCATCTCTACACAGGTGCAGCCATGCTTGTCATGGATTTCCTTGTAATCCGGCATACTGCTCTCGCAGTAAAATACATCGCTGGAATGGATCTTTGTCGGAGTGAGCGGAATCTGCAGGCTCTCCGCCGCGTCTTTGATCCTCTGGTTCAGTTCCGGATCCGGGAGGATCACATCCCCGATGAATCCGTTCTGGGTTCTGGCGAAGCTGGATTCGCTCCATACGCTGTCCGCCAGCACGATGTCGTATACGTTCAGTTCCCCGCTGTATGCGCCCGCCGACCCGACGCGGATGATGCTCTCCACATCGTATTGTGTAAACAGCTCATAGGAATAGATTCCGATGGACGGCATGCCCATACCGCTGGCCATAACAGTGACCGGGCTTCCCTGATAGGTTCCTGTATAGCCCAGTATATTTCTGACTTCATTGATCAGCTTCGGGTTTTCCAGAAAATTCTCCGCTATAAATTTTGCCCTCAGCGGATCTCCGGGCATGATCACGGATTTTGCGATTTCCCCCTTTTGGGCCTGAATATGTGGTGTTGGCATTTTGTTTTCCTCCTTTGATTTTGTGTAACTATTCAGGACGACAGCAATATAGAAAAACAGAAGGCTGCGTAAGCAGTGGACAGTCTGTGGCCCGCCGTTGTAAACAGTTACGATTTAGCTTTTTCATATCATAGCATATATTGCCGCGCAAAAAAATGACAGGTGTCCTCTTTTTTCAAATTTTACTATAATTTACGTCCTGACCAGCCGGGAATCGTTAACCATAAGCTACCATTTTACCCCCGGGGGTGTCACACAGCCCGATGGGGCCGAATGAAGAAGCCAGAATCAGTCAAGATTCTCTGTATTGGTTTCAAAACGCACGAAAGAATAAAGGGTTGGTCTCGGAGAAAAAGAAATATTGCAGTGACTGCCAGACAGATCGGAATGATGCAGGAGCTTTTTTAAAGAGGGATATATTATGAACCACGCCTTGGTCAGGCACAGATTATGACGCACCCTGTCTATGCAGGAAATCCGGTGGAAGTCTTAATATAATCCGCGCCTGCGTCAGCACGGTTTTTGCGAATGGATAAGTGGGCTGGATGCCGTTACTGTGAGCTCCCGGTCAGGGTGTGAGCAGAAACCCAACAGGAACGGTTTTATATCCTAAAACCCGGATAATAAAGACTCGAATCAATCGTTACTAAAATCCGACTATCCTCGAAGTTTTATACCAAGCTTT
>QXWX01000111.1 GCA_009911175.1 Lachnospiraceae bacterium | reverse complement strand
AAGGACTCCCCGCAAAGCAGCGGACGGAGCGGCTCCGGCAGAGGCAAGAGCAGCCCGCAGGGCGCAGGCAGGCGGAACGTCTCCTGAGAAAAGGATCCGGAAGCCGGATGGCCATAAGCCCTCCGGAGAGAAAGCAGGAACTCCAAGGCCGGCATCAGCAAAACGGCCGCCAGCCGTGGCCTCGGCGGAACAGGCATCGGAGAAGCGTCCATCCGGAAAGCCTCCTGTTAAGAAGCGGGCGGCGGGCGCACCGGTGAATCCGGCGGCGGAACATCTGGCAGAGGGTGCCCCGAAGAGAAAGGCTGTCCGTAAGAGCATGGCCGAATCCGGGGAACAGCGTTACGGAAACATCCCTCCAGAAAAGGTTCGGACCAAAAAGGAGCATGCAGTCAGAAAAGGATACGAGGACATGCTTTCTACGGATCCGAACTATAAGCCGGTGAAGAAGAAAAGAACGCTTGCAGAAGAGGAAGTGCAGCCGGTGAAAAAGGAACGGCCTGTTCCGGCCAAAAAACGTCCGGATACGAAGGCAAGCCTGGAAGACGAGTATGAAGAGGATGACGAGGCGGACTACGATGATACAGAATATGTTACAGCAAGATTCCGTGTTCCGCGGATTCTATTCGGGATCATTTCTGTTCTGGCAGCCGGATTCTTTGCATACGGCGGATTTTTTGCGGGACTGGAAAATATAGCGTCCGGAAGTACGGTTTCTACGGGAACCACATTCCTGATCTTTGCGATCTGTATGCTTGTTTCCGGATTGATGCTGCTGATCATGCAGAACCGCAACACGATCCTGGCCTTTATCCTGCCTATGATCTTTTATTTTGGAGCAGCCGTATTTACATTCCTCAAGCGCGGGGACGACAAGATGTTCCTGTTTTGTGCCATCGGAGGGGCGGTGTTCGGCCTGATCTTCCTTGTACTGGGAATTGTGTCGAGAAATTCGGACGGCTATGATGATTCAGATGATTATGACGATCCGTTTGACGATGAGTATGAATAAAGGAATTTCTTTCCGCTTCCAAAAGATCTGAATATGTTTTTTACTGCGGCTCATTCCTGAAACAGGTGTGAGCCGTTTGAAAAAACAATATTTCTTTATAAAAGGAAAGAGCCACATTGCTGTGACTCAAAGGGGGAAAAAGTTTATGAAAAAGTGTTCTTATCTTCGAACAGTTACATTATATCTTTGAGTTGTGGAAAAAATGTGATACATTTTTGAACGGATTGTTAACAAACCTATAATATTTTGTGAAGCCAGGATATGGAAAAATGATAGAAGAAATATAGAAGGACTGCCGCGGGCAGACATCCCCCTTACGGGGAATGTCTCTCCCGGGCTTGCCTTTAATCTTATTTTACTGCTGTCTCAGCATAGGTCGTTGTAACCAGATCTTCATAAGGCGCACGTTTTTCTAATTCTCCGGCACTTTCCAGAATATCCTGGAGCAGTTCAAAGCTGGATTTTTCAAAGATCAGATTTTCTTTCCACGTATCCTGGTCATAATATCTTGTCACGATCGTAGTAATGGTTTCCAGGTCCGATTCCGGAAACTGAGGTTCGATCGCCTTGGCAATCTCTTCCGGGGTATGGGACTGTACATAATCCATGCCTTTCTGGAGCGCATTGACAAAGCTCTGGATCGTCTCCGGATGCTCTTCCATAAAGCTCTGCTTTGCGCTGTAAGCTGTATAGGGCACGTATCCGCTGTCTTCCCCGAGGGATGCTACGACATAGCCCTTGCCTTCCGTCTCCAGAGCGGTTGCTCCTGGCTCAAACTCTACCGTAAAATCCCCCAGATTTTCTGAAAATGCCGCAGCAGTAGCGCCGAAGTCAATGCTCTGGTTGATCTCCAGATCCGAAGCAGGGTCAATCCCGTTTTCTTTCAAAATAAATTCAAAGACCATTTCCGGCATTCCGCCTTTTCTTCCCCCGAGAACCGTCTTCCCCTTCAAGTCATTCCATGAAAATTCAGGCATTTCCTCCCGGGCAACAAGGAAGTTGCCGGCCCGCTGGGTGAGCTGGGCAAAATTGACCACATAATCATTTGCCCCTTCATTATAGGTATAGATCGAAGATTCTGACCCCATGAACCCGATATCTGCTTCGCCGGAAAGTACGGCGGTCATAACCTTGTCGGCCCCGAATCCGCAGACCAGATCGAGCCGGATATTTTCCTCCTCAAAATATCCTTCCTCGATGGCAACATACATGGGAGCGTAAAAAATGGAATGAGCCACTTCATTTAACGTGATGTCGGTCATTTCCTTTTCCGGTGCAGGCGCAGCTGTGGACGATGTGGTTTCTTCGGTCTTTTCCTCTGGTTTTGCAGTCTCCTGTGCCTGTTTTTTACCGCAGGCCGTGAATGTCAGACCGGCGAGAGCCGTAGTAAGAAGTAAGGCAATCAAACGCTTTTTCATAAATCCTCCTGAAAAATGATATCTCAATCTTTATTACTATATGTGGGGATCAGAGACTGGTGAGGAATTTCCTGAAAAATATATTGAAGTATGGACTTTAAAAGTTTAGTGTGCTAAAATGGAAAAGGCTGTTAATTGTAACGGAGTAACAAAGGAGAGGGCTTTATGAGTAAGAAGATTAGAACAGAGGCGGTTGATTATTTGTTTAGCGCAATACTGAGCTTAAAAGACAAAGAGGAGTGCTATACCTTTTTTGAGGATATCTGTACGATCAATGAACTGCTGTCCCTTTCGCAGCGGTTTGAGGTGGCGAAAATGCTGAGGGAAAAGAAGACTTATCTGGAAATTGCGGAAAAGACAGGCGCCTCTACGGCGACGATCAGCCGCGTAAACCGTTCTTTGAATTATGGAAACGACGGGTACGATATGGTGTTTGCGCGGATCGACCAGGAGGAGGACCCGGCAGATTGATAGATGGAGTGGAACTTACAGTACAGCCGCCCCGGAATCGGAAGACCGCCGGATTCCAGGACGGTTTTATAGATAGCGCCGGAATTTATTTTAACTCCGGCATGGAGTCGATCAGCTTTTCAATGATCATCTTTTTTACATATACATCAAAGCTGAGACTGCAGATCAGGGAGAAGAGCTGCAGATATGCCCGGTCCTCCTCCGGAGCCTCCGTGAAGGAATCCATGGCCCTTGCATAGATGCTTTTCATTTCTTCCATGAGCGGCTCGACATCTGCTTTTTCCATCGAACACACTTCTTCATAAATGGACGTGAGATTGAAGGCATCCTCCTTGTGAAAATACTTTTCCGTGAGAGGGTGCAGAAGCATCTCGATATCCTTGATGGACAGGATATTTTTAAAATAATAAATGAAGATCAGGATCAGTACGTGTTCTTTCGTATACTTCTTCCGGACCGGCGGGGGAAGAAGATTGTTCTTGGCATAATTGTTGATCATGGTCTTGGTCAGGATCTTGTCCTGCTCGTAGCGCCGGGTAGAGGAGAGCTGCGAATCCATGAAGGTGGTCACCTGATCCATATACAGGTCAATATTCGGAATCTCATCCGCATGGATATAGTCGATCCGGGAAAGGCTTTCTAAAATGCTGTTCAGCATATCACTTGCGTCTATTTTCATGTTATCACCTCGATGGAATTATTATATAGTATTTAAAACCAGATAGCAAGGAAAAGATTTATTGTTGAAGTTTCACAAAAGGGCTTCCATTTTCTATGAAATTATGATAATCTTAGTGCAAATGTTTCAGATCATGAGGAGGATTTTATGATGTTAAAAGACAAGATAGCTGTCGTAACCGGAGGTACAAGAGGGATTGGATACGCCGTCGTGAAAAAGTATCTGGAGAACGGCGCAAAGGTCATTCTGTTCGGATCAAGGGAAGAGACTGTGGAGAAGGCGCTTGCTTCTCTGAAGGCGGAGAATCCGGACTGGCCGGTGGAGGGCGCGCATCCGGATCTGACTAATGAGGAAGAGATGGACAAGGCCATTCAGGAGATCAGGGATAAGTATGGAAGAATCGACATCTTGGTCAATAATGCCGGTGTATCGGACAGCACGAAGATCGATCAATATAAAGCAGGGCAGTTTGAAAAGGTGATGAAGTTGAATGTAAACGCAATCTTCAACGCGATCCATCCGGTCGTTAAGATCATGAAGGAGCAGGGAGGCGGATGCATCCTGAATACCAGCTCCATGGTCAGCATTTCCGGACAGCCCGGTGGCGTTGCCTACCCTACAAGTAAGTTTGCGGTGAACGGACTGACGCTCTCTCTGGCAAGAGAACTGGGACCGAGCAATATCCGTGTGAACGCGGTGGCTCCTGGAATCACAAAGACCGACATGGTAGCGGCGCTCCCGGATTCCATGATCCAGCCGCTGATCGCAACGATCCCGCTGCGCAGGATCGGGGAACCGGAGGATGTTGCGAATGCGTTTTTATTCCTGGCCAGCGACATGGCTTCCTATGTGACAGGGGAGGTGCTGTCCGTAGACGGCGCGTCAAGGGCCTAATCAGGTTTAAAAAGATCCTGGAGGAATGTATTTGTTTTTTATAGAGGACAGGCAGGTGCCGGATGATCCGGGGCCTGCTGTTTTCAAGTACGGGGAAAGGCAGACCGAAATATGATTTATGAGCCGTTATTTAAACTGGAGCGGACCGGAGTGCAGATCCATTATTATACGAATATCCGGAAATATAATCCGGTTCACTGGCATTCGGCGGTTGAGCTGATTTATATCCTGAATGGAAACGCGAAGATAGCCATTGAGGGAAAGGATTATCCGGTGGTGGCCGGAGAGTTCGTGGTGATCGATTCCAACCAGCTGCATGAGTTCCGGTGCAGAGGGGAATCCATGATGGTAGTCATCCATTTTTCCCGCAGCAGTATGAAAAATTTTATCCCGAACCTGGACGAATACCATTTTCAATGCGCCAGGGCCGAGCTGCAGAAGGAGAAGCTGGATGCGTATCTGGAGATCTGCGAGCTGTTGAAAGGGCTTCCGCCTTTGTATGTTATGCATCCTACAGGGTATAAGCTGAAAAGCCAGGCCATTGCGATGGAGATATTTTTCGAGCTGGTCAATCAGTTTGCGGAGACCGGGGAATGGGTGCAGAAGCCGGAAAAGCGGGAGAACCTGGAGCGGATGGAGGAGATCATCGAATACATTGAGCTTCACCACAAAGAGCTGATCTCCCTGGAAAGCATCGCCGCCCATTTCTATCTGAGCAGAGAATATTTCAGCCGTTTTTTCCGGAAAAATATGGGCGTGACGTTTACAAGGTATGTCAATCAGGTGCGCCTGATGCATATTTATCAGGAAATATGCAATACCGAATTTGGGATCATGGAGCTGGCGGAAAAGCATGGATTTACGAATTATAAGCTGTTCAACAAAATGTTCCATGAGGTCTACGGCTGTACTCCGCGGGAAATACGGATGAGCCGGAAAAGGTCATGAAGAATGAAATCCGTACAAAAAGGAGAAGATTATGAGTATATATGATTCATTGAATGAACAGCAGAGGGAGGCCGTATATCATACGGAAGGGCCGCTTCTCATCCTGGCAGGAGCAGGCTCCGGAAAGACCAGAGTGCTGACCCACAGGATCGCCTACCTGATGGAAGAAAAAGGGGTCAATCCATGGAACATCCTGGCCATCACATTTACCAACAAGGCGGCCGGGGAGATGCGGGAGAGGGTGAACCGTCTGGTGAGCTTCGGCGCGGAGAGTGTCTGGGTGAGTACCTTCCATTCGGCCTGTGTCCGGATCCTGAGAAGACACATTGACCGGTTGGGATACGAAAATAATTTTACCATCTATGACAGTGACGACCAGAAGACACTGATGAAAGAGATCTGCAAAAGGCTGAATATTGATACGAAGGCCTATAAAGAAAGCTCTCTTCTGGCCGCTATTTCCTCCGCAAAGGACCAGACACTGACACCGGACGCGTATGAAGCCCGGGCGGAGGGCAATTATGGAATGAAGAATATCGCAAAGGTATACCGGGAGTACGAAAGCCAGCTGCGGGCCAGCAACGCACTGGATTTTGACGATCTGCTGCTGCGGACGGTGCAGCTCTTCGAGACACAGCCGGATGTGCTGGAGTATTATCAGGAACGGTTCCGGTATATCATGGTGGACGAGTATCAGGATACGAATACGGTTCAGTTTAAATTCATCAGCCTTTTGGCGTCCAAGTATCAAAACCTGTGTGTGGTGGGGGATGACGATCAGTCGATCTATAAGTTCCGGGGGGCGAATATCCGGAATATTCTGAATTTTGAGGAGGAATTTCAGGACGCAAGGGTCATCAAGCTGGAGCAGAACTACCGTTCCACAGGCAATATCCTGAATGCGGCCAATGCAGTGATCCGGCATAACCTGGGGAGAAAGGACAAGACCCTCTGGACGGATAACGGGGAAGGGGCTCCGATCCGGTTCCGACAGTTCTATAATGCCTATGACGAGGCAGATTTTGTCGCGGAGGATATCAGAAGCCAGGTAGAAGAGGGGATGTGTTACAATGACTGTGCTGTCCTATACCGGACCAACGCCCAGTCCCGTCTTTTTGAGGAGAAGTTTGTAGCATCCAACATTCCCTATAAGATCGTAGGCGGGATCAATTTCTATGCCCGCAGGGAGATCAAGGATCTTCTGGCGTATCTGAAGACTATTGATAACGGGAGGGATGACCTGGCGGTGCGGCGGATCGTCAATGTGCCGAAGCGGGGGATCGGCCTGACCACTATCAACCGGGTGCAGGAATCAGCGTCAGCCCGGGGCATCGGATTTTACAGTGCGCTGCAGGGGCTGGATCTGATCCCGAATATCGGACGGGCAGCCCCGAAGCTGGATTCCTTTGTGGCTCTCATTGAATATTTCAAAAGTAGGGCAGATCAGATCCCGGTTTCAAAGCTGATGGAAGAGATTCTGGAGAGGACCGCGTACATAGAGAGCCTGGACGCAGAGGATAAAGAGGATGCGGAAGCAAGGATCCAGAATATCGACGAGCTGGTGAGCAAGATCGTGTCCTATGAGGAGGCCTGTGAGGAAGCGGGGGATCAGCCGACACTTAGCGGATTTCTGGAAGAGGTGGCGCTTGTTGCGGATATCGACAGCCTGGACGAGAACCAGGATTATGTGGTGCTGATGACGCTGCACAGCGCGAAGGGGCTGGAATTTCCCCATGTATACTTGGCCGGGCTGGAGGACGGGTTATTTCCCAGCGCCATGTGCCTGGACGATCCGGAGGACCTGGAGGAGGAGCGGCGCCTGTGCTATGTAGGCATTACGAGAGCGGAGAAAAAACTGACCGTAAGCTGCGCAAAGCAGCGGATGCTCCGAGGCGAGATCCGGTTTAATCCCATGTCCCGGTTTTTGAATGAGATTCCGGCGGAGTTCCTGGAGACGGAGAGGAGGATGTTTGAAAAGGAGGAGCGGATCGCACCGGTGCCCAATGCAAAGCAACAGGCGAGAAAGGCATTTCATCAGCAGCCATTCCAGAGCCATTCCGCGGCAAAGCAGTTCACAGTAACGAAGGGAAAAGGGCTGGACTATACGGTAGGAGACCGGGTCAGCCACATGAAGTTCGGGGAAGGCACGGTGAAGGTGATCACGGAAGGCGGAAGGGATTATGAGGTGACCGTAGAGTTCGATTCGGCAGGGGTACGGAAGATGTTTGCATCCTTTGCGAAGCTTCAAAAATTGTAACAAAATATATGAAATTTTTAAAAAATCAAATAATTTAGTAGTAATCTGAAATCGTTAGTGTTATAATAAAAAATAAGTGAAACCTAGATCAGATTGGGAAAGGACGGAAAAGAATATGGATGCTATGAGCAAGGTGGAAGGATTGATCGCGGAGACAAAGTTAAAGGAACTTCTTCACAGAACAGAGGCGGAAAAGCAGAAAAATACGATCGTATGGGTACTGGCGATCATCGGGGCGATCGCAGCGGTTGCGGCGATTGCGTTTGCAGTGTATAAGTTCGTGACACCGGATTATCTGGAAGACTTCGAGGAAGATTTTGATGATGATTTCGATGATTATTTCAGTGAGGAAGACCAGGTATAATCTGCGGTGAGCAGGTGATTGTTTCTCCGGGCAGATGCCCGGAAGATGGTTTGCACATAGTTGACCTGTCTGTCAGGCGGTCTGCTCCTCTCTCTGGCTGATTTTTACAGATACATGCAGGGAGGGAGAGAACCCTGGCGGTCAGGTCATATTGGCGGCTGTTGTGAGAGTCAAAGGCTCAGGGCAGGATGTACTGTTGCACTCTGCCTCTTTTTGTGTTGCGCTTTATATCGGATCTGCTGTAAACAGCCGCTGCGGAGATTCCATTATGATTGATAAGGGGAAAGTATGAAAAAAGGGCAGATATATGAGGGGATCATCGAGTGCGTAGATTTTCCGAACAAGGGGAAGATCAGTCCGGACGGGGAAGATCAGTATGCGATTGTAAAAAACGGGATTCCGGGTCAGAAGATTCGCTTCATGATCCAGAAGTTTAAGCAGGGTGTCGCTCAGGGGCGGCTTCTGGAGGTGCTCGAACCGTCGCCTCTGGAAACGAGAGAGCCTGTCTGCCGCCAGTTTCCGGCCTGCGGAGGGTGCATGTACCAGACTATGTCCTATGAAGCGCAACTGGAGATGAAGGCCGGACAGGTCAAGCGGATCCTGGATCAGGCGCTGGCGCCCGGGCGAAGCTATGAATTTGAAGGGATTTTGGGCGATTCGGAGGAGTTCGGCTACCGGAATAAAATGGAATTTTCTTTTGGCGATGCGTATAAGGACGGGCCCTTGTCGCTGGGACTTCATAAAAAAGGAAGTACTTATGATATACTGACCGTGTCGGACTGCAGGCTGGTACACAGGGACATGACGGCTGTACTGGACTGCGTACTTCAATTTTTTCGGGAACGGGGCACTTCCTATTATAAGAAGCTTCAGCATCAGGGGTATCTGAGACATCTGCTGCTGCGCCGGGGAAATGCTACCGGCGAGCTGCTGGTCAATCTTGTGACCACCACACAGGAGGAGCATGACCTTCAGCTTTTGGCAGAACGGCTTCTGGGACTGGAGCTGGAGGGAAAGATCACAGGGATCCTTCATATTTATAATGACTCTCTGTCGGATGTGGTGAGAAGCGACAGGACAGAGCTTCTGTACGGACAGGACTATTTTACAGAAAAGCTTCTGGGGATGGATTTTAAGGTGACTCCATTTTCCTTCTTTCAGCCCAATTCCCGGGGTGCGGAAATACTGTATGGGACGGTCAGGGAATACATCGGCGATATCCGGGATCTGACAGTCTTTGACCTGTTCAGCGGAACCGGAACCATTGCACAGGTGCTGGCTCCGGTGGCGGGACAGGTGATCGGGGTAGAGATCGTGGAGGAAGCGGTGGAGGCAGCGAGGGAAAATGCCGCGAAAAACGGACTGGACAACTGCCGGTTTCTAGCAGGTGATGTGTTCAAAGTATTGGATGAGATTGGGGAAAAACCGGATGTGATCGTGCTGGATCCGCCCAGAGACGGGATTCATCCGAAGGCGCTTCCGAAGATCCTGGATTACGGAGCGGACCGGATCGTCTACATTTCCTGCAAGGTGACCAGTCTGGCGAGAGACCTGGAAATGATACAGGGAAGAGGGTATGAGCTGGTGAAGTGCAGGGCAGTGGACCAGTTCTGTCAGACTGTCCATATCGAATGCGTGTGTCTGCTGGAGAAAATTTCATGATTCTACCATTGCAAGAAACGGTAAAATAATGCTATAATCCATAGTAGTGTACCCAAAGGGCGTTCCATAATGCACAGCCCTTCGGGACGGGCGGTTTCCGTCTGATCAGGAATACTCTGTTAGAACGTTTTGAAGTAGGTGACGAATTTGAAGAATAAGATTAAGCGTCTTTCCAAAGGAGACTTTCATATTCCACAACCGGATATCATTTTTTCTGAGACTCACATTACCATGCGGGTAGGGGAAGGAGAAGTATATAAAGGCAGTTTTTCCCTGCAGAACCAGGGGGAGGGAACCATCCGGGGACTGGTGTATCCTTCTTCCTTCCGCATGCGCTGCGAAGAGACAGGCTTTGACGGCAATCCGGTGAATATCTACTATGTGTATGACGGTACCGGACTGGTGCCGGGACACGTGGAGCATGGGAGATTTACCATTGTCTGCAACGGCGGGGAATTTGACATTGCGTTTACGGCCATCATCGAGAAGCCGTTTGTCATGACACGCTATGGCAAGGTGCAGAGTCTGGAGGATTTTAGAAAGCTGGCCTTCCAGGATCCGGCCGAGGCGGAGAAGCTGTTCCGTTCGCGGGACTTCTATGAGATTCTAAAATACGAAGACAGAAGGATCCAGGCCCTTTACGATAATATGCGCAAATGGGAGCTGGATCAGCAGGCGTTGGAGGAATTCCTGGTCGGCTGCAAGCAGAAGGAAAAGGTATTCCTGACACTGGAGGAGGAGAGTAGGGCGTTCATTTCCCTGACTGAGACCCGGAAGGAGATCTTTACGATCAAGAAGAATACCTGGGGGCACCTTCTGATTGATGTACATACGGAGAGCGATTTTTTGTCCATAGAGCGCACCAGGATTTCAACCGAGGAGTTTATCGGAAATTCCTACCGTATGGAGTATATCATCCACGACGAGAAGCTTCACAAAGGAAGCAACTTCGGACAGATCATCCTGGAAACCCCTTATGAGACACTGACCTATGAGATCGTGGTGGAAAAGAATGTAGACCGGGATGAGGAGCATCATGCCCAGGAACAGGAATTTGCGGGGATCCTGAAAGGCTTTCTGCAGTATGAGGCCGGGAAGAAGGAGCTGAGTACCTGGACGGAGGAGGCGCTGCGCCGGGTGGAACGGCTTCGGAAGAAGAGCGATAAGAATGACATGTATCTTCTCGTGAATGCGCATATCAGCCTGATTGGAAACCGGATGGATGAGGCCAAGATGCTTCTGGAATCCTACAATTATAATCGGTTTGCAATCGGGAAAAATGCAGAGCTGAGTTCCTATTATCTCTATCTGACGACGCTTTTAAGCAATGATTCCATCGGACAGCGGCGTGTGGCGGAAGAGATTTCCAAGTATTACATGAAGCATCCGGAGAGCTGGAAGATCCTGTGCATGCTGGTGCAGGTGGATTCGGAATACAAGATCTTAAGCGAGCGGCTGCGGGTGATGGAGAACCTGTTTTATGAAGAAAAGCCTCACAGCCTGATCTTTTACCTGGTCGTATTCCGCTGCTTTCGGGAGAAGAGTACTTCCCTGAAAAAGCTGGGGATGTTCGAGGTGCGGGTGCTGTTCTTTGCCGCAAAATACAAGCTTATGACAAAGGAACTGGCGCTCTATACAGCGAATCTGGCAAGTCAGCTCAAGACCTTTGACAAGCATTTATATAATACACTGGTGCTGTGCTATAAGATGTATCCGGAGTCCATGATCTTAACTGCGATCTGCACGCTTCTGATCAAGGGGAACTGCGTGGACAATATTTATTTCCGCTGGTATGAAAAGGCGGTGAAGTCAGAGCAGAAGATTGCCCAGCTGTATGAATTTTATATGGCGTCCGTGAAGGAGACCCAGTTTAAGAAGGCGCTTCCGCGCTCGGTCTACCTGTATTTCATGCATGGAAATTCTCTGAATTACCATAAGCTGGCATTTTTGTACGCGAACCTGATCTCCTATGTGGATGAGGGAAGCGAGATCTATGCTCATTACCGGGATGAGATCGAAGCATTTGCATGCAATCAGATGGAGCGCAGGCATATTGATGAGCACCTGCGGATCATTTATAAGAGGTTTGTGGCGGAACGGCTTATGAATCCGGACAGGGTAAAGGCGCTGTACGATATCTGCCATGCTTATGAGATCACGACCAAGGTTCGGAATATGAAGTTCATCCATGTGGTTGCCGAAGATGGGAGCATTACCCAGACAGTCCCCTACACGGAAGACGGAGCGCAGGTGTTTTTGTATTCCAAGACGGACCGGCTGGTTTGGGAGGCGCGGAACGGAAGACACTATACCGATTCCATTCCCTATGAGAGCAAGCGTCTGTTTTACGAGCTGCGCTATCTGGATATGTGCAAGCGGTATATCAACGGTATGCGGCTAAGGCGGCAGGAAGAAGAGGTGGAGGAGCTGACACTGGAGACCGTACGGTCCGTAGGTGTGGAACAGTACACGGAAGAGGAGCTGTTTGCGCTCTGCACCAAGACGATCCGGGAAACGAATTACGAAAGCGATGATTTCCTGACCTATATCTGTTTTGAGCTGTTTAAAAAGGGACAATACGATAAGGTGACTCTGACCTACCTTGCCAATTATTACTGCGGGGCGACCACGGATATGAAGCTGCTCTGGCGGGAGGCCAAGGAGTATGAGGTCCATACCCATAAGCTGGGTGAACGGATCCTGACGCAGATGCTGTTTGCGGAGGAGATTTTTGCAGAGGCTCCGGTGTTTGAGGATTATTATGCGGAAGGACCGTATTTCCGGCTGCAGCAGGCGTATCTGGCTTATATGTCCAGGGAATATGTGGCGGAGGACCGGAAGATCAGCAGAAGTGTCATAGACATTATCTGCAGGGAATATGAAAAGGGTGAGGATACCATTGATATCTGCAAGATCGCGGTGCTCAAATATTATGCGGACAAGGATTATACGCCTTCCCAGCGCAGGACGCTGAAGAAGTTCCTTCAGGAGCTTTGCGGAAAGCAGCTGTATTTCCCGTTTTATCTGTCGTATGAGAAGGACTGGCTGATTGAGCTGCAGCTCTGGGATAAGACCCTGATCGAGTATAAGGGGCAGAAGGGCAGCCGCGTGATGCTCTACTACCAGCTCCAGAAGGGGAATTCGGAGAGCGTGGACTATTCGACGGAAGTGCTTTCCCCGATGTATGACAATATCTATGTAAAGAAGTTTGTATTGTTTGCAAATGAAACCTTAAAATATTATTTTAAAGAAACGATTGACGGCAATTCCTACCGCAGCGAGAAGGAGAGCTGTTCAAAGGAGATCAGGGAAGGCGAGAACGGGCGTTACGGCCGGCTCAATGATATTCTGCTTTCGGAGGGAAGCATCCGCGAATCCAGGATGAAGGCATATGCCCAGGAGGACATGACTGCCGCGCATATGTTTGAGAACGAAGCATAAAAGGAGGCTGATTTGTATGGGACAGGGGAGCATGATAGGATATGAGATCACGGAGAAAATGTGCCAGATCAGCTATTATAATGACCAACAGTCAGAGCCTGAGACGCTGGAAGTGGATTCCGACAATTATCAGATCCCGCTGCTGGTCGGAAGACTTCGGGATACCTGGGCCTATGGAAAGGAAGCAAAGCGCCTGGTCACGATCAAGGAAGGCTTTGTGGTGACCAGGCTTCTGGAGAGAAGCCTGGCGGGAGAGAAGATCGACTGCGGGGAGGAGACCTATGATGCGGTGGAGCTGCTGTCCAAGTTTATCCAGCTGTCCCTGCAGCAGTTTCCGGAGATCAGCGGGATTGTGTTCAGCGTGCCGGAGCTGACGGAGGAGCTGGCCCAGATGCTCCGCGGAATCGCGGTGCGGATGGGAGTGGAAAAGCAGCACATTTTTATACAGGATTATAAAGAAAGCTTCTGTAATTACCTCTTTTACCAGCCCAAGGAGCTGTGGCAGTATGACGCTGCGCTGTTCTGCTGCGACAGGAACGAGATCAAGGCGTTTATGCTCCGGCGTCTGAAGCCGGGGCTGGGAGGCGGCAAGACCACCTTTGTCACGGTAGACGAGGTGGCAAGCGCCCATATGAAGGAGCTGGCGGCCGTATATCCGGTCCTGAACGAGGACAAGGCAAAGGAAGCGGACGCAAGGTTCTGCAAGTTTATCCAGAGTGTGTTTGAGAAGCGGATCGTATCTTCGGTTTTTCTCACAGGAGAAGGCTTTGAGAATAACTGGTATCCCAAGTCTCTCCGGGTGCTCTGCAACGGGCGGCGCGCGTTTATCGGGAACAACCTCTACAGCAAGGGAGCCTGCTATACGGCGTTCCGCAAGATGTATATGCATATCGAGAATCCGGTTTATCTGTCGGCCAGCAAGCTGACGGACCAGATTACGGTCAATATGCGGGTGAACGGCCAGGAGATGTGGTATCCCATCGTATCCTGGGGCGCCCAGTGGTATGAGTGCAACAACCAGTGGGAGGTGCTGGTGGAGGATCTGGACAGCATTGAGCTGCATGTGGAATCCCTGGTCCAGGGATCTCTTCGGAATGAAGTGATCTCTCTGGAAAAATTTCCGAAACGGGCGGAGTATTCCATGCGGCTGCAGATCGAGACTCTGCTTTTAGATGAAAAGACCTGTAAGATCACAGTGCGGGACGTAGGCTTCGGGGAGTTTTTCCTGCCCACGGATTTCCATGCAGAGAAGATTATACATTTAGGAGGCAACGATGGGAAGTTTGGTTCTTTGTCATGAGCGGCATGCAACGCATCCGTATGAGATCACTCGGATCCACTGCAAGATATTTACAATAGAAGAATTGTGCTACTATCTCTGCAACAACCTGTATCTGATCGATTACACGATCATGAACGAGCAGCTGTGCGTGTGGCTGGATGAAGAGCTGGGCATGAGAACGCTTGCTGGGCAGCTTCGGGACGTGATCCGCCTGCACGGGTCCATTGAGAAGTTCGTGCTGACGATACTGAAAGATTCCAGAATCTACCGGGATACGGAGATGATCCGGATCCAGAATGTACTGGAACGGCTGCGGAACCAGAAGGACATTGAGCGGCAGAAATACAAGGGCGACAACCTGCTGGAAAGCGGGGAGATCGAGGAAGCGATCCTGGTCTACCAGGCGATCCTGAATCAGGAAAAGGACGAGAGCGTGGACGCAAAATTCTACGGCAGGATCTACGCCGGCCTGGGGGCGGCCTATGGGAGACTGTTCTTGTACCAGGAGTCGGCACGGATGTATGACCGGGCGTATCAGATCTGCGAGGATCCGAACCTTTTGAAGCCATATCTCTACGCGTCATACAAGTATATGTCGCTGGAGGAATACCACATCCTGCTGACCAAGCATGAGAATTATGTGGAGATCAATGCCAGGATGCGCCAGGAGATGGAGGATATCCGCAACGGCATGCAGCTGGAATTAAATGATGTGCTCCTGGAGAAGTGGAAGAGACAATACCGCAGAAGCCATATATAATGTTGGAAAATATACCATTTTTAGGTACAAATATCTTGACGTGATACGACAAAACCTTTAAAATAAGAATGCGACTTAAACAAGCTTAGCAAAATATATATTAGGGAGGTCATTAGGACATGGCAAAATGGGTTTATATGTTTACCGAAGGTGACGCCACCATGAGGAACCTGCTCGGCGGAAAGGGCGCGAACCTTGCCGAGATGACGAATCTGGGTCTGCCGGTGCCGCAGGGCTTTACGATCACAACAGAAGCCTGCACGCAGTATTATGAGGATGGCAGAACGATCAATGACGAGATCATGGGCCAGATCATGGAAGCAATCACGAAGATGGAAGGGGTTACCGGCAAGAAGTTTGGTGACAAGGAGAATCCGCTCCTGGTTTCCGTACGTTCCGGTGCTAGAGCTTCTATGCCCGGTATGATGGACACGATCCTGAACCTGGGTCTGAATGAAGAGGTTGTAGACGTACTTGCGGAAGGATCCGGCAATCCGCGCTGGGCATGGGACTGCTACAGAAGATTTATCCAGATGTACTCCGATGTCGTTATGGAAGTCGGCAAAAAGTATTTTGAAGAGCTCATCGACAAGATGAAAGAGGAAAAGGGCGTGAAGCAGGACGTAGAACTGACTGCGGATGACCTGAAAGCGCTTGCGGGACAGTTCAAAGCGGAATATAAAGAGAAGATCGGGGAAGACTTCCCGACAGATCCGAAGGAACAGCTCATGGGAGCGATCAAAGCCGTATTCCGTTCCTGGGATAACCCGAGAGCGAATGTATACCGCCGTGACAATGATATCCCGTATTCCTGGGGAACTGCTGTCAACGTACAGATGATGGCATTCGGAAACATGGGAGATGACTGCGGTACAGGCGTTGCATTTACCAGAGACCCGGCTACAGGCGAGAACGGTCTGTTCGGCGAGTTCCTGACCAATGCACAGGGCGAGGACGTAGTTGCAGGTGTCCGAACTCCGATGCATATTTCCGAGATGGAAGACAAATTCCCGGAGGCTTTTGTACAGTTCAAGGACGTTTGCAAGACTCTGGAATCACACTACAGAGACATGCAGGATATGGAGTTTACTGTAGAGCACGGCAAGCTGTACATGCTGCAGACCAGAAACGGCAAGAGAACCGCTCAGGCTGCTCTGAAGATCGCATGCGACCTGGTGGATGAAGGCATGCGTACAGAGGAAGAAGCTGTTGCCATGATCGACCCGAGAAACCTTGACACACTGCTTCATCCGCAGTTTGACGCTGCTGCATTGAAGGTTGCTGAGCCCATCGCAAAGGCTCTGGGCGCTTCACCGGGAGCTGCCTGCGGTAAGATCGTATTCTCCGCTGACGACGCAAAGGAGTGGGCTGCAAGAGGAGAAAAGGTCGTTCTGGTCCGCCTGGAGACTTCTCCGGAGGATATCGAAGGTATGAAGGCTGCACAGGGAATCCTGACCGTTCGCGGCGGTATGACAAGCCATGCGGCAGTTGTAGCGCGCGGGATGGGCAGATGCTGTGTATCCGGCTGCGGCGATATTGCGATGGACGAAGAGAACAAGAAGTTCACACTGGCAGGAAAAGAATACCATGAAGGAGACCCGATCTCCATCAACGGTTCTACCGGAAATATCTACGATGGCATCATCCCGACTGTAGACGCGACCATTGCGGGAGAGTTCGGACGGATCATGGCATGGGCTGACAAGTACAGAACCATGAAGGTACGTACCAATGCGGATACACCTGCAGACGCGAAGAAAGCCCGTGAGCTGGGAGCTGAAGGTATCGGGCTGTGCCGTACGGAGCATATGTTCTTCGAAGGCAACAGAATTGATGCGTTCCGTGAGATGATCTGTGCTGAGACCGTAGAAGAGAGAGAAGCAGCACTGGAGAAGATCCTTCCGGAACAGCAGGGAGACTTCGAGAAGCTGTATGAGGCTCTGGAAGGCAACCCGGTTACTATCCGTTTCCTGGATCCGCCGCTCCATGAGTTCGTTCCGACAGAGGAAGAGGACATCAAGAAGCTGGCTGACGCGCAGGGCAAGACCGTAGAGCAGATCAAGACGATCATCGACAGCCTGCATGAGTTCAACCCGATGATGGGCCACCGCGGATGCCGTCTGGCAGTGACCTATCCGGAGATTGCGAAGATGCAGACCAAGGCAGTGATCCGCGCTGCCATCAATGTAAAGAAAGCACATCCGGACTGGAACGTATGCCCGGAGATCATGATCCCGTTGATCGGCGATATCAAAGAGCTGAAGTATGTGAAGAAGTTTGTTGTTGAGACTGCTGATGCTGAGATCGCAGCAGCCGGCGTGGAATTGAAGTATGAGGTTGGTACCATGATCGAGATCCCGAGAGCGGCTCTTACCGCTGACGAGATTGCGAAGGAAGCGGACTTCTTCTGCTTCGGAACCAACGACCTGACACAGATGACATACGGCTTCTCACGTGACGATGCGGGCAAGTTCCTGGATGGATACTATGACGCGAAGATCTTTGAGAACGATCCGTTTGCGAAGCTGGATCAGACAGGTGTCGGCAAGCTGATGGAGATGTCCATCAACCTTGGCAAGCCGGTGAATCCGAATCTGCATATCGGTATCTGCGGAGAGCACGGCGGAGATCCTTCTTCCGTAGAATTCTGCAATAAGATCGGACTGAACTATGTATCCTGTTCACCGTTCCGTGTACCGATCGCAAGACTGGCAGCGGCACAGGCGGCTATTAACAACTAGAGGAATTAGACAACCCTATATTTACTTCTGTACCTTAACGGTGTCGAGAGAGGATGTAAGGGCATTTATGGCTGAACGTCCAGAGTACACAAAGGCTAACAGATTTAAAGATATTGTGGTAAAAGTCTATATATAAGTTCTGCAAGGGAAAGCAAAGTGCTTTCCCTTGTTTGATGTTTGGGAATAGACCCTATTTCGGGGTTTGTTCCCTTTTTTTATTCAATATCTTTAATGAAGGAGGTTCAGGTATGAACAACACAGCGTTAAGAGCAGGGGCACAGAGTGCCAACAACACACACATGGTTTTTGCAAACGAGAAACATGAAAGATTCTATTATGAAAAACTGGAACAGGCGAGGTATCAGGACTGCTATCACAAGGCTTTGATCTACATTCTCGGTATTTCTGAGGACACGAGGAATCATTTCAGCCAGATTTACGATATGAAGTCCGGATGCGTCAAAACAGAGTGTCTGCATCAGGGCTGGCAGACCAGCGGCAGCGTAAAGGTGGTAAGGCTTGCCTTTAACCTTTACACGGACGGAACGCCGGGCGTTGATGACTATAAGCGCAAGGACGAGCAGATCGGAGAGTGTAGGGGGTATTCCGTAAGCGATATTTTCTGCTGCGGCTACGCACTGTACTTCTGGCAGGGCATTCAGCTCCGTTACCCGGAATACTGCCGGAAACAGCGGTCTATCGAGGAAATCCTTGCAGAAATGGAGAGGAAACGTGCTGAAAATTCGACTGATGGGAACGAAGAATGATATTAAGTGGTTCGAGAAGCTCCTGCAAAGACAGCCCAAAGTGGCTGTGACGGAAGTTTCCGAGCTGTATCGGAACAAGGGTACAAACAGGTATTACCGGGCTTATGTGGAAGTGCAGAAAGCCAACATCAAAGAAAAATCTAACTAAACGGAGGAATAAAACCATGTGTAAAGTGATAGCAATAGCAAACCAGAAAGGCGGAGTGGGAAAAACCACCACAACGAGCAGCTTAGGGATCGGGCTGGCAAAGCAGGGAAAAGGAGTCCTGGTAATAGATGCGGACGCACAGGGGAGTCTGACCGCAAGTTTAGGCTTCACGGAGCCGGACAAGCTGGATGTCACCCTTGCGAACGTATTGGAAAAGGTTATCAACGATGAAGAAATGGAGCCGGATTACGGTATCTTGAAGCATGAGGAAGGCATTGACCTGATGCCGGGGAACATTGAGCTGTCCGGTCTGGAGGTTTCCCTTGTGAATGTGATGAGCCGGGAGATTATGCTGCGCTCCTATGTGGAGAGGTTAAAGGACGGGTACGATTACATTTTAATCGACTGTATGCCCTCTTTGGGGATGATTACCATAAATGCCTTTGCCTGTGCCGACAGCATACTCATTCCGGTTCAGGCGGCATACCTGCCCGTGAAAGGCTTGGAACAGCTTATCAAGACCATAGGCAAGGTAAAGCGGCAGATTAACCCGAAACTGGAGATTGAAGGCATTCTGCTGACGATGGTAGATAACCGCACCAATTATGCAAGGGATATTACGGCGCTGCTTATCGAAACCTACGGAAGCAGGGTGCGGATATTCGAGAACAGCATACCGATGTCGGTGAGGGCGGCGGAGACGTCCGCAGAGGGTGTCAGTATTTATGAGCATGACCCGAAAGGCAAGGTTGCCGGGGCGTACCAGTCCTTGACGAAGGAGGTGCTTGGCAATGGGCAGTAAGGCAGGGAGCGCATCAAAAGTCAGGCTGAACAGCTTTGATGATTTATTTGGCGGCGCAGAAAACACGTCGGGGGAGCAGATTATCCATGCGAAGCTGGCGGATTTACATACATTCAGAGGACACCCGTTCCGTGTCCTTGATGATGAAAAGATGGAGGAAACCACGGAGAGTATCGGCAAGTATGGTGTGCTTGTTCCCGGAATTGTAAGGCCGAGGGAGGGAGGCGGCTATGAGATCATAGCCGGACACCGTAGGAAACGGGGATCTGAAAAAGCAGGGCTTGACACGATGCCTGTCATTGTCAGGAACTATACGGACGATGAAGCTACGATCATCATGGTGGATTCCAATATCCAGCGGGAGGACATTTTACCGAGTGAGAAGGCAAAGGCTTATGCCATGAAGTACGAAGCGATGAAGCACCAGGGCAGCAAGGGTGGCAGTACCCTTGACGAAGTGGGGGAAGCTGCCGGGGAGAGCGGAAAGACTGTGCAGAGGTATGTATGGCTTGCAAGGCTCTCGGACGAGCTGCTTGGCATGGTGGACACAAAGAAGATAGGGATAGCGCAGGGCGTTGACATTTCTTTCCTCTCAGAAGAACAGCAGCAGTATGTAACCGTTATTCTTCAGGAAACGGGCGCATCGGTTTCCAGCGCACAGGCGGCAAAGCTGAAGGAGTACGGAAAAAACGGGGAGCTGACACTGGCGATGGTCAGGCTGATACTGGCAGAGGAAAAGCCAAAAGAGAGAAAAGTAACGATCAAAGGAGATAAGATCAGCAGGTATTTTTCGGAAGACTATTCCAATGACGATATAGAGGGTATCATTATCCAGCTTTTGGAGGAATGGCAGAGTAAGCAGTAAAGTCCAGCTAAGAAATGTCAATAGCTAAAATGAAAAATATTAAAAAAGTTTTTCAGAAGAATTTGATGTAAAAAAG
>QXWX01000110.1 GCA_009911175.1 Lachnospiraceae bacterium | reverse complement strand
CGATAATACTACGTTAGAGATAGTGTAACATAATAGGATAACGTACGCAAGCCATTGCGAAGCAATTTGGTACAATATATTGAATTGCGCTGATGCGCAAGCAGGTCATACCCCCTGATTCATGAGAGGAGTTAACATACCCATGTTTAAGAGAACATTTGAAGCCGATATGGAGACTGGAAAACTGCGGCATAAGATATGTAATGTACTGGAAATGGCGGCATTTTTTGGCATCTGCTGTCTCGGCCTGCCTGCATGCGGCCGTAAGGCAGACACGGAAGTCAGGCAGATCCCGGATGAGGCGCCGGCCCTCAATGACCAGAACAGCAAGAGCGGCAGCATGACGGAGATCGTGCGCTTTGACGATGAGCTGGACGGCTACCGGCCTGCAAAGGAAAAGTATAATTTTTATTTTACATATAAAATGGATCATCCCTGGTGGGACGCGGTGGCCATTGGAATTGAGGACGCGGCGAAGCAGTATGAGGCGCAGGGGATCACCATTGATTACGAGTATCTGGCTCCGAGTAACGTTTCTGCTCAGGATCAGATCCAGCGTCTGTCTGACGCTTCCGAGCGGAACTTTGACGTGATCGGCGTGGATGTCGCGGATGTGGATCTGGTCACGCCTGCCATCAACGAGCTGATTAAAGACGGCCGGAAGGTGATGACATTTTCCAGCTCGGACGCGGCAAAGGAGGACGGCTGCGAACGGATCGCCTATGTGGGAAATACGCACAACTATGAGGACGGCTCTGACCTGACAGAAGCCCTCTGCGAAAAGCTGGGATATCAGGGAAAGGTTGCGCTCCTGGTAGGCACTAAGGGCGCTCCCTGCCATGAGGACAGGGCTTTAGGCGCGCAGAATGTGATCGCGAAATACCAGAATATGGAAATTGCGGAAATAGAGTATGATGAAGATTCTGTGGAAAAATCATATCAGTTTGCGCAGAAGATTCTCAAGGAGCATCCGGATCTTGCCGGGTTCATCTGCTGCAATATGTGCAATCCGGTGGGAGCCGCAAGGGCTGTCATCGAAGCCGGGCGGGAGAAGGAGATCGCTATCGTGGGGATGGACCACGACCAGGAAGCCCTGGGATATCTCAGAGACGGGATCATTTACGCGCTGGGAGTTCAGGACTGCTACTCCATCGGTTTTGATACCGTTCAGGTAGCGGTCAAGATCGCGGACGGACATCTTCCCGGGGACGTCTATCCCGAAAAAACAGAGGAGACTACGAAGATCGTTTACCAGGACAGTGCCGCGGCGGTGCTGCAGTCGCTGTATGGAGAGGTTGAGTAAAGGGAATGCATAGAGCGGGACTGCGCACAGACCCGTGCCGATCTGCAGAGGAACGGAACAGGATTTAAGGAGCTTAAGGATGGAACAACAGCGAAAAAAAATGAAGGAGAAACAAAAAAAGCAGACAATTACATTTGCTGTACGGGGAGGCGTATTCATTGCGGCGGTCCTTCTCGTTACGACGTTGTGGGTGTCAAACGGCGCAAGGGTGGGTACCAGTCAGGCCGTCAACCGGGTCAGCGAATTTTATCTGGAAGAGCTGGCGGGACGGAGGGCCCAGGTGGTTTCTGAGGAATTGAAAAGAAATGTGGCCTATATGGAAAATGCGCTCAGTATCATAGAAGACTACAATCTGGAATCCCAGGAGTCTCTGCGCAGCTTTCTCGGAAAGGTCAGAAAGCTTTACGGCGTGGACAAATTTGCCCTGGTAGATCAAAACGGGATCGTTTATACGCAGCACAGCACCACCTCCGGCCTCAGCAGGTACAGCTTTCTCTCGGAGGAACTGACAGAGCCGGTGATCAGCACATTGAATCTTTACGGCGCAAGGAAGCAGGTGGTCCTTGCGATCCCTGCGGAAGGGATTTCTTTCCAGGGAACAGAGATCACCACATGCTTTATCCAGATCAATATCGACCAAATGCTGAGTTCCCTGACATTGCAGTCCCACGGAAATGAGACCTACTGCAACATCTACCATCGCAGCGGAGAGAGCCTGACAAATGACGTATTCGGAAATGAACAGGCAGGGAGCAACCTTTTTTCCGAGGTCATGGATGCGGAAATGACAGAGGAAACCGACTATAAACAGCTGCGGGATGATTTCGAAAACGGCAGGTCGGGGCAGATTTCATTCAACTATCAGGGGTTCACGGAGGATCTCTGCTATGTCCCGGTAGAGGGGACGAACTGGATGCTGACGATCCTGATCCGGGATAATGTCATCAGCGATCAGATCAGCTCCATCAGTTCCGGAATGCTGATGCGCGGCGTGGTGCAGATTGTCATGACCATTCTCTCAATGCTCATATTGTTCCATGTGCTGGCCAGACAGTCCAGAAAGCACGCAAGGATCCTGCTGGAACAGGAAAAGGAAGACGGAAACCGGATCCGGGCGGCCTATGCCCAGATCGAGAGGGAACAGGCGGCTATGGAAAATATCCAGGCCGCAATGGGGTCAGGGCTCTGGAGCATGGAATTTAATGAAAAGGCAGAGATCATTTCCTGCATTTGGTCGGAAAAATTTCGGAACATGCTGGGGTATCAAAATGAGGAGGATTTTCCGAACTGCCTGGAATCCTGGTCAGATCTGCTCCATGAGGAAAATAAGGAAAGCGTACTTAGAGAATACTGGGATACCGTTCTGGATTATACCGGTGAAAAGACCTACGACGTGGAGTACCGCCTTCTAACCCGCCATGCCGGGTGGAGGTGGTTCCATGCGGCGGGCCGTTTGTCAAGACGGGAGGACGGCTCTCCTATCACATTTGTAGGATTATTTGTGGATATTGAAGATGAGAAAAAAATGGAAGAGCGGTTGGAGAAGCAGACTATCGACCTTCAGGACGCGCTTGCGGCGGCCCAGCATGCGAACCGGGCAAAGACCACATTCCTCAATAATATGTCCCACGATATCCGGACGCCGATGAATGCCATCATCGGATTTACGTCCCTTGCCGCGGCGCATATTGACAACATCGAACAGGTCCAGGATTATCTGGCCAAGATCACCACCTCCAGCAATCATTTGCTGAGCCTGATCAATGACGTCCTGGATATGAGCCGGATCGAGAGCGGAAAGGTCAAGATCGAGGAAAAGGAAACCTCCCTTCCGGAGATCATGCACGACCTGAAAACCATCGTACAGGCAGATATTTCATCCAAGCAGCTGGAATTTTTCATTGATACCGCGGATGTGGTCAATGAGCATGTGCTGTGCGACAAGCTCCGGCTGAATCAGGTCCTTCTGAACCTTCTGAGCAATGCCATGAAATTCACGAAGCCCGGCGGTATCGTGAGCGTCCGCATCCTGCAGAAGGGAAATGCGCCCGAGGGATGCGCGTGCTACGAGTTCCAGGTCAAGGATACCGGGATCGGGATGAGCAAAGAATTTCTGGAGCATGTATTTGAGCCGTTTGAGCGGGAGCAGACGAGTACGGTCAGCGGAATCCAGGGCACCGGCCTTGGCATGGCCATCACGAAAAATATCGTGGATATGATGGGCGGGACGATTTCCGTGGACAGCGAGGTGGGAAAAGGCTCCACCTTCTATGTGGATCTGCAGTTCAAGATCTGCTCCGGTTCTGTCAGACAGGAGATTATTCCGGAGCTGAACGGTCTTCGCGCGCTTGTGGTTGACGACGATTTCAATACCTGCTCCAGCGTGACCAAGATGCTGGCAACCATCGGCATGCGTCCGGACTGGACCACCTCCGGCAAGGAGGCCGTGCTCCGCACCCGGCTGGCGGAGGAGCAGAATGACGTGTACTCCGCCTACATCATCGACTGGCTGATGCCGGACATGAACGGAATTGAGGTCGTGCGCCGCATCCGCGGAATTATAGGCGAGGAGACCCCGATCATCATCCTGACCGCTTACGACTGGTCGGATATTGAGGAAGAAGCAAGAAACGCGGGCGTCACTGCCTTCTGCTCCAAGCCGATCTTCCTGTCCGAGCTTCGGGAGGTCCTGGAGTCGCCGTTTACAAACCGGGATGCCGAAGACGCGGCTCCGGAAGAAACGATTTCCTTCGAAGGAAAGAAGATCCTGCTGGTAGAGGACAACGAACTGAATCAGGAGATCGCTGTGGAGATCCTGCAGGAAGCGGGCTTTGTTATGGATGTGGCCGACGACGGCGCAGTGGCGGTTGAAAAGATGAAGTCAGCCGAACCCGGCCGGTACGACCTGATCTTGATGGATATCCAGATGCCGATCATGGACGGGTACGAGGCGACCAGGCGGATCCGCGGGCTGGAAGCCCCGGAGATTGCCGGGATTCCGATCATCGCAATGACAGCGAATGCATTTGAAGAAGATAAGAAGGCTGCGGTGGATGCCGGGATGAACGGGCATATCGCAAAGCCGATCGATGTACCGAAGCTGCTGGAGGCGCTGGGGGAGACATTGAAGTAGAAGATTGAGGATGTGCTGTGCGGAGGCGCAAAAGAATCCTCCAAACAGCAATTTTGACTTTATCGGATTGCCAAAACCAAAAGCGTTTCAGCACATCAGAAAGGAAAACAATCCAAATGAACCAGGAAATCCTATATTTTTTCGACACCCACCCAGGCGCCCTGCCGCTGTACGAGCTTTTTGAACAGAGAATTCTCTCCGAGATTGAAAACGTAAACATTAAAGTACAAAAAACACAGATTTCCTTTTCGAATAAGCACAATTTTGCCTTCGTCTCCTTCCTTCCCGTCCGGAAGGCAAAGGAGCGTCCAAAGGACTATATTGTGATCACCTTCGGTCTGGGTTGCCGCGCGGAATCCATGCGGATCGACGTTGCTTCGGAGCCCTACCCGAACCGCTGGACGCACCACGTCCTCATTTCCGATCCGGAGGAGATTGACGAGGAACTGATGGGCTGGGTGAAGGAAGCCGCCGCTTTTTCCGCCCGCAAGCGCCGGTGAATACACCGGCAGATCAGTTTGACATGGAAAATCTTGCGGAGGTGAAGTGACTATGATATCAGAAAAAAACTGCGGACTAAATCGTGACACGATCAAGTATATTGCGATGCTTACGATGCTGCTGAACCATCTTTCGACGATCTTTTTAGACCGTGGGACATTTCTGGGGGAGCTGTTCCTGGATGTGGGCTATTTTACGGCGCCTGTCATGTGCTGGTTTTTAGCGGAGGGATACCAATACACCCGCTCCAAAAAGAACTATGCGGTCCGGCTCTTTCTGTTTGCTCTTTTATCTGAAATCCCATTCTGCCTTGCGTTTTCCTCTGAGGGCGAGTTCCGATTTGTGGGATTGAACATGCTGTTTACATTATTTTTCTGCTTTTTAATTCTGGCTGCAGAAGAAAAAATTGCAAATCACTTTTTCAGGCTGCTCATACAGATACTGCTTGTTCTGGCTACCGTGATATGCGACTGGCCTCTCCTGGCCGCGATTTATACGATCATGTTTTCCCATGCGCGGCAGTCGAAGAAAAAGGCTGCGGTTTCTTTTGGAGTTGCCGCATTGATCTTCGCAGGCTTCAAGTATGGAAACAACAGCTTTTTGTATCCGGCTGCCGAGGCGGTTTTGCGGACATTTTGCTCCAGTCTGGGCGTGATCGCTGCCGGGGTTGTACTGCTGTGCTTTTACAATGGAAAACGCGCGGAACGAGGACGCACATTTTCAAAATGGTTCTTTTATCTGTTTTACCCTGTGCATCTGCTGATTTTAGCGCTGATCAAACTCTGTTTCGCGGGCTGAAAAAGGTTAGGAAATGGACTCTTCTTCCGATATATAAGTATACACGAAACCACTCAGAGCCAGGAAGCCTCATCTGAAAACGCAGGCTTTCATTACTTTTGCGCCGCCTGCTTGGCGGAGGAATGGAGAGGACTATGCAGAGAACGATTGACTATACTTATTTACTGCAGAATATGCTCGGGACGCCGAAGACAAATCTGGTAAATAACATCCAGCTTTCCCAGATCAACAGCAAGCCGGTTCAGGCACAGCTCAAGGCTGCAGGCATTGATACCAACAGCAAGCAGTACAAAGCCGTGATGAGCCAGATGATGAAGGACGGAAACGGCGCAATGTTTACCAATGTCCACGCGATCAAGAACCTGATGCGCCAGTATGACAAGAACGGCGACTGGATCGATCCGACCACAGGCCTGACCGGACTGCTTCTGACGGATGAAAATATCAACAGCCGGAAGTGCGTCATCCCCATACCGGAGAGCAGCCGGGAGGAGATGTTTGAGTCCACGAAGCGGGAATTTCTGCGGGAAAACGGTGTGCATAACGGGGACACCACAAGGCGGTCGGAGGTGTATACGAACCTGTACCGGAAGATGAAAAAGGATGACCGCCTGGCAGCGGGCTGGACCATGCAGCAGTTTGAACGTCAGTGCAGCCGCGTCTTTGTCGCGGCGGTAAAGGCGGCGGATCCGACCTGGACAGCAGGAAAGCAGATTCCGGCCGGCGCGCTGGACGGCATCACGCGACAGGACGTGGAGAATGCCCTGAGATCTGTGGATACGAAAGTATAAGCTGCAATGCAGATTCATCAGCATCAGACGTTTCAATCTCCAGAAATATACCCATTGTTACAGTTTACGGCCTGACCGGCCGCAAACTGTAACGTATCCAGCCAGTAACTACCCATTCACATCAAAATTCCTCCCGTTCAGCCAATCGGCTTGTATCCGTATCTTTTTTTTATTATAATAAAATAAAAGCCGTAACGCTTCAGAACAGAATAACGTATTCGTCACGTACAAATAAGCGGAGGTATTTTCCAATGATCCGAATTGCGATCTGCGAGGACGAGCAGACTCTGTCAGCCCGGCTGTCCGGCTGGGTATCGTCGATTTTAGACAGACATTCCATAGCATATAGCATAGAAACCTACCAAAACGGCAGTGCCCTTCTGGCGCGGGAACCCTATGACATCCTGCTTCTGGACATCGAGATGGAACCCATGAACGGTCTGGAGCTGGCAGGGAAGCTGCGCGCGCGGGGGGATGAGAGCCGCTTGGTATTCATCACGGCGCACGCACAGTACGCGGTTGACGCATACGATGTACACCCGTTTCATTATCTGATAAAACCTGTAGATATCGAAAAGCTGGAGAAGATACTCCTGCAGCTTCACGCTTCCCTATGCGAAGAGCGCAGCCGCGCGGTCATCGTCCGGCAGGGAACGGCTGTCCGGCGGGTTCCCCTGGAGCAGATCCTGTATTTAGAAGTCCTGGACCGAAAGATCTATCTGCACACTTCGGAAGAAACCGTCCCGTTTTACGGAAAGCTGGAAGACCTGGAACCCGCGCTGACCAGCCCGTCGCCGGCATCCGGCTCCACAGCCTTTACACTGCAGTACAGCAAAGCGCCGGACACTGCAGAAGCAATACCGCAACCAGGCAGTACGGTATCCGGCTTTGCGGCTTCCGCGAAGCACGCATCCTCAAAGGCCGCCGCAGTTCCCGCTCTCCCCGGAACATTTTTCCGATGCCATCGCAGCTACATTGTAAATCTGCGCCATGTCCAGTATTATGACAAAAACGAGATCCGCTTGGACAGCGAGGAACGCATCCCCTTATCCAAGCGCAGATACAAATCTTTCGGTCTGGCGTTTATGCATTATTTAAAAGAAAGCGGTGATGTACTTTGAGCGCATGGATCTGGCCTCTCGCCTGGACTTACTCATTGGGACTCCTGGATATTTTTCTGGAATACCGTTTCCTGAAAAATATGTTCGGCGCGAAATACCGTTTTGCATTTGTGTGGCTTTACCTGGGTTCGTTCCTTTACGGTCATTTGAATCAGACCTTTGTGCTGGCGGGCACCACCCTGGAAAATTTCATTTATCTTTCTCTCTGCGGGCTTGTGCTGAATATGCTGCTGTTCCATGGGAATACGGTCAAAAAGATTTTTTTCACGATATGGATGTACTGTGCTCCAGAGCTGGCGTTCTGTGCGATCTTTCCATTGCTCCACGCGGCGGCGGTGATAAACGGAGCGGGGTATTGTTCGGACGCGGCATTGGATTTTGCCGGCTTTGCCGCCCGCCTGGCGCAGTACCTGATGATGGAAATCCTGCTGCGGAGGATCCACCTGCTCCGCCGGGATTTTTCAGAGCGGGATGCTTTTTACCTCATGTATATCATCCTATTCATCTATGCGGCGGTAATCATGATACTGGATATATTTACCGGAATCGGGGAATGGCAGGAAGGAACCCTTTTACCGACGGCGGTGTGCTGCAGCCTGATCGCCGCGGCCGGGACGGGTCTCCATCTGTTCTGCGTCATTATGCTGGAACGCCGCCTTCTGGAACGGCTGGCACAGCAGCAATATGAAATGCTGAGCCGGCATCTGGAGAACTCCGGGGAACAGTACGACCAGATGATCAAAATGAGGCACGACATGAAAAATCATGGGCTATGTCTTGCGCAGCTTCTGGAAGACGGAAAAGCAGAGGAAGCGCTACATTACCTCACGGAGCTGGACATCCGGATGGAGGAGGGAGAAGCCCTTGTGCGGACCGGATCCGTTTATGCGGACGCGCTGCTGAATCCCAAATACCGCCAGGCACGGAAGCTGGGAATCGACATTTCCATCCGAATGTCTGTGCCGGGGGAGGAGCAGATCCGGGCCGCGGATCTCTGCTGCATTCTGGCAAACGCACTGGATAATGCGGTGGAAGCCTGCCAGCGCGGGATCCGGGCGGGAGCGCCTGCCGGATGGATCCGAATGCGGTCGCAGATGCATCCCAACTACTGGGTGCTGGAGATCCGCAACAGCATCCATGAACCGGTGCCTGTGGAGCACGGAAAAATACGGTCCTCCAAGCGGCTGCACTTCACGCGCAGGCCGGTGTATGGGGTGGGTCTGCAGAACATCAGGGAGGCTGTGGAGCGGTATGAGGGCGTGATGGAAGTAGAGAGCGGGACGGAATTTTCGCTGAATATCATGCTGCCTGTGTAACGGTTAAATTTTATATCGTGTAATTGCTTTCCAATTCTTTGGAAAACCCATCATATCAAGCAAAAGAGATTCGCTGATTCTTTGGCTGCCCTTTAGATATTTTTCGATCTGTATGATCAATTGCCTTTTAAATATTGCCCCAGTTCGTGTTCATTTACATGTGAAAAGCAGCGGCTGATTTTTCCTTGAATCTGTGTATTCCCTGTTGATTCTTGCGTGAGCAGTTATAGTTTAAAACATTCAGATAGCTGCTCTGCAATTCACCGTGTTGTTCGCAAAATGCATAGGATAGCAGGCTTCGTACTTTCATTTCAATCTGGCAAAGATATTTGAGAAAAAGTTCACGAAGTTGATCATCAAACTGATACAACGCATATACATCCTCAAATGTGGTGTTTTTTATATAGACACGGGTCATTTTATCACGGAATGGATGCTTATATCCTCCGATCAAATTGAAATATCCTAAATCTTGCAGCTTTTCCTATACGATAGTAATAAAAAAAGAGGGCCCGCAGGTCCTCTCTCGGTCTCAGTCCTCGCAAGTATCTGAAACCTAATCGCTGATTGTATTTTACTACTCAGCCTATGCTCTGCCAAGAACAAACTGCATTTTGCATATGATCTTGAACATGAGTGAAATGGCTGTGGATAGTTAACAATCAATATTTAACTTTTTGATGATTTCTATCTTTTCCCATGTCAGGTCAATCCATCTCACTGCCCCGCTACCTCATTCAAAAATGTCTGTACAAATGGAAGCGCGGCCCCAATCGTGACATTATGCCGGGGCATCTTGCTGATACGGAGAAAATCCTGGGCCTCTGCAAACGGCGTCAGCTTCCGGATCCTTTCATACAGCGCTTCCAGATCTTCCTCCCGCAGATACTGCGCCAGATATCCCCCCAGGATAAAATCCGTATCATAGATCAGATGGAGCAGGTTCACCGCCTGCGCCAGATTGTCAAGAAATCCGTCCCACCGTTCCAGGAAGGAAGGCTCCTTTCTTCTGACCCCTTCAAAAAATTCATCCGGACTTTCCGGGCCTCTTAAAAGCGCGCTCAGAGAACAGAGCGTATCCATACACCCCCGTCTGCCGCAGTAGCAGAGCGCCCCGCCGGGATCGAGCTGAATGTGCTCGATGGTGGAGTTGTGCCCGTGCTTCCCGGTCAGAATTTCTCCTTTGGAAATGATCGCCGCTCCGAGATGTCTGCTCAGAGAGAGGTAAAACGCGTCTGTCAGCTCCCGCGACACCCACATTTCCGATACGGCAGCGCTGTCCGCGTCGTGGATAAATGCGCAGGGATAAGGAAGATATCGTGTAAAGTTCTCAATAGAAAGCCCGGTGCAGGAGAGAATCTCACCGTACAGGACAGTCTGCCGGTCCGGAGAGATCAATGCCTGCATGGCAAATCCGATCCCAAGGAGCTGTTCATCCGCCGCGCCGATGGAATCCTTAAATTCCAGTATTTTATCACATACCGTCTTAAAATAAGACTCTTCATATTCATACGTAATCTCATAAACGGTCCGGTCAAGCTTTTCACCGTACAGATCGACCGCGATCATCTTCACTTCTTCTTTCAAGATTTCCACACCAATGCTGACCCGGTAGTCAGCCGTAATGGAATAGGCGGCGGCCTTTCTTCCTACATATTCGGTATCGATCTGACCGCTCTTGCAGATCAGCCCTTCCTGCTCCATGGCATTCAGGTTGGTCGTGACCGTTGGCCGGCTCAGTCGCAGGTCATAGGAAATGTCCTGCTGAGATACCTTATGATTCTGATAAATATAATGATAGATCAGGCTTCGGTTGTTCTGCTTGATCTGATTGGGGGTAATGCTCTTTTTCATGATGGAACCTCTAAACAATAATTAACTGTACGGTTGAATGATCTAAAGATCATCCAACCTGCGCATCCATTCGCAAAATCCGTGCTATCGCACTTTTGCGTCTGCTGATGCAGCCGCATTTTGCTCATTCATGCGTAGGTTGCTGATCCCAAATATCGGTTTTATTGCAATGAATTGCATAAAACCGATATTTCGAACCGCAACCGTACAGTTGAAAAATAATACAGATCGGTTATAAATTTAATTTGTAAACCGATTTAACAAAATAACATTATAGCACAGAATGATATAAAAAAGCTACTGTGCATTTTGCATAATTTTAGGGTCAAAAAGTTGTAAACTATCACGAGTTGACTTTTGGAAATTTGAGGATTATTATGTAACTACAATTTGATAAATCATTTTACAAAATTAATTAAAAGAAAAGGAGAAGAATCATGGGAATTATTGAAAAAATGAAACTGGACGGGAAAAAAGGATTTGTAACAGGAGCGGCAAGAGGGATTGGAAAGAGTACGGCAACGGCATTTGCAGAAGCAGGCGCAGACGTGGCGATCGTGGATCTGGATATTGCGGAGGCAGAAAAGACCGCAGCAGAGCTGGCGGAAAAGACGGGCCGTAAGGTCATCGCGATCCGCACGGACTGCACGGATCCGGAGCAGGTGGACGCCATGGTAGAGCAGGTTGCGCGGGAATTGGGAGGACTGGATTTCTGCCACAACAATGCGGGCATCTGTATCAACGCGCCGGCGGAGGAAATGACCTATGCGCAGTGGAGCAAGGTGATCAACATCAACCTGAACGGAATCTTCCTGACCGATATCGCGGCAGGAAAATACATGCTGGCTCATGGCGGCGGCTCCATCATCAATACGGCGTCTATGTCCGCCCATATCGTCAATGTACCTCAGCCCCAGTGTGCGTATAACGCATCCAAGGCAGCAGTGATCCAGCTGACAAAATCCCTTGCCATTGAATGGGCGAAGCGGGGCGTGCGGGTCAACAGCATCAGCCCGGGATACATCGGGACAGAGCTGACCCTGAACTCACCGACCCTGATCCCTCTGATCGAAAAGTGGAATGAGATGGCGCCCCTGGGAAGGCTGGGAACTCCGGATGAACTGCAGTCCATCTGCGTATATCTGGCAGGCGACACCAGCACCTTTACAACCGGCTCTGATTTCGTGATCGACGGAGCGTTCACCTGCTTCTAAATACGAAGGAGTGATATGGATTTCCGGAAGCGGACGGCAGAACAGAAGCGGACGGGCAACGGGCATGCAGTACATCCGCTTCCGGAATCATATATTGGAAAGTGAGGAAAACATGGATAAAAAAGAAATGATCATTCGCGGAAAAACCGCATTGGGCATTGAACTGGGCTCTACCAGGATCAAAGGTGTCCTGATAGACCTGCAGGGAAATGTCCTTGCGATCGGCATCCACGACTGGGAAAATTCCTTCATCGACAACATCTGGACTTACAGCCTGGAAGAGATTCACGCAGGGGCGCGAAAATGCTACAGCTCTTTACGGAAAGCTGTAGAAGACGCATACGGTGTTGTCCCGGAGACATACGGCGCCATTGGAGTCAGCGCCATGATGCACGGGTACATGGCTCTGGATAAGGACGGGAATCAGATCGCGCCCTTCCAGACCTGGAGAAATACCAATACACAGCAGGCGGCGGACGAGCTGACAGAGCTGTTTGATTTTAACATCCCGCTTCGCTGGAGTGTGGCCCATCTGTACCAGAGGATCCTGGATGGAGAAGAGCATGTGAAAGCTCTGGATTATGTAGGAACCTTAAGCGCCTACATCCATTGGAAACTGACAGGGAAAAAAGTGATCGGCATCGGCGACGCGTCCGGAATGTTCCCGATCGATTCAGATACCCGCACATATGACGCCTCCATGGTGGAAAAATTCAATCGGCTGGTGGAGCCGCACGGGTATTCCTGGAAGCTTGAGGACATTTTCCCAAAAGTCCTCGTTGCCGGAGAAAATGCCGGAGAGCTGACAGAAGAGGGCGCCGCGTTCTTAGATGAATCCGGTAGCTTAAAGGCAGGGATTATGCTGTGCCCGCCGGAAGGAGATGCCGGAACAGGTATGACAGCGACCAACTCTGTTGCGCCCCGTACCGGAAATGTATCCGCAGGCACCAGTACATTTGCCATGATCGTATTGGAAAAGAAGCTTCGCAAAGTATACCGCGAGATTGATATGGTCACCACTCCCACCGGATTTCCCTGTGCCATGTCCCATGCGAATAACGGCACATCCGACTTAAATGCCTGGGTAGGACTGTTCGGGGAATTTGCGGAGCTGATGGGGATCCAGACAAGCACCGGAGAGCTGTTTGAAAAGCTGTACACGGAATCCCTGAAAGGAGACCCGATCTGCGGCGGGCTTCTGGCCTACGGCTATTATTCCGGAGAAAATATCACCATGCTGAATGAAGGAAGGCTGGCATTCCTACGTACCGCGGAAAGCAATTTTAACCTGGCGAACTTTATGAGGGTTCATCTGTACACCTCGCTGGGAGCCGTAAAAATGGGCCTGGATATCCTGATGGAGGATGAAAAGGTCAAGGTGGAACGGATCATGGGCCACGGCGGATTTTTTAAGACAAAAGGAGTCGGCCAGCGGTATCTGGCGGCAGCGGTAGGCGCCCCGGTCACGGTGATGGATACGGCAAGCGAAGGCGGCGCCTGGGGGATCGCTCTGCTGGCGGCATACCTGGCGGATAAAAGACCCGGAGAAAAGCTGGAGGATTACCTGGAAAACCGGATTTTCAAGGAATTGTCCGGAGAAACGATAGCACCGTATGCAAGAGACGCGGCAGGCTTTGAACTCTTTATGGAACGGTACAAAGCGGGGCTTGCGGTGGAGAAGGCAGCCATCGAAGCTATAGACTGGTAAGCCATTACAAAACAGGAGGAAAAACCATGGGAAAATGGGGAAAGCGTATTGGATACGGTATCGGGGATCTGGGGTGTAATCTGGTGTTCAGCACCATGGCCTCGTATCTGATGGTATTTTATACGGATGTATTTGGGATTTCGGCAGCAGCGGCGGGCACGATGATGCTCGTTACAAAATTTATAGATGCATTTACAGACACCGGTATGGGCCTGATCGTGGACCGGACTCATACAAAATGGGGACAGGGAAGGCCGTACTTTCTGTTTGGGGCAGTGCCCTTTGCAATATTTACATTTATGACCTTTCTGATCCCGGACTTCGGGAGCAGCGGAAAATTGATCTGGGCCTATGTGACCTACTGTCTGCTCTGTACTGCGTACACGGTGGTCAATATCCCGCTGAATACTATCGTGCCGAGGCTGACTTCGGATATCCATGAAAGGGATATTCTGGTATCCACAAGAATGGTGTGCGCCATGCTGGGAACTGCGGTGGTCATGACCATCACTGCCCCGCTGGTAGAATTTTTTGGAAATGGAGACCAGGCCAGGGGATATCTGGTAACAATGACTGTCTACGGGATTGCTGCAATGTGCATTTTCTTCATGACCTTTGCAAGCACAAAGGAGGTGGTTCCGCCGACTGTTACCCAGCAGCATTCCTCCCTGAAAGAAGATTTCAAAGGCTTGACCGGGCAGGCGTGGATCCTGTTTTTACTGAACCTGTTTTACTTCTCGCTCTATGTAGTCAGGAGCACCACAGTGATCTACTATTTCCAGTATAACCTGAACCGTCCGGAATGGCTGTCCCTGGTGGGCATCCTGGGAATCCTCTCGGGCCTGCCCATGCTGCTGATCCTTCCGGCTCTGGAAAAGCGGTTCAGCAAACGGAACCTGATGTTTTTCAGTATTTTTCTGTACATTGCAGGCGACATGCTGATCTTCGCGGGAAGAAATTCCGCTGCCTGCCTGCTGATCGGACTGGTGATCACCGGGCTTGGGATCTACGGCATTTTCGGGATCACATTTGCCATGCAGCCGGACGTGATCGACTACTCGGAGTATCAAAAGAACGCCAGTGTTGCGGGACTGATCGCCGCCTTCCAGGGATTTTTTGTGAAGGGCGGAATGGGGCTGACCAGCTTTGTTATCGGGGCATTTCTGGATAAGGGCGGCTATGTCGCGAATGCGGTCCAGACGGAAAAGGCGCTCTCATACATCGAAATCTGTTTTATCTGGATTCCGATCGTCCTGTGCGTGCTGATCGCGGTGCTTACATATTACTATAAGCTGGACGGCCTGCGGGATGAAATGACACGGGAACTGGAATCACGGCGGGAAAAAGCGCGTTAAATAAATCAATGCGGCTATGGGAAAGTTCTGGATTTTTGTGTGGCTGTTTGTTATAGTTAGAATGTACGAAGTGCTGTGATATGAGAGAACTCAGTGAAATATATGGAGGAAAGACAAAATGGATCATACAGGCGCAATTTTCGATATGGACGGAGTGCTGTTTGACACGGAACGGGTCTATCAACAGACCTGGCATGAACTGGCCGGAGAACGGCAGATCAATCTTGGCAGCGGATTTTTAAAGGCGATCACAGGCACGAATGGGGAACGTATGCGCAGGGTAGTGGAGGAATACTATCAGGTTTCGGACGGACTTGCCGTGATGGAAGAATGCATGAAAAGAATGCGTGAAAAGCTGGCGGCCCACATTCCTGTCAAGGACGGGGTGCCTGAGATCCTACATTTTTTCCGGGAGCAGGGCGTGCGCATGGCGGTGGCCAGCAGCAGCCTCCCCGGGCAGATCGAAGCCAACCTGCGGGGAGCGGGGATCCGGGATTACTTCGACGCAGTGGTCAGCGGGACGGAGGTGGAGTGCGGAAAGCCGGCTCCGGATATCTTCCTGCGCGCGGCGGAACGGATCGGGTGCAGAGCAGAGGACTGCTTTGTATTCGAGGACAGCGAAAACGGAGTCCGGGCAGGACACGCGGCAGGCTGCATCACGGTCATGGTTCCCGACATGATCGACCCCTCCGAAACGATCCGGCCATATTGCGTCTGGATCTGCAGAGATTTTTTTGAAGTACGCGGGAAAATAGACAGGATCCGCAGTCATTTCTCCGTATAACCAAAAAATGAAGAGAAACCAGAATATTCCTTGACAACTTGTACTGCATTTGCTAGTATTAGTCTAAAGAAATATTCGACTGGGTTGTTACTCAAGGCAGGCAAAACCAGATTTTAAAGAGATAAATTTGTTTTATGTCTTTAAAATCTGGTTTTATTTTTCCTAAAAAGCGACGGTGCAAAGAACCATCGGAATCGTTTGGGGATGAGGGAAGAATGAGAGGGAAGGATCATGAAAAACTGGATCAAAAAGCACCCGCGGGCGGCATTTTGGACAGGGGCGGTTTTATTTTGCCTGATGTTTCTGATGTACTGGATGCGGCAGAACAGTATCGCGGCCGCGGTGGAAGGAACGCTGACGGATGAGCCCAGGGATGGCGCCTCGGTCATCTCTGATTTTTATACGATGCAGCTCACCGGAAAAGAGGCGGAGGCATACGGACTGCTCCGGGAACGGCTGGATCAAAAGCAGGGCGGCATCGTGGAGTTTCCCGAGAAGCTCAGCGGCGAAGAATATCTGCGTGTGACAACGGCCCTGGAGGATGAGGGTTACGATTATTTTTACGGATTTGTGGATATCCCCATGACGGAAAATGGTGTTTACGTCAAACATGGCGGGACAGACCTGGCGAATGTCACGGAAAAAAAGATTGCCAAGGCGATCCTCTTCCTCTCCTGCGCGGAGGGGATCCAGATGTCCGGGGAATATGCGGACGATGGCAGGGTCATGAACCTGGAAGAGGTGGGGCAGGCTCTGGCGGTGAACGAGAAGGCAGAGGAGGAAAAGATCGAAGAGATCCGGCAGCAGACAGAGGAGATCCTTTCCAAGGCGATGGAAGATCTCCCGGAAGAATACGGGGAAAAGCGGACCGCCGATTATTTTCTGGACTGGCTGGATGAAAACCTGACCGTTACCTCCGGGACAGACGGGGAAACGGCCAGCTATTCCGGGATGAAGGATGTATTCGAGGGCATTTACATATACAATAATCTGTCTGCGGTCACAAGGGACAAGGCGACGGCGCTTGGATCCGCGAAAATATTGTCGGAGCTTTTCAACCGTGCCGGGATGGAATCCCACATTGTGCGGGGAATCTGGGGCAGAAGCCAGTTCCGCCAGGAGGGATATGTGCTCACGGCTGTGGAGATGAACGGACAGACCATTTATATCGATGCCAGCGGCGCAAAGAGAGGGGAGCTGGGCGATCAGCGTTATCTGAGGGAGCAGGAGGCGAAAAACCATATGAAATTCGTGGAATATTTCGACTATACCCCCTGATGCGGGCGGATGGCCATAGCAGGATGCCCCTGGGCGAGCTCCGTGAAAACGCGAATGGCTATAATGGGATTTTGTTGAAATGAAAATTTGTAATAATTGCACAAAGCATTAAGAAAATATAAAAAGAATAATTAAAAAATAAAGCAAAAATAACCAAAAGATAAATAAAAAATAAAAAAAGATTGACATTCTGCACAAAGGTGTTATAATAGATTAAGAAATTAAACATAGACAGCAGATGGATTGTTACTGTTTGGCAGGCAAAACCAGATTTTATAAACGAGGATTTCAGGGCGTTTTATAAAATCTGGTTTTTTGTTTCCTGAGAGCATCTGTGGTCTATTCAAATTCATAGAAAGGTTCAGAGCCGTGGTCTGTTTTTGCTTGGTGGTTTTACAAGGGGGAGCAAGGAGCGCATGATTATTGAAAAGATTATAAATAACAATATTATTTCGTCCTATGACGATACGGGGACAGAGCTGGTGATCATGGGGCGCGGGATTGGGTTCGGCACGAAGCCGGGAAAGAAAGTGCCGGAGTCCAAGATCGAAAAGGTCTTTGAGATTAAAAGCGCGAGCGTGGCGAAAAAGCTGAAAGAGCTGCTTGCCAATATGCCGATGGAGCATGTGGAAATATCCAACGATATCATTTCCTACGCGAAGAACAATTTAAAGCTGAAGCTGAACCAGAGCATTTATGTCACACTTACGGACCACATTAATTTTACACTGGAAAGGTATATGCAGAAAATTCAGCCGAAAAACGCGCTGCTGTGGGAGATTAAGCGTTTTTACCCGCAGGAGTTTCAGCTCGGGCAGTATGCAGTGCAGCTGATCGGATTGAAGCTGGGGATCCACCTTCCAGAGGATGAAGCGGGATTTATCGCGCTGCATTTTGTCAATGCGGAATACGGTACGGATATTCGGGACGCCCTGAAATTTCCGAACCTTTTGAAAGAAATCCTGGATATCGTGAAAGCAGAAATGAACATTGAGCTGGACGAGGATTCCCTCCATTATGAGCGGTTTGTTACACATGTCAAGTTTTTACTGCAGCGTATCTACAGAAAAGAACTGCTTTCGGACGAGGAGCAGGAGCTTGAGTTCATGATGCGGAAAAAATATCCGAAAGAATATATCTGCAGTGAGATGGTGGCAGAATATATAGAAAAGGCAACAGGTAGTAAAATATCCGGTGAGGAGGTCATGTACCTGTCCATCCATATCCGGAGGGTTACAATGTCAGAAGAAGAGGAGGAAAAAGATGTTTGATTTTTTGAAGAAGAAAACAGAGACATTTACACTTGGGGCGCCTGTAAAAGGAAAAGCAGTTCCTCTGCAGGAGGTCAATGACCCCACGTTCAGCGACGGGCTGCTGGGAAAAGGCGTGGCAGTCGTTCCGGCTGAGGGAAAGGTATTTGCTCCGGCAGACGGCGAGATCGCGATGGTATTCGAGACGCTGCATGCGGTGAGTATGAACGCTGATTTCGGGGCGGAGATTTTGATCCATGTGGGGCTGGACACCGTTACAATGAAGGGCGAAGGCTTTACGGGCCATGTGAAGGCCGGGGATAAGGTGAAAAAAGGAGACCTTCTCCTGGAAATGGATCTGGAAAAGATTCAAGCAGCCGGATACGATACAGTGACGCCCATGCTGATCTGCAATACGGATGCATACGCAGATGTGGAAGGGCTTTCCGGAAAGGATGTGAATCCGGGAGACGACATTCTTGTGATCAAGAAGAATTAATATAAGAACTGTCCAGAAGAGGACAGAGGCATGGTATTTTTGCCGGCGGAAATGCCGGTATAAAATAGATAAAGGGATTTCATAAGGAATATGAGGTAGAAGGAGGATAATGTATGAAGTATTTACAGAGATTAGGAAAATCCTTGATGCTCCCGGTAGCGTGTCTCCCGGTAGCGGCGATCCTGCAGGGGTTTGGTTACTGGATCGACCCGACAGGCTGGGGCGCAAACAGTGTGATTGCGGCATTCCTGCTGAAAGCCGGCGGTGTATTGATTGACCAGATGGCAATCCTGTTCGCGATCGGTGTCGCGGTAGGTATGGCGGATGACAATGACGGAACAGCAGGTCTTGCAGGTCTCGTATCCTGGCTGATGGTTACGACGATCCTGTCACCGGGCGTGATCTCGATGCTGACCAAGGTAGCGGTAGAGGAAGTCGATCCGGCATTTTCCAAGACTCAGACACAGTTTATCGGTATCATGTGCGGCTTGATCGCGGCATCATGCTACAATAAGTTCAAGAGCACGAAGCTTCCGGACGCGTTTTCATTCTTCAGCGGAAAGCGCTGTGTGGCGATCATAACATCGGCAGTGTCCATTTTTGCTTCATTGATTCTGTTCTTTGTATGGCCGGTCATTTACAATGCGTTGATCGCGTTCGGTGAATTTATCATGAGCCTGGGAGCAGTAGGCGCAGGTCTGTACGGATTCTTCAACAGACTGTTGATTCCATTCGGTCTGCACCATGCGCTGAACTCCGTATTCTGGTTTGACGTGGCGGGCATCAACGACATCGGCAAGTTCTGGGGAAGCATCGAAGGCGGTGTGATCGGACAGACAGGTATGTATATGTCCGGTTTCTTCCCGGTTATGATGTTTGGTCTTCCGGCAGCGGCACTGGCAATGTATCATACAGCAAAAGACAGCAAGAAGCAGATCGCTGCAGGTTTGTTATTCTCCGCGGCGCTGGCATCGTTCTTTAACGGCGTTACGGAACCGTTGGAATTTTCCTTCATGTTCCTTGCACCGGTTCTGTATTTGATCCATGCTGTATTGACAGGTATTTCCCTGGCAGTTGTATCTCTGCTTCCGGCACGCGCGGGCTTTAACTTCAGTGCAGGTCTGATTGACTGGATTTTGAGCTTTAAGGCTCCGTTCGCTGTAAATCCGCTGTTACTGCCGGCAATCGGCCTGGTAGTTGCTGTGATTTACTATGTACTGTTCCGGATCGTGATCGTGAAGTTTGACCTGAAGACACCCGGAAGAGAAGAAGATGATGACGAGACAGCCGTTCAGCTTGCAAACGACGATTTTACAGAAGTAGCAAGGATCGTCCTGGAAGGCGTAGGCGGAAAAGGCAATGTAGCCAGCATTGATAACTGTATCACAAGACTTCGTCTGGAAATCAAAGACTACACGGCAGTGGACGAAAAGAAGATCAAATCCGCAGGTGTAGCAGGAGTGATCCGGCCGAGCAAGACAGCGGTACAGGTTATCATCGGTACGAAGGTACAGTTCGTAGCAGACGAATTTAAGAAGCTTTGCAAATAAAACAGTATCATTTCACTAAGAATCCCTTTTTCAAAAAAGGCCGCGCGAGAGCGCGGTCTTTTTTGGTTGACATCTGTACACCGCGAATGTAGGATATAGGATATGGAAGACGGCGGACAGCCGTTTGCGGTGCAGGCCGTTTCAAGAGGTATACCCAAGGGCACCCCATCATGGCCATTCGGCCGTTT
>QXWX01000109.1 GCA_009911175.1 Lachnospiraceae bacterium | reverse complement strand
ACAGAACTGATTAAAAACAGCGCTGTGCGCCGCCTTTTCAGCGGCGAACAAGTCGCACGATTGTAGTGCATGGACTTTGCAAAGTTTATGGTATTGAGGACTTTTATCTTATAGCCGCCCTTTTTGAGCATCTTTCCGCACTCGATTAGGACAGTGCCTTTTGGGTCAGTGACAACATAGCTTGAGTGCATCTGCATCAGGTTCGGCTTGACAAAAAACCTCGTCTTGCCGGAGCCGGAACCGCCGATAACAAGGATATTTTTATTCCTTGCATACTTTGGCTCTTTCGGCCTGCCTGACATCATCAGCCGCTCCGTCTGTGTCAGCAGGATATTGTTCTCAAACACGGAATCCATGTAAGGCTCTATATCCTTGGGATTGCCCCACCTTGCGGAACCGTACTCCATGCCATGCCGGAACTTCTTGGCATTCTTGGCTTTGAAATACACGATAAAATAAAGTGCAATTCCACAGCCTGCGCCAATCAGCAGATCTTTCGGGTGCAGACTTGGGAGCGGGTTCTTAAATAAATCATTCAGCCCCTCCAAAACCGCCATCATCTTTGCGGAAGCATCCTGCCCCGGCGATACCCGCCACAGACACGCCACTTTATCACAAAAATATCCGGTAAGGATATAAGGGAGATTCATCAGGACAAATTTCTTTTTATCAATGTTCCCGGTCTTTGCCTTGAGTTTCTTCGGAATGGCTTTCAGGTCTTTCGTTATGCCGTTTACGATCTTGCTCATAGGCTCTGCCCCCTGTCCTTATTCTTCTCCCGGCTCCGTTCCCGGTTCTTATCCTGCGATACTGCGTCCTTTAAGTGCTTCAGTTTCTCCCTTACGGAAACCCTTCCTTTCTTTTTCTCGTTACCATAAACAAATTCCTTGAATGCCTGCGCCACTGCATCGGCATCCCTGCCCTTGAAAAAGACCAGATATTTCGGCGGTTCGGTTGTCTTGTCTTTCTTTATGGCAAAATCAACACGGTACTTTTTGGCTACCCGCTCAAAAGATTTGATATTGCCATCCGTGACTTCAATCGACGATACCCCCACGCCCTCGCCAACGAGCTTTTTCACAGAGGTCTTTCCATGCGTTTTCTGTGCTTTCTGCTTCTGGTGGTTTAAGTACATCCGCATTGCAGCCTTTAGCACGTTGGCGTCTAATTTTGCGGTCTTAATCACAAGGGCAATCGTTTTTTGTGTTACTTCCTCCTGCATTAAGCACCTCCTTGTTACGTTCCTGCATCCGTCCATGCGCTACGGGGGAATCCCCCGGCAGATAATGTAAAAGACAATCTTCAAAGCAAAATACACGATATTCCTCCTTCCCACTTCTGGACATCATGTCCAGAGGTTAATATGACGGGCAATCTCTCCGGATATAGTCCTCATATTCCTTTAATTCCATATCTGTATCAGCTCCATAAGATAAACGGATACCGGTAAACCCGCACAGGCCATCAGCGATCAGGAAATCTTTATAGAGCCTGCCAAAATCAGCGGCAAACTTCTCTATGATACGCTCATGGCTGTCTTTAAAACAGAACTCATAATAAATTTTCTTTTTGCTGCCGCCCCCACGCATATCCGAGAATGAATAGTTTATTTCCCCTGAATGTTTTACCGAAACCTGTATGGAGCTGCCCTGCCCCCTTAACTGAAAACAGGCGACATTTTTTCTTGTTGAAACTGTAATGCTTGGATTCACCCCCGCTTTTCCACAGGCTTCCGCTATTTTCCCTAATAATGCAGCCACCGCTTTTTTCTGAAATTCGTTTCTTTCCATTTTGCTTCCTTTCCACTTCTGGACATCATGTCCAGAGGTTACCGCTTTTCATTGAAACAATAGATTGTGTGGAGATTGGCACATAACTGATTTCCCTCATACTCCACATCATCAAGCAATAATGCCTGAAACAGCACATCCCCCACTCCGTCAAGCAGCATAATCTTCTGCTCCTGCTCTGAAAGGTGTCTGTACTCCGCCCCATCCATAACAGCGGATTTCCTTGCAGCTTCACACCAGGTAAACAGACCGAGGATATATTTGTTTGACATGATAAAGGCATACGTTTCCTTTCCGTCATAAATCATCCGGTATTTTTCTGCTTCCCCCTCCGGAAGCGTAAAGAGGCACTGCACCGTTTCCAGACAAAGCCCGCTGTCATAATCCAGCTGTAACCGCTTTTTGTACTTCTGTACCCTTGCATAAATCCCCTCCCGTTCTAAAATGGAATGGGTACGCTTAAACTGCGGCTTTCTGCAGAGCATATCCAAATCCATATATACGTTGTTGATTATGGTCTTTTCTGCAAACTGCCGGAAAGACTTTACTCTCAGCAGATAGGCAAGCACTTCATCCAGCTTTTCCTCTGATGTGATGATCTGAAAAGGTGCGCCGCCAAACTCCAGCCTGTCAAACTTAAGCGGACAGCTCCCCTTTTTTATCTCCCGTTCCATTGCCCTTTTTACATCCCGTAAGGATTCCATAGTTATCTCCTTTCCGCTTCCCTGTACCATTGACCGGAAGCAATAAAAAAAGGCAGTTATAAATCTACTGATCCATAACCGCCCTTACGCTGTTCCCATATTTAGTTTTTTTAGGACAGAGGTCTTCCACCTCCGTACCTCTGGAAACCTTGCCGGAAGTGTAATTGAAAAGATAATCACACTTCCAACAAGGCTCGAAAGTGCCACCCACCACATTTTGGCAGGCTTATTTGTTTTCTATTCCCGCCAGTTTTGAGAAATACTGTTTCCTGTTTCCAAGCTCATTTTGCTTTTCTTCTGACAGATGTTTGAAAATATCATCATAGTCAACATCATCTATCTTCATTTCCTTTGCCAGCATGACAAGTTGCGTATGCAGCCATTCTTCCCACAAATCATCAAACAATTTCATGCTGTCCGTGAAAGTAAAGTCATTTTCAAAGCCAGTCGGTGGTGTGTAATATTGCAGTTTAACGAAGCCGTATCTGCCAACATCGACCACCACAACATCCACATCTTCAAGCTCTGCAAAGGCATCTGCCACCCTTCGGCACTTTTCCTGTTCTTCCTCCGTAATATATGCTTTTTTCTCCATGTGTTCCTCCGTTTCCTGTCCATAGCAGTATCATACACGTCATTTAAAAATTTTTCCACCTCTGGACATTGTGTCCAGAAGTTTGTTAAGTAATCCCTTTTTCTGCCCACCCTCCGCCATACATATCATGCTGTACTTCCTGCTGGTAGTAGTGGCTCATGGTTGAGGGAGCATTATAGAGGGCTGTAATCAGATACGCCCTGATATTGGTAATCTTTGTGACCGTATTTTTCATGCAGTCCATGACATACGCCACATGGCCGCTGTTCAGTTTCAGAAACCGGGATTTTACAAGCTCATAAGGGTAATCTTCCCCATTGATGCGGATTGTCCTGCGCTTTACACAGACCACATCGCAGACTGTTTCGTAGATTTCCTCATACATCTCCCTTTCTCCATACTGTTCATATTTCATGTGGTGTTCATATTCCAGATTATCACGGATCAGTGCCATATATGCGCTTGTTTCATCCATCCCATCAATCACATCATCTTTTCCCACGGATAGATTGATAGGATTAGGATAACTTATATCCGTATAGTTCTGATTGTTATAGTTAGTATTGTTATAACTAGGGGCAAATTCTTTTACTTCTTGAAGTCCAGTTTCTTTACTTCCAGAAGTCAAATTATTTTCCCTCTTGAAGTCAGATTCTTTTACTTGCTGAAGTTCAGTTTCTTTACTTCCAGAAGTCAAATTTCTTTCCTTCTTGAAGTAAAGATTTTTTACTTCTGTGGAAACATCAGCGTTTGCAGGCTTTTCTTCACTCTCTTTTTCCGGCACAGACGCAAAATTTTTCACATAAATGATATCCGGTTTTCCAAGCCCCCTGCGTTTTTTCTCTATCAACCCAATCCCGTTATCTGCATCCAGCTCCTTAATGACCTTTATGCAGGTAGGTTTCGAGCATCCCAAATCTTCCATGATGTTCTCCACAGCATAGATAATATATGCTCTATTTTCATCATCCAGCCACCCATTTTTCATCGACAGCGACATCCTGTCAAGCATCAATCCATACAGGAGCTTAGCATCGCTGCTAAGCCCCTTGAAACGCTCGTCTTTGATCAACAGGCGGGGAACACGGTAAAAAGAAAACTGTTCTGCTTCAATGCCATAGTAATAATCAAATTTCAATGGCTCGCCCATTTTACCGCCTCCTTCACTGTTTCCTCTGCCACTCCTCCAAAAGCTCAAGAATGACACCTTCTATATCGTCATTGGAATAATCCTCTGGAAAATATCTGCTGATCTTATCGCCTTTGATTGTCACTTTTCTTTCTTTCGGTTTTTCCTCTGTCAATATAAGCCTTACCATTGCAGGCGTAAGCTCGCCGCTTTTGCCATATTCCTTCAGCTTTGCCGATTGGGAAGCGTTCACTCCCGCCCCTGTTTCCTCTAAGGTAGCAGATACCCACTGCTGGGCTTCATCGGACAGGAAAGAAATGTCCACGCCCTGCGCTATCCCTATCTTTTTCTTATCCACCATGTCAAGCAGACCATCAGAAAGCCTTGCAAGCCATACATACCTCTGTACCGTCTTCCCGCTCTCCCCGGCAGCTTCCCCCACTTCGTCAAGGGTACTGCCGCCTTTGCTGCCCTGATGCTTCATCGCTTCGTACTTCATGGCATAAGCCCTTGCTTTTTCACTCGGTAAAATATCCTCTCTCTGGATATTGGAATCCACCATGATTATCGTGGCTTCATCGTCCGTATAATTCCTGACAATGACGGGCATCGTGTCCAGTCCTGCCCTTTCAGAACCCCGTTTCCTCCGGTGTCCGGCTATGATCTCATAGCCGCCGCCTTCCCTTGGTCTTGCAAGCCCTGGCACAAGCACACCGTACCTGCTGATACTCTCCGTAGTTTCTTCCATCTTTTCATCATCCAGGACACGGAAAGGGTGTCCTTTGAATGTATGTAAATCAGTCAGTTTCACATGGATAATCTGCTCCCCTGCTGTATTTTCCGCACCGCCAAATAAATCGTCAAAGCTGTTCAGTTTGACTTTTGATGCGCTCCCTGCCCTACTGCCCATTACCAAGCACCTCCTCCGTCAAAGACTGGTATGCGCCCGCAACCCTGCCTTTCGGGTCATGCTGGTAGATGCTGACACCTTCCGCAGAAGTTTCCGCAGCCCTTACCGACATCGGTATGCTGTTCTCAAATATCCGTACCCTGCTCCCATACGTTTCAATAAGCAGCGCTGTAATATCCCTCGCATAATTAGTACGGTTGTCTACCATTGTCAGCAGAATACCCTCTATCTCCAGTTTGGGATTGATCTGCCGCTTTACCTTGCCTATGGTCTTAATAAGCTGTTCCAGACCTTTCACGGGCAGGTATGCGGCCTGTACGGGTATCAGTATGCTGTCCGCACAGGCAAAGGCATTTATGGTAATCATGCCAAGCGAGGGCATACAGTCAATCAGGATATAATCGTACTGTTCCTTTACCATGTCCATATAAGAGCGCATCATGATTTCTCTGCTCATCACGTTCACAAGGGAAACCTCCAGACCGGACAGCTCAATGTTCCCCGGCATCAGGTCAATCCCTTCTTCGTGCTTTAAGATACCGTAGCCTGGTTCCATTTCTTCATCGTTGATAACCTTTTCCATTACGCTTGCAAGGGTGACTTCCAGTTTGTCAGGCTCCGTAAAGCCAAGGCTTGCGGTCAGGCTCCCCTGTGCGTCTGCGTCAATAAGTAAAACTCTTTTTCCCTGTTTTGCCAGCCCAATCCCTAAGTTACTCGTTGTGGTGGTCTTGCCGACACCGCCTTTCTGGTTTGCGATTGCGATAATTTTACACATGGTTTTATTCCTCCGTATTAGTTAGATTTTTCTTTGATGTTGGCTTTCTGCACTTCCACATAAGCCCGGTAATACCTGTTTGTACCTTTGTTCCGGTACATCTCTGAAACTTCCGTCACAGCCACTTTTGGCTGTCTTTTCAGAATCTTCTCGAACCACTTAATATCATTCTTCGTTCCCATCAGTCGAATTTTCAGCACGTTTCCTCTCCATTTCTGCAAGGATCTCCTCAATGGACTTCTGCTTTTTGCAGTATTCCGGATAACGGAGCTTGATGCCCTGCCAGAAGTACATCGCATAGCCGCAGCAGAAAATATCACTTACCGAATATTCCCTGCACTCTCTGATTTGCTCGTCCTTGCGCTTATAATCATCAACACTCGGCGTTCCGTCTGTGTAAAGGTTAAAGGCAAGCCTTACTACACGGACACTGCCGCTTGTCTGCCAGCCCTGGTGCAGACACTCCGGCTTGATGAACCCGGACTTAATATCATAGATCTGGCTGAAATGATTCCTTGTGTCCTCTGAAATACCGAGAATGTAAATCAACGCCTTGTGATAGCAGTCCTGATACCTCGCCTGCTCCAGTTTCTCATAATAAAACTTCTCATGTTCCTCGCTGTTAAAAACCATGTGTTTGTTGTTGGCGCTCTGCGCCTCTGCTCTTAACGCTGTGTTGTTCATTATCTCTACCTCCAATTTTATTTTTTGACCATAACAAAAGGACACTCCCAAATTCTCACTTGGAAAGTGTCCTTGAAGTACAAAATATTAAAATTAGATGTCGCACAAAACGTATTATCAAGTATTATTCCGTATTATGCGTAGCAAATTTGTAGTAAATTTGTAGTAAATCGCAACTCAAAATCGCTGAAACCCTTGATTTTACTGGTTTTCTTTACCCAAAGTTTTCATTGTCGGGAAAGGCAATCGAGTTACTTCATTATTATTCATAACCGCTTATCTCCGCTTTTCTCTTACAATTCAACACTTCGTTATGATGTGTTATTCTACCAGTAAAACTTCAAATTTGATGTAAATTTGTTGTAAACCACACAATTTGCTGTACTCACTTATCCGTTTCGGACTCTTTCCTAAAATACATCAAGATTGCGTGATAAATTTTGTATTGCTTCCTGTTTCTTCATGTCAGTGACTTCGGCATATATGTCCATCGTTGTTTCAATATTGGCGTGTCCCATAATTGCCTGTATCACTTTCACATTTGTTTCCTTCTCGCAGAACCTTGTACAAAAGGTATGCCTTAAATGGTGGCATGAGAAGTGAGGTATTATGACTGGCTGCCTTTTTTCTTTTTTAGCATTTAACACTTCCTCTGCATTGTACGATTCGTATATCCGCTTGATTGCCCTGTTTACAGCTTGTGGATTATGAAGATTTCCAAATCGGTTGCTGAAAATAAAGCCTGTCATTCCGTCAATTACCGTAGTATTGAAACCTTCTTCTTTCTGCTCGCTGTATTCTTCCTGAAACGCTTCGTATACTGCGTCCATCATTGGAATCGTGCGGATACCCGCTTCTGTTTTCGGGAGGGATACTCCAAACTCACATTTTGTAGTATCATTTCGCCGGGGATAATAAGTAACACTATGGTTTATGCTGATTGTCCTCTTTGCAAAATCTATATCCTCCCACCTCAAGCCGATTGCTTCACCAATCCTGCACCCTGTTCCTAACAATACTGTAAAGAACGGTGTCCAATGGCAATATACCGGGCTTTTGGCTGTGTAGTCCATAAAGGCTCTCTGCTGATCCAGTGTGAGGGCATGGCGTACACCATGATTTTTTCCCGGCTTCTTCTTGATTTGAGCCATCACACCATCGCTCGGATTGTTTCTGATGATGTCATCCCGCACTGCAAGCTGAAATGTTGGGTGGAGGACGGTATGGATTGTTTCAAGAGTGTTAATCTGCATCCCCCTTTCATTTAACAGATGATAATAGAAATACAACACATCTGAATACTTAATCGTCCCAATCTTCCGTTTCCCGAACTCATTCCTTACAAATCGGTCATACATATAGGTGTAATTTGTGTAGGTTGTCCGCCTTAACTCTGTTTTTGTAGTAATATACCTGTCAAAAACAAAATTCAAATCGGCATTTCCTGCCGCATATACATCTAGACCGTCAAGCTGGTCTTTCATCAGCCGCTTTTCTTTTTCCCTAAGCTCTACTAAATCATTCGCATATATATACCGCCTTTTTCCATAAGGATCAGTATAGGTATACATATATGATTTATCCTTGCGTTGGATTTCCCCTTTCCGTAAAGCTCTCCCTCTATGGTCTTTTCTTGCTTTTGCCATCTCTGCTCCTTTCTTTCAAAAGGAAAGAGATATTTCGTACTGCTACTTACTTTCTTCCATTGAGTATTGGATTTCAACACCCTTTTGTAGCACTTGCGTTATGGTCATGTCATGTTTGGCAGCATAGTCTTTCAGCTTCTCATACTCGGCATCGTCAACCCGAAGGCTTAACGACCTCAGCTTAGGCGAGTCGGTCTTTGGACGTCCCGTTCTCGGCATTTACTATGCACCTCCTTCATAACTAATACCATTATAATTCTCGTTCTACGAAAAGTCAAGAACTTTTTGTAGAACGAATATTTATCACGAAACCCTCTTTGCCTTAATCACTCACTTACTCTAAAAGACTCCAGATATTGCTCAAAAATATCACAGTTTACCAATACTAATTTATCTACCTTATAAATTGCGTTTGCCTGTTTTGCAAGCTCCTGAAATTTTGTCAAACCCATGCTGTAAATTTCTGCACCTTCCTTATATCTGACAAATTTCTTTCTGTCTACTTTCTTTACCATAAAATCCTCCAATCATTGCACAGCTTTATCTGCTAATAAACAGGCAGAATACACTTCTCCCCATTTATTAGCAGATAAAAAATGCAATACAGGTGGCGGCTCATTACGCCGCCCACATCGGTCTTGCACCGTCATTTTATTGACCGGGCTGCAGTTCCCCACAACCCGGAAGTATCATTATCACAGATATGCTTCATCGCCCCATGTAACTGCTACATATTTTGCCCGATCTCACTCGCTCCTTACCTTTGCTTCAATGCACTTTTCCAACACTCCCTCACGTTTTATCCTGTCAAAAAGACAGGACAGGTAAATCATGGCGTATCTGCTTAGTGGCTCTGCATATCCTCACGTCCTATATGCAATACAGTATTCAATTATCAAGGTACACCGCTGTCAATCTGTCAGCTATGGAAAAGGGTAACTAACCGCCCTTTATACCGCTTCAAACGCCAGTATCTTTGTAATCAGCTTCGTTTCAAGCCTCCGGCGCAGCGTTTCATCAACACAAAAATGAAGCCGCCCACTCTCGTCATACATCTTCCGGGTGGACAGGGTAATTATGTATCCCTCATAATGCTTCAGGACTTTGTTGATTGCCATTACATCGCCTTCTGATGCTGCCTTTATGATATGGAAAGGCAACAAATTCTTTTCTTCTCTGCTCTTACATTTTTTCATCATCTGCTTTTCCCTCCATAATCTTCCTTAAAATCTCCAGTGAGCGTGTCCGGTGTTCATGGACTGTGCTGCGGACAAGATTCATCTCCCTTGCTATATCCGCATCGCTCATTTCCAGAAAATACGAAAGCAGTATCACATTCCGCTTCCGTTCCGAGAGTTCCTGCAACGCTTCCGCAATCAGGGTGTCTTTTACTTCAATGTCATATCCATGTACCGTAAAATGACTGTTTTCCACTCCGTACTCGTCCATAACAAACAACTGGTTCAGCTCCTTTTCAGACAGTTCAGAAAACATGGCTTCATGCTCCCTGCGGTAATCCATGTGCCGATAATAATTGATTGCTTCGCCCTTGAGCGACATCTGGCACAGGCGGTCAAAGCGATGCCTGATTGTCATTTCATCATGGCAAGAAGGTTTCTTCATACGAGTTCACCTCCTCCCCCGTTGTGACATGACAAAGGCATTCGCCTTTTCCCTTTCCGTTGTATCTGCCAAATGGCGATAGGCTGATGTTCGGGTGGGAGTAAAAAATTTTAGAAAAAATTTTTGTATATAAAAAACGCCCGGACAGGCAAAATGCCCGCCGGACGTTATTCATATCTTCTATTCTGTTCTCTCCACACGCAACGAGTGTGTATAGTTCACTTGTCAGGGTATATTCTGCTTTACTGCCAGTAAAACACCTTATAAAAGAACCTTCCCACGCCAATAGCCGGACAGGTTCACTAAGTCAAAAAAATATCCCTCAGACCGTTCAGAACACATAAATTCCCCTAAACGTACCCAAAGGATAAAAATTCACGCAAAAAACCTCTGGATACTGCGTTTTTTTATATGCAATATCCAAAGTCTTTTTATTCTTCTATGTGCATTATGCCCCTCTGATAAAGTGATTTATTAGTGCATTTTCAAAGTAAAATGTGCAATATACACTATACATGGAGGTGCATATATGGCAAGGAAAAAGAAAATTGACAAGGAAATGGGATTCCGTCTGAAGAAGGCTAGAACCGATCAGAAACTGACCTATGAGGAACTGGCTGAAAAGTCCGGCGTTTCCTCACGCTATATCAAGGAAATCGAGAATCATGGAAATGTGCCAAGCCTTGAAAAGCTGGGACAGCTCATACGAGCCTTACATATTTCCGCCGATCCGTTTTTTTATCCAGCCGCCCCGGAAGACAACCTCGACTACCAGCGGCTGTTGGTTTATCTGTCACAGTGTACAGAGGAACAGATTACAACAATCCTCGCTATTGTGGAAGCCTATCTTCGGACATACAAATCTCCCAAAGAATAGGATACCTTAAACATTTTGATTATCTCTGGATTATTTCTGAATTTTTCTGCAAAAACAAGACGGCTCTCTCAACGTATCTGCCGCCTTGTTTTTATCTGTTTTCATCTTAAATATAATGGCAACAATCCAAAATATTTCCATCACAGACCATTGCATAAATTTTTATTGAACCGATAACCCACGCCCCATACTGTCTGTATGTAAACAGGCTCACTCGGATTAACCTCTATCTTTTCTCTAATATTATGGATATGGCTCATAACAATATTGCAATCTCCAGAGTACAGTTCTTGCCAAACGACATTATATATCTGCTCTTTACTAAATATTCGCCCTTTATTTTGTGCAAGCAGTACAAGTATTTGAAATTCCTTCATTGTTAATACAATTTCCCTACTCCCCTGAAATACTTGATGTCTGTCTGGTAAGATTCTTAAACTATCAAATTGAAGTGGCAAACAGCTTTCTATCGCCACTTTCTGTATATTATAACCACTCTCTTTTATTACTTCTATCAGTTTTTTATATAAATCCTCGCCTGCACTGTCAACATGAAGTATCAATATTTCACTCAAAAAATCGCCCCCGTATATGATGCCGCCCTCTATTTATTGGAAACATCATCTAAAAGCGGCTCTGCCGGACAACAGGCTCTTTTACCGTTATCCAGCAGACCATTTATGTTTCATATATTAACTTAAATCTTACTCTTGTTTTTCAATATGAAGCTGTGCTTCTGCTTCTGTCAATTCTCCATGAAGCTGTAATGCCATAAAGATTGTAATAATGCCTGAAATTACATCTGCAATCGGCTGTGCATAAAGTATCCCATTGATTCCCCAAACATTCGGGAGAAGCAAAATCACTGGGACAAAACAAATTCCCTGCCTACAAGCCCCAAGGATAAAGCCTTTTGTTCCTTTACCAAGTGCAAGAAACAAAGAAGAATATACCGTATAAAAGCCAAACAGGAAGAATGAAAATCCATTTGCCAAAAGGGATTTCTGTCCTACCGCAATCATTTCCGTATTTCCATTTGCAAACTGAGAAATTATCTGCACAGAAAACAGAGCCATTAGCAAACCCACTATTACACAGAAAACTGTTGACCACAAAATAGATGTTCGAATCGCTTCCCTCAAACGCTGGAACTTCTTTGCCCCATAACTGAATCCTGCAATCGGCTGAAATCCTTTTAGAAAGCCAAAAACCACCAAGGTTCCCATAGATGTAACCCTTGTGACCGCCCCCATCCCAGCAATGACAGCATCGCCATATCCATTTGCAGCCCGGTTAATAAGAGCTATGGAAAGACTGGTAAGAAGCTGAAATGTAAGTGTTGGGACTCCAATTTTCAAAACCTCCATATATATCTGCTTGGAAGGCTTAAAATCCTTTATGCTGAATGAAAATGCACTCTTTTTACGAAGCGCATAAGTTAAGTACACAAGCGTGGAAACAAATTGAGAAATGGCAGTGGCAACCGCAACCCCCGTAACCCCCATATCAAACGCATAAATAAAAACTGGATCTAAGCCAATATTTAATACTGCTCCCAACAATAAGGCGCACATGGTTGTTTTCGCTGCCCCTTCACTTGCCACAATATTATTCATTGTCACATTAAATACATTAAAGATACAGGAAATTACATATATCCTTGCATAAGTCAAGGCATAAGGCATAATGGTATCTGTTGCCCCAAGCATGGTTAAAATCGGTCTCAGAAAGGCAGTAGCCAAAATAATAATAACTGCACCAATCATAACGCTGCTGTATACTGCCGTACTTGCCACCTTATTCGCAGTACCTCTGTCCCCACGTCCTAATAGCCTTGAAAGGTAAGATGCCGCACCGTTACCAAACATCAACCCCAATCCTACTACTACCTGTCCTAACGGAAACACAATCGAAATCGCCCCCATAGGGCTTTCTCCCAAACCTCCCACAAAATACGCATCTACCAGATTATAAAGGGCATTGATCAACATACCAATCATAATCGGCACACCAAGAGCCACAAGAGCTGTGGGGATTGGCGCACTCCCTAATAGTTCCATTTTGTTGTTACGTTCACTCATTTCTAAATACTCCTTTCTCTCAACAATCATTATTGTTTACAGTAGTATAATTTATACTATTTCCCCGCAAAGAAAATATACTCTAATTTATAGTACTTGTCAAGAGAGTAGTGATGTTTTCTTTTCTGTTTCTTGACAGCAGCTATAAATTCTAATACTATAAATTACAGTGCAGAACACATATAAATTCAAAGAGAAAGGCTGGTCACAATGGCTACGATTGATTTAATTGTATTGGGAATGTTAAAAAAAGAGCCTATGGGCGCTTATGATATTCAAAAGCTGGTGGAATACCGCAATATATCCAAATGGGTAAAAATAAGTACCCCGTCTATCTATAAAAAGGCACTCCAGTTAGAAGAAAAGGGATTTATCAAAGGAAATATTGTAAAGGAAGGGAAAATGCCAGAAAAAGCAGTTTATTCCCTAACTGATGCTGGAAATAAGGAATTTGAAAGACTGATGCTGGAAATCGCCGCTAAACCTATCCATATTTTTTTAGATTTTAATGCTGTGATTGTCAACTTAGACAGTTTACCTTTGGAAATCCAGCAATCTTGTGTAAACAGCATTGAAAAGAACATCAAAACGCTGAAAACTTATTTAGAGGAAAACATCCTTGAAAAAGAAAATATTCCGGAAATTCCCGAAACAGGTATGGCAGTTTTACAGCAACAATATGTTTTAGTGGAAGCAATTGAAAAATGGATTGCTTCTCTGAAAGAACACTTTCCAGCAAATAATGAATAGCTTATTTCCAATATTGAAATCCTTTGCTGCTTTTAAAAGCAAGGTGGCTCGCTCCTGAATACGCCAGCCACCTTGCTTATTATCTGCCTAGCCTTCTGAGTAATTCCCTTACCTTTGCTGTTTTAGGGATAATACCTAGCCCATCCAATATTTGTATAGCATCCACAATCCCTTGATAATATGCTCTCTGTTCCTCCTTGTAATGGGTATGATCCACCGCATCCATATAGTCCTCCAAAAACTCCCTGTCCACTTTCGACAGCTTGGTAAGATATGCTTCAAATGCCTTCTGTTTCTTTTTCAGTTCCCGGCTGGCTGCTTTTGCTTCCTCCGTCTGGACGGAATACTCCCTGTCCTCTGATTCGCTGCGCAGTTCCTCAAAGACATCCGACAATGTTTCAAAAACTTCATTCATGCTTGTTTCCACCTTTCTCTGTTAAAAATATTATTGTATTTTACAGGCAGTATTATCAATCCCCAATTTCGCAATAACAAGATAATTCCCTAGCACTTCATCTTTAGAAGTATATTATCAACAATATTTCGTAAAATCAATGGTAAGGGACTTCATCTTTAGAAAGTTGGTGGTAGGATATTAAAATCTATTGGAATAAAGAAAACCACTCTAAAAACCTAATCGGTCAAAGGGTTATGGAACTGCGGACGGAAAGGAAGCTGTCACAGAAAGCCCTTGCCGAGCAGCTCCAGCTTGCCGGATATGAGTTTAGCGACCTGACCATTTTACGGATTGAAAAAGGGACAAGGTTCGTCCCGGATTATGAAGTAGTGGCTCTGGCAGAGTTCTTCCATGTATCCTGTGAATACCTGTTAGGCGTACAGGACAAAAAATAAGCAGCAATCTGTTTTCACATCACAGACTGCTGCTTAAATTTTTGTTGAACCGATAGCCAATGCCCCATACGGTCTGTATGTAAATCGGCTTGCCCGGATTATCCTCTATCTTTTCCCTTATGTGGTGGATATGGCTCATAACAATATTGTAATCGCCGGAATACGGTTCCTGCCAGACAATATCATAAATCTGCTCTTTGCTGAATATCCTGCCAGGACTCTGTGCCAGCAAATACAATATTTCAAACTCTTTATTGGTAAGCATAACTTCCGCACCATGTATGACTACATTCTTTTCTGCTAAGTTCAGCTTCATTTCTCCAATATTAATGTACTTTTCTACTTGAAGCTCATTATAGCCTTCAAAGTGAGGGCTTTCGCTTAGCATTTGCAATATTCTCTGGCAGACTTCTTCTTCACCTCCTGAAAAAGATAATATTACTACTTTACTCATTATATTCACCTGTCTTATGATAAACAGTTCCGTCCTATATCTGTTTCATTTTATCTTCCATCAACACCCCTATCTACTATATGACAGCTTTTATTTTGATGTCATGCAACAGGGAAATTGCATATATGACTTTTTTTAACCTGCCTTTTCTCGAAGAAACGAAATCAAATCGCTGTCCGTTTTTCCATAAACACCGTACCATGCAATTTTGCTTCCATAACAATACATTCTTCCCGCATAGCAGACATAAGGATAAACAGCATAGTAAACTTTTCCTGTCTGCAAAATTTAGTTCAAGCCCGGTTCCGTCCGGCATAGCATAGTCAGAGCAAATCACATCAAATACAGTGGTTGATACTTCCTTTTTGGCTTCTGTCAAATTGCCAGCGGTTGTTACTTCATAATGGTCTTTCAGAACATAGCTTAATCCTTCTAAAATATCAGGGTAATCATCTACAATTAAGATTTTTTTCATGGTCTGTTATCCCGCATTTACTACATTGACAATGCTTGTCTTTTTAATCTTCCGGGACGGTGCAATGACAGCAATAAATGTAGTCAGGATTGCCGCTGAAATTACTACGGCAAGCGATAATCTTTTCTTCATATCCCCTCTTTCTTATCTTAGAGATAAACAATCTCATCACAAATACCTGTTGGCGGCTCTCCCATATACCCAATATGCAAATTCCCACTTAAAGAAAGCTCCATCAGGATTTGATCCAAAATATCCGCATCCGCTGTTGTCACTCCCTCATACAAACCACATAACACATAGTTCTCTGCCCTCAAAAATAGCACACCTGTTAATAACAGCCTGCTTCTTCCGCCCACAGATAACGAACCGATTTTTGCATCTTTATCGATCTCTGTAAACTCTAGCAGCGCCTCAAGGGTATCATCCGGCTCTTTATGGCTCTTTGTCTGCCTGATACTATCCAGATATTCAAAACAGGTTATATGATCTGATAAAATCTCATCAGTTACAAATAGCACTCTCGGCTTTTTCTCAAACGCACATCCTGCAAAATATGTCCTGAGTTTTTCTTCACTTCCTACATAACCTTTCACTGTATACATTTTTTCCTCCCATTAAATACAACAGTCTTCACACTCTCAATGTAATCTTGCCGCTATCGTCAAATAGATAAATAAAGAAAAAAAAGCGAGATACACTGAACTTATTGCTAAAGCAGCCTTTGATATGGCATTTCTCGTTTTTTTGTTTTTTATCAAGCAGATAGCAAATACAAAACCAACAATAATCAATACGGCATACGCCGCAAAAAAGATATACACCCAAGGAGCTTCCATTCCGATTCTCAAATGCCGGATGATAAAGAAAGTCAAAGGAAGCAGGCTAACCCCCAAGGATATTTTTTCTAAAATCTTTTCTTTCATGATCTCCTCCTTAACCGGCTACTATGTCAATCTTCTTCAAGCGACGTGAAGCCAGTAATATAAAAAACACGATATAGAAAACCACCATTGGAACCAGCGTTGTTAAGCTGTCAATCGGTAAAGTTTTCTCCTGTGATGACAAACCAAGAATTAGCTGTGAATACGGGAACATACTGCCAAGACCCGTAATATAACATGCCAATCCCGCAATACACAGACATACCGCAAGTCCAACCGGAACAGCAAAACTTCTTATTTTCATAGAAAGATAAAGCTGTACTGCCGCAACGCCAAGAGCGCTAAACCACCCCATAAAGAGCCACCAGAGCATACCTATGGGAATAGGCTGTTCAAAACGGAATCCTACTTTACCCACAATGATTATGAATATCATCAAAAGTGCCTGTGCCGTAAAAATTGACTTGGCTAACACGACCAACTTAGCGATAAAAATTACAGACCGGGGAATTGGCGTTGTCATTAAGCTGTTCCAGTTATGGTTAATGTGTTCCAACCGCCATAAAAAGGAAGCACAAATGGCAATCAGAATAGGGAAAAAGAAATACCCATAAAATAAACCTGTCTGTAGCCATAGTTGCTGCCACATATCACCGTCATATAAGCTGACAGAGGCATTTATCCCGTAAATAATTGCACCTATTGCCGCTGTCAAAAGCGGGAGAACTGTAACCGCTACCCACATATTTGAATGGCGGCTTTTCAAATTTTCCGCACGAATTGCATTGATCAGCATTATAAACTCCTCCTTTAATACTCATATTTTTCAAATCTCTTCCGGAACACAACATACGCCACAAGACCAACAACAAACAGAATTGCAAGCGGAACAAAGTTGATGTTCCGTACTACTAACCCGGAAGATTGCAGATTTCCTGAAGATGTGTCCTGCCCCAACACCATCAGTTCTGCATAGTTGCCCCAAATCAAAATGTTGCGGATACCCGGTGGCAGCAATGTGGAAATAAACCCAATAAGTGCGCCGATCATACCGATAGACATAGGGATAAGCTGGTTTGTACATACAAGGGAGAAGAAAACCTGAATTGTAACGACTACAAATGTTATCATCGCAGTTCCAAGCACAAAACCTAATAACGTTCTGACAGGCAGCGGCTGGACAATTCCCATAGAATTACCATAAGCAATAATAATAAATGCCTGAATGAAGATTGCCAGCATCATAAGCGTGGATACTATTGTAAATTTGCAGAACCAGATAGATCTGCGGTTCTGATTATTACACTCCAATAACTTCCATGTGTTTCCCTTATGCTCCATATCGCAAATACGGCTGGCAATGACCGCCGCCAAAATAGGAAAGAATAATCCATTTATAGCGGCTGGACCGATAATCAGATCTTCCCATGCCGGTGCAGCAGGATCAGAAACCATGTTTAGAAAATTTTTATTATTGCCATAGTTAGAAAAAACAAATAGCAATTCTACGCCCAAGATCACCAAAAAGGTCAGAAACACCTTTCGATGTTTCAGCTTATATAATTCAAGCCATAGATATTTCATCAAAGGGTCATCTCCTTTCCGGTCAGATTGAGGAAAATGTCCTCAAGGCTCTCCCTGTGTTCCTCAACTCGGTAAACAGCAATATCGTTGGCACACAGGTTTTGAACCACCTTACCCGTCTGTTCATCGGACAAAGCCCCTAACTGCAAACCGTCCCCGGTTCTTAACGGATTCATATTTCTGAGTATCTGACAAGCCAAGTTATTATCACTGGTTCTCAGAATGATATACGGCTGCCGCTGTGCATCCAAAACGGACATATTTTCCTGAAAGATCAGCTCACCATGATTGATGATGCCGACCACAGTTGCCATCTGATCTACTTCACTCAGGATATGGCTGGAAACCATAACGGTCATCCCATACTTCGTTGGCAGTGTTTTGACCAATTCCCGCATTTCCTCAATACCTGCCGGGTCAAGACCATTAGTAGGTTCATCCAAAACAAGCAGTTTAGGACGGCGAGCCAGTGCCATCGCAATTCCAAGCCGCTGCTTCATTCCAAGTGAATAGTTTTTGACCTTCTTATCCATTTGTTTTTCCATACGGACAATATGAACTGCCTCCTCGATATTTTTCCGGGGCAAGCCCAGCAGCCTGCGTATTATTTCCATATTTTCCCTGCCAGTCAAATGACCATAATAGGACGGGGATTCAATCAGGGAGCCAACGCTTTTCAAAATCTCCTGCCGGTTTTTCTCGTTGAATGACTTTCCCATAATCTCAATACTTCCTTTGCTGGGCTTGACAAGACCAAGCAGCATCTTCATTGTTGTCGATTTGCCCGCACCATTAGGACCGAGAAAGCCATAAATATCCCCTTCGTTAATTTGGATATCCAGATCATTAACCCGATAAATACCGTCATACTCTTTTGACAAATTCTCTGTTGATACAACCATTTTTTGTCTGCTCCTTTCCTAAGCTGATTACATCATATACCTTCCACTTTGCGTTACGTTGGAGTTAACCTTGATTTTACCTTGATTTTGAAACCACAATTCGTACCATAGTTGAAAATATGATATAATGTCGTGGAAAGGAGTGGAAATATGGGTACAATTAAGGACAAATCAATCTTATTAGTTGATGATGAGCCTGCAATCCTATTGATGTGCCAATCCATTTTGAAAGAAAATGGGTTTACAAATATACTGACCGCAGATACAGCACTTCGTGCTTTGGAGAGGCTGGACACCCGCCCCGATCTGGCAGTCCTGGATGTCATGCTGCCTGATATGGATGGTTTCATGCTTGCAAAAGTGATCCGGGAACAAACCAATATACCTATTCTGTTTTTAACGGCAAAAGGTGAGTTTGATGATAAAGCCAAAGGATTTGAAGTGGGTGCGGACGATTATATAGTAAAACCCTTTTTGGCACAGGAATTTGTATGGCGTGTCACCGCGATTTTACGTCGGGTATATAAAGAAAATGAGGATACAAGTTTTTTATTAGAAGCCTGCAAAGTGGACTTAGGACAGGCACAGGTATACAAAGAAGGCTGCGATCCAGTCTCCCTTACCGCAAAAGAAGTGGAGATACTTCAAAAACTATTCAGCAATGCAGGACGCATTGTAACGCTCGGTTCTTTATGCCAGACAGTCTGCGGAGACATATATGTCGGATATGAAAAAACACTAATGTCCCATATCCGGCATATCCGGGAGAAAATCGAAACTGAACCATCTTCGCCGGTATCTCTTGTCACGGTCAAGGGAATCGGTTACAAGCTGATTTTGAAAGGAACAGGGTAATCCTATGAATATACAAAAATTTTTCAAACGGTATGTCCATTCCAGTGTTAAGCTGTTTTGCTTTTTCATTTTAGTGAATATTTTTTTATTTGTAAGTCTTATCATGGTATCTGTCAGTCACGGAAATCAAAGTCCTACCCACCTGTTACCCTGTATATCTGATGAATTACAGCAGACGGACGGGCAATATACTCTGCCAGATGATATCATAGCTTTATTAGATCAAGACCATGCATGGTGTATGCTGATAGATAATGCGACGGGTAATGTCATCTGGAATTATAAACTTCCGGCAAACATTCCTGTTCAATACACCTATGGAGACATTGCAAAAATGGCAAGGTGGTATTTAGAGGACTATCCTGTTTTCGTATCTGCCCGAAACGATGGTCTGCTAGTCCTTGGTTATCCTAAAGACAGTTACTGGAAATTATCTGCATATAAAACCATTGTAAGTATAAAAATTGATGCGATAGGGTTCATCGCTGTATTTTTTCTAAATATCGGAATTGTATTGCTGCTTTTTATCTTTAACAACCGAAAAACAGAAAAGGCTATCAAACCTATTCTTATTGGCATTGAGGAAATTGCTGCCGGTCAAAAAACGCAGTTGGCAGAACAGGGAGAATTGTCCGAAATCAACGCAAAGCTTAACCATGTATCTAAAACACTAAAGCGCCGGGATACGGCAAGGGCAAACTGGATCAGTGGTATTTCCCATGATATACGCACCCCACTGTCAATGGTTCTCGGATATTCCAGCAGCCTCGAAAAAAATCACGGGCTGGACTCTGACGTTCAGGAAAAAATGACCGAAATCCGTCAGCAGGCTGAAAAGATAAAAAGACTGATCGAAGATTTGAATTTAACTTCAAAGCTGGAATATGATATGCAGCCGCTTCGCATTAGCAACATTTATCCGGTAGAGCTGGCACGGCAGGTCATATGTGAATTTCTGGACAGCAATCTTGATAAAAAATATGTATTTGAATTTGAATCTGAGCCACAATGTGAAACGGAATTTATTCGTGGTGACGAAGTTCTTATTAAACGGGCTATTACAAATTTGATCCAGAACAGTATCAATCATAATGCAAATGGCTGTAAAATTACCATCTCGGTAACATGCAGCGAAAAAGAAATAGCCATCGTTGTATCAGACAATGGAGTTGGCGTATCCGCTGAAAAGCTGAAAGCACTTAATTCTAAAACACATTATCTGGAAAGCACCGATAAAGCTCTACACCTCCGGCATGGATTAGGTGTTCTATTGGTGCTGCAGATTGTCGAAGCTCATAACGGCATCATGCAAATTTTAAGTGAGGAACAAAAAGGTTACGAAACCACCTTGATTTTTCCTAAGACTAAATACTAATATCTTTACTGATATTGAAAATCTGGTATGTAAGTTTCTATTGCATTGGCGGCGTGATTTATAACGCCGCCATTTTCTCTCTATGAATTTTGTCTTAATCCTTTTAACACAACTCCGGAAAGTCCCACACACAGCACCAGAACCACGCATCCACCAATCATTTCCAGCGCAGTAGCCTGATAATAACCGGAAAGGTTAAATACCGCCGTTATGGGATAAACGACTTTCAGGATTGAAAGGTGAAATTTTTTCGCACTAAAAAAGTAAATAACTACTGTTGTTTGAGGCGGTTTGTGATAAAAT
>QXWX01000108.1 GCA_009911175.1 Lachnospiraceae bacterium | reverse complement strand
ACTTTCACCCGTTAGAACGTGTGCCCACCGGGCACACCAAAAATAGGGCTGAAGCACTATATTAGTGCAACAGCCCCGGCCGAACCTTTCCGGAACGGATCCGATAAGTCCGTGCCCTCTGCTCCTGTGTAGGACCTGTCTGTAGAGAAATCCAAACCAGAGTGTTCCGGCGAAGCATAGCCCTTGCTGCGTCCGATTATCGTTTCTTCACCCAGCGCCAGCGTAATATTGAAATCGATCAGACAGATATCTCCCAACGGAGTCAGTATCAAATTCGCCGGTTTGATATCACTGTGAGTATAGCCATGGGGCAGGTCTCCGTGAATCGGACTGTGCAGATAAGAAAGAGCCTCCAGAAGCTGCCTCCCCCATCGGATCACCTGCACCTGTGAAAACGTCTCCCCCCTCTTCAACAGCTTATCAAAGCTCTCCCCTTCAATATAATCCATAACTGTATAAACCGTCTCATTTTCCACAAAGAAGTCATACACCTGCGGAATATACGTATGGCTGAGATGCTTTAATACATCTACTTCGATACGCAAAAGCTCCGGGCATGTGGATATCTGTCTTTTATCCGCTTTTAGAGCTACTTTTTTATCCAGACGCTGATGATACGCCAGAAAAACGTTGCCCCCGCCACCGGAGCCAATCTTCCTGATAATTTGATATGTACCAGCTATAATCTCCGACATATATTACTCTCCGACTTTCTCTGATTTTATCTGCATATTTTTGTCATCCCGTACATAAGCTCTATATAGACTCAGGAACCTCTTCCTTCGCTTTCATTGCCGCTTCGCCTTTCTATAATTCCATAATCAATATGTATTATCGTTTTTATTATATGTTTTACGTAGTAAATTGCAATAGTAATTCACTTATAATTAGCAAATATACCTGCAATGTCAGGTTGGTGCGGGTTACAATAATCATGTTGGTGGCGCATATGTCACAGATTGTTTACATGAGTCTGTGGCAAGTAACACAGTTTTTCAATCATAAAAACACTTGCAGTTAAAAAAATTGAAGAGCGTAAACTGTGTTCAATATCGTCTGGAACGCAACTGGTCAGAGTATCAGCTGGCTGAAAAATCAGGACTTACGCAGTCTACGATTTCTTCCTGGTACCGAAAGAATATGCTTCCGACGATTCCTTCTCTCAGTAAAATCTGCGATGCCTTTGGAATCACTTTATCTCAATTTTTTCTGGAGGACAATGACAATGCTACTTTGATCAATGAACAGCAGTGTCAGTTACTTCACTATGCTTCAAAACTGGATTCCCAGCAGTATGAAGCGCTGATTACATTTCTAAAGCTTCTTTGATTCCGGCAACTATGCAGATTCACGATCTAACCTGACACATACTATAACGGCATCCGACTCATTTTATACTTGCCTGCGGCAAGAAGCCGGATGCCTGACACACTTCCTCTTTTCACTCTTTACTTGTTTTAACCGTCTTCCCATATTCCTCATCTAACTGTATATTCAAACGAATTTTTCTAATATACGGTAAAACGCAATATACAATTCCTAATAACAGTGAACATGCTGAAACCAGCATTCCACCATAATACAGCGCTTCGTCTGTCAGCCAATCCATATGCGAATCCTTTCTCATATTTGAAAATCATGACTCATATGTTCGTATTATCGTTATTACTATACGATAATACAATTGATTTGCAATAAAATATTGATATCGGTGTAAAATAAAGAAGAAGTCGTGTAAAAGAAAGTAACATTTTCTGTTTTTCTGGCATAAATTCAAATCAGTTATTCACTCCATACTCTCTGATGGTATCTCTTGCATAGTGCTCTGGAGGAGCACAAGAAAAAAATCTGATTGAACAGTTGAAAATATTTTCCTTGTTCAATCAGACCGTTATGTCAACTGCTTGTCACAGTTCCTCTTCCGATTTCAATACCGCTTTCCAGATCTCTATCTTTTTTATTTGTTGTGCCAACAATAATTTCTGCATCAGCACCGGACTCTTCAAGACATACTCTATTACCAACACCATTTTTTTATATTCTTGTTCCGGATATATACAACCATTCACAAGTAATTCCTTATGATGTACAGTATTTTCAAACCCCATGATCAGCAGGTTATTCTGATGTGCCGCATTTACCGCATCATATATTTCATACCTATGATTAATATCCAGATAAAAATCACATCTGTCCCATAAAGTATCCAGCATTTCCCGGCTCACACATGGATAAAGGTTTACACTTTCCAGTTCTCCTAATTTGTTAAGCTTATCTGACATTAATGTATGCGCCGCAATGTGGAACGTCATGCTGGGCAATTCATAGACAAGCTCCTTTATTTTTTCAATCTGATCTGATGCCGTCAAAATCAGAGCTTCTGCCTTTGTTTCGTTTTGAGGATAATACTCAGGTATCGCATAAAATCGTAACCCATTTTTCCCACCCAAATCTATATACTTATTTAGCAACTGCTCATTCGGAAAACACGCAAAGTCCCAGTTCTGCTTTTCTTCCGGCTTTATTCGCAAAGCATCTAGCATTTTTTCATCCTGCACAAATATCATTTTCTTTTCATTCCGGCTCACTTCTGCCACATTATACTCGATAAATTCTGTACGAGAATTAAAAAATCCTTTCACGTTTCCCTTTTCCACCAAAGTAACCACATCATTTCCTGGTTGTTCCACAATCACTTCCTGATTGTTATCCGAATAAAATACTTTTGATTCCACATTTCCATCTTCATCACGGAATTCGCTCGCATACTTCAAGCCATACTTATTATAAAGGTCAATCCGGTATATCCAACCATTGTCGGTATGCCATTCTATCCGCTGAATGCTTCTCTTTTCCAGTGGAGCCATATATTCGGCATCTTCGCTATCTGCCGCCGGATTACCTGCGCTTACAGCAGCATTTAAAGCTTCCCGCAAACCTGATCGCCCACACCTTTGTTCACAAAAATAAACTGTTGCCCTCTCACACCCCATGTAATAAATTCCCGCAGTTGCGCCATTTGGACGAATCTCCCAGTATTCAGGTATTACTAAGGAATCATAAAACAATTCCTTTTCCGCATGTTCATTACAATTTTGATTTGAAATATAATATTCATAAGGCGAAGATACTCCTTTGGGTAAAAATGCATTGTCCTCAAATACAACAACACCTATCTCCTCACCCAGACAGTGTATTGTCACTCGTAGTTTCTCTATATCCTCTGTATACTTATTAGAAAAAATGATCATTTCCTATCTCCTCGAAATCCCCCACATTTCATGTCAAACCTTATAAATGTTAAAATTGTTCATCTACCCATTCCCATAACTTTCCATATTCTTCATATTTTGTTTTCTTCTTACAACGCAGCAAATCATTTTTTGCCACCTTTTTCAGCAATTTGCATCTTTTAGGATTCCCTTCTTCCAAATAAAATAAAATTGCCTGCTTAAGCATCTTAAAAGTTTCCTTTTTTGTATAACGCATCAGTTCACCTGACAATGTATTATCACCGATACTTCTATCCCAATCATAAGAAAAATCATTCAAATAACAAATTTTATCAGCATAAGACAACACATACGGTGTCCATGCCAAATCTTCATACGGAAATATAGGAAACATATGTGTCTTTACAAGGGAAGCATTATATAATTTATTCCATACAACAAGACCAAGGTCATTTCTCATATACGCTACGAAAAACTCGTCTGTTGTCATTGCAACATCTTCTTTCAATGCGTACTGTAAATACTTAATATACCCAGCATTAGTTACGGTATATGCAGATGTAACTGCAATTTCGCACTTATTCCTAATAATAGAATAATATAGTCTTATTATCATATCAGGATGAATCATATCGTCACTATCCATAAATCCTATAAAATCACCTTGGGCAGTCTCTATCCCTCTATTCCTTGCAGCAGAAACACCGCTATTCTCCTGATGTATTGCTGATACATTTGAATATTTTTCAGCATACCACTCAATAATATTAGAGGTAAAATCTGTACTCCCATCATCCACAATGATAATTTCCAAGTTTAAAAAACTCTGTGCAAGAGCATTATCAATTGCTCTCGCAATACCTTCTTCCGCATTATAAGCCGGTATCACCAAACTTACTACCGGTTTATCAAATCGTCTCATACATAAACGTATTATTTTTGACTCCGCTATTATCACCTTACCTTTCACTGTATCGGAAAAAGCTTTCAAAACAAAACCAGTTTCTTTCTGGTAGCCTTTAATCAAAAAATAATGCTGATATATATTTCTTGTTTCACACAGTTTTGTTCCATACTCGTCATATATCAAAAAGCCATCCGTTTTTCCATTAAAAGTCCACGACAAAGCAAGATTTTCATTATAAGATTCATACAATACTGCAGTCAAAAATTCCCCCTCTATTGGAATTACCCTGATGTCAGGAATGCTACAATAATACTTTTTTAATTCTTTTGTCAGCATTTCCTTCTGCCCTTTTGTTGACACGATCATAAAGTCAAGCGCCTCAGAATACTGAAACCAATAATAATAGTCTTTATCCTCCGCAAAATCATATTTAGCTGGAGCCATAGCCACAATACTAGCTCTCTTCCCAAATTCAAATATAGCTTGTATAAATTTATTCGGTACAGAATAATCCAAAAGGACAGTATCCTGCTCCAATAAATCCAGTCTTTTTATAAATTCCGTAACAAATTGTAATCTCTTATAGACTTTGCCATCTGGAAATAAAAACGTCTCTTCTTCGCCTTCAAAAACCTGATCATACGCCACAGAAGCATCACTATTATAAAACGTACGTCTTACAAGCTTCGCATAACAGCCATTTTTTGAAATGGCTGTTATATACGAATTACTATAAATGATCCGGTCTGTATAAACCTCCATACGAATAAGCTTTGTATAACTAAAATAGCATATGCCCCAAACATACTCCTTATCCTTTTCATCCAGCAGAATCGTAGCAATCACATAACCATCCTTAACCAATCGAATCTCTGATTCAAGATGAATAATCCCTGTATAATGCAAACTATTTTTCAATTCATCTAATTTTTTTTCTGTTTTTATTGACAACTTCAATGTATGGTTATCTGTAAGACATTGGTACATGCTCACTAATTGTCCGACATCTATCCCAGCTTTCGTATATCTATTAATCCACTTTTGCTCCGGTATCTCTGGGAATATATATTTGATTGAAGCAGATGTTTCTCCTAACATCTGCTCCTTGTATATTCGCATATAATTTATACTATCTGTGGTGTGTCCAATGGCCTGGCTAAATACATATACTGACACTTTTACTTCCTCTCTTTTTATATTCTTCCCAATTTCTGATAACTTTTCACCGTCTCCGCCAATGCCGCCTTCTTTTGCTTTTGCAGCATCTTTTTCAGCACTTTAGCATCTACTATCGCCGCTTCCACATCCAGGCACATTCGCTCCCAATCATCTGCCGGATATATATGTTCTTCTGCAAGATAGTCTTCGTTATGCGTCGTTTCCTTGAAAGCAAGGATTAAATGATCATGTAAAAAAGCCTTGTGAACTGCCGAAATCATTTCTGACTCATGATTGATATCAAAATAGTAATCACATTGTTTAAACAGCTCATCCAAAACTGCCATCTTAACTCCTGGATAAAGGCTCACATTGTCGTACATCCCCATTTTTGTAAGCTTGGAGGACATCTCTGTGAGTGCCGCAATATAGAAATGTATCTGCGGTAATTTTTGGATTATATCCTCGCAATGCTCAATATGATCCGAATTCGTACAGATCAAAGCATTCGGCTGATGTGTATTTTCTTTTATAAACGGATAAATATATCCCAACTTATAAACCATACTCTTCTTTGCGCCAAGTTCAATCAACTTGTCATAGGATTTCTTCTTTTGCACCATAACCGTGGCAGTACGGCCAGCCTCCCCCTTAAAGATAGATTGCATATTTCCCGGAATGTCCTCCCGCTTCGGTTCCTGCCAAAATAGAACATCCCTTTTTTCTTGAGACTTAAGCCGATTCGACACAAAAAATGGCGTGGACAAAGAATTAAAGAAAATCCGGCTCTGTTTAAATCCCACACGCACAAAGAAATGCAGCACAAACTCTGTCTTGTTGTGAAAGATCCTTACCTCATTTTCCTCATTTAAAATAATATCACCGGTCACAAAATTTTCTACGATTACTTCCTGACCACCCGCTGAAAAATATGACTTATTCACCTTCTGCCCTTTGGCGTTGAAAACCGTTCGTCCATAGATCGCCCCATAGCGGTTGTAATGGTCGCTGGAACGGACAAAACCGCGCTCATCATACCAGTCCACGACTCTCACTATACGCTTATGTTTTGGTTCTGCATAAAAGATTCGGCCTCTTTCTTTATCCAGATCCTGTACCTTACCGCTTGCATTCGTCCCGCTGATTTCCCAATAATCCGGCACTCTAATCTCATTAAAATACTTTGGTCTCGCTGCGTCTCCCAGCACTGCTTTGAAATCACCAAGAAAATAACTGTACACTGACATCACATCATCCGGCAGAAAACCGTCATCCTCAATCACCACTGTCGGACAAGTAAAACCTGCCGCTTTTAATGACATATATAAGTTCTGTCCGTCTTGATTATAACGGTCCAAAAGTAGTATAGCATCATCAAGTTTCATCTCTGTATCAGAATCTATATTCTCTTTTGTCTTTTTACTTTTCTCCATCTTCATTTACTCCTCCAAAAAAATACACCTCATCGCATCAGATGACAATTCCCATATATACAGCACCAATATTTCTCAATCATAAAGCAATTTAAACACTGCATCTGTCAACGCTTTTTTAGTAAAATATCCTTCACGTAGCAGATATGCAAATGCTTCTACACTGTTCACCATCCTGTTATACTCTTCTTCATTCATATGTTCAATTCGCTCCACAGCTTCATCTAACGAATCTACTACAAGCCCAAGATTTTTTTTGATGATAGTTTTTTCTTCTGCTATCCCACAAGGTACAATAACCGGAATGCCCGAAGCCAAATACGTACTAAACTTATAAGAAGCGTTTATTTTAATATACTCACGCCAAATAGGGTCATCTGACCACAGCACCCCAAAGCCGCCGCTGTTTCTGAGGGCGTCTGCCAATAAATTGTCATTATTAAACCATCCCAGAAAACGTATATTCTTGTCTTGTGCCCACTCGCCATCGTTCGCTGTAACCGCTAATTGAATATTATTATGTCTCCATTCCCTGATAAATGCACATTTATCCCCATTGGGATTTCCTGCAAAATTAATCACCTTCTCAAATCGAGGTTTCTTTGTAGTGTCAACCGATAAAGCACCATCAAACATTCTCTGAACGACCACTTTTTTTACAGTCAATCCATGAGAGCGTAAAAAATCAATCATACCCTGAGATGGGACAATGAGCACATCTGCCCGATTATAGAACTCTATATATCGGCTCAATGGCACAACCCAATTTGGATACATAAGCGGTATAACATCATGGATAAGCACTATTTTTTTTGCTCCAATACGTACATTCAGCCTATCCATCAATTTTTCTTCAAGCAACATATTATTCCATGTAGGAGTCTGCAAAACCACCACGTCACCACTCCCCACAGATGATATGATTCCCTCTATCCGTGTCCGTAACATTTCCTCTGAATCAGATTCTACTGCATAACAATATATTCCCAGCTCTCCATATTGCAAATCTCTCTTTACGATATCGGTCACATCATTTTGCGCTTTTGTCGTCGTTCCGCCAACTCCGTAAAGATTCGTAATATGAACTTTCATAAGCAACACCCTTTCCTACTTCTCAATTTTACTTCAACACATTTTTCCATCCCATCTTCACTTCTTTTGTAAGATACATTTCCGCCTTTTTATAAGAATGCTGATGAAACTTTTCCATATCCGCTTCTGTAAACATCCGAACGATGCAATCAGTCAATTTCTGAACTCGTTCCTTCCTCTCCATCTGATCATGTACAGCGATCAAATAGCCATTTTTCCCATCATCAATAAAGTTCTGGTTTCCATAACGCACATCAAATCCTATAATCGGCAGTCCGGAGCCAACCGCTTCCATCAGGGAAAGTCCAAAGCCCTCACTGGTCGAACCCGACAAATATGCTTCGTACTCCTTATATCTCTCTTCCAAATTCTGCTGCCCGCAAAGCCGCACATAGTCCCCGCACTGCAGCCTTTTGATCAGTTCTCTCAACTCTCCCTCTTCTTTCCCTTTCCCATAAATATCCAGTGAAACATTCGGAACATATTTTCTGGCTGCCGCTACCGCTTCGACCAGCCAGTCTACATGCTTTTCATCAGCCAGTCTCGAAGCCGTGATCATCGCATATTTTTTTCTGATCTTGGGTTTCTTCAACTCCTCCAGGCTTCCTACCGGAATTGTAACAATCTTAGGGCTGATTCCCATATACTGTTTAAACTGTTTTTTCAAAAGTGTATTTTGCGCATCCGTGGAAGTAATATAAAATCCCACATGCTTATGCTGTGAAAATGCATACTCATAAAAATTGTTCCAAAGGATATGCTCCTTATCTGTACTTCCCTCACTAAAATGGTCTGCATGGATTACGATACCGATCCGGGCCGGAGAAGCATTCTGCATAATCGCCTGACCAATCCCCTTACTCCTGTCTATTATGACGACATCCCGTCTCGTCAGTTTGAGTTTGGAAACCATATACCCCACCAGCTCCACCTTTGAGCAGATCAATCGATCTGGAAACTGATACATGACCACCTCATTATCAATAATTTCTTCATAGGCTACGGTTCCATTCTCATTAAAAAATCTTCGTTGATACAGATGTGCCTTTTTATCAAATGGCGCATAGTACTCTGAATAGATTCTGCAATATGTATAATAGTCTTTCCGGATCAAACATCCATTTGATACAATTTCTACTCTATGCACCCGATTTTCTTTTCCATTCACCAAATACACCATATAGTACTCATTTGTTCCCGGAAATGTGTACTTGACTGTCGCCCCTTGCCTGAAACAAGTATATCTTCGATTTCCAAATTTTTTTTCCAGATCCCGAAGCATATAAGTCACCGGTGATATTTTGCAGTCTGTAAAAAAAGAATAAAGCCATATAATTTCCGAATCCAAAAATCCCATATTCTCTGTCATGTGCTGAATATTATCCTTCGGAAACATATCTGTAAATATAAATTTAGCATCCTTACCCATCTCTCGCAAAGTCTTCGCCCGATAAGCTTGTGCATACTCTACACCGCTGCTGGCCCATCCAATTCCCAAGTTGAAATTGTATACCATGTTCCTCCTCCTCGTGTCTTTCCACCGTATATTCCTCTTTATACCACTACTGTATCACTCACTTTAAAATTTCCTGCCACTTTTTTTCCACCTCTTCCGTAAGGTAAGATTTTGCTTTTTCATATGAATGTTGATGGAACTTCTCCATATCCGCTTTCGTAAATAGCCGTATTACACATTCTGTCAATCTTTGAATCCGTTCTTTTTCCTTCATTTCATCATGGATTGGAATCAGATATCCATTTTTTCCCTCATCGATAAAGTTAGGATTTCCATAGCGCACATCAAATCCTATGATCGGAAGTCCGGATCCTATTGCCTCCATCAGAGACAAACCAAACCCTTCACTTGTGGAGCCTGACAAATACGCCTCATATTCTTTATAAACCTCGTCCATTTTTTTTTGACCGCATAAATGAACATAATCGCTGCAGTTCAATTTTCGGATCAGTTCCTTTAGCCGGACTTCCTCCGGACCCTTTCCATAAATGTCCAGCGAGATATCCGGTACCATCTTCTGCGCCGCAGCTACTGCCTTAACAATCCAATCCACATGCTTTTCTCCGGAAAGCCGTGATGCCGTAACCAATGAATGCTGCCGTCTCCCTTCTTTGGAAATCTTAAGTTCCTCCAAGCTTCCTACCGGGATCGTCACAACTTTGGCTCTCACCCCTTTGTACTGTTTAAACTGTTTTTTCAGCAAACGGTTCTGAACATCCGTAGACGTGACATAGAACTTAACACTTTTATTTTGAGAAAACATATATTCGTAATAGTTATTCCAACGAACATGAAGTTCATCTGTATTCGTCTCATTAAAATGGTCTGCATGAATCACAACCCCAAGCCGGGCCGGAGCAGCATTTTGTACAATAGCTCTGCCTAATTCAATCGACCTGTCAATGATCACAGCATCCCGCTTTGTAAGATTTAAGCGCGACAGCATATACCCAACCAGTTCTCCCTTTGAATAAAGAAATCTATCCGGAAATTGATACATAACCGCATCACCGTCTATGATTTCATCATATGCCGCCGTTCCGTCTTCATTAAAAAATCTTCGCTGATACAAATGTCCCTTGTTATCATAAGGCGCATAATATTCCGAATAGATCCTGCAATATGTATAATAATCTTTTCGGATCAGGCATCCATTCGATACCATCTCCACCCGGTGAACACGATTCTCCGTATCATTTGCCATATAAGCTTTATAGTAACAATTTTTTCCTGGAAACATATAGGTCACTACATTTTTCGCCCTTGAAACAGTAAATTTTTTATTCCCAAAGGTTTGTTCCAATTTTTCAAGCGTATAAGTAACCGGTGATATCTTACAGTCTGTAAAAAAAGTATATAGCCATATGATTTCCGAATCTAAAAAACCTATATTTTCAGTCATATGTTCAATATTTTCTTCTGGAAACATATTTGTAAAGACAAATTTTGCTTCTTGTCCAATATTACGCAGGATTTTTGCTCTATAAGCCTGCGCATATTCTACCCCGCTGCTGGCCCATCCGATTCCTTGATTAATATTATAAATCATCTCACGTCCTCCTCATATTTGTAACTCATTTGCGCAGCAACTGGATTATAGGTTTCCCCGCCGCATGCACTTCCATTACTTTATCAATCACACAATAATTGGAATACTGCATCTGTCAAACATTTTTTTGCAAAATACCCGTCCCGAATCAGGTTAGAAAACAATGCCACCTGAGACAGCATTTCATTGTATTGATCTTGGTTCATATTTTCTATTCTGCTTACCGCTTCATCCAAAGATTCTACAGCCATTCCAAGATTCTTACGGACAATCGTCTCACTTTCCGCAATATTTTTATTAACAATCACAGGAATCCCCGCTGCCAAATATGCACTGAGTTTATAATTTGCATTGACTTCCATATATTCTCCCCAGTATGGATCGTCTGTCCATCCCAATCCAAATCCGCCGCTATTTCGAAGTGCATTAACTAAAAAAATGTCATCATTAAACCAGCCTAAAAAACAAATATTTTTCCCCTGAGCCCATTCCCCCTTATCTGCCGTGACTCTCAATTCAACCGAGTCATAATTCCATTCCTTTATAAATTTAAACTTACGCAGGTTTGGATTTCCGGCAAAATTAACCGCCTTCCTAAATTCAGGAACCACCGTCTGATCCACCGCGACTGGAAAATCCCACATTTTTTGTATCACTGTTTTTTTGACAGTCAGCCCTTCTCGATGCAGAACATCCGCCATCCTCTGTGAAGGTAATATAAGCAAGTCTGCCTGATTAAAAAATTCAATATGCTCTTTCAAAAGATAACGATTACTCTCAAACATTAAAGAAAGCACGTCATGGACAAAAAATATCTTTTTCAATCCTCTATATTGACTTAATCTCCGGATTAAGGTTTTATCAAATATAATATCGTTCCATGTCGGATATTGAAAAATAACAATGTCCCCATATCCTACAGAAGCTATGATCCCATCTAAACGCGAAGCTAACATTTCAGCAGAATCTGATTTCGCATCATAGCAGTATATCCCCAACTCATGATATCCTAATGATTCTTTTGCTATATTTGCAGTTCTATTCTGTGCTTTAAGAGCTGTACTGGAAAAATGCTGTCCATATATGTTCGTTATGTGTACCTTCAATTTACCATCCCCACCTTGTTTTTTCTTCTCTAAGTTGATACATCAGTCATACAGCAGTTTAAACATTGCATCTGTCAACAGTTTTTTTGCAAAATAGTTTTCTCGAATCAGACCAGAAAACGCTGCCACATTATCAGCCATTTTATTGTATTGTGCTTTATTCATGTTCTCCACCTTACTCACAGCCTCATCCAAAGAATCCACCGCCACTCCCAGATTTTTACGGAGAATAGTCTCTCTTTCCGCAATTCTATTATTTACAATCACAGGAATCCCAGCCGCCAGATACGCACTGATCTTATAATTCGCATTCAGCATCATATATTCACTCCAATAATCATTGTCAGTCCATACAAGGCCGAATCCCCCGCTCTTTCTAAGGGCATTGACTAAAAAAATATCATTGTTAAACCAGCCAAGGAAACTGACATTTCTTCCATTTGCCCATTCATCCTCCTGAGCCGTTACTCTTAATTCCACCTGATCATATTTCCACTCTTTCACAAATCCAAATTTCCAGGATTCTGGATTTCCAGCAAAATTAATGACTTTTCTAAATTCAGGTCTTATTGTCCCGTCAACAGGTATCGGGAAATCCCACATTTTCTGTATCACTATTTTTTTTACTGTCATTCCATGAGAAACCAGAAACTCCGCCATCGCCTGTGAAGGCAGTATCACTACCTCTGCCAGATTCAGAATCTCAATCTGTCTGCCTAAAAGGTAACGATTATTTTCAAACATTAACGACGGAATGTCATGAACAAAAAAAATCAGCTTCAATCCTTTATAGTTTTTCAAACGTCGAACAAAAATCTCATCAAATCCAGTGCCGTTCCATGCTGGATATTGAAAAATAACAATATCCCCATATCCCACAGAAGCGATTATTCCGTCAATACGCGAATGCAGCATTTCCGGTGAGTCAGAATTCATATCATAAGAATATATTCCCAGTTCTTTATAACCCATTGTTCTCGCAACTTCTGCCACCCTGTTTTGTGCTTTTAATGCTGTACTCGTAAAGCTTTGTCCATAAATATCTGTAATATGAATGTTCAAATTATCACCCCGCCCTCCCGGTTTCACTGCTATGTCTCTCATCATAAGTTACATATCACAGTATGATACTTCTAAAAATCCGTCTCAATTTTTATGGAAATAATATGTGAAGCTTATTCGCTTTGTCCACATAGACATCACTTAACAATATATTTCTCATAGCATTTTTTTTCACTGTTCTCTCCATTTTTCTAAAAGAATCAAATCCGTCATTTTGATACTCATACAATATATTCCTCTGAGCCATGGCTCTGCCGGATACTGCAGACTGCAGCTGATGCAGGTAATCTACCTGCTCCACCCACGCATGATCAACTGCGCTTAGTATCGCAATACGCATAAATTCCTTCATACGCTCCCTGCTACCTAGAATATGCTCTTGTCTTTCCAATCCCCTTTCTATCTTTTCAAGCAAAAACAATTCCATACAGCCATGATCGTTAAGGGGCAGCTCCGTGATATCCTCATCCAGCCGATAGGAAATATTATCCAGGATATATCTGTTAAAGTCATTCTGATCATTACATTTCTCTGAATTCAAAAAGCACCTTATATTCTCTCTTGCAATTTCTAAAATTTTTTCCATCTGCAATTCTCCGCCTTCAAGCAGATGATTTCTTGTCGCATAGATCAAATCTCTTTGCCGCCGTATCACCTTGTCATAATCTACAGATTGCTTACGTGACGCTATAGAATTTTCCTCGCCCGATCTTTGTGCCTTGTTAATAATTTTCTTGATCTTACGCTTACTGATCCGCCTTCTGCCCTCTATATATTTATCCAGATTATCTGGTCCATTTTCCACAACAACATCATCCTGGAGTGATACAAAAAATTGACTGGTTCCCGCGTCTCCTTGCCTTCCCGCCCGGCCTCTCGCCTGGCGTTCCGGCCTGACACTTCCCATTCGTCCAATCCCTATTACGGCAAGACCACCGAGTTCTTCCACACCTGGTCCTAACTTGATATCCGTCCCCCGCCCGGCCATCGCCGTCGCAACCGTCACCGCTTTCCACTGTCCTGCTTCTTTAATAATTTCCGCCTCCCAGGAGGCATTATTTGCATTCAATACATTATGCGGAATCTTTTCCTTCATCAGAGCCTCCGACATACGTTCTGAATCACCAATTGTGGAGACCACGATCAGCACCGGCCTTCCGGTATCATGTATCTCTAAAACCGCTGCCATTGCCGCCTCAAACTGCTGCTTTGCATCTCGAAAACAGCGATCCGGAAGATCTTTTCTTTTTTGGGGGCGGTTTGGCGGAACCACCAGCACCCTGGCCCCATATACGCTCCTGAGTTCCTCAGGCGCATCCGCCATCGTTCCGCTCATTCCCGCCATCTTGGGGAATAGCAGGAACAGATTCTGAAATGTGATCGCCGCCATAGATCTGGTTTCTTGGGAGGCCCTTAATTTTTCTTTCACTTCAATTGCCTGATGCTGTCCTCCCCTGAGTTTCACCCCAAGCAGCATCCTTCCGGATCCGCCGTCAAGAAGCACAACGCTTCCTTCGTTAGAAACCATGTAATCTTTTCCGTTTTGAAACAACACATGTGCCCGGAGTGCCAAGATCACATGCCGGTTTATCTCAAAAAATTCCTCACTGTAAAAATTATCGATTTGAAAAAAAGTTTCTGCATACTTGATCCCTTTCTCAGTAAACCACACCTTATTTTCCTCTTGCAGGTAATCTTCATCCTCTACAAGCGTAGTGACAAAAAAATCAGCCATATCATACAGTCTGGACTGCACTCTCGGGGCACCTGAGATCACAAGGGGGGTCTGCGCGGCATCTAAAAGCACAGAATCCGCTTCGTCAATCACTACATAATAAAACTCCCGCAAAAAACGATCTTTTGCCGTAGTCACCAAATTATTCAGCAGATAGTCAAAACCCAGTACACTGTGTGTGGTATACACGATATCCGCCGAATATATTTTTTTCTTTTCTTGATTCGTGAAGCTTTGCTTCGCATTTTCAGGAACTCCCGCTGCCACAGTCAGCCCCATAAAACGATATACCTGCCCCATCTCCTGTGCATCACGTAAGGCAAGATAATCATTCGCCGTCACCAGGATCGTACTTTTTCCTGTAAGCGCATTGAGATATAAGGGCATCGTCGCCACCAGTGTCTTTCCCTCTCCCGTACTCATCTCAGCAAGATATCCCTGATGAAGCGCAATCCCGCCCAGCACCTGTACGTCATAAGGCGCCATACCCAATATCCTGTGATCAGCCTCACAGATTGCCGCAAACGCCTCAGGCAAAATATCATCCAGGCTTTCCCCTTCTGACAGCCGTTTCTTAAACTCCCCGGTCAGTCTCGGCAATTCTTCATCTGACAGCCCTGCCATGTATTCCCCATAGCCTCTTACCTTTTTTACGATTTTTTTTAGTCTTTTCAAGTTCCTTGCTTGTCTCATCTGCTAATTCCCGAATCACAATAGAATGAAAGTGAAAATGTGTCATTCCGCCATTAATCAACTGCAGCCTGTAGCTATATGTCTTAAGCGGACACTGAAACTCCATCACTTTCTCTCTTACAGTAACATATCCCGCCTCTGCGTCATACTTGTCATAAAAAACCAATCTCACAAGCCATGCTTCATCTTCCCGGCAGTCTACATTGACTGTTATCTGATATCTGTTCTCCCCATCAATGATCGGCAGCGCCGGCTCTATCCTCTGCCTTTGATAATTGGTTTTGGAATACCATTGTTTAACAACTGTTCCTGATGGCATTAGATTGTTTTTAAATTCCACATCATCAATCTTATGGTAATTGATTTCTGAACCATACAGATATGTATCCGAAGAATATTCACTCCAATAAATTGTCCATTTTTCTCTCATTACTTATTCTCTATACCTTTCAGGGAAATCTTCACTTAACATTTTGATAAATTGGCTGGAAAACCAATTTGCCGTAGCTGCCTGCGCGTCACCATGCCTGCCATGAAGTCCCCGTCCATACACCTGTACGCCTCCGGAACGGAGATGAGAAAGCATTTCCTCATATACACCGCTTTCAAAATCATCTTCGATCATATAGGAAATGATAAATTTTGATTCTCCCCAATCCGCAGAATCGAATTTTTTCCAAAACTTTTCATTCACCTTTTTTATAGCTTCCAGATCCGTATCTCCGCCCAGGAACTTCAATACATCCAGTGACGTGGGATATCCGCCGGGACGGGAATATTTCTCATTCGCGGCCACATTGCCGATTCCTGCCAGTGGTTTCATTAATACCAGTGCGTGCGGCCGGATATCGCAGCCATAATACATGGAAGCATAAGCCCCCATCGAAAGACCGGATAAAATCACCTGGTTTGACGAAAAGCCTAGCTCTCTCATATAGTTTCTTATAACAGAGAGTACCATTGCTTCATATTCCTTACTTCCCACATAAAAGCTTCCTCCCCTCAACCGATGCTCTTTCAATAAAAGGAACGGACAGCCTAACTTTCTATTTAAATTGTAACCCTGAAACCGTTCGGGTATTTCCCATCCTGAGAAAAATACGTTAAGCGGCGGTTTCATATCCCTGGGATCAAAGTAGCAAAACAGCTCTTCGCGATCGGAGGTTACATACCGTTCTCCGCCTGGCAGAAAGTACCCATGGCTTCCGCGGGAATTTCTTTTATGCAACGCTATGATTCGTAGTGTTCCGCTTCCCCTGGCGCAAATAGATACAAAAGCCTGTCCGCCCTGTTTACTTTCTACCTGAATCACCTGCGCTGATTCTGTCTCGTCAAACTTCCAATGTTCTGCAATCTCTGCAAGGCTTCCCTCCACAAACTGTGTTATCTCAAGACTGACAGACACAGAAGGATCCTTACTGTATTCCAACCAAAAATCAAGCATTTGCCCCTGAGGCAGATAAACATTATACCGCCAGAAAGCGACTTGTCCCAGCTCCTCTCCATAATCCCCCTCCAGGGTTACAGAGTTCTCATCCCACATCACCTTTCCGGAAAAACCCTGAGCAATCGTCCAATACTTCAAATCCAGCTTTTCACCTTGGGGTTTCGGATAATAATATTTTGCTTCCTGCAATAAAAATGTTTGAATATTCTTTACGGCAATATGCTGTGCCCTTTTAGAGCAGCAGAGCCATGCCACCTTCCCGCTGATGTCTACGTACTTGGTGATAAAAAGGGTATACGCCTTTACAGCTTGATATAATAGTGGAACTTCATCCTCCAAAGGAGTTCGATCCAGAAAAAACAAATCATACTGCTTATCCGGTACTTTTTCGAATTTCTCCATAAACTTCAAAGAAACATTCGGCGGAAGTGTATATATGTTATTCCAATCCTCTTTCCCCAATTGTAAAATATGAATCTGCTCCAATGGAATCCATCACCTCTTTCCACTTCTCAAGCAACTTCTCTGTAGTATACTCTTTCACCAACTCATAAGAACAGATCATCGCCTGATTCCAATTTTTCAGTCCATCCAAATAGTAATTGACAGCATCCGGTAATCTCTCCATGTCCTTCAATATGATTCCATTTCTATCATGCTCGACAAACTCTGTCTCTGTCCATACGATCTGAGGAATCCCCATACTGATTGCTGTAATCTGCAGATATAACTCTGGAACCTCCCGTACATCAACAAGCACTCTTTGCTCCCTCATGCACTTGCTCACAGCCAGTTCATCTACACACTGTTCTACAAAAAATTTGACCGGAATGTACTCATCCAATTCCAGATCATTTTCCAAAGACTTTTCTCGTTCTTTTTCTGCCGCCCATCCCTCTTCCAGACCTGCTTTTCTAAGTTCGCCGCGAACACGTTCCAGCACATTTTGTTTCCTGACATATTCGGCCCTTCTTGTAAAAAGGCAGACTCTGGCTGCCTCATTGAAAAGTACATATTCCCCTAATAATCGAATCAGTTTACAGAACTTTTCTTCTTCCATGCCATCCACCGGAACCAATATTTTTTGCACATCTAACTGTTGGCTGATCCCTAAGTCTACTCGGGAATCATACGGCGGAATCGCTATGATATTTTCAATTAACTTTTCCGATTCCTCTTGTATCTTCGTTACATTCTTTGTTGAATCTGCAATAATATAGTCTGCTTCTTCGATAAGTTCCGACGACTCCGGATGACCTGCCACTGAATATCTATCACCAAAAAATGATAGGATCAGTTTTTTATTTTCCAATGCTTTCTTCAAAAGTTTTGTATGTCTCTCATGCATTGCCATACAAAACACATCTTGTTCTTTTGTCAGTTCTATATATGATGCCAGTACTTCATAGATCACTTGTTCCATGCTTTCATAGTACAATCTGGAAAATCTTCTGTTCTGCATCTCGTCCAGATAACGCAGCATATATTCAGGACATTTTTCATTTATCTGCACATGTCCATCCTGATAAAAAAACCTCATTTTCCACATTCCATTTTCCATCAGGTAGTCTTGATAAAGCGGATTCCCATCCTCAAAAAGAATCGTACTGGAAACAAATCCCCGATCATCATAGATATTGCGGCGGCTTAATTTTTCATTCTGGTATAGATCAATCCGAATCGGGTTTCCATCCTCACCGAAATCTATTTGCGCATACTTTTTTTTGTGGAGCATGGCTACCACCGCAAACATACTATAGATAAACTCAATTTTCTCCGGCCATTTTAAATTGTGAAAAGACAATACCGATGCCTTCTTTCTCCGCACCTCTTGTATTGCGTCAAAACACGACCAGTACGGTGCGCGGTATACACCTTGCCTGTGAAGAAAATGCCGAAAATTCGGTGTAAAGCTAAGAAGCAGGATATGGTACGGACACGCACTGCTTCGATGAAAAAGCTGTATCTGCTTCACTGTATCATCGAACTCTGTATGCATATGCCTGGACCACCAGCTTTGTTCGTTCTCACACCATTGGTTCTGCTGATACCAGGCAGGAATAAAATATAACATTTTTTTCTCCAAAATCATCCATTAAAACAATGGCCTGCAAGAATCATATTTATAAAGGGACACAAGCTCTCGATAAATCATGCAACAAAGACTGGTCAACATCATGACGGAGGAAGGAAGCATTGTCAGAGTGCTGTCAATTTCCCCTCTCAACTGCAAAACCAAAGGCACTGCAATGCATCCTCCCATAACAGTGGCACTTAATAAGCTGATCCGCCATACCGTTCCCAGCAGATAACGCCTTGTATCGCGGCCTGCATGAAGATTTACAATACTGTCTCCGCTTTTCAGAAACTGTTCCATGATATCCTTTGGACTAAGCATGATCAATGTAAATCCTATTGTAAGCAGATACTCACACAAAATATAAATCACAACGCCCAGCGGTTTCGTCAAAGTCATATTCATCCTCCACCAAAGGATTCCCTCATGATAAGGAAAGAGATATCCCAGCAGAGAAAGCAGCAGCTGAGGCAGCATAAACACTGCCGTTGAAAACATCACTGGCATTACACCTACCGGATTCAGCTTAATTGCCATATAATTTTTATCCGCATAAATATTATGTATGGAGATCCGCTGTACTGGAATCCGCTTTTCCGCATTTTCCATGACAAGTACAATTACCATTACGACCATGGAAATCAACAGCGGGACTGCAAGACTTTCTATATTGTGATGAAGTACAGTCGTTGTAATCCGTTCTAAAATATTGGTCAAGCCCAATATCATTCTTCCTCCGACTCCATACTTTTCATTCCGTCTTGATAACCACAGGATAACCAAAACTCCCGTCACCATTTCTACAATTACAAGCACTCTTGCACCTGGAAGCAGTTTCCCTTCCTCCACAAATTTTAATTGCGGCATATGGACTGATGCCTGCAATATGGCTATCACAAACGTCACCATGGCAGACATTCGATTCATTGTTTTGGGTGAAACATATGACTTAGAAAATATTTTTCGAATCGCCATGGCAACCTGTACCAGGATGCTGGATATCATAAATGGAAAAATTCCCAATGCGAAGACAGAATGGCGATAAGCATCACCGCTGATCGTCTGCATCAATACTTCCTCTGCGTCAACTGCCTCATAATGGTACGCAGATACGTCTATACCATACAAAGGTACACATTTTCCTAATATATATACAAGAAGGATCAAGCCTGTATATGCAAGCTTGTACTTCATTACTTTCTCTTTTTGTTCTGATTGCGGCAAAATATTTCTCCTGATTTTGTATAAATCACATTCTTTTCATATTCTTATTTTCAGATTGTCTGTTCTTTTCAAATCGACGGCCACCCTATTCATAGGTGGCCGCCAATTATTTCTTATTGTTGTTCTGACAATTGGTCTTTTAACTCTTTTATTTCTTTGCCTAACTTGTGTCTTCTTACGAAGAACAAAGCTGCGGCCGCAACTAAAAGTATCAGTGCGGGAATATCCCACCCGCAAAACCCTAGTGCTGCGTTTTCAAAAAATCCCATCACTGCGTTTTACCTTTCTTCGTCTTCAAGCTTTTTCCTAATATCCGCAATTTCTTTCTTCTGTTTTCTTGTACTTCCTATGTATGCACCGCCCATGATGGCCGCCAGAATCAGCTCAATAAAATGCAGGATACAATGTCTCACACTCTCTGCCAAATTCATATTATCTAAGGGTGTCTCTTCATCCACAATAGGCGTCAACTCATCTTCATTCGCCGTCTGAGTTTCATCGTCTGTATCCATAACTGCCAAAGGTACTTCATTGTCCGGTACCGCAACGACTGGTGTTGCTGCCGCTACAGGAGTTATTGCTGCTGGCGCAGCCGCTGCCGGGGTCGGAACTACTGCTGTAGGCGCATCCGGACCTGCTGGTGCTGTCGGGCCTACAGGCGTATCCGGTACTACAGGTGTATCCGGAGCTGTCGGACCATCCTCTGCTGGTGTGGGCGGAGTGTCAACACCGGGGGTAACCTCGTTTTCACTCAAGGACAAGCTTTCGCTGATAGACGCACTCAGGCTCTCACTTGTCGATGCATCACTCATTGAGGCGTCACTCATACTTGCGTCGCTCATCGAAGCGTCACTCATACTTGCGTCGCTCATTGAAGCGTCGCTCATACTTGCGTCACTCATACTTGCATCGCTCATTGAAGCGTCGCTCATACTTGCATCGCTCATTGAAGCGTCGCTCATCGAAGCGTCACTCATACTTGCGTCGCTCATCGAAGCGTCACTCATACTTGCGTCGCTCATCGAAGCATCACTCATACTTGCGTCGCTCATACTTGCATCGCTCATTGAGGCATCACTCATACTTGCATCGCTCATCGAAGCGTCACTCATACTTGCATCGCT
>QXWX01000107.1 GCA_009911175.1 Lachnospiraceae bacterium | reverse complement strand
AGAATGGCGGCTCCTGTGTGATCAAATATGATGAAAGCAGTTTTCGGTTTACAATTTTGATTCCGGATCAATAATAAAAGTGTTTTAAAGCAGATACGATTTGAGGTATCTGCTTTTTGCGTTTTCCTGATTCTGCAAAAAAATTCCTGATTCTGCAATAGATATTTATTTTATTTTGAAAGTGCCGAAATAAAAAATATAAACTATAAATGCGTTCTGACTATATATCCAGTTGATTTAAGTGGAACACAAGAAAACGGATGTTTTTGACCACATGAAAGATACCATAGCTGCAGACATTTCGTACTGCAGCTATGAGTGTATATCTAGAAAGGGGAATCCTGCCATGAGAGTATCAGATATAACATATGTGAAAAATGAATATGTGAAGGAAGCTGAACCTATAAAGCCGCTGTGGGAAAGCAGTGCGGCCAAGGCATTAGAGGGAATGCGTCTGCCGGAAGAAAAAAGGTTGGATACCTTGGAACTTCACGTAGATGAAGACACATCGTATACTACCAATGCCCCTAAGAAAAAAGAAGGATGTATTGTTGTTCTTCAGAAATATCATTTTTTGGATGATATTGACCAATATGTAGGTATATTTGAGAAATATGCAAAAGGTGAGATAAGCAAATATGATTTTGAGGGATATATCGCTGGTGCTGAAAAAGCCCTGGGTTCAGCTTTAAACAATGGTTTTTTCTATAGTATAACCAGAGGGGTATATAATCTTGTCGATGAAATGAAAGAGAACCTGAAAAACGGAGTCGCAAATACTTTGGAGAACTTGAAAACAAAGTTCTCCATTGAGGGAAGGGAATTTACGTACAAAGAGATGTCAGCGATCCAGAAAACAGGAAGCTATCTGCAGAAGATGATCGGAGGAAACAGTCCTTGCGGTTATGATGATTATATGAAGATGGGGATGGCAAGGGCGTATGCTTATAAGCCGGAGCTTGGATTGACTAAGGATCAGGCGGATGTCTTAAGTGAAGCGGCGGAACGAATGATACAGCAGAAGCTGGAAAATAACAAACACTGGATAGAAATTGCTGCCTCAGAGGAGCAGAACAGCAGATGGAAGGGATATTATATCGGAGGTACAATCGCGGTCGCATCGAATACGCAGGTAATTTCCGAGATTATGAATGCATTCTCAGAAATGAACCCGACAGATCCGGACTCTGTAGAAAAAGCGGTGAAGAGATATCAGGAACTTTTGAAGCCCTGGAATGAAAGGTGCGCAGGCTATATTGCAACGCAGGCTCCCGGATACGCAAGCGGGTATGTACAGGAAAAATCTGCAGGCTTCCGGAAAGAGTTTTATTCGTATTGGAATCGGAACGTAGTTTAAAGATAAACACAACAAATAAATTCCAAACGCACAGTTGGAATAAATTTAATTAACTCAAACTTCGCACATAATTTTTATCTTTGCGCCTAGAAAATGCAATATCTGGCAGTTATTCAGCTGTCAATGTTCAGAGATCTGAACATTGACAGCAACAATTGAAAAAACTGAATCCATGTGATGTCAGACATTTCACCGGAAAAACATAAAACAGGCGCTTATGCAAATGCGAAGTTTGAGTTACTTACCGATGCTGTCTGATGGCTTATACTTACCCCAATTTCCTCTTGTTCTGATAAAAAGTAATCAATGAATAAATACACACAATGATAATCCAAATACCAATTCCCGGCAAAAATACAAGATTGTTGTTTGGCACAAACAAAGCAAGCAGACACTGGATAAGCCCAAAAGGAATTGCCGTGTACCCGGCAAATCTATGCGTTTTTTGCCAGCATAGTTTATCTTTTAGAATCCAAGGCAATTTAAAACCAATCCGGCTGCGGTAAGGCATTTGCGGTAAAAAATTTCCGACTAATACCATTAAGCCCCCCACGATAAGCACAATGCCTTTCATGTAATTCATTTGCAAACCGCAATACTTAGCTATCGTGACAAAATAGAAAAGAAAAATTCCAAGTCCAAAGAAGTGAATTACAGTTAGAGTAATATCATTTCTCACTTCATTGTCGTTTTTGGAGATTTTGTGAGGAAAAAAGGCTGCAATAGCTAACGCAAGCAAAATAACAAAACAAATCCCAACAAAAACCCAACGGGGAGGGCTTTGCATAAACAAAGGTATTTCGCTGGGAAGGTATTTAAAGCATAAGGCTGTCCCTATAATGAATAAAATCAGGAATATCATATTCAGACTTCTATATAGTTTCATTCTCGTTTTCCTCTTTTCCTGTCGATTTATTTGTATCAAAAAACTCCAAAAATGTGCCTAAAGTTGTTTGCAATACAGAAGCATTAAGGGAATAAGTAACGGACATCCCGGTCCGTTCGCCTGTCACTAACCTTGCTTCTTTCAAAATATCAAGGTGTTTTGATATGGCAGGCTTTGAAATCGTAAAATTTTCAGAAATTTCCTTCGCCGTCATATCACCGTTTGCGAGCAGCTTTAGGATCTGCCGCCTGGTATCATCAGATAAAGCTTTGAATACAGTAGTCATCTAAACAAATCTCCTTTCCACATCATACTGTATTCATTTTTCCTTGTGTGTAAATTGATGGTAAATCAAATACGGAACAGGTGTAAGCAGCAGGATAAAATACTTACTTGCATACCAGCCTGCTTCTCCATTCACATCAAAATGGAAGGGTATCTTGTCCGGAAGGAAAAATGTTGCCGCAAACAATATGACAAAGGTTCCGATCAATAACACCGCAGGGATCATTTTTTTCTTACTCATAGCTTCTTCCTCCTTTTGATTTTGTAACCAATTTGCACAGCAAATTGATTGCCTGCTTGCCCGCCATCTGCGAAGCAGATTTTAAATGCGGGCAATACCCGTATCATTTTTTCATACGATACTTTACACTACCTGAGTGAATGACATATTTTGAAATATTACTCTTGATGAGACGCAATTCCTTTACACACAAGTAAAATTAGAATACATACACTGCACGATAGAAAGGTTATAATGCCTCCGGCAGCGAATCCGTTCTGAAGCATTTTTGCTGCCGCAAAGAAATATCCGATTGAAATTGCGATACAAAGCAAAATAGAGAAAACCACATTGACATTTTGCTTGATTGCTTCTGCTTCATTTGTCCATTCCAATTTTGGACGTTTCATGTCGATAAATACTCCGATCAAGTTCCATAGCACTGCAAATAATATGCCAACGAAAGAGATTATTCCAATCTGGATAAAACTATAGTTAAAGTAAACCTTGAATATTGAGCAATTTATGATAATCCCCATAATCGAAATACTTGTAGAAAACAGGGCTTTCACAAACGCCTGCCGCTTTAATGAATACGGAATGATCTTCATTATCCAAAAACTTGCCCCCTCTCTGGAAAAACTGCTTGAAGCCACTACATTGATTGCGGATGTAAGTACGATTACCGCAAGCGCAAACAGTACCGCATAAAAGGAAAATTCCGGGGCTGATACCAGGGCTCTTATTTGTTCTATATTCTCTGCGTCTGCACTGATCCGAAAAGACAGCGGCAATAAAAAGGGGGTAATAAAAATTCCAAACAATCCGTTTATGACATACACCGGATTACGGAAAAACGTTTGGTACTCTTTCTTAAAATAGCTTCTCAGCTTTGACGATGAGTTGTATTTCACCGCCTTTAAGCGAATCCGTCCCTCTTTATCATAAATGGCATATTTCTCTCCGATCACAAGATGACTCAAATAGTAGTATACGCCGATAAACACAGCGGCAAGTATGATGCAGAATAGCTTTAATCCGGGATGAAAACGGATATACGAATTATAGAACGGGAATGGTACAATCAAATCATGAACCCGGTTCAATAAGTCTCGTTCTGCGCCTGTTTGCCCATTTGATAATAGAACGCCGATCAGGCCGCCTGCAAAATACACCATGATTCCTGTGACTGCCAGCATGATCCTCATACGTTTCAGAAGCATGGCAATTTTCAGGCATATTGTCACAAAAACCGCTAATGGGAACACGACAATATGAGGAAGTATCGCTGCCGCAGAGATATATGTAATGACCGCAGAACTATCTCCCATGTATTGCGTTTGGATGATACACGCAGGAAGCAGCAGTAAAAGTTCAATCCCATAACAAAACATGATGACTGTAATGTACTTACCTGTAAAAATGTCGCATGGCCTCACGGGAAATAGCAGCAAGTGTTCGATATCCTTTGAAAAGCAAAAAATATTTATCAGCAGGAAGGCGCTCACGATTGAAAGTATCATCGCCGCTGCAAACAGTGCAAGCCGGCAAAACAAATCTCCCAACCCCAGCTCGGAAAGTCCGTCATAAAGCTGCCCAAGCATTTGAAAATAGTAATAATAGAACACGCCTGCTATACTTAAAACAAAGCAAGTCAGCACAATAACATAGGTATCAGGGCGTTCTTTTAACTTATACCGAAAATTCAAAAAGCTGAAATGGATCTTACGGATTGTTTTGCTTAATTGAAAAACCTTTATCCATCGGTACATCATTAACCACCTCCAAATAAATATCCTCTAGAGAAATATAGGAAGGGTTATCTCGAAGCTCGATTGTTTTCTGAAGTGTTCCAGCCTGCATGATGACAATTTTATCACACAAATTCTCACAGATTTCCAATATGTGAGATGAAAATAGAACAGATTTTCCGTGGGCTGCCCTGGATTGAATCAATTCCTTTAAGACCTGAACAGCTTCTACATCCAGTCCCGTCATTGGCTCATCTAACACCCAAAGCAGGGGATCATTAACCAGGGACGCTATAACAGCAATTTTTTGCTTTGTTCCATGGGATAATTTTTTAATAGGGCTGTTCAGATATTTTTCTACCTGAAACGCTTCTATCAGCGGAGTATAAATTTTACTTCTTGTTTCAGAAGGTACTTCGTACATATCCGCTATAAAATTCAGATATTCCTTTCCCGTAAGATTGTTGTATATATCGTGGCTGTCAGAAACATAGTTCATTTGTTTCTTATATTGCATGGGATGTAGATCCAGCGAGTAATTGCCAAGGCAGATGGAGCCTTTTTCAAGCGGCAGCAACCCTAAAATCAGCTTTAAGGCTGTAGTTTTCCCAACTCCGTTTTTTCCTAACAGGCCAACGATTTCTCCATCTAATACGGAAAAAGTAAGATCGGTCAGCACAGGTACATGAGGTTGATAATGAAAAGACAGGCCGGACACTTCTAACAAAAAGAACACCTCCTTTATAGCTTTTAACCTTTTAGTTAATTGGTTGCTTACAGTATAGCACCGGGTCTGAGAAATGTCAATACAAGAAGCATATTCTGGCTGTGAAATTATTCGAAGTATTGTTTTTTGCAGAAAAGAAGTTGGAATTGCATAACGAAGCGTAATTTGGTATACTACAATTCAGAAAAATTGTCATGATTTTACCTGAATATCAGATATAAGAGGAATACATATGATGAAAATATTGATCGTTGACGACGAGCGGGAAGAGAGGGAAGGGATTGCCTATCTCATTGAGAAGTACGGATATCCTGCGGAGACAGTGCAGGCATCCAACGGGGCGGAGGCGGCCAGATATATCCGCAGCCATGAGGTCGATATCCTGTTCACAGATGTGAAGATGCCGGTGATGAACGGCCTGGATCTGGCAAAAGAGGTCAATGAATTTGATCCTCGGATTCAGATCATCATTTTCAGCGCATACGGAGAGTTTGAGTATGCGAAGCAGGCCCTTGAGGCAAATGCGGTCAGTTACCTGCTGAAACCCATTGAGCTGGATGAATTTCGCAGACTGATGGACGACGTGATCGATACCGTCAATCAGAGAAAAGAGCAGTATGCAAAAAGGCAGCAGGACGACATGCAGAATCGAAAGAACCTGCTTTACAAGGTATTTACCAGCGCCAGAGCCGATCAAAAAGAGGAGGAGCGTTTATCGGAAATGCTCTTCCCGGCAGAGAACGCTGCCTATGAATTTTTGGATATGGAGTTCATGGGAAATTATTTTGAAAGACAGGAGGAGGCATTTTTACATTTCGCAAACATGTATCTGGGAAACAAGACGGAATATATCGGAATATACCCGAATAAAGCATTTTTGATTATGCCCTGTATGAACGGGAAGCGATTGGAAGACCAGCTGAGAAAATTACTTCGGGATATCAAAGCGCAGGCGGAAGACGAATGCCTGATCTTGATCTCTTCTCCGTTTTCGGAGGTCAGCGGACTGCTCGAGCAGCTAAAACGGATGAACGACATCCATGCGGAAGTGTTCGGGTATGGGGATCAGGTCATATTTGCGGCGGATTATTACAATAAAACAGAATATTACGCGGCGGATGTTGAGACGCTCAGAAAACAGCTTATGACGGCCATTGAGTCTAAGAACGTGGCTCTGATCCGGGGACAGAACCGGCAGTTTGTAAGCTGCATCTGTTCCCTGGAAAAAGTAAGCAGGCTGTATATCCAGAATCTGCTGTATTCGGTTGTCAAAGCAGTTTACGACATTGCTCCGGGCGCGGCCTTTGAAAAGGTCCTGATTTCAGCAGAGGCGCTGTTCCAGGAAAATGACCTGAGGACGATTGTGGGGGAATATGAACGGATACTGGAGTTTATGATGGAATCTCTGGAACAGGAGAGGGTTGACGAGTCAAGGATCGTGCAGAGCATTAAAAACCTGGTGGAAAAGGAATACATGAAGGACATCAGCCTGAATTACGTTGCGGATCAGGTGAATCTGGCTCCGGCTTACGTAAGTTATATGTTCAAGAAAGAGACGAATCAGACGCTGGTAAAATTCATCACAGACGTGAAGATGCAGAAGGCAAAGCAACTTTTGGAGGAGGGCAGTTTAAAGATCGTCCAGGTGGGACGCGCCTGCGGCTATGAAAACCAGTCCTACTTTAACAGGCTGTTTAAAAATTATTACGGCGTGACGCCGAAGCAGTACAGGGAAAATATATGAAAAAGATTTGGAACTGGTATTATGGTACCGCAACGATCAGAAAGAAATTAGTCATCAGTTATCTGATCCTGATCCTGCTTCCGATTCTGATCCTGGGACTGTATTCTTACCATATTTCAAAGAGAAGCTTTTTAGAGCAGACCAGAAGTACCATGGAAGGAAATATGTCGTCTATTGTACAAGGAATGGAAAGCAATATCCAGAGAGAGAATGATAACATCAAATATTTATCTTACAATGTAAATTTCCGGGAAAAACTGGAAGCGGGCAAAAAGAATGTAAGCGAGCTGGCACAGGAATTGAATAATTCCGTAGAACCGACCTTCTGGTACTTTATCACGAGCGACGACAACATCAAATCCATCGAGATCTATTCCCCCTATGTGGAACATGCCATCGGCAGTTTCCTCAAGCCGGTGGAGGAAGGCTGGGAAGCGCGGTTCTATCAGGAGAATGAAAAAACATACAAGACCCGCTGGAACTATGAGGATGGACGGATCTATGCGGCGAGGACGCTGCTGGATGCCCATTCCTCATCAAAGGCCATCGGGATCATGAGAGTAGAGGTATTTGAAGACAATTTCATCAGTCCTATCTTTCAGGCGGAGTATTTAAACAACGGCGTCATCCTTGCGGATGCGGACGGAAAGATTTACCGCAGCAGGCCGGTTTCCGATCCGGAGATAGAGGAGGAGATACAAACGCTGGTGAAAAAAGGGGACGTCAGCGGGTTTGCGGAAACCCGCAGGTACATGCTCCTGGTGTCCGAGAATTTGATGAACGGCTGGAAAATATATTACTATGTGGACAAACAGGAAATTTCCGGGAAGCTGGAACAGATTCTGGCGGGCACGGTGCTTCTCATGCTGGTGTGCCTTGGAGTGATCACCGTGCTGGTCAGCATCATTTCCCGCATTTTAAGCTCCCGGATCTTAAGGCTGAAGGAATGCGCCGAGGAGGTCAGCAGGGGGAATTTTGATATCGTGATCAGTACGGATTCTACGGACGAGATCGGCGTCGTGGCAAAAAGCTTCCGCGATATGTGCAGCAAGATCAATGAAATGATGGGGGAGATGTATCGGCTCGGTCTGGAAAAACGGGCGGAAGAGCTGAAAGCGCTGCAGGCCATGATCAATCCTCATTTTCTGTACAACTGTCTCTCCAGCATCAAATGGAAGGCGATCCGTGCGGAGCAGGATGAGATCAGCGACATCACGAGCCTTCTGGCAAAATTTTACCGGACCACTTTGAACCATGGAAAACAGATTACATCAGTGAAAAATGAAATCGAAAATATCAAGGCGTACCTGGAACTGCAGAGCCGGGCCCACGAAAACAGTTTTGATGTGGAATATGCCCTGGCCGGGGAGGGAATGGAGCTTGAAATGCCCAATTTCCTTCTCCAGCCCATTGTGGAGAACGCGATCTGCCACGGGGTAGAATACTGCGGGGAAGGGGAAAGGGGCCGGATCAGGGTTGTATATGAAAAGAAAGACGGATTTTTGATTTTCCGCATTTATAACAACGGCGCCGTACTGGAGGAAGAAGCGCTGAACCGGATCTTGACGACGCCGGGAAAGGGGTACGGCATCTATAATATTCAGGAACGTATCCGGATGTATTATGATCAGGAGTGCGGGATATCCGGCAGTGTGTCGGAAGAAGGACTGGTATGCTTTTGCGTCAGGCTGAAAGAGCATATGACGAAGGCATATACCTTGTGAAACGGCCGAATGGCCATAATGGGATGCCCTTGGGTATACCTTGTGAAACGGCCGAATGGCCACAATGGGATGCCTTTGGGCATCACATAAAGACAGCTTATGCGTATCGGAAGGCGGCGTATGGGCTGTCTTATTTTTTTCATAATCCTTAAAAATATATTAGAAATCTAAAAAATGTGCAATTTTATTCCTGATTTATAGAATTTATAATAAAAGCAACTTAAGGCAAGGCAAATTAGGTAGTGTAAAGTATCGTATGAAAAAATGATACGGGTATTGCCCGCATTAAAAATCTGCTTCGCAGATGGCGGGCAAGTAGGCAATCAATTTGCCGCGCAAATTGGTTACAAATTAAGAGAGGAGAAACATTATGAAAAAGAAATTAGTGAGTGTATTGCTGTGTGCCGCGATGGTGATGGGAATGACCGCAGGCTGCGGGAAGGATTCCTCAGAAGCAGAGCCGGAGCAGCAGACGGCAGGCGGGGACGGTACGGCAAAAATCCGTATGACCTACTGGAACAGTGAGGACACGGTAAAATCACTGCTGGAATATCTGAAGGAAGAGGTTCCGGATGTGGAGATCGAATTTCAGTTTATTGACAATTCCAACTACGATACCGTAGTCGATACACAGTTATCCGCAGAGGAAGGGCCGGATATTATCTGCGAATCCCCGGCCTCCGCATTAAAGCATGCAAAATTAGGTTATCTTGCGGAAGTCAACGACTTAGGAGCAAAGTATTCCGATGCCGGAACCAGTGTATACAGCTATGACGGCAATATTTACGCATTGCCGGGGATCAGCTGGTTTGAAGGAATCTACTACAACAAGCAGTTGTTTGAGGACAATGACATCGAGATTCCGACCACATTTGACGAGTACATCGCCATATGTAAAAAATTCCAGGAGCTTGGGATCAAACCGCTTGCGGCAGGCTTAAAGTCCTGGGAGCCTATGCTGAAAAACTCTATGGCATTTGTGACAGCGGATTATCTGTCAACGGACGAGGGAAAATCCTTCGGCGAAGATTACCGCAACGGCGAGGCGTCGCTGGACGGCACCTGGAATGAATATTTAGAAACATGGTCCCAGATGATCACAGAAGGAATCTATACCACGGATATGACAGGAACAGACCATGACCAGGCGCTGGAAGAATTTGCGACAGGCAAGGCGGCAATGTTCTGCTCCGGCCCCTGGGATCTGGAAACGATCACCAGCAAGAATCCGGATCTGAAAATTGATATGATGCCGTTCAACGGGACGAAGGCAAGCGACGGATGGCTGATCGGCGGCCCCGGCTGCGGATTTGCGGTGAACGAGTCCTCAAAAAATAAGGATGCGGCGAAAAAGGTGCTGGAAGCAATCTCTACGGTAGAAGGCCAGGAAGCATTCTGGCAGGACAACCAGGGTGGATCATCCTACCTTGACGGGGCGGAGTTTGAACTTCCCGAGGCATATGCGAGTGCGGCAAAGACACTGGCGGCAGGAAATGTATACTGTCCCTGGAATGAATGGGGCGATGCGGCAGGCGCGCACGAGACCTACGGAACGGAAATGCAGTCCTACCTTCTGGGAGAGCAGGATATCAGCCAGACATTGAAAAATGTGGATACTGAAGTAAAGGAATTGCTTGAGAAATAAAGAAGAGATAAAGAGTTGAAGAGTTGAAAATACCCTTCATGTCAGTCATGACAGAAGGGTATTTTTTTAACAGGAGGGGCTTATGACGAAAAAAAGAAAGCTGAGGCCGGGAGAGCTGGGAAAATATTTTCTGTTTTTTATCCTTCCGGCACTGGTGATATATTTATTGTTTAGTATCGCGCCGTTTTTGTATACGATTTATTACAGCTTTACCGATTATACGGATATGAATCCGGTGAACCTGCATTTTGTCGGCTTGAAGAATTATATCAAGGTGTTCCAGACGCCCTTAATGCTGACCGCGATCAAAAATTCCGTGATCTACGCTATTTTGCTGACCGGCTTCCAGACAATGCTTGGCCTGCCGCTGGCAGTCATTTTGAATAAAAAGCTGAAAACGAGAAATCTTCTCAGGGCCGTGTTCTTTTTTCCGGCGGTGTTCAGCTCGCTGATCATCGGATATCTGTGGAATTTTATCATGTCCTCTTCGGACTTCGGGCTGATCAATAACCTGCTGCACCAGCTCGGCATGGGAACCGTAAATTTTTTTACATCCAAAAATGCTTTATATTCTGTGATCCTTACGCAGATCTGGCAGTGGACCGGATGGGCTATGGTCATCTACCTGGCGAATCTGCAGAGCATATCGCCGGATCTGTACGAGGCGGCGGATATCGACGGGGCAACCGGCATACAGAAATTTTTCCGGGTCACGCTGCCGCTGATGTGCCCGTCGGTCAAGATCATCGTAGTGACCGGACTGATCGGCGGCATGAAGGTATTTGACATTATTTACTCCATGACGTCGGGCGGCCCGGGAGACGCGACCCAGACCGTTATGATGGTCATGATGAAAAAAGGAATTTCCGACGGATTTTACAGTACAGGCTCGGCATTCGGCGTCTGCTTTTTCGTGATCGTATTAGCGATCAGTGCGGTTGTTACAAAGCTAATGGGGAAATGGAGTGAGGCGATACAATGAAAAAAACAAAGAGAAATTTAAGACTGACAGAGATCGGCATGATCATTGTCGCAGTGATCTGGTTTATTCCGATCTATTATCTGATCGTTACGACCTTGAAGAATCCGCAGGAGGCGACGGAGGGGCCGCTGGCATTTCCGAGGGTGCTGCGGATGGTGAACTATGCGGAAGCGTGGGTGAAAATGGAGTATCCCCGGGCCTTTGCCAATACATTTATCATAACGGCGTCCGCGGTGCTTCTGATCGTCATATTCGGCTCCATGGCGGGGTACGCGCTGGCAAGGACGAAATCCAGACTGGGAAATAGGGTATTTCTTCTGTTCCTCGCAGGGCTGATCGTGCCCTTCCAGATGAACATCGTAAGCCTTTATAAAATTGTAAAAAGTTTTGGGCTGATGAACACGCTGTTTGCCGTGATCCTGGTGGACGCAGCCATCAATACGCCGCAGGCCATCTTTCTGTTTAAGGAGTTTATAGAATCTACAATCCCAAAGGAGCTTGAGGAGGCTGCGGCGATCGACGGGTGCTCAGTGGTAAAACGTTTTTTTGTCATTGTGCTTCCCTTATTAAAGCCGGTCATCTCTACCGTGGTGATCATCGTGACACTGAATGTATGGAATGAATTTATGACTCCGCTGCTGTTCCTGCAGAGCAGGGAAAACGGCGTGATCCTGCAGGAGGTCACGAGAAACATCGGACAGTTTGCGACAGACTGGACGGCATTATTCCCCATGCTGATGCTCGGGGTGGCTCCGCTCATGATCTTCTACATCTTTATGCAGAAGTATATCATTGCAGGCGTGGCGGCCGGCGCGGTGAAAGGTTAGGTGAGTCTGTATGAAGGAATTGAAGATAGATGCAGACTTTGGAAGTATTATGGTGATCGTGCCCCATCAGGACGACGAGATCCTGATGACTGCAGGGGTTTTGTACCAGGCGGTAAAGAAGGGACTTCAGGTGCATGTTGTGATGGTGACCAACGGGGATTGTGACTGCCCGGACTACACAAAGGGAAGAGCCCGTTTAAGGGAAACGATTGCAGGCTGCAGGGTTCTGGGACTTGGAGAGGAGCAATTGATCTTTCTGGGATATGCGGACACCGGCATGCCGCCGGAGGAGAGCTTTGTGACCCATCTGTTTGAAGAAAGAGATGCATCGAGGATCTATCCCTCTCATTGCTCCGGGGCCACATACGGGCTGGAGGAAAAGCCGGAATTTCATATGGAAACATGGGGGGAGCATGCCCCCTATTCCAGGGAAATGTTAAAGGCGGATCTGAAACAGGTGATCGAAACGTACCGTCCCCGGAATCTATTTACCACCTCAGAATTTGACATGCATGGGGATCATTCCGGATTGTACAGGTTTTTACAGGAAGTATTGGCGGAAATGGGAGAAGAGGACGGAAGTCTCCCGCAGGTATACTGCGGCCTGGTACATTCCGGAGCGGGAGACGACGATTGGCCTGTTCCGGATACGGAGCGATTTGACTGCCCCCGGGGCTTCGAGACGGGTACAGCATACCAGTGGAGCGACCGGCTGATCCTGCCGATGCCGGAGGAGCTTCAAAGAAGCGCCGGGACCAGAAATCTGAAATACCAGGCGCTGCTGCAATACGAAACCGCATTGGAGCCCAATGCGTATGAGTTCCTGATGGCATTTGTCAAGGATGAGGAAATATTTTGGAGGGGATGCATTTGAATACAGAGAGACGACCGATTTATCCGGTGGAACCGTGGACCATTACGGAGACTTCTTTTGACAGGGCCAATAACTACAGGAATGAGACCACATTCGCCTTGTCCAACGGGTATATAGGAACCCGGGGAACCTATGAGGAGGCCTATCCGTTTGATATCGATACCGGGCTGGAAGGAAATTTTGTGAACGGGTTTTATGAAAGCGGGGAGATCCGGTACGGGGAGGCGAATTTTGGTTCCCCGCTTCGCAGCCAGTCCTTGTTAAACCTTCCCAATATGAAGGAAACGAGGTTGTACATCGGAGACGAGCTTTTCAGCATGGAAGAGGGAAAAACAGAAGCCTATTCCAGAACGCTGCATCTGAAAGACGGCGTTTTGGAGCGGAAGCTGATCTGGACATCCCCCTTAGGCAAACGGGTTCAGATTCAGATCAAAAGGCTGGTATCCTTTGAACTGAAAAATATCATGGCCATTTGCTACCAGGTGACTCCCCTCAATTTTTCGGGGGAGATCCGGTTTACATCAAGACTCCAGGCAGATGTGGAAAACCATACGAGAAAGACCAATCCCATTGTGGATTACGGGCCTTTTGGCAGGAGATTGGAACCGCTCCGGCTGGTTTCTGAACAAAACCGTTTGTACTACAGAGGGATCACCAAGGGCAGCAGACTGACGCTGGCCTGCGGCTGCAGCCATCAGACAGACGAGGGGACTGTAAAGACGACCGAAACGGCCACAGGGCTGGAAGCGGAGGCGGGTTTTACAGTCTGCGGGAAGCAGGGGCAGGCCGTCAGATTGGAAAAAATGCTCTGTTATTCGTCGGATTTGGATATGGAGCCGGAAACGCTGGATCAGTTTGTCAAGGAAACGCTGGATCTTGCGGAGAAAAAAGGGTATGCAGAGCTGGAGAAAAGCCAGAAGGAATATCTCCGCCGGTTTTGGGATACGGCGGATATCCGGATTCAGGGAAAGGACAGCGAGGCATTGCAGCAGGGAATCCGTTTCAACCTGTTCCATATCCTGCAGTCCGCAGGAAGGGACGGAAGGACCGGAATGGGTGCGAAAGGGCTGTCAGGAGAGGGATATGAAGGGCACTATTTCTGGGATACGGAGATGTATATGCTGCCGGTGTTTGTGTATACCGAGCCGGAGACTGCCAGGCGGCTTTTGGACTACCGGTACGGCACCCTGGAACAGGCCAGGGAAAGAGCCAGGATCCTGGGACATGACAAAGGCGCTTTGTTTCCATGGCGCACCATCAACGGGGAGGAGGCGTCCACCTATTATCCGCTGGGAACCGCCCAGTACCATATCAACGCGGACATCGCCTATGCCCTGTCCCTGTACCTGCAGGTGACGGGGGATGTGGACTACCTGAAAGAGAAGGGGGCGGAAATCCTCATCGAGACCGCCCGGGTCTGGGCGGATGTGGGCAGCTTTGCGGAGTGCAAAGGGGGCAGATACTGTATCTGCAGCGTGACCGGGCCGGACGAATACAATGTGCTTGTGGACAACAATTTTTACACAAACCTGATGGCCAGGGAGAACCTCCGGGATGCGAAGGGCGCGGTGGAATATCTGGCCCGCTATGACAGGGAAGCGCTTGCCCGCCTGGAAAAGAAACTGGAGTTTTCGGAGGCGGAATTGAAGCTCTGGCAGAGGATCATAGATCACATGTATTTTCCATATGACGAAGCCCGGCAGGTCTACCCCCTTGACGATGGATTCATGATGCGCAGGCCCTGGGACGAATCGAGGATACCTGAGGAGAAACGGGCATGGCTGTATGAGAATTATCATCCGCTGTTTATTATGCGGCACCGGATGTCCAAGCAGGCCGACGCCATCCTGGGGATGTACCTGCACAGCCATCTTTTTACACAGGAGGAGTTAAAGCGCAATTATGATTTTTACCAGGAGGTGACCCTCCATCATTCTTCGCTGTCTACCTGTATTTTCGGCATTGTGGCATGTGACATCGGGTACTATGACGAGGCTTACCGATATTTTTCACAGTCGGCCAGGATGGATCTGGATGATTACCATCATAATTTTTATGCCGGTATCCATGGGGCAAACATGGCGGGCACATGGCAGGCGATCGTCAACGGATTTGCCGGAATGCGCTGCCAGGAGTCCAGGCTTACGTTTTCCCCCTCTCTTCCGGCGGAATGGGAAAGCTATACCTTTAAGATCCGGTATCAAGGCGCCCTCCTAAAAGTCGCCGTAACCAGGGAGCAGGCGGAGTTTGTGCTGGAAGCCGGGGAGAGGATCATATTTTATCTCGGAGGCCGGGAGGTGGCTCTGGAGGGAAACGGAGGAATGTACGTTGAAAAAATATAAGGCTGTGTTTTTTGACTGGGACGGAACGGCGGTCATGTCCCGAAAAGCGCCGGTGGAAGAGGCCGTAAAGGCGATGGGGCCGCTCCTGGATACGGGAGTCAGGCTTGCGGTGATCAGCGGGACGACCATTGAGAATATCGCGGGAGGGCGGATCGAAGCATATTTTACCGAAAAGCAGCTTGAGAATCTGTACCTGGGACTGGGGCGCGGGGCTTACAATTATGCATTTAAAGAAGGAAAGCCGTACTGTTTTCAGGACCGGATACCGGAGGAAAGGACCCTCCTGGATATCCACAGGATCTGTTTTGATATCCATCTCGAATTGAAGGAGAGATACGGATTTGACACGGACATTGTATTCAGCAGGCCCAACTACTGCAAGATTGATCTGATGGTAGGAAATGGAAGGGGAGACAACTTGTTTCTCCAGGAAAGCGAGCTGGAGCTGCTGAAAAAATCCATGGCGGAGCATGGGATGGACGGCGGGTTAAAGCTGCTCATGGAACTGGCAGAGCGCATCGGGAAAAAATACGGGATCGCGGTTGTGCCTACGTGCGACGCCAAATATCTGGAGGTGGGGATTTCCAGTAAGAGCGACAACGCGGATGTGATCTTTGGGCGGATTCAGGAGGAAACGGGGATCAGGCCGGAAGAATGCGCGTACTGGGGAGACGAATATGTGGGGATCGAGGACGGGATCTTTGGGAGCGACAGCTTCATGCATACGCCGGTGACAGCGGCGGGAGACTTTTTTGACGTATCCGAGATCCACAGCGAGGCCCGTCCAGACTGGGTGCAGGTTATGGGAGGCGGAGTAGAGGGCTTCCTGGAATTTCTGCGGGGGCAGCGGAGGTGAGAGACTGTGTGAAGCGATACTTGATCTGTAAAACTGCTATAGATAATTTTTTATATAGAACATTTCGCTAAGAAAAAAGCCGTAATCTAAAGGATGGGATTGCGGCTTTTTATAATGAAATTTTATTGATATTTTTCATTGGTATACCTGTGTAAAGAGGAAAGTCTGACCTGCTCATTATGGCAGAAACAAAAGATTGCCGGCCTGGCTGAATGCAAAAATATAGAAGAAAAAGAATGAAAATGAGCGTGTAGTGCTATTTTTGAGCGCATAATCCGTATCGGAACTTCATTTTGTTTTTTATAATAGAACGGGCAATGACAAAAAAGTGCGTTTTTGAAAGGAGAACAAAAAGTATGATATTCGATGCGATCAGGAATAAGGAAAACTACAAGGCGGAAACGAAGATTTATCAGGCGCTGTGCTATCTGGAACAGATCAGCAGATGGGATGAGATCTTACCGGATACAGTGATTCAGGAGGACTGTATGTTTGCCGGCCCGGTATCGTTTATCAGCAGGGAAGAAAAAGAATGTGTATATGAAGCACATAAAAAATACATGGATATCCACTATATTATGGAGGGAGCGGAAAGAATCGCAACGGCGGACGTGCGCAGCCTGCAGGTCAAAACTCCATACAGTGAGGAAAAGGATATTGGATTTTTCACCGGATCTGCATCCGGAAGCTGCCTTTTAAGGCCCGGGGATTTTATGGTATGTTTTCCAAGCGATGCCCATAAAGTGGCCATGATGGATCAAACGCCGGAAACCGTAAAGAAGATTGTCGTAAAGATCAAAGTTGAAAAGTGACAACCCTCCGGGGGATGCGCAGCTACGCGCGCGGAACAAAAGCTGCGCTGCTAAGAATGTAACAACGCAGGAGTGTGCGAAGCGCACTTTTGTTTTTGCGGGAGGTTAAAATGTCAGCGATAGATCACATTCGTTTTACTTTTTTGTTTATTGAGTTTTATTCCATGGGAAAAACATGGGTTTATCCGGAATCCGTTACGCCATACGGCATATTCCGGTATATCGTAAAGGGAAGGGCGGAATTTTGCATAGATGACAAAACGATCATTGTGAGAGAAAATCAGATCGTATACATTCCCCAGGGAAGCAGGATGTCCTGCAAAGTCTGCAGCGAAACGTTCGAGTTTTACAGCATCCGTTTTACAACCTCGGTATTTTATGAGGGCGAGGATGTTCTGACAGAATATTACGGGATTCCAAGGGTGCTGGAAAATGAAGGGGAAGATATTTTCTTTCAGGAGATTTACAAATGGGTGAGGAAGGACGCGAGGGTCAAAAAATGCTTTGTAAGGGGATACTTAGACCTACTCATCGGCTCATTGGCCATGCGTGGCAGCAAGGTGGACAAGGATACCGGCGATTTTGTGGGGAATACGGAGGAGAAAGCGCTGAACCACAGGGCCGCAAAGAACAATGACCAGGTTGATCCGAGAATCTACATGGTGGCGAATTATATTATCCTGCATCCACAGGAAAAATACAATCCGCAGAAGATGGCGAAGATGGCAGGCTTAAGCAAACAGCGGTTCAGCAGCCTGTTCAAGGAGAATATGGGGAAAAGCCCCATGGCGTATGTGCGGGAAATCCGGCTGACCACGGCGGCAAGGGCGTTGCTGGTCACCCATGACAACGTGATTGATATCGCGTATCAGTGCGGATATGAGGATACGAATTATTTTATAAGGGAGTTTAAGGCGGCATTTGGATTTACGCCGAATCAGTATCGGAAGGTCGCGAGCAAGTGAGGCATGGAGAACGCAGGCTGACCGGGAAACGGCAATAAATTGCGGCAGCAGTTCACAGGCTGACCGGCGAACTACAGAGCATGAGTGCCAGATGCTATTTTTAAGTGTGCCCTTAGTAGATTAGCAGAAAGAATACAGATAAAATAGAAGAAACAATTTGATGTGGCCGCATTGAAAAGTAGTAACCAGTTAACTGTACAATGAATCAGTGAGGACAAGCTTATGAGAAAAAAATTGGCCATATTATTGGCGGGAACCATGATCGCCGCTGCCGCGCTTGCGGGGTGCAGGTCTGAAAGCAAGGGCTCTGCTGCGCAGGAGGATTCGGGAGAATTAAAAGGCGACATTACATTCTGGCATTCTTTCACACAGGGGCCGAGGCTGGAAGTCATCCAGGAAACGGCAGATCAGTTCATGAAAGACAACCCGGGCGTGAAGATCACGATTGAGACCTTCTCCTGGGGAGATTTTTACACAAAATGGACGACCGGGCTGGCATCCGGAAACGTGCCGGATATGAGCACCGCGCTTCCGGGGCATGTGGTGGAGATGATGGACGCGGACGCGCTGGTGTCCGTAGACGACCTGGTGGACGAAATCGGAAGAGATAAATTTTCCGAATCGGCGCTGTCGGAAGGTGAAAAAGAAGAAACCTGTTATTCTTTACCGCTGTATTCCCATGCCCAGGTCATGTGGTACCGCAAAGACCTGTTGGAGGAAGCAGGGCTTTCGGTGCCGGCTACATGGGATGAATTTGCAGAGGCCGCAAAGGCGCTTACAAAAGGGGAGGTCTACGGGTGCTCCTTCCCATGCGGGTCCAGCGACCTGATGGGAACCAGATTTCTGAATTTTTATGTGAGGAGCGGCGGAGGAAGCCTTTTGACAGAGGACTTAAAAGCTGATCTGACCAGCGATCTGGCAATGGATGGAATCCGGTACTGGCTGGATATTTATAAAAACTGCTCTCCGAAAGATTCCGTGAATTATGTCGTACTGGATCAGGCGAACTTGTTCTACCAGGGAAAAACAGCATTTGATTTCAATTCGGGATTCCAGATCGGCGGCGTGGAGACCAACTCTCCGGATCTGGTCGACCAGATCGACTGCGCGCCGCTTCCGAAGATTCACGCGGACGATCCGGATTATGGGGCCGAAACCTCCAACATCCCCATGGTGGTCTGGAGAAATTCAAAATATCCCGAAGTGTGCAAGGCATTTATGAAAAAATTGTACGACAACGATACATATATCAAATTCCTGGAGGCGACCCCGGTGGGAATGCTTCCTTCCATCAGCGGTATCTCAGATACGCAGGAGTATCAGGAAAACGAGACGGTTCAGAAGTTTTCGGACGCAGTCGGGGTGATCACGGATGCGATGGAGAAGGGGACTGCCATCGGGTATGAGCACGGCCCGAGCATCCAGGCCGGCCTTCTTACCTCGCAGGGGATCATCGAAAGCATGTTCCAGGATATCATTACAAATGGTACCGATGTAAAGGAAGCGGCAAAAGCAGCAGAAAATAAACTGAACGAGTTATTCGATACCGTGCAGTAATTCAGAACACAGACTATGTATTTATAAGGTCAAGATAAATGATCGAAATAGTCCAAGAAAGGAAAGGCATATATGAAGAAAAGAAATATACATGTGGATTATGCCCGTTGGATTTTTGTCCTTCCCGCGCTGCTTTCCGTAGGTCTCTTACTGATTTACCCGATCTTTTCAAGCTTGTACTACAGTATGACTACAAAACATCTGATCCGCCTGACCTATGAGTTTGTAGGGCTGGAAAATTATAAGGCGGTATTGTCAGATTCGAACTTTTATAAAGCATTTTTCAATTCCCTCTTGTGGACGGCGGGGTCCCTGCTGGGCCAACTGGCCGTAGGATTTACAGCGGCCCTTGCCATCAACCGGGTAAAAGCGGGAAAAGGAGTTTACCGAACCCTGATGATCATTCCATGGGCGTTTCCTTCCATCGTGATCGCGCTGTCCTGGAAATGGATCTTAAACGGGGTGTCCGGATTTGTGCCCAATATGTTAGTCCAATTAGGAATTTGCAGCGAACTGCCGCAGTTTCTCAGCGACAGCAGCCTGGTGTTTTTCACACTCATTTTTATCAATATCTGGTTTGGGGCGCCTATGATCATGGTCAATGTGCTGTCTGCCCTCCAGACCATCCCCCAGGACCAGTATGAAGCGGCCCAGATCGACGGGGCGTCAAAGCTGCAGCAGTTCTGGTTTATCACAGTACCGCATATCAAGGTGGTGGTGGGGCTGTTAGTCGTCCTTCGTACCATCTGGGTGTTCAATAACTTTGACATGATTTATCTGCTTACCGGCGGCGGGCCGGCAAACGCGACGACAACCGTACCGATCTACGCTTATAACATGGGCTGGGGATCAAAATTGCTGGGGCGGTCTTCGGCAGTCACAATGCTGCTGCTAGCATTCTTATTATTGATATGCGTGGTGTATTTTACGATCATTGGAAAATGGGAAAGGGAGGACAAGTGATGGCGAACAAAAAAGAAAGAGCCGGCAATATTTTCTGCCATATCTATCTGATCATCTTATCAGCGGCGGCCTTTTTCCCGTTGGTGTGGGTGCTGCTCTGTTCGGTAAAATCATCCGGGGAGCTGACGTCGGAACCGACCCGGTTTTTACCGAAACAATTCACGTTTGATAATTTTGCCCATGTAATCCGGGATCTGGGATTTGCCGGAAATATCGGGAACAGTCTGATCATCGCGGTCACGACGACTGGTATTGCCATTGTGATTTCCTCGATGGCCGCGTATGGGATCGTCCGTTTTTTTCCAAAGCTGGGGTCCGCTATGTCAAAGGTGCTGGTCACCACCTATATGTTCCCGCCGATCCTGCTTGCCATTCCGTATTCCATGGTCATGGCAAGGCTGGGGCTGGTCAATACGAGAATCGGCCTGATGATCGTATATCTGTCATTCAGCGTCCCTTATGCCGTGTGGATGCTGGTGGGATTTTTCAAAACGGTGCCCATCGGGATTGAGGAGGCGGCCAGGGTGGACGGCGCAAATAAGCTGCAGACGTTTGTACAGATCGTACTTCCGCTGGTCATGCCGGGGATTGTGGCGACGGCGATTTATACGTTTATCAACGCATGGAATGAATTTTTGTATTCTTTGATTCTGATCAACAGTACGGATAAAATGACGGTTTCTGTGGCATTGAAATCCTTACAGGGAGCAGAAATTTTAAATTGGGGAGACATGATGGCGGCATCCGCCCTTGTGGTAGTCCCATCTGTGGTATTCTTTATGTTTATCCAGAATAAGATTGCAGGCGGAATGACCCAGGGCGCGGTCAAGTAGGAACACAGTGTAAATCATCGTATGAAAAAATGATACGGGTATTGCCCGCATTAAAAATCTGCTTAGCAGATGGCGGGCAAGTAGGCAATCAATTTGCTATGCAAATTGGTTACAGAGTGGTCTCGGAAAGTCACTGAAACTGCAATAGAAAATAAAGCAGTATGAAAGAGCTTAGCAAGTGAAGCG
>QXWX01000106.1 GCA_009911175.1 Lachnospiraceae bacterium | reverse complement strand
AGGTATACCCAAGGGCACCCCATCATGGCCATTCGGCCGTTTCAAGAGGTATAGCTCCTTACATTTCGGAGGGAAAAGCATGGAGAGAAAAAAGAGAACGAAGCGGAAAAACAGAGGGAAAAGGTTTTCGCGTGCCGCTGCCATCGGACTGACGTTTGCCGTAACAGGCATTGCGGCCTGCGCGGGTGTATATTTCGTAAAAAAGGACGGCAGGGAGACTCCGGAGGAGCTCCTTAGCCGATATATGGCTCTGATCGGGAAGCAGGATTATGAGGGAATGTATGAGATGACAGACCCTGAAAATTCCGCATATAAGGATCAGGAAGCTTTTATTCAGCGCAATTCCGCAATTTATGAAGGCATAGAAGCTGAAAACATCCAGGTTGAGATCCAGGATTATGACGGGGAAAAGAATGCGGTCATGTACGAGATGTCCCTGGATACGGCTGCGGGTAAGATCCGCTTCGAAAATGAAATGCACTTTACGGATACAGAGGACGGATATCAGATCCTCTGGCATGACGGTCTGATCTTCCCGGGACTTTCGGATTCGGACAAGGTGCGGATCGATACTGCCCCTGCGGCGCGGGGAAAGATCTTTGACCGCAATGACCGGATGCTTGCAGGGCCGGGAACCGCGTCGTCGGTGGGCATCGTGCCGGGGAAGCTGGAAAATGAAGAGAGCGCCCTGCGGCAGCTATCCGAGCTTCTGGATACCGATCCAGAGACGATCCAAAACCGCCTGGGAGCGGCCTGGGTAAAGGAGGATTCCTTTGTTCCTGTCAAAACCATCCCGAAGGTCAGCGAGCTTGACCTGATGGCCCTGGAGCCAGACGAAAAGGCGCTTCAGGAAAAGGCACGGCAGGATGCTCTGCTTGCGGTCCCGGGGGTGATGATCACTGATACGGAGGTGCGGACATACCCCTTTGGCCCCGCCGCCGGACATCTGACAGGCTATGTGGGCAATGTGACTGCCGAGGATCTGGAGGAGCATGCGGGCGAGGGTTACAATGAAAACAGTGTGATCGGCAGGAGTGGTCTGGAAGGATTGTTTGAAAAGGAGTTAAAAGGCCGGGACGGATGCAGCATTTATATAGAAGACAAGGACGGCGCACAGAAGTCCGTGCTGGCAAGCCGCCCGGTGGAGCATGGCCGGGACATCACCCTGACCATCGACGCGCATCTCCAGGAATCTTTGTACCGGCAGTTCCAGGAGGATCCGGGCTGTTCCGCTGCCATGAATCCGTATACCGGGGAGGTTCTGGCGCTGGTGAGTACACCGTCCTTCGACAGCAATGATTTTATTCTGGGACTGTCGGACGCGCAGTGGAACGCGCTCAACGAAGAAGAACGGAAACCGCTGCTGAACCGTTTCCGGCAGGTCTGGTGTCCCGGCTCCACGTTCAAACCGGTCATTGCGGCCATCGGTTTGAAGACCGGTACGGTGGATCCGCAGGAGGATTTTGGAAATGTAGGGCTGAGCTGGCAGAAGGATACTTCCTGGGGGGACTATTTTGTGACGACCCTTCATGCATACGAACCGGTGACCATGGAAAACGCGCTGATCTATTCGGACAACATTTATTTTGCCAAGGCCGCTTTGAAGATCAGCGCCCAGACACTGGAAGCTTCCTTGAAGGAGCTGGGATTCGGCGAGGAGCTGCCTTTCGAGATCGTGATGCCTTCTTCGCGGTTTTCCAATACGGAGCATATTGAGAGTGAGATCCAGCTGGCGGACAGCGGCTACGGACAGGGGCAGATCCTGGTCAATCCGCTGCACCTGGCCAGTCTGTATACGGCATTTTGCAATGGAGGAAATGCGTTGAAGCCATATCTGGCTCGCAGCGGGGAAAGCGGGACGGAGTTCTGGCTGCCCGGGATTTTTCCGGCGGATACTGCGGCGCAGGTTCTGGAGGGTATGAAAAAGGCCGTGAACAGCCCCGAGGGAACAGGCTATGCGGCGCATCGGGAGGACATTGTGCTGGCCGGAAAAACCGGGACCGCGGAGATCAAGGCGTCCGTGGAAGATACCGAAGGGACGGAGATCGGATGGTTTGCGGTATTGACCGCCGAAAAGGAGGCCAGGACTCCGGTTCTGATCGTGAGCATGGTGGAAAATGTGAAAGAGATTGGCGGCAGCGGGTATGTGGTCAATAAAGATAAGATTGTATTGGATGAATATTTGGGGAGCGGGCAGTAGTAAGAAGCTGAGGGGATGGTGCCCTTTTTGTAGGAATGCATCAGGGCAGTTCAATAAGACACCATTCAGAAAGCCTGCCACTGGCAGCCTTTCTGCATACGATGGTATAAAAAGGGCTGCTGTGCCCGAGTTTTTTCACCTCCGGCGCGGCAGCCCTCAGTTAGCCTTCAGATTTTCTGCAACTCCCTATGTGGCTTACAGCCTTTTTTCCAGAATGCGGAATACGATAATTCCCGTCACATACTGGAAGACAAAAAGCAGAAATACCATTCCGATGATCCAGCTGTCTGTGCGGAAAAGAGCAAGCGCCAAGGCAAGAAAGAGCAAAACAAAAACCATGATCTGATAAGTGATATGGCCGGATTTCATCCGCAGAAACTGCTTCCGCTCATCTATGCTGTTGATGCGGGCTTCTTCTTTTTTGGCTTCATATTCCTCGTGCCTCTTTGGACTTTTCCAGTACAGAAGACGGAGAGCATGGACAGCCTCACCGCATGCCAGCCCGAATCCTGTCATAAGGATTAGCTTCGAGTAGTAGCCAAAGTTCGTTGTCAATCCAATTCCGACCAGAATCATTCCGACTGTGAGGCTGATCAAATATGGCCTCAGTTCTTTCTTATTGTTCATATGATTCCCTCCTTCTCTGCGTGCGATCCATGTATCATTTCTTTATGCGATTTTTGAATGGAAAGTACGCTTTACATATTTTTATTATAGCAAATATACATAGAATGTCAAGTAAACTTTCCGGAGAATTATATTTTTTCATTGATATGGCTGAAAATATATGATAGCCTTAAGTTATACTGAGCGCCGGAACACAGCGAAAGGAATGACATAATTTATGAAAAAAGTAATCGTGATAGGCTCGCCGGGAGCCGGAAAGAGTACATTTTCCAGGAAACTGCAGAACATCACCGGCCTGCCGCTGTTTTATCTGGACATGATCTACCACAGAGCGGATAAAACTACCTGTTCTGCGGAAGAATTTGATGAAAAGCTAAAGGGGATCCTGGAGCGGGACCAGTGGATCATCGACGGCAACTACGCAAGGACACTGCCTCTGCGCCTGAAACAGTGCGATACTGTATTCTGGCTGGATTACCCGCTGGAGGTATGCCTGCAGGGAATCGAGTCACGCTTCGGCAAGCCGCGCTGTGATATGCCCTGGATCGAGACGGAATGGGATGAAGAGTTTCTCGAATTTGTAAAAAACTTTCACTCGGAATGCCGGCCGGAAATACAGCGCCTTCTTCGGGAATATCCCGAAAAGGAGATCATCATATTTCACTCCAGGGAGGCTGCGGAAGAGTTTTTGGAAAAAGAAAGGGCGTAATTTCATGAAAAAGAGGTTTAACATTGCGGGAACCTGCATTCCGCAAAAACATTACATGGCGGATACATCCGAAAAGCTCAGCCGTATGATCAGACTGATCGAACAGGAATCCTATTTTATGTTCAACCGTGCGCGCCAGTATGGAAAGACGACTACACTTATGCTGCTCTGGAGCCGATTGAAAGAAAAATATGTTGTGATCAACATCAGCTTTGAGGGAATGGGAATGGATGCATTCGGATCAGAGGATGCATTTGTCAGGAGATTTTGCGGGCGGGTCGAGAAAAATCTCCGGCTTTCCGGTTACAGCGAAGCGAAGCAGAACATCTGGAAATGCACGGCCGGGAAAGAAAATCTGAAATTGAAATTGCGGCCGGATGAGGAAAGAAAGTATAATTCTCCATGGAATATCGTGGTAGATTTTCCCATTGATATGAGCCTTTCCGTGCCGGAAATATCGTCCATGATACGGGAATATGAAGAGGAGCAGGAATTTACGATTGCCGCGGAGGATGTAGCCTGTGAAATCCGCCGTTATACATCAGGCTACCCATTTCTTGTCAGTTTGATCTGTCTGTGGATGGACGAGCGCGTTTCCGGGGAGTTGTCCCTGAAGGACTGCTGGACGCCGCGGGGAGTCCGTGCGGCGGTGCGGGAGATCCTTAAGGGTACAAATCCCCTGTTTGACGATATGATCAAGAACCTGGAAAATAATCCGAAATTCCGGAGCTTTGTGGAGGGCATTCTTTTTCACGGAAACCAGATTCCGTACAAGGTGTCAAACACGGAGATCAATCTGGGCGTGACATTTGGTATTATTGGGGAAAAAGAGGGACTCTGCAAGATCTCCAATATTATGTTTGAAACATATATATACGATCATTTTATTGCAGACCAGGTGATTGGGAAACAGGTACTTTCCACATCCAGGACGCAGTTTGTTGATGAAAACGGTGATTTGTAAATGGATGCTATCCTGGAAAAATTCCAGGACTTGATGAAAGCGGAATACCGCCGGGAGTATATTGTTGAGTTAAAATTGTGGTCCGGTCCCAAAAAGCATGAGGAGGGACTGCGGCAGCTATTGAATTATATGGAAAGCAGGGGACAGAAGAAAGGTTGGCTTTTGACATTCTGCTTTTTGAAAAATCGGGAAAAAAGAATTGAAGAATATACAAGGACAGAGAAATGCCTCGGAGACAAGTCGATCTATTCTGTGGTGGTATAAAATGCGCAGATTCAATCAATACATCAACAAAAACATTGGAAGGAAGCTTACCTTCCTGATGGTTCCTGTCCTCTGCATCGTCATGACAGTAACCATCCTGCTTACGAGCTGGACATACACCCGGCGTCTTGTAAAAAATATCGAAGAGGGAAGTCAGTATATTACAGAAACTTTTAAGCTGAACATGGATTTCTGTACATCGGACGTAAAGGCGCTGTTGAATACCCTTTCCATGGATGAAAATGTGATCCGGCTGGTGACCATGGAACAGGACAGCTTGGACTACGGAGAATTTCTATCCTGCCAGAGGGAATTGAAGAAGCGCTTCGGTTCTATGACCTCCATGAAAAGCTACATCCAGGATGTATTCGTGCTGGGAAATAACGGATACCAGTACAATTATCTGCAGAATATCCGCGGGAGCCTCATGGAAACCGACTGGTTTCAAGAATGTGTGGACAAAGAGAAAAAGGGTTTCCAGTATATCCTGCCCCACGATGTGGACTACTATGAGACGGGAAAGACTCCGGCCAGCCAGGCCATTTCCGTAGTGCTGCCCATCCGGTCCGGCAACGAGACAGTGGGGTATACGCTGTGCGACATTCGGATGAACAAGGCCGCTGTCCTGCCGGAAAGTATCCATAAGGATGCCAATATGAATGCCTACCTGGTCAACGGTTCTACAAAGGAGTACTACGATTTTCAGACGAAGCAGAACCACACGGAAGGGACAGCGGAATTTATCCGTTATCTGGGAGACAAAAAGAGCGATTCACTGAGGGCGGATGACCATTTTATCATTTACTCAAAAATGGAAAGCAGCGACTGGTATATTGCGGCGGTCTACCTGTACAAGGACATCATTGCGTCGGCCGTGTCGGCGCGGCGGATTGGTTTTATTATGTTGCTCCTGGGCTGCGGGGCGGTGGCGGTGCTGTCACGGGTGATCGCGGGCTCTGTGAAACGGCCGATTGACGAGATCATCTGCAGGATCCAACAGGTGGAGCAGGAGAATTTTGAGCCTGTGGAGGTGACCGGGGTTACGGGCCAGCCGGGGGAGCTCGTGCTGATCCGCGGCCGGTTTGAGGAAATGATCCGGCGGATCAACGAGCTGGTACATAAGGTCTATCTGGGGGAGATCTACCGGAAAAACATGGAATACGAAAATCTTGTCAACCAGGTGAATCCTCATTTTATATTCAATGTACTGCAGCTGATCCAGGCCAAAGCAGTATTGAGCGAGAATTACGAAATTGAGGAGATCGTTGTATCGCTCAGCCGGATGATGCGTTATACGATGAGCAACAAGGATAAGATCGTAACTCTTAAGGAGGAGTGCAGTCATGTGGAAAGCTATCTGGAATTGTACAAACAGCGTTACAGCCATAAGTTTTCCTATGAGATTCATCTGGAAAAAGAACTGGAGCTGCATCCGATCTTAAAGTTTGTCATACAGCCGCTGGCGGAAAACTGTATGAAGCATGGCTTTAAAAAGCTGAAACGGGAAGGCCGTGTTGTCATTGATGTTTCCCGGCTGGAGGAACAGATCCGCATCAGGGTCGAGGACGATGGAAACGGGATTGAGGCCGGAAGGCTGGAAGAACTGAGGAATTATATCTCAGATACCGAAGACCGGCAGTTCTCGTCTATCGGACTGAAAAATACGTTCCAAAGGCTGAAGCTGACTTATGGAGATAAAGCGGAGATGAAAATCGAAAGTGTGGAAAACCAGTATACGAAAGTATGCATCACAGTACCGCGGGAGGAGATCCATGTATAAGATCATGTTTGTAGATGACGAGGAGCAGAACCTGTTCCTGATGGAAAAGATCATTGACTGGGAGGAAAATGGTTTCCGGGTCTGCGGGATTGCGCTGGACGGTCCGGAGGGAATCCAGGTATTTGAAGAAATAGAGCCGGACGTGGTGTTTGTAGATATCCGCATGGACGAGATGAGTGGGCTGGAGATGATCGAAAAGCTGCAGCAGAGAAAAAAGAAAGCGGTTTACGTGATCGTCACTGCATATGACGAATTTTCCTATGCAAAGAAAGCAATCTCCCTGGGAGTAAAGGATTATCTTTTAAAGCCGGTTTCCAGAAAGGAGCTGCTGGATATGGTACGACAGATCCGGGAAGAGCTGGATACGGAACGTAAAAAAGAGGATGACAGCCGGTTTTTAAGCAGGCAGTATGAAAACGGCATATTCGAAAAAGCATTTACCGCTCTGGAAACAGGATGTCTTGAGAAACGGGACATTTCCGCGATGCCGGAGCCGAATGCGGCAATACTGAGATCAGATACCGCAATATTGAAATGGAATGCCGCGGAACCGGATTCCGGAATACCGGAAGCGGATACTGCGGCTCAGGAGCTGGACTCCGTGATCCGGGGACGCACGCTGCGTTCCTATGAAATGTATTCGCCAACGGAGGAGCCCGGGGATCTGCTCCGTCTGGTGGAGGACTGGGAGATCGAATACTGTTTTCCGGGCTATGACTGCGTCTGTTTTATATCGGAGGAAGAAAAAAAAGATGCCGTCCTGGAATCCTTTGAGGATCTGAAAAGCAATCACATCAGGAAGAAATATATCCTGCAGGTCAACCGGACATTTTCGAATGCAGAGGAACTGATCCGGGGGTACTGCGGAGATTTCCGGCGCCGCGGATGTTGCTTTTATGAGCGGCAGAGCAGAGCATTCTTCTGCAGTGAAGCGAAGGCCGGGGAAGGACAGACATATCTTCCTTATGGGGAGGAGGTGGAAAAGCCCCTGCGCCGGCTGATCTACAATGGAGCGCCGGAGGACGCGACAGAGCTTGTACGTCGGATAGCGGGATATGCAAAAGAGCAGGGGAGCGCTCCCGGCGGGCTGGCCGATGAGATGATCGAACTGCTGTTCCTGGTGAAAAACGAGCTTACCAAGCTGTACAAGGACCGGGCCTTTCTGATCCTGCGGCATCAGAATGTATGGGATCTGCATAAGCTTCGGACCGAAGCGAAGCTTGTCTCCCGGATGGAGGAACTACTTCGGGAAACCGGAACCGCTGTGAAAAATATGATAGAAAATAAAGGAAATTATTCACTGATGGGCAGGACCGCGGAGTATATCAGGGCACATTTCGCGGATCCGGAATTTTCCGCGGGAGAGGTTGCCGAGACCGTGCACCTGAGCAGAAATTATTTTCTGAAAGTATTCAAGGAAGAAATTGGAATCGCTTTTCTGGATTATGTAACAGGAATGAGGATGGAAAAGGCCAAGCAGATGCTGAAGGAAACGGAGGAGACCGTGTATGCCGTCAGCAGAGCGGTGGGCTATGAGAGCCAGTATCATTTCAGCCGGAAATTCAAACAACTGTACGGAATCTCTCCCAACGAATACCGAAGTCTGTAAGGAACGGTTGAGAAAAGAGCGGCAGAATGAAAACATCATCAGGCAGATTGAACGGGCTTCGCCTGCGGAAATCTGCCTGATGTTTTTTCTTATGGAATCTTTTTATGAGAGTGATTTTGAGCAACGATTCGTGATTTTCGGCATTTCCGAAGGAGGAAAATTTCAGTAGTATATACTCATAAAAAACAAAAGGGAGGAACTACACATGATGAAAAAAGGAATGGTGGCTTTGCTGTGTGCGGGAATGGTGTTGAGTCTGGCGGCGTGCGGAGGCAGCGGGGATGACGCAAAAGGCGAAAAAGGCGGAAGCTCAAAAAATACCGTGACACTGCTCTCCTGGTATACGGAGGAGCAGATGATGCCTCTGAAAGAGGGCTTTGAAGCGGCCAATTCAGATCTGGAGCTGGAGGTGCAGTTTGTACCGCCGACAGAGCAGTATATTCAGAAGCTGACCCTGCTGATGAACGGGAATGAACCTACGGATCTGTTCTTTATGTGCCCGGAGGTTCGGGAGGACGTGGTTGCGACAGACTTTGCGGAGGATCTTTCCGACATGCCGATCATGGAGAAGCTGAGCGACAACGCAAAAAGGACGCTGGGCGCGGACGGCAAGGTATACGGCCTATCCATGGATTCCTGGGCAAGCTTTATGTTCTACAACAAAGAGATCTTTGAACAGGCGAAGATTGAGAAAACACCGGAGACCTGGGATGAGCTGGTGGAGGATATGGCGAAGATCAAGGAGCTTGGTATCGACCCGATGACCGCGCAGTCCGAGGACGCGGGGAGACTGCTTCTGGGACTATTCGCGTCCAATGAGGCGTCAAAGGATCCGAATGTGGAAGCGGCGCTTGCGGACGGCAGTAAAAAATTTTCCGAGCTGTACAAGGAATCCATGGACGCATGGTATGAGGATGTGATCGAACCGAAATACCTGGGACAGTCCTGCTTAAGCCTGACCAATGACCAGCAGATCGAAATGTTTGTAAACGGGCAGGCGGCCATGATGATCGGCGGGCCTTGGAGCCTTCCGGATTTTGAGGCAAAGAACCCGGATCTGGAATTTGGAACCTTCGGGATTCCCGGATTTGACGGCGAGGTGATGCTGCAGGGCGCGGCGAATGTAGGGATCGGTATTGCAAAGGAAGCAAAAAATAAAGAAGGCGCGGAGAAATTTATGGAATATCTGTCCTCCGAGGACGGGGTTCAGTGCTGGGCCGGCATGTTCGACAATTTTATGAACGCGGCGGATGCGGAGTATACGGTAGCTCCATGTCTGGAGGCATTCAAGACAGATGTGGCGGAAGGCAGAGTGTACTGGCAGACTGTAGAATGGCCGTCTTCCTCCTCCATCCTGGAGGCATATACATCCGCCTGCCAGAGCGTGATCGCAGGGACATCCACACCGGAGGAGGCTCTGGAAGCGGTAGACGACAAGTTTGAGGTCATCTTATCAAATTAGTATATAGACTGGAAAGGGATGAGCAGTTATGAAATTAAAAAAAGAATTACCGTACCTGTGTTTTATACTTCCCGCATTTCTGGTCTATACCGTGCTGATGCTGTATCCGATGCTCCAGGCGGTAGGGCTGTCATTTACGGACTGGAAGGGCGTTACCTTTGAGAATCTTCATTTTGTGGGGCTGAAAAATTATCTGGATGTTTTTTCGGATAAGCAGATCATTATTTCCATCACCAATACGGTGGTTTATGCCATTGCCGTGCCGATCGCGGTGACGATCCTGGCAATCCCGCTGTCGGTTGCCCTGAATTCCAAAATGAAGACCAGCAACATCCAGAGAGCGGCGTTTTTCTTCCCGTCGGTTCCGAGTGCGCTGGTGCTGGGATTTTTATGGTCCTATATTATGTCACCTCTGGATTATGGACTGCTGAACCGAATGGTCACGGGACTGGGCTTTGACCCGGTCCTCTGGCTGGCGGATCCAAAGATGGCGATGGTATCAGTCATCGTAGTGACCGTGTGGAGCCAGCTTGGCTGGCATGCCTGCATCTACCTGGCACAGCTGCAGAGCGTTTCTGAGGACCTGTACGAGGCGGCCCGGATCGACGGCGCAAATACACTGCAGCTATTTTTCAGAATCACAGTGCCGCAGCTAAAGCCGGCCATGGTCACCAGCGTGATGCTGCTGATGATCTCTTCCCTGAAGGTGTTTGATCTCCCGTTCGCTCTGACAGGCGGCGGGCCGGGATACGCCACGACCATGATATCCCAGGTAATCATTCAGAGAGGTTTTGTAGATAAAATGTATGGAAGATCCATGGCAGCGGCGATCGTATTCTTCTTATTTGTAGCATTTATTACGGTAATCCAGCAGAAAGCGGGGGTAGAAAAAGAATGAGCGCTAAAAAAGTCAGAAATATAGCAGGCGAGATTGCGATGCTTGCATTGTGTATCGTGATACTGATTCCGTTTTACTTTCTTGCAGTCAATACATTCAAGACACCTCAGGAAATGTCCGGCTCGCCGCTGGCGCTTCCCCGGAGCGTGACCTTTGAAAATTACGCGAAGGCATTTGAAAACATGGATTTTGCGCGCAGCTTTAGCAATTCCCTGATCATTACCGTGGTCTCGGTAACGCTGATCGTGCTTTTCGGAGCGATGGCGGCCTATCCCATCGCGCGCAGAAAACACAAGATGTATAAAGGACTCCTGGCCTATTTCCTGCTGGGGTATATGGTTCCGGCTCAGACCATCATGATCCCTCTGTATCTTCTGCTGCAGAAAATGCATCTTCTGAACAATATTGTGGGGCTGATCCTGGTATACTCGAGCTGGTGCAATTTTGCGATGTTCCTGTATCAGGGATTTTTTAAAGGGCTTCCGATGGATATTGAAGAGGCTGCCATGATCGATGGCTGCGGCCCGTGGAAATGCTTCTGGCTCGTGGTATTTCCTTTGCTGAAGCCGATCACCACAACGCTCATCATCTTTGAGGTTATGTGGGTGTGGAATGATTTCCTCTACCCGTACCTGTTCCTCAGCTCCAACAAGTCCTTTACCCTGGTCATGCAGGTGTATAAAGGCGTGGGACAGTTCAGCAACGACTGGTCTATGATGCTCTCAACCATGGTTCTGGTATTGATTCCGGTGGTGATCTTCTACCTGATCATGCAGAAGCATATCGTAGCCGGGATCACAAGCGGGGCCGTGAAGGGCTGATACAGAAAATGAATATCAGAGACAGAGGAGATTTCATATGAATATCATACCAAATGCCCCATTATACCGGGATCCGATCTACGACGGGGCCGCTGATCCTACGATCCTGTGGAATCCCATGGAACAGGCGTGGTGGATCTTTTATACCAATCGCCGCGCGTTTTCCCCGGGAGTCGGGGTGAGCTATATGCACGGTTCCGACATCGGGATCGCCAGCTCCGATGACGGAGGAAAAAACTGGATCTACCGGGGAACCGCCCAGGGGCTGGATTTTGAACCGGGGAGAAATACCTGGTGGGCGCCGGAGGTAATCGAGCGCGAAGGAACATTTCACATGTATGTATCCTATGTGCGCGGGATTCCGTTCAGCTGGGAATATCCAAGAAAAATACTCCATTATACGAGTAAGGATCTGTGGAACTGGACATTTGCCGGAGAACCGAAGCTGGCCTCGGACCGGGTGATTGATGCCTGTATCATCCGGCTGCCTGACGGACGCTGGAAGATGTGGTACAAAAATGAGGCAGATCAGGGATTTACTTACAGCGCGCTCAGCACGGATCTGTATCATTGGACCCCCGGCGGCGCGGAGATTACGGATTGTCCCCACGAGGGGCCCAATGTATTTTTCTTCCGGGAAAGATACTGGATGCTCACAGATCCCTGGCATGGGCTTGGGGTGTATGTCAGTGAAGACGCGGTACATTGGAAGAGATGCTCCAATATCCTGCGGGAACCGGGACTGCGCCGGGATGACAGCGGGATCGGAGCGCATGCGGACGTACTGGTGCATAAAGGACGCGCATATATCTTTTATTTTACACACCCGGAGGTCACAGAGGAAGAAAGAAATGATCCGGACTTTGTATGGGAATACCGGCATCGGCGCTCCTCCTTGCAGGCTGCGGAGCTGATCTGCAAGGGTGGGGAACTGGTCTGCGACAGAAATCATGTGGAGATGGATCTGGAGGGGATGTGAAATACGGCGCGCTTTTCCCTTCAAGGAAAAACAGAGCTCTAAAATTATAAAGTATCCGGCGAAACGCGCCAGTGACGCGTTTCGCCGGATGGATCAGTTCCAATTTATCTGCTGCTGTCTCTTCTTTTCTGCGCAATCGGAAAGATAGAGATTGATAAGTGTCTGGTATGGAATACCAGAAAACTTAGACTGTGATTTGAAATAATCTATCGTATCCGCATCAATATTTATGGTGATCTGTTTCTTGAGCTTATTCGTATATGGATTCTTACGAGCCTTGCTGAAATCATATTCTTCCTTCATGACCGCGCCTCCTATGCTTCGCGATAATATCTCGTTACTGTAGTAGTTGCTTTTCTTGCAGATATAATACGTATAATAGAATCAGATTCCCGATAACAATGACATACCACAAGCAGATTCGTCTTCTTATTAATTTCGTTTTTCTCAGTATCCCATTCAAATTGTATATGCTCCATAATTAAATTATAATTATATGTCAATCCTGTTTTTATTCTGGGAGGTGGACGAATCGGCCAAAATGTATTATCATGAAAGAAAACCGTTGAGCATGAAAACACTCGTTACATGTCACACCCCGACCAATCACCACGCTGATTGGTCGGGAGGATGCACATAAAAGCTGCTATTCAGGCCGCCCATTGCCGAAGGCGATTTTAAATGGCGGCCTGAGTTACAGGGCACACCTGGTCAAGGCGTGACATGTAACAAACACTCGCCGAAAAGCAGAAAGGACGAAAACCATGGAACGACACACATTTGCGATGAAAGTAAAAAAGGGACAGATGGACGAATACCGCAGAAGGCTGGGCGGGATCTGGCCGGAGCTGACCGCGTTTCTGGACCGGAATCAAGTGAAGAATTTCAGCATCTGGAATGCCAAGGATCTGATCTTCGGGTATTACGAAACTGCCGGGAACAGGACGCTTCACGCGGAAGAGGAGCCAGCCGTCAGGGAATGGACCGAAAGGATGGAAGAGACCTTTGACTGGATCTCCGCGCCGGGAGAGCCCATGCGGCTGATGTACCAGGATTTCGGCATCGTGAGGGAGAGCAAGGAGCTGATCCGCCACAGGATGTTCATGACCCGGTTAAAGCCGGGATGCGAGGAGGAGTACAAGAAACGGCACGACGGGCTGATCGCGAAACGGGGGGATGCCATTACCCAGGGACCGGACAGCAATTTCAGCATCTGGTGCGCGGGCGGCTACATCTTCGGATATGATGAGATCGATACGACCATGGAGAAGGAGCCCACCGAAGCAGATAAGGCATTTACCGTAGAATGGGAAACCCGCCAGCTGGAGATCATGGACTGGATCACCAATGATGTGGACTGGCTGACGGGAGAACACCATGCGGCGAGCGTACGGCTGGCGTGGCATGGGTAGAATGAACCGACCCGATGCAAGCATGTGGAGGATTAGCTCCTCGAGGGGAAAACGCATTCCAGAATTCCCCTGAGGCAGCTATACCGGAGCTTTCAGGCCCGTTCCAGACCATGTATCCAGTCTGATTTAAAGTAATAGACCAGAAATGTCAAAGAGCTGAGAGCCCATGTGAGAGGATAAGCCCAGAAAATCATCTTCATTTCCGGAATGATCCGGACCGCGATCGTAATATAGCTGATCCGAACCACACACCAGAAGACCAGCATAATGATCATAGGTACAGCAGATTTACCGGCTCCCCGCAGGATTCCCGCCATGCAGTGGGAGAATGCGAGAAGGAAGAAGAAAAATGTCTCCGTGCGCGCCTGCGCTGTTCCGATGGCGATGACTTCCGGGGTGCTGTTGAAGGCGGTGATCAGCCAGGGGATACAGACATAGATCAACAGCCCGATCAGCTCCGCGACCGCGACTGTACAGAAAATGCCGAATGCGGCGCCCCGCCTGGCGCGGTCATATTTCTTCGCACCCAGGTTCTGGCTGATGAAGGTGGTGAGGGCCAGTGAAAAGCAGGTGATCGGCAGGAACACGAACCCCTGGATCTTGGAGTAGGCGCCGCATCCGGCAACGGCCATCTGCCCGAACTGGTTGATATTGGCCTGTACAAATACATTTGCAACGGAGATAATGGAATTCTGGAAGCCGGCCGGGATTCCATTTTCCAGGATCTGCTTTAAAATTTCTTTATTTAATTTCATGTCTCTCAGTTCCAGACGGATATCCTCCGGGCTTTTCATCAGCTGGCGCAGACACAGGAATGCGCTGACAAACTGAGAGATCACGGTAGCCAGCGCGGCCGCCCCTACCCCAAAATGAAATCCGCCGATCAGGATCAGGTCCAGAAGGATATTGATGACGGAGGAGATCACAAGATAGATCAGCGGGTGACGGCTGTCCCCTACGGACTGAAGGATCCCGACGAAAAAGTTATACATCACGAATGCCAGTGATCCGGAAAAATAGATTCGGAAATATGTAATGGAGCTGGGCAGAACCTCGGCCGGAGTTCCCATGAGCACCAGGATCTGCGGCGCGGCAAAGAGACCGATGAAGGTCAGGATCAGACCGCAGATCATACCGAAGGCCGCGGTAGTATGGATGGACAGCCGGAGCTGTTCCGCATTCCGCGCGCCGAAATGTTTGGCAATGACAACACCGGCTCCGATGGCGATCCCGTTGAAAAAGCCGACCATCAGAAAAATCAGGCTGCCGGAGGAACTCACAGCGGCCAGAGCGGCATTTCCGATAAAATTGCCGACGATCAGAGAATCAGCCGTATTATAAAGCTGCTGAAAAAGATTTCCCCAAAAAAGGGGAAACGCAAATGCAACAATACGTTTCCCGATAGAACCCTCAGTCATAAGTGTAAAAGAAGAATCTGACATGACGGGAACCCTCCGCTTCAATAATTTAATGGTAATTGCAATTCAATAAGTATAGGATATCAGCGGGAGAAAATCAAGAGATTCCATGATTTTTCCTGTATTCCCCCGGACTGGGAAAGCTTTCGGCGTTGTACTGTGCCTTTTCGGAACAGTCCGGATTGATATTCCCATGTCAAGCGGAGAGCGTATGGCTTTGTAAAAAGGATCCCGGCGCATGATACTATAAGATAGGAAGGAATTGATCAATATGAAAATGGATAACAGATACCGCAGAGATCATGAGATGGCATATTTTTCCGATGAAAGCGTGTTGGCGGAGCAATTGGTTACGAAGAAGGCCATCCGTGAATACAATACGGTGATGCCCTTTGAAACAGAAAAGGGGATGGAGTGTCTGAACCGAACCGGAATGAAACACGGTAAAAATGTATATTTCGAGCCGCCCTTCCATTGCGAATACGGCAGCCATATTGAGGTGGGAGAGAACTTTTATGCCAACACCGGATGCGTCATGCTGGATGTGGCAAAGATCACGATCGGAAAAAATGTGCTGTTTGGCCCAAATGTTTCCATCTATACGGCAGGGCATCCGATCCATCCGGAAAGCAGAAATTCCGGATACGAATACGGCATCGCTGTGACTCTTGGTGACAATGTGTGGATCGGGGGAAGCTGTGTGATCCTTCCGGGCGTCAGGATCGGAAATAACACAGTGATCGGAGCGGGCAGCGTGGTGACGAAGGACATTCCCGACAACGTGTGCGCCGCGGGAAATCCCTGCAGGGTGATCTGCGGGATCACGGAGGCGGACAGGCGGTTTTACTATAAGGACCGTAGATTTGACGATGAGGTGTGGGAGAAGATTTGCAAGGCTTCGGAATAGGAGCGGCATAGGAAAAAGTCTTAAATCTGAGTGCGAGTCCGGATATAATTGTAAAAATAGCACCAGTTTAGAACACGGCTTAAGAAAAGACGCGCCTGTTTATGAAAAAGGAATTTAATGTGACCGGCGTATGCATGCCGGAGCTTCACTATATGGTCGATATCACGAAACGTCTGGAGGCAATCCGGGAATACGTTAACAGCTGTTTACAGGAAAAAATATGGCCTATAATTACGATCACCAGGCAGCCTCCGCAGTCACATTTTACTCATTAATGAGGTGGGTTGCTAATCCGAAGTCGCATTTTCATTGAATAAAAATGTGATTTCGGATCGCAACCGTACAGGTGGAATATTTTTATTTCGTCCATGTTTACCGCGTGATCCAACGGAAAGGTGTCTGCGCTGATTTCATTTTTAAGAACCTTCGGCCGGATCCCCCTGTTTTTGATGCTCCTGCCGAAATTCCTTGGGATCACCGGAGTCTGGATGGCGGTACCCGCCGCGGAAGCAGTAACCTGGATTACGGCAAAATAATCTTACCATTTTGCGCGGTTCCTAATCCTCTTCCTCTAACAGCCTCAGTCCCACGGTAGCCGTCACGGGCAGGGAAAAGACAATCCCTCCCGCTGGGCTACCGGTTCCGGCCTTCTCCATAATGGCGCGCATGATCTCATTTTTATGCTTTGAGCGCACTACGATAAAGATCATCTCCTTCTCCTCTGCGAGAGAGATTCCCAGGAACCGCTTGGCCTGCTCCATGCCGGTTCCTTTTGCGTGTACGACCGTGCCGCCCGGCGCGTGGGCGCTTCTGGCGGCATCCATGACCGTCTCGATATGTCCGCCGTTTGCGATGGTGATCAGAAGTTCAAAATCCGTGTCCTTCAATGTGCTTTCCTCCTCAATGACAACGTCCTGCTCCATGGTAACATACTGCAGTGCTTTTTTCCCGCCGATACTGCTCATGGGGATGAGAAACGCGATCCCGCGCCCTGCAATATCGATTTTCATTTTGCTGTAAAGCTCTTTTTTAAATGACTTCCATGTCTCCAGCGTGACAAACGCGAAATAGATCGTCTTTTCCGTGGCTTCCATTCCCAGATAATCCAGGATGGCGCTGTTGGCGGTCCCCACGCCCATGGTGGAGAGGGTGACATGGATATGGTGTTCCTTAAAAAACGGGATCATTTTACTCCGGATCCCCCGGTTGGTGATCATCCCCATCACATAAAGTTCATTCATGAAAAGACTCCTTTCTGTTCCAGAACAGCAGACCTCAGACCCGTCTGCCGCGCAGGCTATCCGCTGCATACGCAGCTCCTGTCTGAGGTTTTTGGGCATGCGCCCAATATCAATATGAAAAAGCATGACTTAGCAAGTAAACTTGCGCGTCCTGCATTTTCATATTGCTGCTGTTCTTAAAGCTCGATAATATCATCGTCACCCCAGATATCCAGGTAGGCGGCGCCGGCAGCTTCCATGGCGTCTGCGGTCCTGGATTTGTACTGATAGACTGCGCCCAGGATCTGGATGGCGATGAGCGGCGTCATGGCGACCATGGCCACGATCCCGAAGGCGTCCCGGACGATATTGCCGCCCACGGCCTGGCAGGCCCCCATGGCAAAGGGCAGCAGGAAGGCGGCGGTCATGGGCCCGGACGCGACCCCGCCGGAGTCAAACGCGATGGCGGTAAATATTTTCGGCACAAAAAAGGACAGGCAGATCGCGATGATGTACCCCGGCACGATAAACCAGAGAATGGAAACCCCGGTCAGCACCCGGATCATTGCGATCCCAACCGACGCGGCGACGCCCAGGGACATGCTCAGGCCCATGGCCTTTCCCGGTATGGCGCCGGAGGTGATCTCCTCCACCTGGTCCATCAGCACGTAGACCGCGGGCTCCGCCTTGACGATGAAAAATCCGATCACCATGCCGATGGGGATCAGGATGAAGCGGAAGGGAAGGTCGGCGATCATCTGCCCCAGGTGATTTCCCGCGGGCATGAATCCTACATTGGCCCCGGTCAGAAACAGCACCAGTCCGATATAGGTGTCTGCGATACCGATCAATATTTTATACAAGGTCTTTTTCTTCAGCTTCAGGGAAACAATCTGAAACGCGCCGAAAAATGCGACGATCGGAAAAAGCGAAACCGCAATCTCCTTTATGTATGCGGGAAAATTTCCCGCGAAATGCTGCCACAGCTCAATGGAATCCTGGATGTCCGGAAGCGGCGCGGGCACATAGCCGGCGTCCTCCGGATGGTACAAAAGCCCCAGAAGGAGTACCGCAAGGATCGGCCCGATGGAACACAGCGATACCAGTCCGAAGCTGTCGTCCTCCGCATGCTTATCGCTTCGTACGGCAGCAAAACCGATACCAAGCGCCATGATAAAGGGAACTGTCATGGGCCCGGTGGTCACTCCGCCGGAGTCAAACGCGACTGCGACAAAATCCTTTGGAACAAACAATGTCAGAACCGCTACAAGGATATAAAAAAAGATCAAAAGCGTGGATAATGATTTTGAAAACAGCATTCGGAGCATTGCCACAACCAGAAAAAAACCGACTCCGCAGGCAACGGCCAGTATCAACGTATAGTTGGGGATGGACGGAACCTGCTCCGCCAGCACCTGCAGGTCCGGCTCGGAGATAGTGATGACAAATCCCAGCAGAAAGCACAGGAACAGGATCGTTCCCAGGTGCATTGTCTTTGCCATTTTTGTACCCACCTTTTCCCCCATGGGGGTCATGGACAATTCCGCTCCCAGTGTAAAAAACATCATACCGACGATGAGCAGCACCGCCCCGAATAAAAACAGGAGCAGGATGCTGGGCGGAATGGGCGCAATGGTAAAGCTCAAGAGCAGCACGATCCCGATGATCGGCGCGACCGCTTTTAAGGCTTCCTTTAATTTGTCAGAAAATCTGGTCTGGTAATAATTCATGAAACAGTCCTTTCTATAAGTTGTGATTCTTGTGCCTTGCCGCAGAATATCCGGCCGGCAAAACGGCTTTTCCGCAGCTGATTTTATTCGAGAAAAAATAACTCGCCATCTGGCTTTTTTTAGTATTATAAATGTTCTATGTATATTTTACAACCATTTCCACCCAATGATTGACAGGCATGATGAGAAATATTATGATACATGATAACAGGCAGCGGATGAAATGATATCTGTATAGCTGGATGCTCCAAACAGTCTCAAATCCGTTCATACAGGTGGAATAATTGAAATCTTTGAAAAGCGAGGTGTATCGGATGAATGGCAAAATTTACGAATATGATTCTCAGATTTACAGCGCGGATAAAAAGGGCGGCGCTTACGTGATCTTTCCTTATGATATCCGGGAAGAGTTCGGCAGGGGGAGGGTCAAGGTGCATGCCTCCTTTGACGGAGAGCCATACGACGGCAGCATTGTAAATATGGGAGTCAGGCACGAGGACGGCAGCATTTGCTACATCATCGGCCTGCGGAAGGATATCCGTGCCCGGATCGCAAAGGAGCCGGGCGACAGTGTGCATGTGACAATACAAGAAAGGGGAGATTGATATGTGGACATGTCCAAAATGCGGGCGCGGTTTTAAAAATACGAACCAGAGCCATTACTGCGGAAAGGCTCCGGAAACGATTGACGAGTATATCTCCGAACAGGCAGAGTATGCGCAGCCGTATCTGCGGGAGATCCGGGATACGATCCGAAAGGCGCTGCCCGAGGCGGAGGAACGCATCTCATGGAGTATGCCGACCTTCTGGAAAAAATATAACATCATCCAGTTTGCCGCGGCCAAAAAGCACGTCGGCCTCTACCCGGGCCCGGAGGCAGTGGAGAGATTCGGCGGACAGCTGAAAGACTACAAGACCAGCAAGGGTACGATCCAGCTTCCATATGACAAGCCCCATCCGCTGGAACTGATCGGTGAGATCGCCAGATGGTGCTATGAAGGAGAAGGAACAGATTAAAATCGCGGTAAGGATTCTCTTGAAAAGAATCCGGCGGATGGTGCCGCGGCGAGCAGGTCCGCCGGTGATTTGCGGCCGGACGCATAAGGAACAGGAATAAACCAGTGATCCGGCTGTGATTGATGTGAGGAAAAAAAGAATGGAAAATAGTAAAGTATACGGAATGAATTTTACAAAAATATACCAGCTCCTTCTCAATAAGGCGATGAAAAAGGGGAGAACAAAGGAAGAGGCAGATGAGGTCATCCGGTGGCTGACCGGATATAGCCAGGCGGAGTTGGAAAGCATGCAGGGACAAAACATTTCCTACGGAGATTTTTTCCGGAACGCTCCGAAGCCTAACGAAAACAGACATTTGATCAAGGGCGCGGTCTGCGGGGTCAGGGTGGAAAATATCGAGGATCCGCTGATGCGTGAGATCCGGTATCTGGACAAGCTGATTGATGAGCTGGCAAAAGGAAAACCCATGGATAAGATACTGAGGAAATAAATGGAAGAGCCTTTTTGTCCGGCTTGAAATACAATATGAAATGTAGTACACTTATTGATACCCAAGGGCGCCTCATGATCTGCGCCCTTGCAGACCGGGCGGATTCCGTCAGGGTTTATCTGGTTAATCCGGGTTAGGTTATGTTGCAGAAAACAAGATACAGAAGAAGGAGAGAATGTATGAAGCAGGATATGATTGTCATTTTGGACCTGGGCAGTACGGAGAATACGGAGGTTGCCCGTAAAATCCGCGACATGGGTGTGTACACGGAGATCCACCCCCATGACATTTCCCTGGAAGAACTCCAAAAGCTGGAAAATGTGAAAGGGATCATATTAAACGGCGGGGTAAACCGGATTGTGGACGGCTCACCCGTTGAGATCAGCCCCGAGCTTTATGAGTGCGGCTGCCCTATGATGTCCATTGACCACCCCACGGCGAAATGCGATAAAAAATGGGACGCAATGCCGGCGGATGAGGCTATGCGGGAATTTGTCTTTGAAACATGCCGGGCTCAGGCAAATTGGAACATGAAGAATTTTATCGAGGACCAGGTGGAACAGATCCGCAGGCAGGTGGGCGATAGAAAAGTCCTGCTGGCGCTTTCCGGCGGCGTGGATTCCTCGGTTGTTGCTGCTATGCTGATCCGTGCCATCGGCGATCAGCTTACATGTGTTCATGTCAATCACGGCCTGATGCGGAAGGATGAGTCCGAAAGCGTGATTGAGGTGTTCCGAAATCAGCTTCATGCCAACCTGATCTATGTAGACGGTACCGAGCGGTTTTTAGGAAAGCTGGAGGGCGTTTCCGACCCGGAACAAAAGCGCAAGATCATCGGCAGCGAGTTCATCCGCGTATTCGAGGAAGAAGCCAGAAAGCTGGAGGGGATCGATTTCCTGGGACAGGGGACCATTTACCCGGACATCATCGAAAGTGGGACCAAGACCGCGAAGATGGTAAAATCCCACCACAACGTAGGCGGTCTTCCGGAAGATCTGCAGTTTGAGCTTGTGGAGCCCTTAAAGCAGCTCTTCAAGGACGAAGTACGTGCCTGCGGGATGGAGCTGGGGCTTCCTGCTTCCATGGTTTACCGTCAGCCGTTCCCCGGCCCTGGCCTCGGAGTTCGCTGTCTGGGCGCGATCACCAGAGACCGGCTGGCTGCAGTGCGGGAATCCGACGCCATCCTCCGGGAAGAATTTGCAAATGCGGGACTGGACAAAAAGGTATGGCAGTATTTTACCGTAGTTCCGGATTTTAAGTCAGTGGGCGTCAAAAATAACGCCAGATGCTTTGAGTACATGGTGATCATCCGCGCCATCAATACGGTGGACGCAATGAGCGCAACCATCGAACGGATCGACTGGGATGTGCTGCAGAAGATCACGGACAGGATTCTGGCAGAGGTGGAGAATGTGAATCGGGTATGCTATGATATGTCTCCCAAGCCGCCTTCAACGATAGAGTTCGAGTAACGGATAAAATCCCGGAAATGCTGATAAAATGGGCATTTCCGGGAGTGTTTTATGCCGTTTGGCTCTAAAATGGCTCTAGTTATTTGAGGAATACTGGATTTTGGGCGGGTATCATGATACCTGCTTTTTTAATACAGAGGAATTTCGCCCTCATAGTTGTCGGCTCTTTCCAACAGGGGACCGGTTGCACCCATTGTAAAAGCTATATCACTGCTTCGGATAGACAATAGTTCCATTCCAATCTTCAGATTAAGAAAATCTAATATCTGCTGATTAAGCTGAATTACACCATTCTCTGAAATATTTACCCAACAGTATGACCGCCCTTTGTATTTGACAAATTCGCCCTCTGCGGTCTGATAATTCAGTAAAGCCGGATTATCAGTAAGAATGTGTCCTAACTTTGATGGTTCTAACAATCCTTTTCTTGTCACACAAAAGCCGCCAGTGACCTTGCTTCCAGTAAAAAGATAGACTTTTCTCTCTGCTGTGGCGTT
>QXWX01000105.1 GCA_009911175.1 Lachnospiraceae bacterium | reverse complement strand
CTCTGTTTCTGTAAGGGTTATTATTTTAGTTGTCCGTGGCATAATGTTATCTTCCTATTCTCCTGTATTATATATATATTATACCACTGTTTTGAATGTACGTCTAATTAAATTGGATTATACTAGTATCACGTTTCAAGGCAATTCAAATAACTTAACTATTTACAATGAGGCATTTGAGAACTGTTACCGCCTAAAAGAAGTTATATTTTCTGGTAGTTTCAATAATGTAATTATTGAAGAAAAGGCATTTAAGAATTGTACTAACTTAGATACTATTGTTTTTCCCCAATGTACTATGGATATTGAATCAACTGCTTTTGAGAGTTGTCCTTCAGTGACATCTCTACTTTTCCTAATAAAATCTTATTAGGATGTGCCGGGATGGGTACTATTTTGAAAAGTATATTGAAGATAATGGTTCTCAGGTAGGGATTTTAACAATTACAAACAATGAAGGGACAGAGAATTGGACCAAGCATACAGGTTTCTCGAAGAATGATATTATGCATATAATCATAACTGAGAATGTAAGTACCATACAGGAAGCTTCTTTTTCTAATTGTATTAATTTAAAGGAAATTGACTTTTCTGCCTGTCCAGCTTTAAAAAAAATTGGTTCGAAAGCTTTTTCTAATTGTTCAAATTTAAACAAGATAATTTGCCCGGAACGATTTAATCATTTATTGATTATTAATGATGCCTTTGACGGGACAAAGATAATTTCCTCTGATTTTCCTGAAGAATCATGCTTTGGAAATGGTGACTATTTTTTTGAATGCCGCACTGAACCAGATGGTTCTCAAACTGGAATTTTAACAATTACAGGTGAAGGGGGACTAATCAATTGGAAAAGTGACGATAGTATTGGGAGTGGGGATGTAAACGAATTAGTAATTGCTGAACCAATCGCATCTTTTGATGACAACGCCTTTTCCGGATGCACAAATCTAAAGAAGGTTACATTACCGAGTACTTTAACGACTATTGGTGAAAATTCTTTTAAAGAATGTACAAGCTTAATCAATATTACATTACCGGAGGGATTGGAAACCATTAAGAAAAGGGCTTTTTTCGGTTGTACAAGTCTGAAAGGCAATATGAATGAATTTTCGGAGACTATCTTTGAAATTCCCAGTAGTGTAAAAGTCATTGAAGCCCGTGCTTTTGAAGGTTGTGTGTTGGAAAAGGTAATATTTAAAAGCAAAACTGCTCCTGAATTTCACTATTTTCCCCTTGGCCGTGAAAATTTAGGCCTTATAGTTCATATTCCTTATGGATCAGAAAATTATGACACACAAATTAACGGATGGTATACCCTTTGCTATCTTCCTGAGGTTCAACCTGAGGAACAACATATATTAGCTGGCGAAAAAGCATCTTTCCAAGTGGCCTTGTATAGAAATAACTTAGAGATAGCGGCCTATATTTTTCAATGGCAAAAATTAGATGATAATGGAAAATGGACTGATATTCCTGGTGCAAATGACCGAAAATACACCATTGATTCAGTATCCAATTCCTCATGTGGTACATACCGTTGTAAAGTGACTGTTTCTTTTAACTCAGATACAGTTAATGCATCACGAAAGGATATTATGGTATCAAACGAATCGATATTAACTCTGACAAATGCCAGCGATACCATTCAGGAAAATGAGTGGATTGAACCTCTGACAATTACTGGGTGGACATACGGTGAGCCTGCTAATTCACCTTCTGCTATTCCTAAATATGGTGCTGATACTGCAAAACAGCATATGGAGTTTTTCCCATACATTAGCAGGATAGTATTTTTCTTAATTGAAAAGAAAAAAATTCAAAAGGATTATGATTAAAAATAAGAAAAGCCCCGTCAGTCTTTAATTGAACGGGGTTTTTCTATTTAATTCATGAATCACTTCTTTCAGCCAACAATAACATACCTCCTTCGATTCCTTTACCATTTGACCAAATTCCATTGAGCCACATCGGTATAGCTGAAACAATGCAGTCAACAAAAGTCCTTTACAATCATATTTCCGGGCTATCTGCCGTCTGCGATTCGCTTTCCAGAATGCAAGATGATTTTTAGATTCTTTATCCTTAATATGACAAATACCTGCAATTTCATCTATTAAATCTTCATAGTCATGGTATTTCTTCAATTCCTCTGATTTACTTAAAATTCTTCTGGAATGACTTCCTTCCCTTATAAATACTCCGTATAACTTTTCCTGGATTGTAGGACATTTATAACGATGCATAAAAGGTAGCAGCATTTGAAAATTTTGTCCTACATTATACTCCGGAATATGTCGGGCTGGATAAATTTCGAAAAAATTCTTGGCTTTCAGCATATAGCATCCGCAGCATACAAATGTTTTTGACTCTAATATGTCCCAAAACAAATCCTCTTTTGATAGATCACCTGTTTTCTCATCTGCTCTTTCAGCCATCTCCCCTGTTTCTGCATTAAAATAATAAGACAACGACCGGACACACTGATACTGCGGATGGTTCTGCAAAAAATCAACTCTCTTCTTGACAGACTCTGGCTCCAGCACATCATCACTATCCGGCCAGATTAAATATTCGCCTGTCACATATGGGAGTCCCTGATTAATTGCTGTAGCTGCGCATTTGTGGCTAGCCTTGACAATACAGTATCCATAGCCTTTAAATGCAAATTTTTCACGATAGCTTTCTGCAACTGAAACTGTATTATCTGTTGATCCATCATCAACTAAAATCATTTCCATTTTCTCATAGGTCTGATTCAGTATAGAATCTAACATTCTAGTCAGATGGAACTCCCCATTATACACAGGAGTCACAATGGAAACCATTTCTTCTTGAAATTCATACTTCATCTTACTCATTCGCTTATCCTGTCCTTTAAAGTTTTTATTGCCATCTTAATACACCATATACTTTTGTCCAGTAAAATCATGGGTTTTCTCAGCATTAAATACATAGTATAATGATGAAAACAGCAATAAAATAATATTCTTGCAGTTATTGCAAGCTCTTTAAACAATGCATTCCTCTCTTCATTCAAGGCCTGGTTTCTTATAATTGTACTCTCTTCCTTACGATTTTTTCCCATTGCCAATGAATATTCCTGTCTCATCATCCAAAGCAGGCGCCGTTCCCAAAGCAATGCATAACTGTTATGTCCTCTCTGATATTCCTTATCCCGCAGGATCCTATAAATATCGAAGTAGTCTTTATTCTTCAATTTCACAAAATAATCTTCCTCTTTAACCGAATATAGCCGATGATAATACCATTCTTGCTCGGAATAAGCTATTCGTTGGTGCTTGCATAACAAAGAATAGAAAAACAAGGCTTCTTTTCCGTATGTCATTTCCTGATCATATCGAAGATTCCCTATAGTTTCTCTAGAAATCAACATTCCAACACGCATGAATGAATTGTAATACTTTTTATGAAGCCATTCCTCTGATTCTGTTCTTTCTATAATCTTCCACTGTGGTCTTTGATCCCTTTCTGATATTTTATCCAAGACTGATTCCATCCACACCGCATATAATTCCGAATATTCGCACAGTGCAATTTCGGCATGTTTTTCTTCTGCCTGCTGTACCAGTTCTTCTATCAGAAGAGGATGAATGGCATCATCACTGTCCACGAAAAAAACATATTTTCCTGTGGCAATATCCAGCCCACGATTCCTGGTCGCCGAAACACCTTTATTTTCCTGGCTAAATAAGATAATTCTATGTTCAAGTGTACTCAATTCTTTACATATTTCCAGACTTCTGTCTGTAGAACCATCATCAATCACAATAATTTCTATATTAGAATACGTCTGATCCACTATTGATTGAACGCACCGCCTTATAAATGATTCAGAATTATGCATTGGAATAATAATAGAAACCTTCTCTATCTTCTCCTCTACTCGATTCTCTATTTTCTCTTCTCCTGTCTTCCCTGCCTGCTTCTCTATCTTCTCCTCTTTTGTCTTCTCTGCTGACTTTCTTTCATTACATATAGCTGCTTCACTTTTATAATGATCCCAGGTATTTTTCTTTTCTCTCCAAATCTGCGTTAATTTACGTTTAAGCCGAAAAAGCGGATAACTATAAAGCATTAGATAAAAATCCTTTTTATTATGCCAGCTCGTCAGAGAAAAACCCTCTCGTTTTGTTTCAGCATACATCATCCTGTTCAAATATTTTACTACTTCATAATTACATAATTCTCTGTTTAATGCCTTCCACTCCAACATACATTTCATGATATATTCTTCGCAGCACAAAGCATTTGTTTTTCTTCCCATTTTATTTTCATAATCGCCAATATATGTCATGCTCTCATATATACTTTGATATGCGTTAACCGTACTCACTTTACTTACATTATTTTCATGCCTCCTGTAATAATACCAATTCTGGTTCAAAATTATAGCATCTGCCCCTTCTGCAATCAATTGATAAATGAATTTCGTATCTTCCCCTACAGTCAGGTTCTCATCAAATCTTATAGATTGCAGAGCAGTATGACGGATCATCTTCCCACCAATCCCGCCCTGTGCTCCATACATGAGAAATTCCCACAGCATTTCCTGGTTTTCCAAATACCGATATCCAGACATGCTTTTCTTGTCTAAGCAACTTCCCGGCATATGGTTCTCTATAGATGTATCTTCACATTTTACTTGTTCCGGCAATTTATATAAATCTTCTGCTTCCCGGCAATAGTTTTCCGTAGCTATAACAGCACCGTTTTCTTCCAGCAGCTTATAAAAAGTTTCCAATAATTCAGAATGAATCATATCATCACTATCCAGGAAAAATAAATATTTTCCTTTTGCTACTTCAATACCTGTATTTCTTGCAGCCGATACCCCTTTGTGCTTCTGTAAAAATATATGTATTCTCTGATCCAAACAATCTAGTTGCTTACAAATCTCCCTGCTGCCATCCACAGACCCATCGTCTATCAACAGAATTTCCAAATTAGAATAGCTTTGATTCTGGACAGACTGTATACAATCAAGAATATACTGTTCCGAATTATATACTGGAATTATAACTGAAATTATGTCTTTCATTTTATCCTATTCTTTCCCGCAATTCTCCTGAATAAACTTGAGTGAAATTTCTTTTTCTTTCTCAAGCAGCCCCTTCACATATTTCCAATCAATTGTATCCTTTATAGCTTCTTTTGCCGCACACATTCCTTCTTCAATCAAATGCGATTTTAAATCAAGTTTATTTAAAAAGCTTTCTATTCTTGCATTTTTATTACTGTGGCTGAACACGAGAAATTGCTTTTCTAATAAAACAGAAAACACCATTCCATGAAAAGAGTTCGTAACAATATAACTTGCATTTTGAAAATATCCTATAAACTCAGATGGTCCTCCTTCAATTCTGATATCGATCCATTCTTCTTTCTCTCCTGGCCAGGGCATTGACAGTTGAATCACTTTCTTGTGCAGATCTTTAGAAAGCTGACGTAAATACTGAACCATTTGTTCATTATATTCTGTAAAGACAAATAAAATATAATCCTGTTCCTTCGGCAACTTTCCTAAGCTTTCCCATTCTTTTTGTTCCAATAATAAAGTCGGATCAAGGACATCCACAACACTTCTTTGTAAAATATCTTCGACAAATGGAACTGCACTCTTCTCACGCAAAGAAACTGCTGCAAAATTTTTGTTTACAGCCGATTCAAAATCAACTTTATACTCTTCCGGTACTGCATTCCCCCCAAAGCTTGCCGCGTAAGCTATCAGTTTGCAGTTTCCTTTTTCCTTTATATTTCCAATATATGCATCGTCCAGCCCAACCGTAATCTCCGGATTCCAAACCTGATCACTTCCGACAAACACATAAGAATATTTTTTTAAAGAGATTCTGTCAACATTTCTTATAGCGGGCTTTCTTATCAGATAGGTGTGACGAAACCTTCTCATATTCTTCCTTCTTTTCAGAAATTCCTTCAAATAAGATGCATTTCTTTTAAACCTATATGGGACAAAGGAATATTTTAATTTTCCGTCTGACTGACTGGCCACCACCGGATAAAGCCAATATCTGCCCGTCAATTTAACCGGTGCATAAGGAATAATTTTCACATTCCTGCCACTCATTTTCTCCAGATAGTGTTTTAGTGCATAGGCCTGAAGCATAGCCCCATAATCATCTGCCCAGAAAAATGTCAGTATTCCAATCACCTTGTCTCCTCCTCTCCTGATTTCACTATATACATCTATTACTTATTCCTGCATATAATTTTGATATTCCTCAAGTATCTTTTCTGCATCACCAAATCTGACCATTTCTCCATTATCAATCCAAAGAGCTTTGTTACATAGGTCCGCCAATGTTTTCCTGCTATGTGAACAAATAATTACAGTCTTATCTTTATTACTGATTAATTGCTGCATTTTTTCATAGCTTTTCTTCTGAAAGCGCTCATCTCCAACACTCAGCACCTCATCTATTAAAACGATATCTGTTTCTAATGTAGCTGTAATCGCAAATCCCAATCTGGAATACATGCCACTGGAATAAGTTCTTACAGGCATGTCAATAAATTCACCTAACTCTGCAAAGTCAATAATTTCTTGTTCTTTCTTTTTGATTATTTTTTGAGAGAATCCTAACAGTAATCCGGCAATATATATATTTTCTCTTCCTGTCATTTGTGGTTTGAATCCTACACCAATTGCTAAAAGAGCTACCGACTGCCCTCTAAGGTCTATACTCCCTGCATCTGGAGACATCATCCCTCCAATTGCTTTTAGAAGTGTGGACTTTCCACTTCCGTTTCGCCCTATCAGTCCTAAAATATCACCTTTTTCCACTTCAAAAGATAAGTCATTGATTGCCGTATATGTATATCGCTTTTCCCTCCTATGAAAAAAATCAGTCTGTATAGAAATGCCGTTCAATGCTTTATAATTAATTACCAGATTTTCAACTTTTATTGATATCATATTCATATTACCTTTGCATAATTATTTTCATTTTTGTGAATCAATTCTATACCTATAGATGATAAAATAACAGATATCATACACCATATTAAAAATCCTATATATGACGGTGCTTTATCGTATATCAAAATATCTCGCATGGATGAAATAAAAAAAGCAACCGGATTCACTTGCCCAGCTATTTTTCCATATACACCAGGAATCCTCCCCTCAATGGAATAAAAAACGCCACTCAAAAACATAACAAAGTTTAAAACAATACCAACTACATATGTCAAATCATATACGTATACCCCAAAATGAATCAGTATACTGGAACAGCTAAATGCAAATAAAAAGAACCCCATAAAAAATGGAATAGCAGATAACATTTGCAAACTAAATTTTATTTGAAATACAAGCATCATGAAAAACTCTATAAGCATACCAAAAGCAAACTTAAATGCATATTGGTACATCAAACTAATCAATAAAATATATTTCGGTACATAAACCCTGGATATAATACTTCTATTATTTTTTACTACAGAGATACTTGATTTGACTACCCCACTGAAAAAATTCCACATAAGAATTCCTAAAAACAGAAACACCGTATAGTTTGGCTCTGATGCTTGGAAAATATAGCCAAATACCAGAATATAAATCATCATAGTGAGTAATGGCTCTAAAATCCACCATATCCAATTCAGATAAGATGCAGCCACCTCCGATTTCAACTGTGCCTTGGCTGCATATATTGCATAGCCCTGATATTTTTTGATATTATGAAAAAAACGCATTTTTCTTCTCACTTTCAATGAATCCCTTTTCCATTTAAAAACCCCACATAATCAAAATCATCCAAATACCGTCTTTTCAAAAACTGCTTTTTATAAAATGTAATAACCCCCAGTTCGTTTCTATCTTCGAATCCCTTGATATGACAAGCTGAGGAAAATTCCGGGTATCTTACATGCGTAAAAATCACTTTGTTTTTATATGGGAGCTGTTCAAATCGTCTGATTGTTTCATATGTACACCCGTCACGGTCTGTCCCTATAATAAACAGGTTATCCCAATTGATTCTCCGCTTCCTTTCCTCCCATTTCTGAACCCCCTCATCAAAGCTCTCATAATGTACAAGTTGGATTCTCACATCTCCCAGCATCCCCACCGGGTATGAGTTTTCTCCCTTTACTTCAACCATCTCCTGCCCCATATACCATTCGAGATTCTCCACCATCCTGACAAAGTCATTCATCTCAATGCTCAGATTCACAGTCGGCGTAAGATACGGCAGTTCCATATCATAATAGATCAGTGTTCCGCCGCAGTTGGAAGATATGATTGTAAAATCAGTATTTTTTAATCTGCTTCGCTTTCTTTTTTTATATCTGGCCCACTCTCGTTCCTGATACTCATTAATTTTTTCCTCCAGCTTTTTCCGCATCTGTCCATCCCCATCTGTTTTTGAATCACTGTGTTCTGTAAATATTTAACTGCTACTTATGCTTGCGCTCAGTGTCCCAAAGAGCCTTTGCTTCCACACCCACAGCGCCCTGACCGGCGGTATGTAGGAACATCCGGCATACAGGAACAGGAACAACAGCCTCGTTCCACTGGTCAGTCCTCTATATAACGGGTGCTTCATCTCCCTTATCGCCCATCTCTTCACAAATCGACTGTTTTCTGCACTCTTCGCATTCTTCATCACCAGATAGGCAGACAGGATATCCCACATCAATCCATATTCCCACTTCAATGCCCATGCAGAATGCCCTTTTTCATATTCCTGATCCCGGATTTTTTCATAGACTCTCCATTTCTGCCCCATCCCTTTGCGTTCATGTAAATGTGTCGCACTGTCCGAATGCATCCTGTAATAATACCACTGCACATCCGCATAAGCCATCCTAACCTGCCTACAGCACAATTCATATAAAAACAGTGTATCCTCTCCGCTTCGGATTCTCTCATTGAAGCGCTGTGCTCCTATATATTCCCGGCGTATCATCTTCCCGCCGATACAAGAGAGTTCTCGTTCAAATCGGATATGAAACCATTCTTCCGACAGATATTTTTCCGCCGTTTCCCAATTAAGCGGACTGCTGCTCTCTCGTTTTTGAGATTGTATTTCCTCCATCTGCAGCGTGGTTAACCTTACATAACTGCAGAAGCTCAGTTCTGCCTTGGATACCTCAGCCTGACAAACCGCTGCTTCGATCAGCGATGGATGTATGGCATCATCACTGTCCAGAAAAAACACATATTCGCCTGCGGCCGCTTCCAGCCCCAGATTCCTTGCGGATGACACACCTTTATTTTCCTGTCGGTACAGCCGGATCCGTCCGTCCTTTCTGCAAAACTGCTCACACACCTCACGGCTTTGATCCGTGGAGCCGTCATCTATGATAAGAACCTCCATGTTCTGATAGGTCTGGCGAATCACAGATTGGATACACTGCCGTAGAAAGGCTTCCGAATTATACACAGGGATGATCACAGAAACTTTGCTCATCGCACCAGTATCCTTTCCCATTCATCTAATATGTGCTCCTTTTCAAATCTGCAGATAGACTCTGCTGCAGAACTGCCCATCTTCCTGCGCAGTTCTGCATCCTTCATAAGCAGCTCCATCCTCCCTGCAAAGCCTTCTACATCTCCCATATCCAGTAAAAATCCGCTTTCCCCGTCAGTTATGACTTCCTTCGGCCCGGTCTTACAGGAATAGCAGACAGCCGGAAGCGAAAAGAACATGGCCTCCAGAAGAACCATCGCAAATCCCTCATTTCTGGAAGGGAGCACGAAGAATGCCGCCTTTTTATAGTACTCCTCAATATCAGATACGGTTCCTATAAAATGGATTCTCTGAAGTCCCGCATCTTTTACCCTTTTTTCCAGCTTTTTTTGATCCATCCCTTCCCCAGCCACTACAACATTCCACTGTGAATATTTTTCTTCCAGCAGACACCAGCTGTCGATCAGCAGGTCATATCCCTTCGCCTCCGTAAGCCTTCCTGCCGCAAAAATGAGAGGCGTCTCTTCCTGCTTATCGAATACTCCCACATAAGGAACCGGGTTATAGATCTGACTAAGCGCACATCGCAAATTTAATTTTTTCTGATAATACCCTTGATCTTCTTTTGTTAAAACAACCAATTGATCTGAGTATCTCGCCACCATCCTTCTTACAAATACCCTTAATAAATTATTTCTTTCAAAATGATAAAAGTAATTAAAATTTTCCCAGGAAATCCAGCACATTTGCGGTCTCTGATGCTTCAAAAAAATAGAATAGCAGCCCAGGATAATATCCACATCCACCAGGACATCCGGTCTTTCCCGCTCAATTAGAGCCATCAGATATTGAAGATTCCCTGTAATCCCTGGCTTTTTTCTTTCCCGCTCTACCCAATAAATTTTAATGTTTTCATTCAGCTCAAAAAAGGTCCGCCCATTTCCCCACAGGCTAATAACCGCAACCGGATAGCCCCGGTCCAACAGTCCATTCGCAATGACCGACAGAACACGCTCTGTCCCTCCGGAATGGCTCATATTCCCAATAAAGAATAACAACTTGCTGTGATCTATACCCAATGCATCTTATCTCCTGTGATTTCTCCGCAGTGAAAAATTCTTACTGCAGGCTGATCGTTCCGATATGATATCCATACTCTTCTTCCTCTTCCTCATTCGCCAGTTGAATCTCCTTTCCGGTATCCGGATCCTCCATATGGAAATATACTTCATACTCTCCTCTTTGAAGCTCCCCCAATGCAATCTTTGTCTCAGCTGTTTCAGTCAGTTCCGCATCCTCTCCGCCTGTCAGTTTCTGAATATCACATTTCATTTCTATCGGCGGAGACTGCCCTTCCTTTTCACTATACAGGGTCAGCTTGATCTTTGGCTTCTTATATATAGGCGCAAAACCCACATTTTTGAGTGTAACAGCCACATCAATACCGTTTTTTTCCGCATTCTCCTCCAAGCTTGCTTCCGTGATCAGAAGGCGATAGCCCAGATGACGCTCTATATAACTATAACCGTCCATCCCCTGAAAGCAGTCTTCTCCATTCCAGACAGCTTCCCTCCATTTATTCATAACAGCCAGATCATAATCCTGATTGAGATAAGTGACACGTCTCACTGCCAGCCCTGACACAGCATTTTCAAAATCATTATAGGGATTATTGTTGATAACCTCTCCGCCGTTTGGCACCGTGCAGAGCAACTCATTTTGAAAATCCAGTTCTTCCTCCCTGCTCTGCCGGAATAGCGAATCCGGCTCCAGGAGCTCCTTTGGCCTGTAGGTTCCAAAATCAGTTTCATTTCCCAGCATTCCGTCATTGAATAGTCCCAGTCTGCCTTCCAACGCTTCCTTCAGCGGTTCTGATTCCATAATGCTACGCCACTGTGCCGGGGTCCGCACTGCGAGATATGTGGACGAACTGGTTACGGCTTCCAACTGCCCGGCAAGCCGCTGCAGATCTGCGGAACTGTTATACCGTGTCCCATTCATTTCTCCCCAGTTGCCGGTAAAGAGTCCCTGTATGATAAAAATCTTTTTTCCATATTTCCTCAGAATTGGTTCCAGTTGCTGCATATGCAATGCAATGATGTCCAGGCTTTCCGGCTCAACCAATACATTCTGACCCTCCGCATCATATGCGAACCGAATGATCAATTGTTTGTCCAATGCCTCTAGCTCACAAAGAAGTTTTTCAATATTTGCAAGTCCCTTTTCCCCAATTGCGCCTTCCCTGTATGCCTGCAGGCAGATCTGAACCAGTGTAATCTCCGTGTCTTTATCCTTATAATACTTTTCCTTCACAAGCTGCCGGCAATCTATCTCATCCTCCGAAATCCAAAATCTGTACAAACTATAAAACCCACGGTACGGATTCCGAAGCTCTCGGGAGGATTCTGTAAATGGATGACTCTCCACATAGATCTTCATCCTCATGTTCTTCCATAACAAAACACAGACGAAAAGTGCCGCTACCGTAAGTATATAACGTATAACATACAGCCAACCCTTCATACGTTGTAGAATATTGCCACTTGTTCTTCTATAGCAGGTGGTTCTGTTCCTACCTTTCTTCTGACTATTTATCATCCTGTCCAATCCCCAGATTATATAGTGTTCCTGTATTCTGCCTGTAATAGTAACAGACAAAATCATCATCCTCATAATAGGCCTTCATAGCCTGCGGATACGTTTCTCCAAACCGCTGACAGCATTCATATGCCTTTGACTCCAGAATTGTACGATTTTCAAGCTGTTTATAAGAAAACCACTCATTCTCCGATTCTACGATATCACTTTGTGCCGCATCCTCAGAGATTTCTGATGTCTTTATTTCCGGAGCCTGGCTGGCGCCACTGTCCGGGAATTTTTTAGAATATTTCTTCCAATATATCTCAGAATACTTCTCTTCTCCCATCCAGAACGGCCCTTCAAAAAAGTGAGCCTGTGCATAGAGAAGCGGCTTCTTCTCCACATAGATAAATACATATTCTGACGGAAGTGTATATTCTGTGTCAGAACATTTTTCAACAAACATCTGAAGCTCCTCATGCCACCCATAAAGATTGACCGGATACAGTTCATCCGTAGGTGCTACGATTGTATAACTGTACTGCGGGAATTCCTCTATAATAGAATTTGTCACTTCCACAGCGGAATTATACCGCGATAACTCATAAAATAAAAATCCCCGATAATTTCCCGTCAGCATGGCAAACACATAGATTCCTGCTGTTAAAAGAGCAGACACCCGCCCAAGAACAGATTCTTTGAAAAAATGTGTCAACCAGGAAAGTAGCATATCCGCAGGCATGACCATAACGGCAAGTATCATCATACGCCCCGCCGAACAAAAACGAGAATCAGAGATCAGATCCAGATAGCCCATGTAAGGTGCTGCAAACAGCAGCATAAATATAAATGTAAACAAGATGACCGGCGGATATCCACAGCAGAAACGGTATAGGCATCTGTCCTTCCTGTGTCCTGCAAACAAACACAGCACAATTAAAATTCCTGTCACTGCCAGAATCCATCCAGAACGAATATCACCATAAAGTGTCTTGTAGCCTTTCCTGTATATTCCGTTGATTATTTTTTCAATAACTCTGACACCCTTCTCTGCAGTTTCTTTCCATTGGCTCAGCCCAATCCCCTTGTACTGGACATCCAGACTTTTTTCATCCTCAGCTTCCCCCGTTTCTTTTTCTTCCACCTGCCATTGCCTTGCCTGTTCCCCATCCATTGCGTCCATAGCCCACTGAATCGAGTAGTTAAAGGGGATTCCAGAAGCTAGCGCTCCTGCCATAGGCGTAATCGCAATCACACATCCACAGGCTACGCTGAGCGACAGCGATAACAGGTAGTTCCAGCTGAGTATTTTTTTCAGTGCGAACAGAGCGAAGGAAACACAAAGGATAAATGCCATGATCGTCACGTAAAAATGTATGGAAATCGAAGCCGAAAGAGACATCATAAATAAAAACAGATTTTCGTCCCAATAAAATTTTAATGTCTTTCCCTTTCTGGTAAAGTTGACAGTTTCCCTTAAGTAGCGAATAAGATACAACGCACATAAAAACTGTGTATGCAGGCCAAATTCCAATGGGAGTGTAATCTGCAGACGAAACATACTGTAGACGTAATCCGCACTGACTACATCTACAGTCAAAAACAGCATCAATACAAACACTGGCGAATACCGCCAGTGGAACACCTCTCTCAAGAGAAGGTACACAGATACCAGAAATACTGTCACATGGATTCCCTGCAGGAACAGCAAAATACTGTAGACCCGGATACCAAAGAGCATGCTCATAGTATAGATAAAGCAGTGCATTGCTTCCGGATAGACCCCATCTGAAAAAATATTGCCCTGAGTCAATCCATAGATCCATTCATGGTGTGCATACAAATCTCCCCATCCGTAAGAATGGATCTGAAATGCTCCGTAGGAAAAATACGCCATTCCGAATATAAGAACAGCTGCAAGAATGCCATTCTTATATACAAAAGGGCTGATTTTCCTCCCGATTTCCCATAACCGTTCTTTAATCCTGAGCCGAATATGTCGCAGACGGTATCTCTTTTTTTCTATCCCCGAAAAGCGGATGCCGGAACGCAAAAAAAATACCAGTTTTTTTACACACACACACATGAATATACCATAAAACAAAAGAACTACGGTCCACCGGTTCAATACATGAAAGAGCCCAAGCATCAGAACAACCGTATTGACAATCACAACCTGCACTGTGACACAGAAGCTGAAACGATATGTCCTTGTTTTATCCTTCAGATGCCCTCCAAACACAACAGAGGGCCAGATATACATCAGAAACAGGTATCCACAGAATACTTTTCCGTATTCTATGATCCAATACACCGTATCCATATCTCTCCCCCCTTCTCATCATTCTATGATTCCGGATTTTTTATGTTCCTTATTCTCTTCTGTTTGGAGCCGATATACCAATCCCGAAGGTCTTGGAGCAAATTCCTGTTTTAGAAGCATTCCCTGACAGAATATATGGGTATCCAGATGCCGCTCAACCCAGCGCAGGCGAATGTAAGCTACCGTCCACCCGGTAAAGGAGCCCAATACAACACCCATCCCATACCAGATCTCTGTAAGCTGCATGGAAAATAAGCTGCACATAAAGGTTACTCCGCAAAAGCTCAGCGTCGTCAAGATTGCTCCTGTCAGATCATTGTAGTAATAAAGAAACAGGATTGCCGCATACATCAAAAACAGGATAAAATATCCTGCTGCCAGACAAGGATAAATCTGCAAAACCGACCCTGCAAACCCAAACTGCGGCAGTACCACGATACACAGTAAATAGATTACTACGGATATAATAAACTGTACACGCATCAGATTCATCAGTTCGCTTCCCAGCTGACGGAACATCCGCCGCTTGGCGCTCTCAATCTCACTTTTCTTTCCGCCGATTACAGCCTCGGAATGGATCTTATATTTCTCGTGGAAATGCATTTCCACATGGGTGATAAAGATCACGGTTGCCGAGATATTCGTAAACATGGCGAGGCAAGTCGCCATATCATAAGGCTGGTTGCATACAAAGCTCTTTACGACTACCATCCTTGATTCTGATGTCCAGAAGACAAAATTATGAATATAAAGCCCCAGGATATAGAAAAAATTCGTCACTACCAGCGGCCACCATTTCACAAAATATTTTAGCACAGGCAGAAACCGATTGCTGTTTCTGGCAAAATATCTCTTCACAGCCGCAAATTCCAGGATCCCGATCAATAAGAAACCTAATGTCAGTGCGAACAGCATGCTGTATGCCGTATTCCATCCGCATCGGTATTTCAGTACCCATGCAAGGATAAATGCTCCTGCCATACCGATCAGGAAGAAAATAGAGATTCTTTCATAGTCCTTACAGATGGACAAATATACCATAGAATAAAATACCAGTATCATGGAAATATAGGCACAGAATCCGGTAAATACATAGTAGACCTCTACCCCGCCCACAAAATGCTCCCAAAGACAAAACGGAATACCAATCAGACAGCCAAGAATCATTGTCATCAGCAGCCCGATATAATAGCATGGCAGAATATCTTCATACCGCTCCGCATAAATGGCATCCTGCATATATTTGGACAACACGGCATTGAACGGAGCTACAACCAGCAATGCGAAGATAAACGTATACAGTATTGTACAGGAAAACAGTTCCCGAGTCAAATATGCTTCCTCGTTAAAGCCTAATTTCCAGCCGATCAGCAGGATATTCGCAATGATCACAATCATAGGGGCGATCGTGATCACAACGCTGTACACAAATCCTACCAGGTCTGCCGCTATAGATTTCTTTTCAAATATTCGATTCAGCTTTACTCCTACACCAGCCATCCCTAATTCCTCCCGCTGTCTGCATCCAGCTGCGGCTTCTCTTCTTCTGCCTTCTGCCCCTCTTCTTCCCAGGCAAGCTGCATACTTTCCGCAAAGTCCCTATATATTTTTTTGTAGCCATCCTGCAGATGTGAAAGCTGATAGCGAGACAAGACTCTTTGATATCCGTTCTTTCCCATCTGAATACGCATATCTTCATTCCTTGCGAGTGCAGTCATGGCGTATGCGATTTCCTCCACGTTCATGATCCGTGTAACCATTCCTGCTGCACCGTAATCATCATATTCTCCAAGAACCAGCCCCCGACAGTTTCCTACATTGGTCGCGATCACTGGTTTCTGGGCCGCGAAGCTTTCCAGGATGACAAGTGGCTGTCCCTCACTGATGCTGGTCAAAACCGTCATATCCATCCGGCCGTAATACTCCCGTACATTGACATTGCCTGTAAATTCAACATCCGGAATCCCCATCGTCCTGACCAGGCCAAAGCATTCTTCCGCATACTCTGCGTCTTCCTCCCAAGATCCCATAATCCACAGCTTCAAGGACGGTTCTCTTTCCTTTGCAAATCCAAACGCCTGGAGCAAAGTCATGACATCCTTTACCGGAGTCACCCGCAGTACGGCGCCAATATTGATCTTTCCCTGATCCTCTTCTGTCTTTCCCGGAAGATTCTGAAAATCCTCTACCCGGATTCCATTCGGCACGATCATCGTCTTTTCGATGGGACAGCCCAGCTCTACCTGAAGTTCTCTTGCGTGTTCATACAGGCTGGTCACCATATCCGCCCTTTCATATGCAAGGCTGGACATCTTGTAGAACTGTTCGATCCAGATATTCTGATAGATATCCTTGACCCATTTTGCCATGATCAGCTCTTCTTCCCGTTCACGGGTATAGATCCCATGCTCAGATATGAGCATACGACCACCATGGAAATATTTTGCCATACTTCCCAGCACGCCTGCATAACCTGTGCAGATGCAATGATACAAATCTGCCTTTGGAAGCTCTGCCTGGAGCACTGTGAACAACGGCAGGTATATGGAGCGCATCATCCATAGGAAATCCGTAAATACAACCTGGCTGTAATTCAATTGATAAAATTCCGTCACTGCGTCCAGAAAATCCCTTCCCATCAGCATACCGTTCAAAGACACCTGGTGTTTTCGGAAATAATCAAACAGTACTTCCCACTCGATCTTCTGGCCGAGCAGGAGACTTCGCAAAGCCTGGTATTCCTTTTTATTCATCCGGTGCTTCCGCATCCTTTTCCTGCCCCAATCAGAATCATTGAGATATACCTCATGTACCTCTGTCACATTTGGAGGCAGTTCATATACATACTTCCCACGCAACGAACGGTCTGCCACAATAGTCTGGATCACAAATTCCTGCTTTGGAAAGGAACAGATCATGCTGTGTATCCAACTGGATACACCTCCCACCACATAGGGATAACATCCCTCCGCTATTATACAGATTCTCATCTTCTTACTCCAATTCTATCTTCACATCCGAATTCTCTGCTTCAATCAGCCATGCTCCGTCTTCCAACTGCTTCCAGCTTCCTCCGTCTACATGGGTGATCCGTTCATTTTGAGTCCTCAATACGAACCATACAGGATTGCCTGCATTACTTTCCAAATGAATCACATTGTCCTTTCGGCTGTCCGTATAATCCAATGCCAGAAAATTACGGATCCTGTCATCGCATTCTGATACGGTAGTCCCTGAAAATCCTTTGAAATTCTGCCAATAATACTGAATATTGCCGCCGAATTCAGAAAGCACCTTTTCCAGGGTATCCTCCTCACCCTCAGGATATGCAACCCGCCCCATGTCCATCCGCACGCTGCTGTATCCCAACGCAGTCTGCACGCTCCGCATCCGAAAATCTTCACGGTAAGTATGCTCCGTTCCATCAGACAGTGTACTCTGTCTGGTGATATCTTCTGTCTGGTAGCTGATCAGATCATTTTCTCCGTGATAATCCGTGACAACCGTCCGTACAGGCTCCAAAATCTCTTCATTTAAAGCAGCTTCCACATCTTTCTCTTCCAAACCGCCTGCATAAAAAGAAGAAACACGATAATCCGGAAGCTCTTTTCCCATGAACCGCTGGTCCTCTATCAGCTTCCTGCGAAGCTCCATGTCGGATATACTGTTTCCTGACAGGCCCGCTTCCGCCCCCTGCTCCCGGATACGTCTCATGTAATACTTAAGCTCAGTCTGGTTTGGAAAGGAATCATCCTCATAATCATACTGCGGAGTAAGCATACAGGAGAGTCCCAGCGTATTCTGCCGATACACAGCTACGATCGAAGGCCATGCGACATCCCGTAGCAGTCTTGACATCGTCTGACCATAGCGTGCTTTGATCTCCGCATTATTTTCTGACGCAAATCCCGGATAATTCACAATCACCATATTCTGCGCATTCACCACAGGATAAATCTCATAGTCATTCATTCTGGAGGCCATAGCAGTCAGAAGTCCCATGCCAGTAACATCTTCCATGTATCCACCATTTACCGCGAACACATGTGCTTTGTTGAAGCTGTTTCTCCAGATCACCGCCGGATAATCCTCTTCCTCTTTCAATAATTCTTTCGTAATACCCCGCATATAAGTCTCTGCGTTCTTACCCAGAATATAATATGGAAATGTCAGTTCCATATCCTGCCTTTTCTCATTCTCTTCCTCGTCTTCTGCCCGGTATACGGCTTCGCCTCCCAGCAAAAATCCTTCTTTCAGATATACTCCTTCCAGCTTCGCAGATTCTTCTTTTACTTGTTCAATCCCCAAAAGTTTCCTCAGGCGGGCATTGTCTTTAATCACGGACACCTCCGGCAGATTGCAGAATACCAGATCAGTCCCTGCATCTACACATGCTTCCAGGATGCCGCATAATTCCTTCTGGTTCCAGTCCATATCCTCTGCATTTAATATGAGCATTTCTGGAGAAGAAGCCTTGCTTTTCTGCTCAGCTTTTTCGTATGCCTCCAATGATTCATAGCTGGCCATGCTGCGCTTTGTATATGTCGTCCATGTGCATACAACATCTTCTATGTTCCCTGTCACGGCTCCGATATAAACCACCCGTTCCCTGGGATTCTCAGTGGCAGCTCCGGTCTCTGACTCTCCGGATTCGAACTTATAAGCACTGCTCTCTCCCAGAAGTTCGTCCCGATCCTGATAATATGAATTTTCTTCATAACCATCCCAGCTTTCCAGTGCAACATTGGTAAACTGGAACAGAAAAAACACAACCAGCATGACTGTCGTGATGGCAAGATAATTCCAACGTGATATCATTTCTTTCTCTCCTTAGCTGAAAATCCTAATCATTTCCAGCGTATCACTGTCAATGATGATATTCGAATTCTTCAAAGCGTTGAGTGTCTGAAAAAATGCATCCCTGTTTTTTACGGTAAAATACAATTTCAATCTGCAGGTATAGGCACACAATTCATTTGGGTACTGTTCTTCTAATCTAATACACCATTTTTCCACATTTTCAAAATTCCTGCTTTCCAGCAGCCGCATACACAGACCCTCATACCAATCCGGAGTAATCCTGGAAGCATTTTTTTCATAGAGCAATTCCATAGCCTCTTCCAACATTCGTACAAACCGGTCCTGCTCCAGATCCATGAAAACTCTTTGGCTCAGGAAATCCTCCATGTATGCGATCAATGCCACTTCGTATTCTATCTGCTCGGAGCCTTGATCCTCTTCCTTCATCTGACGGTACAACTTATGTACACCCATACGAAATTCATTCAGTCTGTCGCTCAGGATAGAAGCCGCATAATGTGCCGATTCCGAATCCTCCGAATTCAAAGCCAAGGCCACCGATGACAGAGATTCCTGCATATCCCCCTTGATGATATTCATCATGGCCACCCGCAGATTCTTCTCATCACTGACTGCAAGGGCATCTTCTACAGGGATCACATTGCGTTCCCGCTCTTCATTGGCCTTTACCTGTGTCTTCACACGGCTTTTATCAAAAATGACATCTTCCAGATTTACCTGGAATCTGAAAATTGTCAGATACAGCAGGTGGGTCACGAAGAAAAATACAGGAGCAACCACAGGACAGAGCACCATGATAAAAAATCGGATGATGTAGGTTTTCCTGCCATCATACAAAAATTCCGCTTCTTCATTCTTCTTTTTCCTGATGGGCACGGCAATAAACAGTCCGCATATCAGATAGGCCGCTGCCACCGCCAGATTGATCACAAGGATCATTACGAACAAATGCTCTTCCCTTGTCAGTGTCATACCAAGACCTCCTTTAGCAGGCTCTCATAGCCAAGCTTCCGAAAACGATCCCGGACGCCTTCCGCATTCTCCAGATCCGTATTGGAAAGCAGGATATAAAGCTTTCCGCCCTCCATAGTCCCCATATAGTCTGTCTGACGTATGCAGCTCTCCAGCAATGCGGAAGCCTGTTCATACCCCTGATAACCTGTCACGATCTCTACCAACGTACATTCTGTAAGGCCTTTGCTCTTGGCATCAAGAAATGCCTTCACCAGCTGCGTAAATGCACCCTCGTTGAGTACGCTGGTTCCCTGAATATAGCGCTGGCCCTTCAGACTTTCCAGATAACGGCTGGCGCGTACGGACGCGTTCTGGATCAATGTTCCGATCACCGTCAGCCGATTTGCCTCTGACAGAGTCATCCTCTGCCACGGAATGCCCCATACCATCAGGATCAGCTGCATCTCGTCCTCAGCATATACGGCGCTGGCCATCAGCGGAAGTTCTGCCTCCATATTCTTATTAATATAGACCCGGCCATTGCTCAGCTCATGGTACATATCACCCATAGCCGTATACTTTACGGAATTTCCCAGCTTGCGCGCCTCTGGAGAGGTTGCGGAAAAGAGTCTGGCGTAGTCCCTGTTGGCTACGATATATAAAGCCACATCCCGGCTGTCCATCAGTTCCCCCAGCACCTGCGCTGCATAGAACAGCACTTCTTCGGTTTCATACCTTTCCAGGCTGGAGGTAATCTCATAAATCTTTCCAAGGCTGTCCTTGTGATTGACAAGCTGTGCTTCAAAGTTCCGTTTCATCCGGACATTACTGTCATTAATCTCTGATATATCTTCAATCCTTTCATACAGATATCCCAGTTCTTCCTCTTTATCGTCCTGTGTATGACGCAGGCGATCCCGAATATAACCTACCACCATTCCTACGATAAACAGCTGTGCCATCCAGACATATGTATTATAATCCAACAGGATTTCAAACTGTATATGCCCGTCCGTCTGCCGGAAACAATATCCCACGGAGGCGAGCAACGCGGAAAAGATTGCTTCCTGCTGCCCGTAGATTGCCGCAAACAGCAATACATACAGCAGATAAAAATCAAGTCTGCCAAAATACTGGCTTCCTGCTGCCCGGTCATACAATATGTAGAATATGACAAAGCAGATCAGATTCTCCAAAAGCGGGAGCAGACTTTTCGCAGCTACTTTGGTACCGTGCAGCAGCCTGCCTCCCCATCCGCCCCCTGCGTCCTCGGATTTCAGGAAGCTGTCACTGTAACGCTTCATAAACGCAGCGACCTCTCCCACGCCTTCCGGATAGTGGGTAAAGATCCGCTGTCCAAATTCATTCTGATAGTTTCTTCCGTCCAGTATGTGCCGGTACTTCTCTCCCACAGACTGATCCGTAATGGTAATGCCCGCTCCCATCTTTTCAATGATGATCTGTGCAAACTCCATCTCGTTGATCTCTTCCATCGATGAGATATGATAACAGGGCTGTCCAACCTGTTCCGCCGTCATGACCTTGTAAATAAGTTCCACCGCGTCATTTACATACAGCATGGAAAAACTGTTTCTGCCATTTGCGGAAATGCTTCCTCTCTTCAATGCTTCCAGGCACATCCTGTAGCATGGATTGCTTTCCTCTTGTCCCTTCTGCGGCACGCTGTATACCTGATCCAACCGCAGAACAACCGTATCTACATCCTGCATGTTCCGATAGTTGCCGCACAGTTCCTCGCCCTGTGCTACAGCCAGTGCTTTAAAGCCCTTGGGAGATACCTTTTCTGTCTCCGGAATGTCATTGGCATAGGAATTGCTGAATACCTCCTGAGAAGAAAGATATACAAAACGTCCGCCTCCAAGCATGGAATATGCCGACAGGATGTTGATCAAGGATGATGTATAACGTACCGATTCTGTCCTTCCATGGTGCTTCCACTCAAAATTCGTATCATATGCGCCCATGAACAGCACGATCTCCGGCCTGACACTCTCCATCACATCCTTGACGCTCTCACTGTCATATAGAAAATCATACTTCTCAAAAACCCTCTTACGGGAAATACCGCGTTCTTTATCCTTTCCCTTCTGCCCTGTCAACAGATAGATCCGGTGATTGCTTTTGTTTAGTTTGTCGATCATGGTATCCATGACCTTGCTGGCTCCGCCAATTAATAATACATTCATTATTCTTCGCCATCCTCATCTTAAAATAATCTTTTTCCTGACTCCCGGTGATTTCCCTGTACACTAAAAAGGGGTATCCTTCCTAAATTTAGAAAAAGTTTACCCTGTCCATTTGTCCTGTCGTTGATCTGCTAAATTCTTCTCATGATTTCTTCTTTGCCGGAAAGACGTAAAGTGCCCTGCTCTGCGGCAACCCCCTGCCCATGATATTGAGTAAATATTAACACAAATTTTATATATTTTCAATACTAATATATATTTCCCAGCTTTAAAAGGTGATTTTGAGTTAGTTTTGTCTAATTGCGTATATATTCATTGTCAGCCAATTTTTCAAAGTTT
>QXWX01000104.1 GCA_009911175.1 Lachnospiraceae bacterium | reverse complement strand
GAGCCGCCAAGAGAATTGATAAGGCTGGACATCTATGAGACACTGCTTGCAATCTATACCAGGCGTAAAGCAACGGAGGAGACCCTGCGTTACGGCAAGCTATTTGAAGAGAGCCTAGCTTATATGGAGCAGCATCCAGAATTATGGAGACAGCAGACCTATGCTGACATTACAGAAGAAAGGATTAAACTTCCAGACAGGCTGTGCCAAATTCGAATCAATTGTACAGAAGCCGCGTTAAAATTGAATGACACGGCGCAGGCTGTGCGGTTTTTCAAGCTTCTTCCATGGGAAGATGAAAGCTGGATGCAGCGTTATTATCCAGTTTTTGATAATTGGAAAGAATCCTATCAAAAACTTTTCCCGGAACTTCTGAAACACGTTCCGGAACACTCTCCGTATTTGTTGCTGCAGATGGCAACAGGACAGAATTTTGAGACCGAAATAAATAAATGCCAGAATTTTTTTGTGCAATGTATGGAAAGAACGGAATCTGCTTACCTGCAGTATCAGGCGGTAAAAGAGGCAGTGCTGCATGGTATAAATCTAAAAGCAATTGTAAGCATAATGGATCTGGATACATGGAAGCAATGTGCGGAAAAACTCAAAGATTGGGATACACGCGAAGATAAAGAAAAACTGAAAAGCGCCGTAGAAAAGCTTGTTCTGGATGCTCCGTTATATGGGCTTTGGCTGAAAAAGCTTTTGCGCGAAAAGGAGCTGATTTACGGATATCTTACAGGGGATTCCTTGATATGCGCGTTAAAGGAATATAGTGGATACATTCTGCAGTTTTATCGAATCCAGTATCGGGACGAAGTGTTTAGTGAATCGAAACATATTCTGCTTCCAAAAGACGGCCGTTTTGCCTTTTTTGTATGGGAGGCGCTGGAAAGGATGGAACAAATGGATTTTCCGGAAGCCATCCGTCTATTCCGCAGAGCTCTTCGGTTTTGTCCATCAATGACAAGTGTGATAAGGGAAGCCATCCGTCAGATGTCACAAAAGGCTGAACTTCCGGTTCAGAACACAGGGGAAGAATTTCAGCTACTTGCGCGGCAGATGAAAGAAGTTCTGCGGGCACAGATAGAGCATGGACAATATACAGAGGCCCTGCCGATTATTTTGCAACTGTCTCCCCTCCTTCCGGAAGATCTTGAGCTGCTGCGAATGCGGCAGACGGTTCTACGTGAAACAGCCGAATAAGACATCCATTTGTTGGCTGATTCTTAGCAATTTATTGGATGGAATAAGGAGATGGATAATATGAGCCGTACATTAAGAAAGCAGATGTTTAGAATGATAGACCTGTTGGATAAAGCAAACAGGGTTCTGAAAGTGAACCTGACCGCAAACCGCATGAATGAAAATGGGATCCGGCAGCTCTTGGCCGACTGCCAGGAAACAGCAGTCACGATGGGAAATGAGCTGGAAATGATTTATGGGGAAGGAACGGAACTTGTCCATAAGCTGGAAGAATATCACGAGAGTTTGTATCAGATGACCCAGGTATTAAAGCATCCCGGGAAACGCTATGAGTTAATAAAAGAACTTACAGGACAGATCAAACAGGCCGGGAAACTGCTTGACGAACAGATTCCTGACCGATTGGAAGCCGTATTTCTGCCATATAAAGCGTCTATGTGGGATTCTATGGAGCGGCTTTGGTCGGCATCCCAAAATGATAAAGATTGTGATACATATGTGGTCCCGATCCCGTACTATGACCGCGGAGCGGAGGGCGCATTTACCAGTTATCACTATGAAGGGGATGAAATGCCGTCCCATATACAGGTAACCCATTATGAGAATTATGATCTGCAGAAGCGCTGGCCGGATACTGTATTTATTCAAAATCCGGATGATGAAACAAATCCAGGTATCAGTGTGGATCCAAGATTTTATTCACCGGAGCTCAAAAATATTGCGGAGACATTGGTGTATGTTCCACCGATTTTTTCGGAGGATTTCTTTGCAGAAGAAGGAAATGTTCATGAATACGCAGACCCTTATGTTGGTCCAGGCATTCTGAATGCGGATATGGTGATCGTAAGTTCCGAAGATATAAAGCAAAGATATATAAATATATTGGCTGAAAGATTCGGAGAAAACACACGAAAAGACTGGGAAAATAAAATATTCAGCATACGTTCTTACGAACATAGTGGAATACAGGAATGTAAAGAAAACGAGGGAAAATAACTATGAAAGCAATCTTATTAGCAGCAGGAAGGGGAACCCGGATTTCCAGAAAAGTAGAGCGCGTCCCAAAGTCAACCCTGCCGGTGGATGGAGTTCCTCTCATCCGGCGTTCCGTAGAACTGCTGCAGTCCGCAGGTATGCAGTGTGTTGTATGTACCGGGTTCGAGGAAAAGAAGGTAAAAAAGGCGTTGGAAGGAATCGAAAATATTACCTACTGCTACAACCCTTTCTACGATATCACAAATAGTATTGCAAGCATCTGGTTTGCAAAAGATGAAATGGACGATGACCTGCTGGTACTCAATGCGGATGTATTCTTTTCCGGCGAGATACTGGAACAGGTTATATCCGACCAGCGCAATCCCGTTATGGCGATAGATTATTCACGCACAGTGGAAGGGGACTATTTCTTTGCTACCAGCATGGACGGCCGGATTGAAAAATATGGGAAAGGGCTCCCGCTGGAACAGCGCAGCTGTGAATATGTGGGGATGGCGAAGATTGAAAAAAGCTTCCTTCCGAAGTTTATCCGGCGCATGGATGAGCTGATCGAAAGCCAGCAGCATAATGTCTGGTGGGAAAATATTTTATATTCTTTTACGGATAAAAAGGAAGAAGCTATTTACACAGTCGATGTGGACGGGCGGTTCTGGGCAGAGATTGATTACTTTGATGACTATGAGAGAATCATTGATTATGTATCAAAGCAAAAGGAGAACAGATGAGGAAGCAGGTAAAAAAGCAGCTTTGTGAAAGCATGGAATACTTGGTTCAAACGTCAGGCACCATAGGAGAACTTTTGGGAAGGCTGGATAGGGAACAGGCAATGGATATCCTGGCACAGATGCAGCAGCTTGTGATTCATGCAGGGGAGACGATTGAAGCTTCGGAAGAAAACTGTGCAGAGATTATTCAAAAGCTGGAAAATGTCTGTGAAATCATTTACCAATTAACCACTTCGCTTGAAGATGCTAAAACCCGAAGCCATCTTTTAAAAGAACTGAAAGCAATTTTAGCTGCTGCTTATGAAGAGGTGCAAAAGAATGTCCCTGGCAAATTGGAGATATTATTCCTTCCATACCAGATCTCCATGTGGGATTCACTGGAAAGTGTTTGGATGGCTGCGAGGGACAGGGATGATATAGACTGCTATGTAGTCCCAATCCCCTTTTATGACGTGCTGCCGGACAATTCGCTGGGAAATATTCATTACGAAGGGGATTTGTACCCGGATTATGTGCCCATAACTTCTTATTTAAAATATTCCATTGAAACCAGAAGGCCAGACGTCATTTTCTTTCATAATCCATATGATGAAAATAACAGGGTAACAAGAATACCAGAACGGTATTATTCCCGAAATTTGAAAAAGTACACAGACATGCTGGTATATATTCCTTATTTTGTAAGCGAAGAGGGGGGACCGGCAGAATATCAATGCTATACTACCGGAGTCCTCTTTGCAGACCGCGTGGTTGTACAAAAGGGAAGTATCTATGAGAAGTACTGTAGGGTATACACGAATGTACTGAAACAGAATGGCCTGGAAGGAAAACTGATTCCGGCAGAACAGAAGTTTCTGCCGCTTGGATCTCCAAAGTTTGACAAGGTTCTGAATATGAAATGTGAGCTGGAGAATTTGCCGGAAAAATGGCAGAAGGTGATTCTAAAGCCGGATGGAAGTCGGAAAAAGATCATTTTGTACAATTTGTCTATTTCCCCTCTTTTGGAAAACAGGGAGCAAACATTAAAAAAGATAGACAATGTATTTCAGTTTTTTAAAGGAAAACAGGATGAACTGGTTCTGTTATGGCGTCCGCATCCGCTGCTGATTAAAACGATAGAAGCTATGGTTCCATGGCTGAGGGATGCATATATGCAGAGGGTACGGCAATTCCAGGAGGAATGCTGGGGAATCTATGATGAGACTCCGGATCCCAATCTGGCAATGGTGCTGTCGGATGGATATTATGGTGATATGAGTAGCTTGGTGACAACATACAGAGAGACTGGGAAGCCGATAATGATACAAGATGTTTGGGTGAATAGGTAAAGGAGAGCTATTAGTGGGGAGTAATATCTGGTTTCGACGTGGAGCGTTTGATTATAATGGAAATTTATGGTTTGTTTCACATGGATGGAACGGTTTATATAAATATGTTTTAAGCGAAAATAAAGTCGTATTAGAATCCGTATTTCAGAATGAAGATCCGTTGGGTATAAGTTTATATGAAGGAATAATTTGCATAAAAAATCAAATAATTTTTGCGCCGCGAAATGCACATTCAATTGCAATTTATAATATTGAAAAAGGTAGTATGAGTTATTGCACATTTCCGCAATATATGACGCAACTCAAAAATGAATTTTATGGATGTTTAAACTCAAAAAATTATATTTATTTTATCCCGCTATATAGTGATACAGAGATTATTAAATTAGATGTAAAAAATAATAGAGTTAAAAACACAAAAATTTGTATAAATGATATATTAGGATGGGAGAAAAGATATGAAATATATGATAGTGTAATTTCTGGCGAATATATATATATGCTTCTTAAGGGTACGGAATCTCTTATCGAACTGAATGTTGAAAAAAGAGATTATAAAGCGTACACTTTAAATATATTATGTGATTCTACATTTTCTGGTTTGCTTAATATAGATGAGAATATTGTTGTTTATACTGATAATAGCGTTTATTTCTGGAACAAAGAAAATGATGTATGTAAACTTATTACCCATTTTTCAGGACATAGATTTATTAAAATGTTTTATATGAACCAAAGAATTTATGCTTTCGCTTTTGAAGTTCCTCTAATATATATATATAATATAAATACAGAGAAAATAGCTATTATAGATGATTTTACTGGAGAAGTATTTTGCCCATTTAGATGGAAATTTATTTGGCCGGTAGATTCGAAAGATGATAATTTGGTTTGTATTTCTTATTTTTCTAATGAAATATTGATATTAAAAGGAAATAACATATTACACCGTATAAAAGCCAAGTCTGAGGTTCCCCAAATGGAGACAAAAGATATTTATAGTAGAAATACAGCTTTTATAGAAGGCGTAAATGAAACGTTTAATTTAGAGATTTTTACAGACTATTTTAAAAAAAACATACAATTGGATAAAGAAGTACTTATTTCAAAAAATTCTGTTGGTAAAGATATACTTAATGAAATAATTTCCCAAAAAGGAGATTAGTACTTGTGTTTTTTGTCTTGAAAGGAAATTAAATGAAAAAAACAAAATTTTTAATCGTTTTATGCTTTGTATCAGGATGTATTATAGGTGGGTTTATAATATGGAGATTAGCAGATAAAGCAATATGTGAACAAAGTAAAAGCTTGAATAGAGCAAAATCATACTATGAATTGCTCAATCAATGGGTAAAGTTAAAAATAGAAGGTAAAAAATTGGAGAAATATTTTGTTGATAATAGTTATAAAACAATTGCAATTTACGGATATGCTGAATTAGGGCATCGACTATATGATGAACTCAAGGATTCTAAGGAGACGAAAATAAAATATATTATTGATCAAAATAAAGATAACCTATATGAAAATATTGATATATATAAACCAGAGGATATATTGCCGCAAGTAGATGTTATAGTTATTACTCCAATATTTGCTTATGCTGAAATAGAAAGGAATTTGATTGAACGAATAGATTATAAGATAGTATCACTATCAGATGTGATTGCTGAAATGTAATTGATAATAGAATATTCATAGAAGGTTTGTTCATCCAAAATCACACATGTAATCATTATAAGATGATAAGATCAAAAATATTATGAGAAGAAATTTAAAACGAAAAAAAAGAACTAAAAATATAGCTATTATTGTGAATTCCTTATCTACTGGAGGAGCTGAAAAAGTAGCCGCCATGCTTTCTGTACACCTGTTTGAACAAGGGAAAAATGTTTATTTGATGCTAGATGATTATGATCGAAAAAAATCCTATCAACATAGAGGAAAAATTGTGCGTATGTTTCACCCTAATACAGGAAATCCATGGCTAGATTTGTTATATAAATCCAAAGACTTAAAAAATAAAAAGGAATTATATAAAATAGACTGCTCCATTTCTTTTATCGAAGATAATAATTTTGTCAATGTATTATCTTCAATTGGAGAGCTTATTATCGTCAGTGTACACACATATTTAACGGATAGGATGAATGAATGGAGTAAAGATGCATTTCGGTATCGCGTGTTGATTCCTTTACTGTATAATTGGGCGGATCATGTTATAGCTCTTACAAATGCAGGAAAAGAAGATTTGCATAGGAACTTTTATATTTCAAAAAGAAAAATTTCTATAATACAAAATGCGGTTGATAAAGATAGTTTAAATGCCAAAAAAGACATTGAATTATCTGAAAATGCAATTTTAATGATTGGAAGACTAGAAGAGGTAAAAGCTTATTGGTATGCAATTTTAGCCATGAAGAAGGTGTTGGTTAAAAATGAATCTATACATTTATATATTTTAGGAAAGGGAAAGTTATTAAAAAAATTACAGCAATTAGCATGTGAATGCGGCATAGAAAAGAATATACATTTTTTAGGTTTTCATTCTAACGTAGGAGACTATCTACGATGTGCGAAGCTTTTTTTGTTAACATCTATTGTTGAGGGATTCTCCAATGTCGTAATCGAAGCGTTGTCTAGTAATACTGCTGTATTATGTACTGATTGTGTTGGCCCAAGAGAAATTTTAAATCCTAAGCAGAAAGATAAGAAAAAAATAGAAAATACGGTATATGGAGAATTTGGAATTCTTGTTCCTTGTATAGCAAAACCACAAGAACGTGAAATAGAAATTCTTGCATCTGCTATTTTAAATTTAATAAAAAATGATTCGTTACGGGAATATTATGAACATATAGCAGAGAAGAGAGCGAAAGATTTCGAACAAACATTAATATATAAAAAATGGGATAAACTTATAAATATATAGCATGAGGAGTATTAAAGTGGATTGGTGGACTAAATCAGCAGATGCTGGGATAATAAAAGAAAAAATATATTTGTTACTGCAAAAGTTGTTTTCCTTTAATTTGTGGCATGTTTCTCCAATAAATTTTCGGCCATATGCATTGGAAATTATAAATTTTGTTAATAATTATATAAGTCTAAATAAAAATCAAAATGCAGATGCTATTATTGAAGTAGGATGTGGATTGGGGGAATTAATTGGAAATATTACTTATAGAAAAAAAATTGGATTTGATGTAGATAAAAATGTGCTGAAAGCCGGGGTATTATTATTCCCAAAAGTCGAGTTTCATATCGGAAGTTTTCAGGACATAAAAAATTATAATATCAAGTGTCTTATAATGGTTAATTTTATTCATGAGATTAGTACAGAGAATATGCAAGCTTTTGTTCAAAATTTAATTAAATATAATAAAATTGAGTTGTTTGTTATTGATATACTGTGTGATATTGAAGGAACAGAATATAAGTATAAACATGATGGAAATAAACTGTTCGGTTCCAATTACACATGTATAAAACGTAGCCAAGGATTTCCTGCGGCATCTGGTGCTAGACGTGTAATTGAATATTGGGAAATAAATAATTTGGGGAGATAATGGAATGTCTAAATGTTGGTTAATAAACATTATTTCTTTTTTTACAGGAATAGTCGTTTCATGGAAAATTTTTAGAAAGAAACTAAACTTATGGTATCAATGGCAAAATGAATATAAAGAAAAACATCATGTTTTAACCATTTGGTTAAAAAAAAGAACACAAGGGAAAAAATTAAATATATATCTAAATAAATATAATTATTCATCCGTAGCTATTTATGGATTGGGTGAAATCGGAGAAATTTTATTAGATGAATTAATACAAGAACAAGTAAATATTAAATATATAATAGATAAAGAAAAGAAGAAAAATATATATAATATTCCAGTGCATTCATTAGAAGAACCCTTGGAACCTGTAGATGTCATTATAGTAACGCCCATACAAGTATTTGATGAAATCAAAAAAAATATAGAGTCAAAAATAACTTATCATGTTGTTTCGATAGAAGAAGTGATATATGAGTGGTAGAAGTGGAAGATGAAAAAGTATTTTATTATAACAGTTGATACGGAAGGCGATAATTTATGGAGTTATGGAAACAGCTCCAAATACGTAGAAAAAATAACAATTGAAAATGGAAAGTATATAGAACGGTTTCAGATTTTATGTGAAAAGTATAGACTTGTTCCAACGTATTTAACAAATTATGAAATGACATTATCGCGGCCATTTCAGCAGATGGCAAAGGAAGCTTTAAAAAATAAAAGGATGGAAATTGGAATGCATTTACATGCATTTAATAATCCACCAGTAACTGAGTTGCCTAATAGAAGAGGCGGCGGAAAAGCTTACGCAGGAGAATATCCTATAGATATTTTATCTCAGAAAGTAGATTATTTGACTAAAACTTTAGAAGATACATTTCAAACATCAATTAAAAGCCACCGTGGTGGACGATGGTACTTAGATGAGAAATATATATATATATTAAAGAAGTATGGATATTTGGTGGATTGCACTGTAACGCCAGGTGTTGATTGGAGAAATCACCCTGGGCATACCGAATTTAGTCAGGGAGTTGATTATCGCAGATTTTATCATCGGCCTTATGAGTTATCTTTAAAGGATATAAAAAAACGAGGGGGGTCAGGAATTTTGGAAGTTCCTGTTACAATAAGGCGAAAATCTTTGAAATATATTATTAAAAATTATAACCCATGGATAAAAGAGGATTGGAATGAATGGTTACGGCCTACGGGAAATAATTTACGTACAATGAAGGAAGTCCTGTGTGATACAGCAAAAGGTAAACACGATTATGTAGAATTTATGATACACTCTTCTGAATTAATGCCAGGAGGTAGTCCAACTTTTCCAAATAGAATAAAGATTGAAAAATTGTATGCCGATTTAGAAGAACTTTTTAGCTTTGCTTCAAATTACTATAAAGGAATAACCTTAACACAATATAGAGAATTATACTTTAATAAACCATACTACAGAATATGCAGGAAGATTTAAAATGAAAAAAATAACGCTATTTTATGATGGCTCTTGGTATACGTTCAAATGGATAAAATCAATGCTCTGGGCAAAAAATGAATTTAGAGAATTAGGATATATTGTTTCATTTATTAATGAAGAGGAATATATACCTGCACGAAACAAAACAGAAATATTTGAAAGGGATTTATTAAATCATGAATATGATATTGTTTTATTAGCACACCATGATTCACATATAGGGCTTTGCTCAATTGAATATAGCAAATTTGAATATTTAATGAAACGTTTAAAGGAGCGTTGTAACAAAATTGTATGGTGCGATACATCTGATAGTACGGGAACTTTGTGGAGTAAGGCATTTCCTTTTGTTGATTTATACTTTAAAAAGCAAACACTTCTTGATCTAAATAAATATACTAATAGAATGTGGGCAGGCCGTCTCTATACACAATATTATCTTGACAAAGGATATATTAATGAAGAAAGCGCTGATTATGATCCGCCTGTAACTGAAAGTGACTTAAAAAAAATTAGACTTTCTTGGAATGTAGGATTAGGGGAATTGTTTGAATCAAAAGAGGTTTCCTATCAGAAACCTCATCATATTTTTACTCCTGATTCTATTGCGCCTAGTTTGGACAGAAAATATGATATTCAGTATAAGGGAACCTTAGATTATTCTGTATGCGGCTATCAACGATTAAGAAGCACTGAATTAATAGGAAAAAGTTCATTAAAACATTCGGACATATTTTCTATTATTCCCTATAAAGACTATCTTAAAGAAATTGCGGAATCCAAATCTGTTGTCAGCCCATATGGTTGGGGAGAAATATGCACAAGGGATTTTGAGGCTTTTTTACAAGGTTCAGTTTTAATCAAACCGGATATGAGCCATATGACTACATACCCTAATTGGTATATTAAAAATCAGACCTATGTACCTATAAAGTGGGATTTTTCCGATTTTATGGATGTGATTGAGCAAGCCAAAAATTCCAAAGAATATATAAAGATCGCACAGAATGCACAAGATTTATTTAATTATCACAGAAATACAAAAATGGGGAAACGAGAGTTTGCAGAGCATATTGTGCATGAATTAGAACGATAAAATAAAACTAATATTGAGGTAAGACATATGGAAGAGGAAAATAAGTATATAAATAAAAAAAAATATAATATTGCCATCCTCCTTCCTACTTTAGACAGGGGAGGCGCAGAGCGGGTTGCGACAGAACTTTCCCATTATTTTCATGAAAGAAATTATAACGTATATCTTTTTGTGAATAAATTAAATAGGGTAGTGGATTACCCATATTCCGGAACCGCAATTGAAATCCCTAAAGAGGATTATAAAGAGTTATTGATATTTAAGAATAAAATAGCAAAGCTTATCAGTTTAAAAGCAAAAGCTGGAGCTATCCGTAAATTGAAAAAAAAATATCATATAGATTACAGCATCAGTTTTATGGATGAATATAATCTTCTAAATGTGATGTCAAGGTATCGGGACAAGACATTTATACGTATTTGTGATGTAATGTCTGTCAGTGGTGTGGCCAGAGAAAATGGGTGGGATTTTGCCCCAATTATTATCGGGCATTATTATAACCAGGCAACCAGAGTGATTGTTGTCAATGGAGCTGAGAAGAAAGACTTATCTGACAATTACTTTGTACATAAAGAAAAGTTTTGTAAAATAATTAATCCCATACGTTCGGTACAGTTTAAGCCATCAAATAGGGAATGGGGATTTGGGGGATTTGGAATTGTATGTGTAGGCAGAATAATCGAAATTAAGCAACAGCACCATATAGTAAGAGCATTTCAAAAAGTAAAGGATAAATGCCCAAAAGCAAAACTCATCTTTATCGGAAATGGTGAAAGCAAGTATTTTCAGTATGTACGGCAGCTTACTATTGCAATGAACTTAACAAACGATGTTATTTTTGAAGGAAGACAAACGGATATCGGATTTTATCTTAACAATGGAAAAGTGTTTGTTTCCGCTTCCCGAACCGAAGGCTATCCGAACTGTGTGCTGGAAGCAATGACGGTTGGAATTCCCGTTGTTGCCGCAGATGGAATAGGCGGCGTAGGAGAAATTTTAAATGATGATGAAAACTATGAGCATCCTATTAACTGTGTAAAAAAGTGCCGTTATGGAATACTTACACCGCAGATAGATGGAACACATTATTCTGCTGATACCCCGTTGACAACGGAGGAAAACCTACTTGCACAAGCCATTACAGATTTGCTTCTAGACGAGAGTTTGCATAAAAAATATTATAAAGTAGCTTCTCAATATATCAAAGCAAATGATATCTCAACAGTAGGAAGGAAATGGGAGGAGCTGTTTGCTGATGAAGATTAAAAAAAATATAGTGCTATCGCTGATCGCGGGAACACTCTTAGGACATTTATTTGGTACGTCTCAAAAAATGAAAAAAATAAATGAGCAGGCAAATAAGTGGAAAAGGGAATCAGATAAATATGAGCAGACATTGTTAATGACTATTAGATGGTTAAAGGTAAAAATGGAAAATGGAAAACTGGAAGACTATTTTCTGCAAAAAGGTTATCATACGATTGCAATTTATGGAATGAATTATGTTGGTGTTCGATTATATGAAGAGCTGGAGGGAACATCAATAAAAGTTCTATATGGCATAGATAAATATACCTCTTCTTCGGAAGTTAACATTCCAGTTTATTCATTAGAAAAAAATTTAGATGAAGTAGATGCCGTAGTAGTTACACCGGTTTACTACTATGAAGAGATACGGCAGGATTTATCAAGGAAATTAAAGTCACCGGTTATATCAATGAATGATGTCCTGTTTGAAGGTAGAAGTATAATAAGAGAGCTATAAGAATACTATGAAGACAAATGTAAAAATTCTTCTTGTTGGCCATGTGACAGGTCTTGGCGGGGCTGACCGCTATATGCTCGAGCAAGCACAATTGCTTTTAAAATATGGGTATGATGTAGAATGTATTGCATTTGAAAGTGGTTCTTTGCAATCCACCTATAAGCAACAAAAAATCCCCTGCTCTATTTGTCCTATTATCAATTTGGGTGAATGGGAGATATATCATTTGGTCAAAAAATATGACTTTATAATAGTAAATACGATGTATGCTGTCTTTTTTGCATATGAAGCACAAAAGTATAAACCTACAATGTTGATTTTGCATGATTGTTTATCTTACATGAAGAATATCTTTTCACGGACATCTAGGACGTTGGAAGAACTAAAAAGAATCAGGAATTTATTTGGCGTAAGTGAATATCATGTGGATATGTTGAAAAAAATAGGGTTTGAAAATGTAAGGGTATTGAACAATTTTGTTGAAGATACCTATTCGCCAACCCTCTTGGAAGAAAACAATAATAAAGTTAATTTTCTGACAGTAGCAAATTGGAATCCGGTTAAGGGATATGATTTGGCGTTGGCTGCATTCTGTAGGTTAACAGAAAAAGAAAAAAATCTAATCGAATGGCATATTGTCGGTAAAATGGAAGGAGAAGGTGGATGTGTTAAATTTCAAAATGAGGCGAAGGCAGAACAATTTATTATTTTTCATGGTGAAATAAAAGATAAGAAATATTTGCAACACAGATATATAAAAAGTGATATATATTTTCATTTATCCAGGGAAGATGCATGCCCACTTGCAGTTGTAGATGCTGCAATGTTGCAGAAACCGATGGTTGTCAGTAAAGATACTGGTGCAAATTATCTTGCCCAAAATGGTGCTGGTTGGATCGTGGACGAGTATAACTGTGAAGACGTTGCAAACATAATACGTGAAGCAATGAAACACAAAAAAGAATTCAGGAAAATGGGAAAGTTAGCGAGGAGAAATTATCTTGCAAATGCTACCCCAGAAGTCTATATACATACACTTATTAGAGAGTGTGACAGGATCATTAAGGCCGATAGAACAATTTTTAATAGCAAACAAATACTGACAAATGATAATAGTCCCGAAAAAGTGGGTACAAATCCTAAAATTGCATTGTATGGTTATAATATGTATGCCCAAATAGAATATTTTTATCATAAAAAAAGCCCTATATATGATTTGATTGGAATTTATGACATGGCTTATGAAAGTTATAGGAAGCAAGAGATGGATATAAAAAATCCAGAAGAGCTTAGAACTATAGATTTTGATTTTATTTGTATTTGTTGCGTTTTTGAATCTACAATCCAGACAATCATGAAATTTTTGACCCGGATGGGAATCCCAAAAGAAAAAGTCAGTGTTGGTATAAAATCTATACTTGAAGGAGCAGGACAAAAATGCTAAAGAAACTTTTAGAAAGAAAGACAAGGTTGGCCGTTATTGGACTTGGCTATGTGGGGATGCCATTGGCTATTGCTTTTTCAAAAAAGCTGGAGGTTATTGGATTTGATTTAAATACAGAAAAGATCAACCACTATAGAAGGGGAGTTGACCCCACCAAAGAGGTTGGGGATGACGCAGTCAAGAAAGCTCCTATGCTCTTTACCTCAGATGAAAAAGATCTGGAAGGAGTTTCTTTTTATATTATAGCAGTACCTACTCCTGTCAAAAACGACAAAACTCCAGATTTGACATCTATTCTTTCTGCGTCGCAAATTGTAGGGAGACATATAAAAGAAGGTGCTGTTGCAGTTTATGAAAGTACGGTGTATCCAGGGGCAACAGAAGAAAAATGTATACCTGTTCTGGAAAAAGAAAGCGGATTAAAATGTGGCATTGATTTTAAGGTGGGATATTCCCCGGAACGTATCAATCCATCCGATAAAGAGCATATGTTGGCTACGATTATAAAAGTAGTTTCTGGTATGGATGATGAGAGTCTAGATATTATTTCAAAAGTATATGAATTAGTGGCTTTGGCAGGCGTATATCGCGCAGAATCAATAAAAGTTGCAGAAGCTGCCAAGGTGATCGAAAACAGCCAACGAGATATTAATATAGCATTTATGAATGAGTTATCTATAATTTTTCACAAAATGGGAATTGATACAAAAGCAGTCTTAGAAGCCGCAGGTACAAAATGGAATTTTTTGAATTTCCAGCCAGGTCTGGTCGGCGGTCATTGCATTGGTGTAGATCCTTATTATCTGACACATAAGGCTGCTCAATTGGGATATCATTCCCAGATAATTTTATCAGGACGCCGTATTAATGATGATATGGGAAGATATGTTGCAGAAAATGTTGTAAAGGGATTGATAAAAGCAGATAAACCTATAAAAAAAACCAAAGTAGCAATCCTGGGATTTGCCTTTAAAGAAAATTGCCAGGATACACGGAATACAAAGGTAATCGATATTATTAGAGAGTTAGAAGAATATGGTATAGAACCTCTAGTTACGGATGACGTAGCAGATAAAGAAGAGGCAAAAAAAATATATGGAATTCAGCTTCTTCCATTAAAAGACATAAAAAATGTGGATGCAGTTGTCATTTCTGTAAAACATAAGATATTCCAGAATTTGAGACGGGACAGTATACGTAAAATGTATACAGATAATATCCGATTACTTTTTGATTTAAAAGGTATATTTGATAAAAAGGAATATGAAGAAGACGGATATGAATATTGGCGACTATAGGTAAGTAATTCGAGGGAAATAAGTATGGGATACAAGAATATACGATTTGATGGTGACTCCGTGTTTCTAGTTACAGGTGGGGCAGGGTTTATCGGCTCCAATTTATGTGAAGCTCTTTTGAATATGGGATATCAGGTCCTTTGTTTAGATAATCTCTCTACAGGGAAACAAGAAAATGTAGATCTGTTTTTATCTAATCCCCGTTACACTTTTTTAGAAGGTGATATCGTAGATTTAGACACATGTAAAAGAGCCTGCAAAGGTGTTCATTATGTTTTACATCAGGCAGCGTGGGGAAGTGTACCCAGAAGTATTGAGATGCCGCTTTATTATGAATTTGTAAATATTCGCGGAACATTAAATATGCTTGAGGCTTCTAAATGTGAAGGCATAAAAAAGTTTGTATATGCTTCGAGTTCCTCTGTTTATGGAGACCATACCGTGCTGCCAAAGGTCGAAGGACAAGAGGGAAATTTGCTGTCCCCATATGCTCTAACTAAACGTGCAGATGAAGAATATGCAAAATTATATTATAAATTATATGGATTAGATACTTATGGACTGCGATACTTCAATGTGTTTGGAAGACGCCAGGATCCTAATGGTACATATGCTGCAGTGATACCTAAATTCCTAAAAAAACTTATAAATAATAAGCAGCCAACGATCAATGGTGATGGCCAGCAGAGCAGAGACTTCACGTATATTGAAAATGTAATCGAAGCCAATTTAAAAGCTTGCCTGGCCCCACATGAGTCAGCTGGACAAGTATATAATATTGCTTATGGTGGAAGGGAATATCTGATTGACGTATATCATACGATGTGTGAAATACTAGGAAAACGTGTTGAACCTTTTTTCGGTCCGGAACGTACGGGGGATATCAAACATTCAAACGCTGATATAACTAAAGCAAGGAAACTGTTGGGATATGAGCCGGAATATAATTTCCAGGATGGTTTGAAAGAGGCAATTAATTGGTACAAAGAAAACCTATAAAGCAGGACAAAAATATGAAACGGATTGGAATTTTTGTGTTTTACGACAAAGAAGGAATCGTTGACACATATATCGATTTTTTTTTATCAGCATTAATTGCACATCTTAAGAAACTTGTTATTGTATGTAATGGCAAATTATCTTCGATTGGAAGAAAACACTTAGAACAATTTTCGAATGATATATTTATCCGTGAAAACGCGGGTTTTGATGCAATGGCATATAAACTTGCTATGACTACATATATAGGCTGGGAAGCTTTAAAAAATTATGATGAATTACTTCTTATTAATGATACTTTCTATGGGCCGTTATATCCAATAAACAAAATGTTTGCTGAAATGGATAAAAAAAAATGTGATTTCTGGGGGGTTACGTGCCATCAAGAATATATAGACTATTATTCTTCTAGTTCGCAAAAACTTCCGGCATATATTCAATCATATTTTATGGGGTTCCGGAAAAAAATATTTCAAAGTGACACATTCCAAGATTATTGGAATCAGTTTGATTCAACAAACTGGCTCTTTTCAGATGTATTAAACAGGCACGAAAAATATTTTACATCTGCCATGGAACAAGCCGGTTTTTCATGGGATACATATGTACATGCAATAGAATATGATGCCAAGAATCCTGAGGATAATTTTATACAATATTATTATATTGCTTATCAACTAATCAAAGATTATGGATGTCCATTTATAAAAAAGAAAAACTTTATATCAAAGCATCTAACAGCAAATCCCGGAGAATTGGGAAATGATACATCAAAGGCGTTTCTGTTTATAAAAAAGAACACCAACTATCCTATAGATATGATATGGGAAAACCTTCTCCGACTTTATGATGTAAATGATATACGGAGAGCATTAAATCTGAACTACATAATTTCTGACAATTTTGTGTCAAACATAGTAAACAGAGATAAAACAATTGCATTTGTCTGCGCGAATGAACCGCTGACCATACAGCAAAAGCACTATATCCAGCTATTAAAAACACATATGAAGGTCATTGAAGGACAAACTATACAAGAAAAAAATGCTGAGAAAATAATTGACAAATTATTCGGAATGGAAGCGGAGTGGGAATATGCTCTTTGCTTAGCAGACATAAAACATGCAGATGGCACGGAGACAGATCTCCACAAATATTCCGCAGTTGAAGAGCAGTGGGGAAATCTGGCCGGAAAAGATACTTATACAGCAGAAATTGTCAAATTATTTTCTGAAAATAGTCGTCTGGGAGTTCTATTAGCTCCATGTGGAATTTATGGAGCAGACTTTGGAAATGAAACAAATGTAAAATTAAGATACTGTATGGCGCTATGGTGCCGAAAAGATATATTTCAAAGGTTGAAGAATAAAGTAATAGCCTTCGCTAGTGAGCCGTCCGCCGTATTTGTTGAAAAACTTCGAGATGACTTTGCGAAAACTGCACAGCGAATGGGGTATTATACAGCAGTCGGAATGAAAAACTCATATGCTTCCATGGCATATACCAATATGGATGAAATGTTACGGCAAATTATAAAGCATACGAAAAATAGGTATGAATTCGAAGATTTCGGGAGTTATCTGGATGGCACTATGCTTTTATTTTGTGAGAAGTTTCCTCAAATTTACGTATATGGAGCAGGAGAAAATGGCGGTCGGGCAGCAAGTTTAATTATAAAAAAAGGATACCATTTTTCTGGCTTTATCATATCTGATGACCAACCGGATTTAATGGAAAAGTATGGGCATCCAGTATATCAGTTATCAAAGCTTGGAGAGCCGGAATTATATGCAGGAATTGTGGTCGCGGTTGCCAACAAGAAATTTCAAGCAGAAATTATGCAGCAATTACGTCAAAAGGGATTTAAAAACATTTATTTATTAGATACATAATTTGATAGAGTTGATTCGCAGGAAAGCGAGAATAAACATATGGGAGAGATTGTAAAATTAACACCTGATCAGCTTCGTATGCTACAGTTGATCGAGTTGGAAATGATCGTAGAGGTGGATCGCATCTGTCGGAAAAACCACATACAGTATACCCTGGATGGCGGGACGTTACTGGGGGCCGTCCGACACAAGGGTTTCATACCATGGGATGATGATGCAGACATTGTGATGTCAAGGCATGAATACGCTAAGTTTTATCGTGCCTGCAAAAAAGATCTGGATACGGAAAGGTTTTTTCTCCAAGAGTACCGGACAGACCCGGACTACAGGTGGGGATATGCAAAACTGCGCCGAAAGGGGACAGAGTTTATTCGGGTAGGTCAAGAGCATATGAGGTATAAGACAGGTGTCTGTATCGATATCTTCCCATTGGATAATGTTCCGGATCAATATCTTCTGAGAAGGGTCTATTACGGGGTGAACTATTGTATCAGGAAGGTCTTGTATTCCGAATTGGGAAAAAAAGCGGCACCTACAGCTCTTTTAAGGGGCTGGTATGGGCTCCTTTTCAAGATTCCGCGTAATAGCGCCTTCGCAGTACGGAATAGGATGGCGGCGGCGGCGAACCGGAAGCCCACGGAGCTTGTATGTCATACTATGTGCCCGAACCCGGGGCCAACATGCAAGTATGGCATGCCGGCAAGCTGTTACGCTGGATTCCGGCAATATGAGTTTGAGGGGATGTTGTTTCAGGGATTATCCGATTATGACAATTTTCTCCGCCTGTCTTACGGGGATTACATGCAGCTCCCGCCAGTGGAACAACGGGTGGGTCCCGCACCGCCAAGCAAGATAGAATTGTTTGATATCACATTGGAAGAAATCCAGGAACGTTATAAAAAAGAAAATCTGAGGTACCATATATGAACATTGCAGTGATCTTTGCTGGTGGTGTTGGAAAACGGATGAATAGTAAAGTGAAACCCAAGCAATTTCTGGAAATGTGGGGAAAACCGATTATTGTCCATACTTTGGAAGTATTTGAAAAGCATCCGGAGATTGATGCAATCTTGGTTGCCTGTGTGCCAGGCTGGATCAATTATTTAAAAACTCTCATATCACAATACCAGCTTTCCAAAGTAAGAAAGATTGTACCAGGTGGGGAGACAGGACAGCTTTCTATCTACCATGGCTTAAAAGCGGCAGAACAACTGGAGGCGGGGGCATACCGGGACACTATTGTACTAATCCATGACGGGGTCAGGCCACTGGTCAATGAAAAGGTCATTACTGAAAATATCCGGAGCGTAAAGGATCATGGTTCCGCGATCACCACGGTTACTGTGACAGAGACCATCTTAGTGGTAAATGAAGATAACGAGATCGTGGATGTGCCGGAAAGAAAAAATTCCAGACTGGCAAGGGCTCCCCAGAGTTTTTTCCTGAGGGACATCCTGCATGCACACGACCGTGCGTTGCAAGAAGGAGTACAGAATTATATTGATTCTTGTACATTGATGCAGCATTATGGGCATCAAATGTTTTTGGTAGACGGACCAAAAGAAAATATTAAGATTACTTCGCCGGAAGATTTTTATACAATGAGGGCGTTACTGGATGCCAGGGAAAATACCCAGATTTATGGTGTGGAGGGGTAAGAATGCTGTATTCGAGCAGTATCATGCAGAGTGACCTACAGGAACTGACAGGAAGGGAAAATATCCCATTTGAAAAGCTGGAAGATAAAACAGTGTTTATTACTGGTGCCGGGGGAATGCTGGCTTATTACACCCTAGGCGCATTGATGTACCTTAATAAAAAAAGGAATTTAAATATTCATGTGATTGCGCTTGTCCGTAATTCTGAAAAAGTGAAAAAGCAATTTGATGGGTTCCTCTCTGACCCGAATTTCTCCCTTTTGCTTCAGGATGTCAACGATAACATCTGGGTGGAAGGTGCGGTTGACTACATTGTCCATGCCGCAGGGGCATCCAGTCCTTATGCTATCAAGCATGACCCGGTGGGGATCATTCGGGCGAATACGGAAGGCACCAGGCAGGTGCTTGAGCTTGCAAAGCATAAGAAGGTACACAGCCTTTTATATACGTCTACAAGGGAAGTTTATGGAGAAGTAAGGGGAAAAGAATGGATCAAAGAATATGATATGGGGCTACTTGACCCTCTGGATGCACGTTCCTGCTATCCGGAAAGCAAACGCATGGCCGAACAGTTACTGCGGAGTTATAACGAAATGTACCAGATCCCATTCCAGGTCGTACGCATCGCGCACGCATACGGCCCGGGAATGGGGATTGAAAAAGACGGACGGGTAATGTCTGATTTCATAGCCGATGTAGTCCATGGGAGGGATATCCTGATGAAAAGCAACGGCCTATCCGAAAGGGCATTCTGCTATGTAACGGATGCCGTTGCCGCTATATTCCTCATAATGCTGGGTGATAAACAAAATCAAGCCTATAATGTAGCCAATGAGACAGAAACCTATATGATCCGGGATGTAGCACAGATACTAGCTAACATGGTACCTGAAAAAAATCTTCGGTTAATTTTCGCTAATGATTCTGATCAAAGCGGGTATTGCAGGTATAAACGAGTCGGATTGGATACGACAAAGCTCCGAAAGCTAGGATGGGAGCCAAAGATATCGTTGAAAGAAGGGCTTGAGCGGACACTGGGCAGTTTTGATATGGAACTTTAGAAAGGATGGTAGCATATATGGATGGAAACCGTATCTATGGGAAAACAGTAAACATTAACACGAAGCATACAAAAGATTTTTACAACAACAGGGCAAGGAAAATAAAAAATATGAATAACCCATATGTCTCTGTACTTTTGGGCGACCAGAACCCGGAATATGCATTGGCATGGGATTCCTTTGAAAAAGAAAATATTCTTCCGAAAATGCAAATAGATGAAACCTGCCGTGTTCTGGATATCGGCTGTGGAATGGGACGTTGGGCCGAGACTCTGATCCCCAAATGCGGCTATTATTGTGGGACAGACTTGTCACTAGAAATGGTGAAATGCGCCAGTGAAAGGAACCATTTTCCGAACAGGAAGTATGATTTCCTGAATTATAGTTTTGAAGAGTTCTGCGCACTGCCTGAGACAGGGGGGCCTAGTAATTTCAATCGGCTATGGATCTGCGGAATCATGATGTATATAAATGATAAAGACCTATTGAAAGGAATGGAACAGCTCCTAGAGAAAATGGACGCACATGTCCGGGTTTATTTTACAGAAACCATTGCCCTGACAGAACGGCTCACTCTGAATGAATTTTATTCCGAAGCATTGAAGACGGATTATGACGTGATCTATCGTACGGAGACCGAGTATAATCAGATTTATAAAAGCTGGCTGGATGCTGGTTTTCAGATCATAGAGCAGGGGTTGCTCCCCCACCTGAATAAGGAAAAAGAGTATAGTGAAACTGACCGGTGGTACACGATCTTAGAAAGATAAAAGAATTCTAGCTACGGGCTGGGATATACCGTATACAGCTGGTGTGGTAGCGAAACGTAAAAACTGAACAGGTTCAAGAGGGATATATATGTATTATGTAAATGAAAATATAAAAGATTTATACCGCATAAAATTCCATGATGAAAGGGCAAGTGTATTGCGCCTAGACATGAATGAGAACCCGGAGGGGCTACCTTGGGAGGTTGTTGACTCTGTACTGTCCAAGATCACTCCGGAGTATATTGCGACCTATCCGGAAAAGGACAGGCTAATGGAGCTATTGGCAGAACAGAACGGATTGATGTATCGAAATATTTCAGTCACCGCCGGTTCCGATGAGGCCATGCGTTTGATATTCCAATGCTTCGGGCAACAGGGCAAAAAACTTTTAACGGTGACCCCCACTTTTGAAATGTACGGAGTCTATGCCAGCATGTTCGGTATGGAGCATGAGGTGGTGGGATATAAAAAGGATTTTACGATTAACGCCGAGGATATCCTGCAGGCAATTGATCCGGATACGGGAATCATTATTTTGCTCAACCCGAATAGCCCGATTGGATATACATATAGCGAGAAGGATGTCAGGGAAATTTTAGAACACGCAAAAAAGATTAGAGCAATCGTGGTAATTGATGAGGCATATCATTATTATTATGCGCCTACATTTATGCCATTGGTTAAAGAGTATGATAATTTGCTCGTCCTCCGCACATTTTCAAAACTATTTTCCATGGCTGGGCTTAGGATTGGATATGTTTCCGGAAATGCTGAATTGATCGGATATATAGAGAAAGCAGAATCTACATTTAATGTAAATAATATTGCCGTTTTGTTTGCACAGGAGGTAATCCGTAATCGGCAGCTTATCGACCATCTTATTGAGGTGGAACGTACAGGGCGTATGTGGATCGCAGAAAAGCTTAAAAATGCAGGGTATCAGACTATGGTGTTGGAAGGGAATTATGTTCTGTTTTTACCAAAGAGGGATTCCAGAATTATTGTGGAAGAATTAAAAAGGAACAATGTCTGGGTCAGAGATTATAGCAAGGGAATCCTCGAAGGTTGGGTACGAGTATCCACAGGCTCCGTAGTTTGTATGAAAAAATTTTGGGAGACATTTGTTAAGGTCGAAAGCTAATAAAAGTTAATAAACTAATTTCCTTACTAAACAATCGAAAAAGTGCAGAACCGGAAGACTTTTATTACTATTTGTGCTATCAGCTTGGTAGCAGAAGGAGGTTATCATGAATAAAATTAATATAGCAGTATTTGGAGGCAGTGGACGATGTATTGCGCTTGCAGCACGTGAACTAAAGCAGAATGTTAGTGTCAGTGTTTTTTTTGATAATGACAAAAATAAAGCAGGCCATTTAGTAAAAAAGGGATACCAGTATGTAGATGGAAGTAAAGTATATATACCATACGATATATACATTGATAATCCAGAACATTTCCAAAAATATAATTTTGAATATATTGTTATTTTCGCAGGAAGACGGAGAGAAATAAAACAGCAACTACTTGATTTGGGGATTGAGCCAAAGAAAATTATAGTGTATGACAGAATTATCTCTAATGGAATTATAGAAATTCCATTGATGCGAGAATCTCTTCCTTTGGAAAAATTGCTTTTATGTGCAGAGGGGGGATTTCGCCCGCAATGTATAAAAAAGAAGCAAAAAATTTATTTTATATCTGTTCAAGTATATTTCAGAGGAATTATAGAATCTATGTTTTGGAAATACTTGTAACTGCATTGGAAGCAGCTATAGAGCATCATATAATAAAATATCGTGGCATAAAACTAGATTATCAATCCTTTGCGGTAAATCCAAGCCTATTTATGTGTGAGAGCGCTGATATCTTTATGGATATTATTGAGGAACCTTTAGAAAGGATTGAATTTGGGGAGGGTCCATATGATTTTGCAGGTATAACAGTAGAGGAAAATGATGTCGTTTTTGACATTGGAGCTAATTTTGGACTTTTTTCTGCTGTTGCAGCGTCAAAGGCCAGAAAAGGAAAAGTATATGCTTTTGAACCGGTTAAAGAAACACGAAAAATTCTTAAACATACTGCTGATTTATATGATAACATTATCATAGAACCCTATGCAATTAGTAATATTTGCGGAAAAAGCAAAATTGATTTGTCAACATATGATTTTAATCAAGGAGAGGCATCCGTTATGACAGTAAATGGATCTAGTGTAGCGTCTCAATCATTTTTTTAGTAATAAACTAATTTTTGTGGTGTTCCCTGCATCAATCATGCTTCAT
>QXWX01000010.1 GCA_009911175.1 Lachnospiraceae bacterium | reverse complement strand
CCAAGTAGCTTCCCCGTGTCAGAGAGAAGCTGTTTGGTATACTCATTTTTAATTTTGGTCAGGGTCTGACCAGTAACCAATTTGAACTTTATTTGCCAGTTTTTTGAAAAAAAGGTTTGCTTTTTCTGAGAGTTCGTGTATAATACAAACAGGTTTTAGTTCATTTGAGTCAATTCAGACTAAGATTCTTGAGGAGATAGAAGGAACTGCCCATACCGTCATTTTATTTTTTCATTTTTATCCGAACAGATATGACCGTATTCAACAGCAGTTCTGCCATCTGACCCATAAAAAATCCATAGACACCAACCGAATAATGAAGCAATATAGAAAGGAAAGGTAATTTTATGACGAGAGAGAAGTATGAATCACTGCCTCTTGCTACGTTGAAGGAGCTTGCGAAAGCAAGGAGTATGAAAGGGGTCTCCACCATGAAGAAGAGCGACCTGATCGACGCGATGCTTGCGCAGGACGAGAAGGACAATCAGGAAGCGGCCCAGGAGGAAGCAAAAGAAGAAGTAAGGGAAGAGATGAAGGAAAAGAAGGAGTCTACGGATATCGAGCAGCTTGACAGCGGCAAGACTGCCAGCGGGATCCTGGAAGTACTGCCGGATGGATTCGGCTTTATCCGAAGCGACAACTATCTTCCCGGTGAAAATGACGTATATGTTTCCCCGTCCCAGATCAGGCGGTTCGGCCTCAAGACGGGAGATATCCTGATGGGAAATACCCGGATCAAGACTCAGAGTGAGAAGTTCAGCGCCCTGCTCTATGTATCGGCGATCAACGGCATGCGTCCGGCCGATGCGCAGAAGCGCCGCAACTTTGAAGATCTGACGCCCATCTTTCCGAACCAGCGTCTGCGGATGGAGACGCCGGGCTGTACCATGGCCATGCGGATCGTAGACCTGCTGTCCCCCATCGGTAAAGGGCAGCGCGGTATGATCGTATCCCCGCCGAAAGCAGGTAAGACGACCCTGTTAAAGGAGATCGCGCTTTCTGTGAAGAAGTCGGATCCCAATATCCATCTTCTGATCCTGCTGATCGATGAACGTCCGGAGGAAGTGACGGATATCCGGGAGGCTATAGCAGGTCCCAATGTAGAAGTGGTGTATTCCACATTTGACGAGCTTCCGGAGCATCATAAGCGGGTATCTGAGATGGTCATCGAGCGGGCGAAGCGTCTGGTGGAGCACGGCAAGGACGTCATGATCCTTCTGGACAGCATCACCCGTCTGGCCCGCGCCTACAATGTGATCGTGCCCCCGTCCGGAAGGACCTTATCCGGAGGTCTTGACCCCACGGCCCTGCACATGCCCAAGCGGATCTTCGGCGCGGCCAGAAATATGCGGGAGGGCGGAAGCCTTACGATTCTCGCGACAGCCCTTGTGGATACCGGAAGCAAGATGGATGATGTGGTGTACGAGGAATTCAAGGGCACCGGCAATATGGAGCTGGTTCTGGACCGGAAGCTGCAGGAGCGGCGGGTATTCCCGGCTATTGATATTCCAAAATCCGGTACGAGAAGGGAAGACCTGCTTCTGAACAAGGAAGAGCAGGACGCGGTCTACATCATCCGGAAGGCTTTGAACAGCATGAAGTCCGATGAGGCGGTGGACAACCTTCTGAACATGTTCTCGCGGACCAAGAGCAACGACGAGCTGACCAGAATGGTCATCCGGCAGAAATTTATCTGAGAATTTTGATGCGGCTCTGAATCGGAGCGCAATTTAGAAATACATTAAAAAACATTTAGAAAAACACGTGAGAATCGTGGAAAATCTCTTGCAAAAGTTTGTACGGTATGATACAATATCAACGTTGTTTTGGAGAGTATAATGAATATTTTGAAAATAGAGAGGTGAAAGACATGAGAGAAGGAATCCATCCGGAGTACCATCAGGCAACCGTGACTTGTAACTGTGGGAACACATTCGTAACAGGCTCCACCAACAAGAGCATCCATGTGGAAATCTGTTCCAAATGCCATCCGTTCTATACAGGCCAGCAGAAGGCGGCACAGGCTCGTGGACGTGTTGATAAGTTCAATAAGAAATATGGTATCAAATAAATGGAACAAAGCAGAAGGCTGGGGTAAATATATCTCAGCCTCTTCTTATTCAGAAATATAGGAGCTGATAAGTATGAAATCTTCAAATATAGGTGGACAGGCCGTGCTCGAAGGCATTATGATGAAGAACGGCGACCGTTATGCGGTAGGCGTCCGCAGGCCGGATCAGGAGATCGAGGTCCGCGTGCAGGAGCATAAAAGCTTTGTGCCCAGGGCAGTGCGCAAGATCCCGTTTATCCGGGGGATATTTAATTTTATAGATTCTCTGGTACTGGGAATGAAGGCACTGATGTTTTCGGCGGAATTTATCGAGGATGAAGAAGGAGAGGCGCGGGAACTGACAGCGGACGAAGCGGCAAAGGAAGAGAAAAAGGAATCCCTGGTCATGTCTCTTGTCCTGGTCCTGTCCATCGTTCTTGCCATCGGGATCTTTATGGTTCTGCCGTATTTTCTGAGCGGGCTGCTGAAACGGGTGATCACGTCCAGAGGGGTATTGACCGTACTGGAGGGTCTGATCCGGGTGATGATCTTTCTGGGCTATATTACCCTGGTATCCCGTATGAAGGATATCCAGAGGACATTTATGTATCACGGCGCGGAGCACAAGTGCATCAACTGTATCGAGCATGGTCTGGACCTGAATGTGGAAAATGTCCGAATCAGCTCCAGACAGCATAAGCGGTGCGGTACAAGCTTTTTGTTCTTTGTCATGATCGTCAGCATTATCTTCTGCTTCTTTATCACGGCGGAATCTCAGATCATGCGCGTGGTGCTGCGCGTCGCGCTGATGCCTTTGATTGCGGGAGTCTCTTACGAGATCATCCGTCTGGCGGGTAACACCGACAATCCGGTGGTGAACCTGTTGAGCCAGCCGGGTCTGTGGGTACAGAACATGACTACCAAGGAGCCCGACGACAGCATGATTGAGGTGGCGATCCAGGCAGTGGAGGCCGTATTTGACTGGAAGGAATATCAGGCGGAAAACTTTGGCGCCGGCAGCCGTATGATAGAAAAGCAGGCGCAGGGAATATGAGGACCATCCGGGAAGCATGTATCAGGGGAACGGAAATCCTGCGGCAGAAGGGGATTTCCGAAGCGGAGCTGGATGCCTGGTATCTGCTGGAGCATGTGACAGGTATCAGCCGGGCACTTTATTTTTCGGACGGCTGCAGAGAGCTGAATGCGGATCAGGAAACAAAATATTTCACATTGATCGAAAAAAGAGGGCAGCGGATCCCACTGCAGCATCTGACAGGGGTACAGGAGTTCATGGGATTTCCGTTTCTGGTCAATGAGCATGTGCTAATCCCGCGGCAGGATACGGAAATTCTCGTAGAGGAAGCGCTGTCGGTTCTGAAAAAGGAAAAGGGAACGGTCACGCTGCTGGATATGTGTACCGGTTCGGGCTGTATTCTGCTGAGTATTCTGAAGTTGACGCAACGGGAATGCGGGTGTGACTTCATATATGGGACAGGCGCGGATCTGTCGGAGCAGGCGTTGGAGGTTGCCGGAAAAAATGCGGCAATTCTGGGAACAGAAGCGGTATTTTGCCGGAGTGATTTGTTTGAAAGGATAGACGGCAGGTTTTCTATGATCGTCTCCAACCCGCCTTATATCCGAACCGGAGAGATTGGGACGCTCCAGGAAGAGGTGAGGGCACATGATCCGCTCATGGCTTTGGACGGCGGAGCGGACGGACTGGATTTTTACCGGAGGATCATTCGGGAGAGTACGGAGCATTTGCTGCCGAAGGGGTATCTCATGCTGGAGATTGGATATGACCAGGCACAGGCGGTCGGAGAATGGATGCGGGAGGCCGGATTTCAGAGGATTTCCGTAAAAAAAGATCTGGCAGGGCTTGACCGGGTGGTATCCGGTGTGTATGATGGATAGTGGAGATTTGGAGTTACAGGGCACGCCTGGTCAAAATGCGGCCTGTAACCGCAGGGCAGAGAGAGGATAGATGAGATGATGTTTGACAGATTAGAGGATTTGCTGATTCGCTATGAGGAGGTCATGGGAGAGCTGCAGGAGCCGGACGTGGCCAATGACACGGAGCGTTTCCGAAAGCTGATGAAGGAGCAGAGCGACCTGGCTCCTATCGTAGAAGCATTTAAGGAATATAAGCAGTGCCGGCAGAATGTGGAGGACAGCCTGGTGATGCTGGAGGAAGAGTCGGATGAAGAGATGCGGGAGCTGGCCAAGGAAGAGCTGAACGAAGCTAAGGCACGGATCGAAGAGCTGGAACGGGAATTGAAGATCCTGCTTTTGCCCAAGGATCCCAATGATGATAAAAACGTCATCGTGGAGATCCGGGCAGGAGCCGGCGGGGACGAAGCCGCTTTGTTCGCGGCGGAGATCTACCGCATGTACGTACATTATGCAGAGTCCCGGCGCTGGCGTCCGGAGATGATCTCTTTGAATGAAAATGGGATCGGCGGCTTTAAGGAATGCGTCTTTATGCTGACCGGACAGGGGGCATTTTCCCGATTAAAATATGAAAGCGGCGTCCACCGCGTACAGCGTGTTCCGGAGACAGAGAGCGGAGGACGGATCCACACCTCCACGATCACGGTTGCTATCATGCCGGAAGCGGAAGAGGTGGATGTGGAGCTGGATATGAATGACTGTAAATTCGACGTGTTCCGGGCGTCCGGTAACGGAGGCCAGTGTGTCAATACGACGGATTCCGCGGTGCGTCTGACCCATATTCCGACAGGGATCGTGATCTCCTGCCAGGATGAGAAGTCCCAGCTTAAGAATAAGGACAAGGCATTGAAGGTGCTTCGGGCCAGACTCTACGAGCTGGAGCTGGCGAAGCAGCATGACGCGGAGGCGGAAGCCAGGAAGAGCCAGGTGGGGACCGGGGACCGTTCCGAGAAGATCCGCACCTATAATTTCCCCCAGGGCCGGGTGACAGACCACCGGATCAAGCTGACTTTGCACAAGCTGGATACCATTCTGGGCGGGGATCTGGACGAGATCATCGACAGCCTGATCGCCGCGGACCAGAGCGCAAAGCTGGCGAAGATGAATGGACAGTGAAGTGTCTGTGAATAATAATAAGTAGAGTGACACCATACAGAACATACAGAAAACCTGCCACTGGCAGCTTTTCTGCATACGACGGTATAAAAAGACAGACCGACGGGAACATTGTTTTCCCGCATGGTCTGTCTTTTTGCTCCTTTACTTTATCTCAGCGATATCCACCAGCGTCAGCTTCTTGATATCCGTATTCTCCAGGCTGGTGATCAGTGCCCGGGCCGTGTCCATTGCGGTCAGGACGTTGACTCCGGTCTCTATGGCATTTCTGCGGATCACGAATCCGTCTTTTGCGTGCTCCGCCCCCTGGGCCGGGGTGTCGATGACCAGGTCGATCTCATGGCCTAAGATCAGGTCCAGCAGGTTGGGGGATTCCTGTTCGATCTTACGCACCGCGATGGCCTTCACCCCTCCGGCCTTTAATGCGGCGGCAGTGCCTGCGGTAGCAAAGATCCGGTAGCCGATCTTCGCGAACCTGCGGCCGATTTCTACCGCTTCCTCCTTGTCCTCATCCCGCACCGTAAGGATCATATTCTTGAATCTGGGCAGCTTGATCCCCGCCCCCAGAAAGGCCTTGTACAGGGCTTCATCGAATGTAGACGCGATGCCTAAGCATTCCCCGGTGGATTTCATCTCCGGTCCCAGGCTGATATCCGCGCCGCGGATCTTTTCAAAGGAGAATACCGGCATCTTGACTGCAAAGTATTCGGCTTCCCTCTGCAGGCCCGGCGTATATCCCAGATCCCGGATCTTACTGCCTGTGATCACACGGGAGGCCAGAGGCACGATGGGGATCCCGGTGACCTTGCTGATATAAGGCACGGTCCGACTGGAACGGGGGTTGACCTCAATCACATACACATCCGCCTCCCCGCAGACAATGAACTGGATATTGATCAGTCCGATGACATGGAGGGATTTTGCCAGCCTCCGGGTGTATTCCGCAATCTTCTCCTTGGCCGCCTTTGTCAGGCTCTGGGCCGGATACACGGAGATGCTGTCCCCGGAATGGATGCCGGCCCGTTCGATATGCTCCATGATTCCCGGGATCAGGATTTCCTCGCCGTCGCAGACCGCATCCACCTCGATCTCTTTTCCGCTGAGGTACTTGTCCACCAGGATCGGATGATCCTGGGCGATCCGGTTGATGATGCCGATGAACTCATCGATATCGTGGTCGTTGATGGCGATCTGCATGCCCTGTCCGCCCAGCACGTAGGAGGGCCTTACCAGGACCGGATAGCCCAGACGGTTTGCCACATCCTTGGCCTCCTCCGCGGTGTAGACGGTGCCGCCCGAGGGACGGGGGATCCCGCATTCCTCCAGGATCTGGTCGAACAGCTCCCGGTCCTCCGCCTTGTCCACATTTTCTGCCGAGGTTCCCAGGATCGGAACCCCCATCTTCATCAGGCTTTCCGTCAGCTTGATGGCGGTCTGTCCGCCGAACTGCACCACCGCGCCGTCGGGCTGTTCCAGATCCACGATGCTCTCCACATCTTCGGGAGTCAGGGGTTCGAAATAGAGCTTGTCCGCAATGTCAAAATCCGTGCTGACGGTCTCCGGATTGTTGTTCACGATGATGGTCTCATAGCCCTCCCGGGAAAATGCCCAGGTACAGTGCACGGAGCAGAAGTCAAACTCGATGCCCTGGCCGATCCGGATGGGGCCGGAGCCCAGAACCAGAACCTTCTTCCGGTCATTGGTTTTTGCCGCCTCATTTTCACTGCCGAATACGGAGTAGTAGTAGGGGGTCTCGGCGGCAAATTCTGCGGCGCAGGTGTCCACCATCTTATAGGCCGCCACAATGCCGTTTGCATGGCGCATGTCGTGGATCTCCCGCTCAGTCCTGCCGGTGAGCCTGCCGATCACGGCATCCGGAAATTCCATCCGCTTCGCCTCCTTTAAAAGCTCCGGCGTCAGCTCGCTTGTCTGAAGGGACTGCTCCATCTCCACCAGGATGGCAATCTTGTCGATGAACCATGGATCAATCATGGTCCGCTCGTGGATCGTATCATACTCAAACCCTCTGCGGAGGGCCTCCGCGATCCGCCAGATCCGCATGTCGTCCACGATGGAAAGCTGTTCGGTCAGTTCTTCCCGGTCCAGGCCGGTGAAATCATAGGACAAAAGGCAGTCCACATGCTGCTCCAGGGAACGGATGGCCTTCATCAGGGCGCCTTCGAAATTGTCGCAGATGCTCATCACTTCCCCGGTGGCCTTCATCTGGGTGGTCAGCGTCCGCTTGGCGCTGATGAATTTGTCAAAGGGAAGCCTGGGGATTTTCACCACGCAGTAGTCCAGCATGGGCTCGAAGCTGGCATAGGTCTTGTGGGTGATGGCGTTTTTGATCTCATCCAGCGTATACCCCAGGGCGATCTTTGCCGCCACCTTGGCGATGGGGTATCCGGTGGCCTTGGAAGCCAGGGCAGAAGAGCGGCTCACCCGGGGATTGACCTCGATGACGCAGTACTCGAAGGATTCCGGATGGAGGGCGTACTGCACGTTGCAGCCTCCCGTGATCTTCAGCTCGTCGATGATTTTGAGTGCGGAGGTCCGCAGCATCTGGTACTCCTTGTCACCCAAAGTCTGGGAGGGCGCAACAACGATGCTGTCCCCGGTATGGACGCCTACAGGGTCGATATTTTCCATATTACATACGGTGATGCAGTTGCCACGGCCGTCCCGCATCACCTCGTATTCGATCTCTTTCCAGCCGGCAATGCAGCGCTCCACCAAAACCTGCCCTACACGGGAGAGGCGCAGGCCGTTTTCCAAAATCTCCATGAGCTGGCCGGAATTGCGGGCAATCCCTCCGCCGCTTCCGCCCAGGGTATAGGCAGGGCGTAAGACCACCGGATAGCCGATCTCCCGTGCAAAGGCCAGTCCGTCCTCCACGGACTCCACCACCAGGGAGGCGGCAACGGGCTCGCTGATGCGCTCCATGGCAGCCTTGAACTCCAGCCGGTCCTCCGCTTTTTTGATGGTCTCGGAGGTGGTTCCGATGAGACGCACATGGTGCTCACGCAGAAAACCGGACTCCTCCAGCTCCATGGCCAGGTTTAAGCCCGCCTGTCCCCCCAGGGTGGGAAGGATGCTGTCCGGCTGTTCCTTTAAAATCAACTGCTCCACCACTTCCGGCGTCAGGGGCTCGATATAGACTTTGTCCGCGATATCCTTGTCGGTCATGATCGTGGCCGGGTTGGAATTTAAAAGTACCACCTCCAGGTTTTCTTCCTTCAAGGAACGGCATGCCTGGGTTCCTGCATAGTCAAACTCTGCGGCCTGGCCGATGACGATGGGGCCGGAGCCGATAACCAGTACTTTTTTGATGCTCATATCTCTAGGCATTGTTTGATCCCTCCATCATTTCCAAAAATCTGTCAAACAGGTATCCTGAATCCTGGGGCCCCGGACACGCCTCCGGATGGAACTGGACCGTAAAAATCGGTTTGCCCACATATTCCAGCCCTTCATTGGTGCCGTCGTTGACATTGACAAAGGCAGGAACGGCAACGGACGAATCCATCTGGTCGGTATCCACCACATAGCCGTGGTTCTGGGAGGAAATGTAGACCCGTCCGGTTCTCAGATCCTTGACCGGGTGGTTTCCGCCCCGGTGCCCGTATTTGAGCTTGTGGGTCTTAGCGCCTGCGGCAAGGGCCATGAGCTGGTGGCCGAGGCAGATCGCAAATACAGGAATATTCGACTGATATATTTTTTTGATTTCTTCGATAATAGAAACACAGTCCGCCGGGTCTCCAGGCCCGTTGGAAAGCATGATACCGTCCGGATTAGCGGAAATGATTTCCTCCGCGGCGGTGTGCGCCGGATAGATGGTCACCTCGCAGCCGCGTTCGTGTAAAGATCTGGCAATGTTCTGTTTTGCCCCTAGATCAAGAAGTGCTACCTTTTTGCCGTCCCCCGGAAGAACCTGTTTTTTGCGGCAGGTCGCCCTGGAAACAACGTCCCCGATATGGTATGACTTTAACAGAGGAAGAATCTCCTCACGGTTGTAATTCAGATTGGTGGTGATCATACCGTTCATGGTTCCCTTTTCCCGCAGAATCCTGGTCAGCGCGCGGGTGTCGATGCCTGCGATCCCCGGGATATCCTGCCGCGCCAGAAAATCCTGAATGGTGCCTTCACAGCGGAAATTGCTGGGCCTGCGGGACAGCTCCCGCACAATATAGCCGTCCGGCCATGCCTTCCGGGATTCCATATCCGGTGTGATTCCGTAATTGCCGATTAAAGGATAGGTCATCACAACGGCCTGTCCCGCGTAAGAAGGGTCTGTCAGCACCTCTAAATATCCTGTCATAGACGTATTGAATACGATTTCGCTGATCATGTCTCTTGTGGAACCGATGCTTGTACCTGTAAACACAGTTCCGTCTTCTAAAATGAGAAACGCTTTCATCCATTCACCTTTCCCTTCGTGTGTATTCGTCTTGTAGTAGCAATCAACTGCCGGCGGCTCCCGGCGGGAGAGGGCAGCGGTATCCGGGAACGATCGGTGTCCGCATTCCCAAATTGTAAAGATTATACTACAACTCCTTTGATAATTCAACTTGTTTTTTTCAGAGGGATTATTTATGGATTATCTGCGGGTTTAGAAAAGTTTAGAGGTTTATTTTCGGGAGAAAGACCTTTCTTCCTGCCGCTGTTCCAGATACGATTCTGCACAGAACAGCGGCAGGTTTTCTATCGGATTTTTAATATTCCTTCTTCTTCATAACATGCAGGGAGACCAGAATGGAGATCCCCAGGATTCCGGCCGCAGCCAGACAAAGGAGCAGTGTCAGGACTGCCGTGTCCATTCGGGAAACAAGACTCCTGAATAACCCGGGAACATCAATATGGAAATGCCTTGCCAGCGCAATCCCACCAAAAAAGACTGCGTACGCTATTCCGATGATTACGGCAAATGCAATCCGGCTTTTTTCGGCTTCAAATATGAGCTGGATGGGGATCATCAGCGCATGGACTAACGCCGACCAAAGGGCGCATGACAGCAGAGCCCGCAGCATAAGTCCCGGATCAAAGGGGATACGGTTTGTGCAGACCGCGGCCAGGAGAAGCACGGAGGAGACCGCCAGTGATCCGGCCATCGTAACGAGCATCAGGACATATTTTTCCATTGCATAGCCCCTGCGGCTGACCGGAAGCGTCAGAAGAAAGCTCATCCCGTTGGAGTGCTGGTCGTAGGAGATCGTAGACGTAGATGCCAAAGAAAACATGATGGTGATATAGCCGATGATGAAGGGAATGCCGCTGGTGCCGAATAACAAAAACGCAAACGAGATCACCATGGATAAAACAACCAGCATCTTTTGCTTCTTTAATAATTGAAAATCTTTAATCAATAATCCTTTCATAGCTTATAATCCTTTCATTCTATTCTTTCTATTGATTGATTCAGAGTCCATATTCCTGGTTTGTTCCTTTATCCGAGGGCTTTCCCGCAGATCATCATCACGATCAGCTCGTCAATGCTGCCTTTTTCCACCGTAATCTCCGGGTGGTTTTCCAGATAGAACTGCTTCTGGTTCGTCAGGCAACTATACCCGAAGGTTTCCTTTTTATACCGGAGGACGTAAGATTTGTCCAGGGCGTCGTATTGCTCCTTTGTCATCTTGAGAAGGGCGTAGCTATCCAGCAGCACATCCGTGTCCTCGTGGAGGATGATCTTTCCCTCATGGATCATATACAGATCGTCGCAGAAACCTTCCAGATCCGCGGAAATGTGGGAGCTGATCAGGATCGAACGATCTCCCGGCTCCATGTATTCCCGCAGCAGATCCAGCAGATGGTCTCTTGCGATCACGTCCAGTCCGGCGGTGGGTTCGTCCAGGACGAGCAGACGGGCATTGTGGGAAATGGCTGTCAGGACCTGCAGCTTCTGCTTCATCCCGGTGGAAAATTCCTGCAGCTTCTTCTTTGTGGGAATGGAAAACTCTTCACATTTTTTCAGGAAGTTATCCTTTTGAAAATCGGGATACATGGCGCGGAGTATGGGAATCAGCTCCTGAACCGTCAGAGAGCCGCTAAAGCCGGAATCCGACAGGACCACGCCGATCCGGGCCTTATCCTGCAGATCCAGGTCTTGGGCCGGTTTTCCAAAGACCTGTAAGGAGCCGCCCTCCGGGGAGATCAGCCCCAGGATCGCTTTAAACGTAGTGCTTTTTCCGGCCCCGTTCTTCCCCACCAGGCCGGTGACACAGCCCTTGCGGACCTCCATGGAACACTCCAGATCAAATCCTTTATAGTGCTTGGTTACGTGTTCTAATCTTAACATCTTATTGATCCTCCAATACAATCTGAAATAAATCTGTAATCTCCTGGTTGCTCATACCGCAGCTTCGGCCTTTCCGGATCGCCATCTCCAGGTCGGCCTCCACTTCTTTTTTCTTCTCCTCCAGCATCAGCTCCTGGCTGGCCAGCGTGACAAAGCTGCCTTTCCCATGTACGGTGACGACAAAGCCCTCCGCGTCCAGCGCGTCGTAGGCTTTCTTTACGGTCAGCGCGCTGACTTTCAGCTCCTTGGAGAGGGTGCGCACCGATGGGAGCATGGCCCCCTCCTGCAGATCCCCGCTCATGATGAACTTCTTGATCTGCGAGACGATCTGTTCGTAGATGGGCTGCATGGAAGAATTGTTGATGATCAATTTCACTGTCATCCCTCCTTCTGCATAAACAGTATATAACAGTAATAAACTGTTGTCAACTGTTTTATACTGTTTATTCAAAAATAATTTTGTTTCACTGCGGACAGTTTTATGATATAATGAAATAGTTGACAAAAACTGGAAGCGGTATTACATTCATAATACGCGGATGAGCAAGGATTTTGTTTCCATCGCCATCCATCCGTTGATTTTTTAGATAAAAGCGACAGGAAAAGGAGCTGCTATGATTAAAGGTGCGATATTTGACGTAGACGGTACACTGCTGAATTCCATGCCAGTCTGGGAAAATTTAGGCGAGCTTTACCTGAAATCCGTCGGGGTCGAGGCGGAGCCGGGGCTGGGCGAGGAACTGTCTGCCATGAGCCTGCCGCAGGGGGCGGATTATCTGATCCAGCACTATCATCTGGGGAAGACGCGGAACAAGGTTCTGGACGGCATCAACCAGCAGGTTCGGGATTTTTATGCCCAGAAGGTTCCCTTAAAGCCGGGAGTCCGGGATTTTCTGGAGGGTCTGAGGGAATATCGGATTCCGATGGTCATCGTGACCTCCAGCGACCGGGGAAATGTAGAGGCCGCGCTGAAACGGCTGGGCGTGATGAACTTTTTCGACGGGATGCTGACCTGCACGGAGATGGGAACCGACAAGAACCGGCCGGACATCTATCTGGCCGCGTCCCTGCAGCTGGATACGGAGCCATGGGAGACCCTTGTCTTTGAGGATGCTTACCACGCCGTCCTGACCGCAAAAAAATACGGCTTCCGGACGGTGGCCGTATACGACGAGGCCAACGACGGGAAACTTGGCAAGATCTGGAATACGGCGGACATCTATCTGTCCGAATATGCGGACTTTGATCTGTTTTGGAGGAGAGTGTCAAAATTGTGAAAGAAAAGAAGAAAGCTATTGCAGTCATTTACATCCTGCTTTCCGCACTGTTCTTTTCGCTGATGAATATGTTTGTGCGACTGTCCGGAGACCTGCCGTCGGTGCAGAAAAGCTTTTTCCGCAACCTGGTATCCCTTGCCTTTGCCGCTGCGATCTTAAAACGGGAGGGCGCATGGTTTTCGGGAAAGCGGGAGAATATCCGGTATCTGCTTCTGCGCTCTGCGGCGGGAACATTGGGAATCCTCTGCAACTTTTATGCGGTGGACCATCTGGTGCTGGCGGACGCATCCATGCTGAATAAGATGTCGCCGTTTTTCGCGATCGTGTTCAGCTACCTGATCCTGAAAGAGAAGATCCGGCTTCCCCAGGCGCTGATCGTGGGATGCGCCTTTGCGGGGAGCCTTCTGATCATCAAACCGACGGAAGCTGTGTTCCATTCCCCTGCGGCCCTGATCGGGCTGCTGGGCGGCCTGGGGGCCGGAATCGCATATACCTATGTCCGGGTGCTGGGGACGAAGGGGGAAAAAGGGCCTTTTGTCGTATTTGTATTTTCCGCTTTTTCCTGCGCGGTGACGCTGCCTTACCTCCTGCTGTATTTTCAGCCTATGTCAAGAGGTCAGCTTTTGAGTCTTCTGCTGGCGGGGCTTTCGGCGGCGGGCGGGCAGTTCAGTATTACCGCGGCGTATTTCCACGCCCCTGCAAAAGAAATATCCGTATATGATTATTCCCAGATCCTTTTTTCGGCTGTCCTGGGTTTTTTCGTGTTCGGGCAGATACCGGACGCGCTGAGCTGGATTGGGTACGGGATCATTTGTTCCATGGCCGTTGCCATGTTTTTATATAACCGGAAACGGACCTTGTGAAACGAAATCAGTCAAAGAGTGAGGGTGAAATCCATGAGCAGTGAGAATAATAGTAATGATATTGCGGTGAAGCGGGCAGCCGCCGAGATGCTCCGGAAGGCAGAGGCGGTCTACATGATCCTGTCCCTTTGCACCAGAATGCCTTATGTGGTCTGCGACGAGACCACTTACGATGATGAGATCCTTCTTTATTTTGAGGAAGAAGCGGCAAAGGCGGCGGTGAAAAAGCTGCTGGAGAAAAAGGAGCCTGTGCAGGCGGTGAAGATTGAGAAAAAGGATCTGCTGGCATTCTATGTCAGCCTGATGCCTCTGGGGGTCAACTGCATCCTTGTGAATCGGGATACGCCGGTGGAGATCTCCATCCAGCTCCATGAGATCATCCGCAGGAAGGAGCCGGAAGAGGAGGGGAAGGTCCTGATTGAGAATCCCCAGCTCCATTTGACGGCCCTTTATTTTATGCAGTCGGTGCGGAAAGCGCAGAAAGTGGAGCTGACAGAGGAATTAAAAGAGCTCCATGAGGAAATGATGGTACATTATCAGCGCGGGAAATACATCATCCCGGTCAAAGAAAACGCCGGAACGCTGGTGATGAAACAAAAAAACGGACAGGTCTTCCAGCCTGTTTTTACGGATATTCAGGAGTATAAAAAGTTTTTGAGCATGCAGCAGGAGAAGGAGATCAAGTCCGCGGTGCTTCCGGCGGATCAGATTCAGGGACTCCTTGCGCCGGAGACATCGGGCGTGGTGGTCAATCCCTTCGGCGTGAACCTGCAGCTTCAGATCAAACGTGGGAAGCAGGTGAAGAACGGATAGCGCCTGCCGGATGACAGGAATGTGTCTGCCCGGGGAACGGCCGGAGGGAATGTCAGAAAAAAGCGGACTGGATGCACGCAACCGCTATTTTACTGGCCGGATGCCTTGCAGCAGGGTGCAAGGCACCGTGAACAGTAATACAGGCTGCAGAACTGATTTTCGGGCATACTCAGGCATATACTTTACTATCATCAAAAAAGGAGCATGATATGAATCAACATGAAACGATGTCAATGGAACAGGTTGCGATGCGGGTGTCAAAAACCAGCATCCTTGTGAATACGCTTCTGTCCCTGGCGAAGCTGGCTGCGGGAATCCTGGCTTCATCGGAGGCCATGGTCTCCGACGCGGTTCATTCCGCGTCCGATGTGTTCAGTACCTTTGTGGTCATCATCGGAATCAAGATGGCCGGAAAAAAGGCGGATAAGGAGCATCCCTACGGGCATGAGCGTATGGAGTGCGTGGCAGCCATCCTTTTGTCCGCGGTGCTGGCCCTCACGGGGGCGGGGATCGGCTTTTCCGGCCTGCGCAAGATCGCGGGCGGTTCCTTTGAGAACCTTGCGGTTCCGGGAATCCTTGCCATGGGGGCGGCAGTCCTGTCTATTGTGGTGAAGGAGTGGATGTTCTGGTACACCCGGGCAAATGCGAAAAAAATCAATTCCGGGGCGCTGATGGCGGATGCCTGGCATCACCGTTCGGATTCCCTGTCTTCCATCGGCGCCCTGGCGGGCATCATCGGGGCCAGGCTGGGATTTCCGGTGATGGATCCTCTGGCAAGCGTGATCATCTGCCTGTTCATTTTCCAGGCGGCCTATGAGATCTTCAAGGACGCGGTGGATAAGATGGTGGATAAAGCCTGCGACGAGGAGACCGTGGAGAAGATCCGCGCCCTGGCAAAGCGGCAGCGCGGCGTGATGCGGGTGGATTCCCTGCAGACAAGGGAATTTGGAAATAAAATCTATGTGGATCTGGAGATCGCGGCGGACGGCCATCTGTCGCTGAATGAATCCCATGAGATCGCGGAGGATGTCCATGACGAGATTGAGAAGGCATTTCCTCAGATCAAGCATATCATGATCCATGTCAACCCTTATATCAACCGCAAGACGGTGTATGCCCTTCTCGGGGAAGTGGATAACGGGGATCTGGAAGAGGTGTATCAGCTTCTTCTGGGCTACCTGGAGAAACGAAAGCAGGGCCGGCCGGATTAGGAAGTACAAAGGAGGAGGCATATGGAGAGCCGAAAACAGCCGATAGGATTTCTTGTGAAGCAGATCAATAATGTATTTGAAAAGGAGCTCAACGGGAGGCTTCGGACGATCGGCGTCACTTCCTCCCAGTGCGCGGTGCTGGACTATCTGTTCCATTCCAATAAGGAAGCGGTGAACCAGCGGGACGTGGAGCGGAACCTGAACCTGAAAAATCCGACGGTGACCGGGATCTTAAAGCGTCTGGACGAAAAGGGCTACATCCTCTGCGTACCCAACGAAGAGGATAAGCGGAGGAAAAATATCTATCTGACGGAAAAAGCGTACGATATCCAGAAGCGGATGGAAACAGACCGGAAAAAGCTGGATAAGCGGCTGACCATGGGGATGACGAAGAAGGAGGTCGCGGCAGTGACCCGGGCGCTTGAGAAAATGCTGTACAACATTGCAGACCCGTGAAGGAGGAAATCACAATGAGCTACGCAGATAAAGTATTTATAGACATGTGCAGGGATATCATCGACAACGGCACCAGCACGGAAGGGGAGAAGGTACGTCCGGTGTGGGAGGACGGAACCTCCGCCTATACGGTGAAGCGGTTCGGGGTGGTAAACCGTTACGACCTGTCCAGGGAATTTCCGGCATTGACGCTTCGGCGCACCGGGATCAAAAGCTGTACCGATGAAATGCTGTGGATCTGGCAGAAGAAGTCCAGCAATATCCACGACCTGAACAGCCACATCTGGGACAGCTGGGCGGATGCCGACGGTTCCATCGGAAAAGCCTACGGATACCAGATGCAGGTGAAGCACCAATACAAAGAGGGCATGATGGACCAGGTGGACCGGGTGATCTATGACTTGAAGCACAACCCTTACAGCCGGAGGATCATGACGAATATCTATGTGCACCAGGACCTCCATGAGATGAACCTGTACCCCTGCGCCTACAGTATGACGTTTAACGTGACAAAAAACAGGGACAGTGAGGATCTGACCTTAAACGGGATTTTGAACCAGCGCTCCCAGGATGTGCTGACGGCCAACAACTGGAATGTATGCCAGTACGCGGTACTGCTGCACATGCTGGCCCAGGTCTGCGGTATGCAGGCCGGGGAGCTGGTGCATGTGATCGCGGACGCCCACATTTACGACCGCCATATCCCACTGGTGGAGGAGCTGATCTCCCGGGAACCGCTTCCCGCGCCAAAATTCTGGCTGAATCCGGAGGTGACGGATTTTTACCGGTTCACCCCGGAGGATGTGCGCCTGGATCACTACGAAACCCACCCCCAAATCAAAAATATACCGGTTGCTGTTTAGAGGAGGAAGGCAAAATGCGAAGCATTGAAGGAGGAAACACAGAATGAATATCATTGTTGCGGTAGATAAAAACTGGGCGATTGGGAAGAATAATAAGATGATGTGGAGCATTCCGGCGGATATGCGGTTTTTTCGGGAAAAAACAACCGGACATGTGGTGGTGATGGGCCGGAAGACTCTGGAAAGCTTTCCAAACGGCCTCCCCCTGAAACAGCGGACGAATATCGTGCTCAGCAGAGACAAAAATTATCAGGTAAAAGGGGCGTTGGTCATGCATACCACAGAGGAGCTTTTGGAGCATCTGAAAGGCTATGCTTCCGAGGAGATCTTCATCATCGGCGGGGAAAGCATTTACCGGCAGTTTTTGCCTTATTGTAATACGGCATATGTCACAAAGATCGACCACGCCTACGATGCGGACACCCATTTCCCCAATCTGGATGAGATGCCGGAATGGGAGATGACAGAGGCCGGCGAGGAGCAGACAAGCTTTGACCTGAAATTTGTATTTACAAAATATGAGCGCAAAAGCGGCGTAATAAGCTTTGAGTAAAACGAACAGTGGTGAGTATGATGCATGATCTGGCAGCGGAGAAAAAACGGAAAACCTGGTATAGACGTTCCATGGCAGTGTTGCTGGCAGCGGCCCTGCTTCTGTCCGGCTGTACGGGCGGAGGCGGTGTTTTGTCCGGGCCTGTTCGGGAAACAGATTCCAAGGGCGGGGATGGTTCTGCTCTTAAGATCGTCACGACCATCTTTCCACAGTATGATTTTGTACGGCAGATCGCCGGGGAACGGGTTTCCCTTCAGATGCTGCTGAAACCGGGGGAGGAGACCCATTCCTACGAGCCCACGCCCCGGGATATCATTGCCATCCAGAATGCGGATCTGTTCATCTACGTGGGCGGGGAAAACGATGCGTGGGTGGAAGACATCCTGGATGCCCCGGAGATGAAGCAGGTGCGAAGGCTCCGCCTGGTGGACTGCACAGCGCTTCTAAAGGAAGAGCATGTGGAAGGGATGCGGCATAAGGGGCAGCTATGCCCGGGGTCAGAGGAAGAAGAGGAGGAAAACGACGAGCATGTCTGGACCTCCCCGAAAAATGCCATGGAGATCACGAAGCGGATCACAGAGGAGCTTTCTGCGTTGGATCCGGATGGCCAAGAAGAATATAAGGCCAATCTGGACGCCTATCTGGAAGAGCTTACAGCGCTGGATCGCCAGTTCCGGGAAATCACACAAAAGGCTGCGGCCAGGGGACAGGATCTGCTGCTGTTCGGAGACCGGTTTCCCTTCCGCTATCTTGCACAGGAGTACGGTCTGCAATATTACGCGGCATTTCCCGGGTGCGCATCGGATACGGAGCCAAGCGCGGCGATGATGGCGTTTCTGATCCGAAAGGCAAGGGAGGAGCAGATCCCCGTGATCCTGAAAATGGAGCTGAGCTCTGAACAGATCGCCCAAGCGGTGGCCGAGGCTTCCGGGGCAGAGGTCCGGGTGCTCTATAGCTGCCACAACCTGACTGCAGAGCAGTTTGAAGCCGGGGAGAGTTATCTCTCCATGATGCGGAAAAATGCGGAAACCCTGCAGGCGGCGCTGGGACAATGACAAGAGAAATTGACAAGAGAAGCGCCGGTGAGGGAAAATAAAGAGAGAATCGGGTCAGGGAGGATGGACGGATTATGGCACTGGTACAGTGTGAGGAGCTTACAATCGCATATGAGGGACAGGTAGTGGTCCGGGATCTGTCGTTTCAGATCCATCCCGGAGATTACCTCTGTATTGTGGGAGAAAACGGTTCCGGCAAGAGTACCCTGGTGAAAAGCCTTCTCGGACTGAAAGCCCCCTTGAAGGGGCGGATCGTGCTGGGGGACGGGTTAAAGCAAAAGGAGATCGGTTATCTGCCCCAGCAGACGGACGTTCAGAAGGATTTTCCGGCCAGCGTCCAGGAGGTGGTTCTCTCGGGGCGTCTGAACAGCCGGGGGATGAAGCCTTTTTACACCTCAAGGGACAGGGAACAGGCAAAGGCCATGATGGGGCTTCTGGGGATCGAAGGGCTGAGACGGAGCTGTTTCAGGGATCTGTCCGGAGGGCAGAAGCAGCGGGTTCTCTTAGCCCGGGCGCTTTGCGCGACGAAAAAGATGCTGCTTCTGGACGAGCCGGTGACGGGGCTGGATCCCCTTGTGACAGCAGAGTTTTACCAGCTCATCAAGGAAGTAAACCAAAGGTCCGGGATCGCGGTGGTGATGGTATCCCATGACATCGAGAGCGCCGTGCGGGACGCCTCCCACATCCTCCATCTGCAGGAAACCGCGCTTTTTTACGGAAAAGCGGAAGAGTACAGGGAAAGCCTGGTGGGCCGGATGTTTCTGGAGCGTACGAAAGCGCCCGGAGAAATGGCCGGAGGGAGTCAGGAGCCTGCGGGAAATACAGAAATAGCAGGCGGCGGGATGCCTGCGTATACAGAAACTTCTGAAAAGAGAGGTACAGGTTTTGATTGATACGGTGTTTGAAATGCTTTCCTATCCATTTATGGTACGGGCCTTTGTGGTGGGAATCCTGGTGTCTTTGTGCAGCGCGCTGCTTGGGGTCAGCCTGGTGCTCAAACGGTATTCCATGATCGGGGACGGGCTTTCCCATGTGGGGTTCGGCGCTCTGGCAGTTGCCGCCGCGCTGAATGCCGCGCCGCTGACGGTGGCCATCCCGGTGGTGGTCACGGCGGCGGTATTGCTTCTGCGGGTCAGCGCAAACAGTAAGATCAAAGGGGATGCGGCCATCGCCCTGATTTCCACCAGTGCGCTGGCCGTGGGAATCATGGTCATCTCCATGACTACCGGAATGAATACGGACGTGTATAACTATATGTTTGGAAGTATCCTGGCCATGAGCAGCCAGGATGTGAAAATGAGCGTGCTGCTCTCCCTGGCCGTCCTCATCCTGTATGTATTCTTCTATCACAAGATCTTTGCCGTCACCTTTGATGAGACCTTTGCCCAGGCCACCGGAGTCAGGGCGGGGCTGTACAATACCCTGATCGCGGTGCTGACTGCGGTGACCATCGTGCTGGGCATGCGGATGATGGGAACCTTGCTGATCTCCAGCCTGATCATCTTCCCGGCCCTGACCTCCATGCGGGTGTGCACAACGTTTTGCTCCGTGACGGTCAGTTCCGCCGTTGTGTCGGTGGTCTGCTTTTGCATTGGGATCACCGTGTCCTACTTTTTTGCCGCGCCTGCCGGCGCCAGCGTGGTGATTGCAAACCTTCTGATGCTGGGGGGATATGCCATAGCCGGGGCAGTGAAAAACCGGAGTGCTTTCAGGCAGTCCTGTTTCTAATTGCAGAAAAAAATTTGTTTTTCCATAACCATATGTTTACATGACAGGTAAGTGGCAATGAAATATCCACCGTACACAATCAAGAACATCAAAACAGTAACGCCGATATTTGCAGATATGTGCATATTTAGAAATTCTTCTGCAATCGCTGTGATTTTTCCGATTCCAAATGCCGAAAAAATTCCTGCAGGTAAAAGCGGTACAACAAAAAATATTGCCGTCTGCCTGAATAAAGCTCCGAAAAGCAGCCTGCTGTCTGTTCCCAGCTTTTGTAATAACCCGTATCGGTAAATATTATCTGCGGTTTCCGTCAACTGTTTTAGGGACAGCAGCGCGGCGCATATCAGCAGAAACACCAGCCCGATATAGCAGCATAAGAATACCAGCAGCGCGCAGGAACCGTAGTACATACTGCTCAACATGACTTTTTCAGTATACCGATACCCCTCTGTTTTCCATTCCAGCCCGATCGGTATCATTTTCTGCAATATTTCATCCGTATTTGTGCCAGGTTTATACTGCACTAACAAAATATTCATGTCTTTTGCTAAAGACGCAGCGATACGATCGGGAACAATCAAAGTCCCCCTGTCGTTATTTCCTACTGAAGTCATTAAAACAGTTTCACCCAGCGGCTTCTTCCTGCCCGGCTGTAAAGTCGTCCCATTCAAGTCTATTTCCGTACAGGACTGCAAAAACGATTCCATATATTGCAAAGTACCTTTGTAATTACAGTTCAAAAGAAATTCATGCTCAGCAAGATTTATGGGCGCTTTCCCCTGCACCGCTAATGCACGGTTAAAGTCTGAAATGGGAACGACACTGACGCCCACTTCGGGAATAGCGCTGTCAATGTGCCATAAGTTTAAGTCCTGTCCCTCAAACAAATCTCCATAGGTTATTTCTGCTTCATAAAGGCTGATCTGTGCTATGCTGTCTGCATAGTTCCCCAGATCCACGTCCCTTGATTTCAGATATGCCGCAATGTCTGTTTCTCCCGCTATATCCATATCCGCTACAACATTCAGATCATAAGGAAGCGCAGCCTTGGACGTTTCATTCATGGTTAAAGCAGAACTGATCCCCACGGATATACCGCAAATGGATATGGTAAGCAAAACGCATACTACGCTCATAGTCATAAAATCCGTCTGCACCTTGCTTCCGATCTGCCGGCTTAAAAAGGCATTCAGCCCTTTCAGATAAATTTTTCTATTTGCCTGTACCGCTGTAAGCAATACTGCAGATACAGAAAAGAAGAAAAGCGCCGTCCCTGCAGCTAACAAAACTGCTGCAATCTGAAACCACGAGTTTTCACGGCTGGGAAGTATACCGTAGCGCTGAATAATCACGCCGGAAGAAACAATACACAGGATAGAAAGCGCGGCTAAAGAAATCCCGGCGGCTTTGTTCCTCAGCGCAATGATTTCATTCTTCCTGCCGGCGGTCAACAGGTCAATCAACTTGACCGAAGAAACCGTGCGCACATTAAAAATCATGACAATCAGAAAAATCAATACAAAACAGCCGATTGTCTTTTTCAGCGCACTTATGGAAAAAACAATCTGAAACTTACTCATATCTATTGCAAACAGGCGTAAAGAAAATATGGAAAGTCCCTGTGACAAAAGCAGCCCTGATATAAGCCCAAACACAAGCGACAGAATACCCACGCATAAGGTTTCTCCGGCAAAAATCCTTGATATTTTCCCTTTTTCCATTCCTAACAATGTATAAATCCCTAATTCCTTTTTCCTGCGTTTTAAGAGGAACTGATTTGCATACAGGATAAGAAACGCAAGCACAACAGCCACTACAACAGATAATGCAGAAAGCAATATCCCTAATTGGTCAGAAAGTAATTGCTTTGTCGCGTCAAGATCATGGAATGCCGGCTGGCTCTGAATGGAATTGAAAGCGTAAAACATACTGACCGAAACCGTAAGCGTCAAGAAGTAAATCATATAGTCCTGTATATTTTTACGCACATTGCGAATAATCAATTTACCCGTATTTACAGAGTTAACGCTTGTCATTGGTTTCACCTCCCAATACAGAAACCACCTCCATGATTTCTTCAAAAAATTCTTTCCGTGATTTTGCCCCGCGGTGAATTTCGCTGAAAATTTTCCCGTCCTTAATAAAAAGAATACGGCGGCAATAACTGGCTGTGAAAGAATCGTGGGTTACCATGAGGATTGTTGCAGAAAGGTTTTGGTTCAATTCTTCCAGCATATCCAAAAGCATATGGGAAGAACGGGAGTCCAGTGCGCCTGTAGGTTCATCCGCCAGAACAAGAGCCGGATTTGTTACCATTGCACGGGCGGCGGCTACGCGCTGCTGCTGTCCGCCGGACATTTGATAGGGGTATTTTTCCAAGACTTCCGTGATATTCAATGCTCCTGCAATTTCCCGTACCCTTTTATCAATTTCTTTTGCTTTTATGCCGGAAATGGACAGGGCAAGGGATATATTCTCATACGCAGTCAATGTATCTAGCAGATTAAAGTCCTGAAAGATAAAGCCCAGCTTTTCGCGCCGAAAAGCCGACAACTGCTTTCCGCGTAAAGCAGTAATGTCTTTTCCCTCCACTAATATTTTCCCGCTGGTTACTGTGTCGATTGTAGAAATGCAGTTAAGCAATGTTGTCTTACCAGAGCCGGACGCACCCATAATACCGACAAATTCCCCTTTGCGGACAGACAGGGAAATACGATTAACAGCTTTGGTAATGTTTCCTTTGTTTCCATAATATTTTTGAATATCAGAAACCTCTAAAATCGGGGTGTTCATAATGTTGCTCCTTTCGTTTTCCTTTTTTTGATATTGTACATTCCGAGATTCAAATGCGCCATTAAATAAGATTACATTTACATTACCAAAATGTAAGGTTTCGGGGAGAAAAGAAGCAGGCATTTTTCATGCCTGCTCATACAATCCCGCTTTGCAGGATATTCCTATGTCAAACACTGGAATCCACGCTTCGCGAGTCTTCTATTGTCATGCATAAAGATTTTCTTTGGGAAACGTGATCTTCACGGTTGTCCCATTTTCAGAGCTGCTTGCTGCAGATATTTCCATATTCATCTTACGGCACAATTTCCGGCATAAATATAACCCAATGCCTGTTGACTTTCCAAATTTACGCCCGTTTTCCCCGGTAAACCCCTTATCAAAAATCCTTGGAATATCTGCTTCGGTTATACCGATTCCATTATCGGAGATAGAAAGGCTGCACCCGTTATCAAAAGAAATCCCCTCAAAAGTGAGAATCAGATTTTCTTTTGCATATTTAACAGAATTAGCTATGATCTGCCCTATAATAAATACACACCATTTCCGATCGGCAAATACCGGAATATCTAAATTGACAAATACAGGTTTGCCGCGGGCTTCGATAATCTGTTTGGAATCGCTTTTCAACGCTTCCTGTACCAGTGTTTTCAAGGTTGTCTTTTCTATCTTAAAATCCTTTTCCAATGTTGTGCTTCTCGCATAGAAAAGGGCTTGTTCTACAAAATGGTCTATTTTATTCAATTCATCATCTATGCGGATTGTAGAAATATTCTTGTTATTCTCAATGATTAAATGGGCAGAGGTTATCGGCGTTTTTATTTCGTGTACCCACATTTCAATATATTCCCGGTACTCTTGATTCATGGCTTGTGCTTCTGCCAGCTTATCATTCATGTACTTATGAGACAGGTGCAGAATCTGGTATAGCAATTTCCCGTCAAGAAATCCCGGCTTTTCTGCAAGCTCTGCCAATAAAGTCTTGTCGTCAAGTCCGTCAAATAAAGCCATAAACCCGCAGTAATATTTCTTTTTTCTTGTGTAATCCCATAGCAGCGCCGCAAGAAAAGAACCCCCAAATATGATTTCGATATAAATAATAAATTCATAGCGCAGCCCCATTAGCCAAAGAAGCCCCGTCGAAAACATAACGGCTGCCAAAAACAGTATAACAGAGAAAAAACGGTCAGTGATATAATCGGTCAGTTTCATACTCTGTACCCCAATCCACGTTTTGTTTCCAGATAATCGGACGCACCAATCTCCGATAACTTTTTACGCAATCGAACAATGTTCACATTGAGCGTGTTTTCGTCTATAAATTCGTCGCTCTGCCATAATTCATCTATGATCGAGTCCCGCGGTATCACATTGCCTTTGTTTACAATCAGCAAACGCAGTATGCCAAGTTCATTTTTTGTTAAATCTACCTCTTTATCCCCATAAACAGCAGCAGCTTTCAGCAGATTGACTGTCAGCCCTTTATGAGTCAGGACAGAATGAACCTGTGCTTCATAAGTCCTTTTTAATATTGTTTGAATACGTGCTATCAATACCTGTGCATTATAAGGCTTTGATATAAAATCGTCTGCACCGATATTCAAGCTCATCAACTCGTCAAAGTCTGTATTTCTGCTTGTCAGAACGATAATGGGAATATCCGACTGTTTCCGAATCTCACGGCATATAGTATATCCGTCCTGATATGGCAAGTTTATATCCAGCAGTACAAGGTCTGCTTCTGCTTTCAAAATATGGTCTGTAATATGTGCGAAATCAGTGCTGCTTTCATAAACATAACCATATTTCTGCAGCAGAACGGACAATTCTTTACAAATCTCTGCTTCATCCTCAACAACAAATATTTTCACTTTCTGTTTTCCTTCCGTTTTCTTTTATCTGCTGGTTTTTCAGCGTCCTTTGGTATCAGCCAAAAGCGGCTGAATTTTGCCCCACCCGGTATACGGTTTTGTACCCGTCTTTCTGAAATGCCCCATTTTTTCGCTGCTTCCGGGGCAGAAATAAACTCTAACATTTTCAGTTTCCATCATTTTTTCACACTATTTACTCTTCGGATGTTTCCTTTTTTTCCGGCACTTCCCGGCTGCCATTTTCGTCTTTCAGAGCTTTTTTCCGGAACCTTTTCCGTCCCTTTTTCAGGAACAGCACTGCAAGGGCTGCCGCCGCCGCGAACAATACCAGTACAGGCAGGTTGGACACCAGGAAGACGAAGGAATTTACAAAGAAGTCCCGGACTCCGTACAAGCTGTTTCGGAAGCCGCCTTTGATCCTGCTGCCGACGGTGTCGGAAGTCTCTTTTTCATATTCCACTTCCCGGATGTTGATATTGACGGTGCTGTAGTCGATCTGGTTGTCATAGGTTCGAAGCTGGGATTCGTAGCTGTTGATCTCATAGCGCAGATCTGAGAGCTTGGATTCCAGGGCAAGGATCTGCTCCAGGTCTTTTGCCTGCTCCAGCAGTTCCATCACCCGCTCATATTCGGTCCGCAGGGAATCTTTGTACGCGGTCTTATCTACATAGTCCAGCGTCACATCCTGTACGTTTTCCGACTGGTTTGTAATCGTGCCGAGCTTCCCTGCTTTGTTTACAAAGTCATCCAGATGTTCGTAGGGGATGCGTACACAGAGGTAGTAGTAGCGGTAGCTCTGGCCGCCCGGGGCGTCATAGCTGGACTGCTCGACATAGCCTCCGAAGGAAGCGATGGAGTCTTCAAGCTGCTTTTTCAGGGTATCAAAGGTTCTGGTTTCCATGGTGAGGGATACGGTTTTGATCAGTTTCCGGGAAGACAGATCCTGCCCGGATATCTCCGGGGAAGAGGAATTGCCTTCGCCTGCTCCCTCCTCCGGGATTGACGCTTCCGCATCCACGATCTGGGCAGCTTCTCTCTCTCCGGACGCGCTGTCATAGCCCTTTGCGCCGCAGCCCGACAAGACCAGGACTGTGATCAGAAACAGGATCAGAAGGTTGTGGGATTTTCTTTTCATAATCTTCATAAGTGTCTCCTCCTTTATTTTTTCATACGATACTTTACACTGCTATATTATATCAGAGTACGAAAACAACGGTTTTGTTGCAGTAAATTCAAAAAAAATGGAAAATTTTCACAAGCCGCAGTCACATTTTGCAAAAGTTTCATTTATTTTGTAGATAATTATAACATATTGTGATAAAATGTACCACAGAATGACTTAATTTAAGAAATGGAGGTAAAGTAATGCCTGAAAAGAAACAGACGGTTCCGTTCTCAGGAACAAAGGAACAGGAAGAAGCTTTGTTAGAAGTGATCGCCGGGCTGAAAGACGAACCGGGGGCATTGATGCCGATCCTGCAGAAGGCGCAGGATATCTATGGTTATCTTCCGATGGAAGTGCAGAAGATGATCTCCGACGGGACCGGGATTCCGCTGGAGAAGATTTACGGAGTGGTGACATTCTATTCGCAGTTCAGCTTAAGTCCCAAGGGCAAGTACCGGATCTCAGTCTGTCTCGGGACAGCCTGCTATGTAAAGGGTTCCGGGGACATTTACAATGCGCTGATGGAAAAGCTGGGCATCGTCGGCGGGGAGTGTACGCCGGACGGGAAGTTTTCCCTGGATGCCTGCCGCTGTGTGGGGGCCTGCGGACTGGCACCGGTTATGATGGTGAACGACGAGGTTTATGGACGTCTTACGGTAGATGATATTGACGATATCCTGGCAAAATATGAATAAAACATTGTTTCAGAATATCCGCAGAATTTGAGAAAAATGGAGGACATATATGAAATCTCTTGAAGAATTACGTGTGATCAGGGAAAAAGCGAAGAAGCATGCCTGCCGTTACCGTGTCCATGTGTGCGGAGGTACGGGCTGTACTTCTTCGGGAAGCCTGAGGATCATTGAAAAGCTGGAACAGGAAATCAAGGCCAACGGCCTGGAGGAGGATGTAGAGATCGTAAAGACCGGATGCTTCGGCCTGTGCGCCCTGGGGCCGATCATGATCGTACATCCGGAAGGCTCTTTTTATTCCATGGTAAAGGAAGAGGATATCCCGGAGATCGTTTCCGAGCATCTCAAAAACGGCAATGTGGTGAAGCGGCTTTTGTATGAGGAGACCACCAAGACCGAACACATCCTGCCTCTGGAGGAGACCAATTTCTATAAGAAGCAGCACAGGGTGGCTCTGCGCAACTGCGGGGAGATCAGTCCGGAGCATATCGAAGAATACATAGGGGTGGGCGGCTATGAAGCGCTGGGCAAGGTGCTCACCGAGATGACCCCGGAGCAGGTCATCCAGCTCATCACGGACAGCGGCCTGCGGGGACGCGGTGGCGCGGGATTCCCCACAGGACTGAAGTGGAAGTTCGCGGCTGCCAACCAGGCGGATCAGAAGTATGTCTGCTGCAACGCGGACGAAGGCGACCCGGGCGCGTTCATGGACCGTTCCGTTTTGGAAGGCGATCCCCATGCGGTTCTGGAAGCCATGACCATTGCCGGCTACGCCATCGGTGCGACACAGGGGTACATCTATGTACGCGCGGAGTATCCGATTGCGGTGCAGCGTCTGGAGATTGCCATCAGCCAGTCCAGGGAACTGGGTCTTCTGGGGGATGACATTTTCGGAACCGGCTTCAAATTTGACATCGGGCTCCGTCTCGGTGCCGGCGCGTTTGTATGCGGGGAGGAGACGGCGCTGATGACGTCTATCGAAGGAAACCGCGGGGAGCCCCGTCCGCGTCCGCCGTTCCCGGCGCTCAAAGGCTTGTTCCAGAAGCCTACCATCCTGAACAATGTGGAGACCTACGCCAACATTCCTCAGATCATCCTCAACGGCCCGGAGTGGTTCGCTTCCATGGGCACCGAGAAGTCCAAGGGAACCAAGGTCTTTGCCCTGGGCGGCAAGATCCACAACACGGGGCTGGTGGAGATCCCCATGGGGACGACGCTGCGGGAGATCGTGGAAGAGATCGGCGGCGGCGTGCCCGGCGGCAAGAAATTTAAGGCGGCGCAGACCGGAGGCCCCTCCGGCGGATGCATCCCTGCCGAGCACCTGGACGTGCCCATCGACTATGACAATCTGCTGGCCATCGGTTCCATGATGGGTTCGGGCGGGCTGATTGTCATGGATGAGGACAACTGTATGGTGGACATCGCCAAATTCTTCCTGGAATTTACGGTGGACGAGTCCTGCGGAAAATGTACCCCCTGCCGGATCGGTACGCGGCGGATGCTGGAGATCCTGGAGAAGATCACCAAGGGACAGGCTACCATGGAGGATCTGGACAAGCTGGAAGAGCTGTGCTACCACTTAAAGTCCAATTCCCTGTGCGCGCTGGGGCAGACCGCGCCCAATCCGGTGATCTCCACGCTGCGGTATTTCCGGGATGAATACATTGCCCATATTGTGGATAAAAAATGTCCTGCAGGCGTCTGCAAAGACCTGCTGCAGTATAAGATTGACGCAGATAAATGTAAAGGCTGTACGCTTTGTTCCAGAGTTTGTCCCGCAGGGGCCATCGTGGGCAGCGTAAAAGAGCCGCATATGATCAATTCCGAGAAGTGCTTGAAGTGCGGCGCTTGTATTGAAAAATGCCGCTTCGGCGCGATCTACAAAGAGTAAGGGAGGAGTGAGAGAATGGAAAATGTGAATTTAAAGATCAATGGCCTTGATGTAAGCGCACCGGCAGGTTCAACGATTCTTGAGGCTGCACATATTGCCGGAATCAAGATTCCTACCCTTTGTTTTCTCAAGGAGATCAACGAGATCGGCGCATGCCGTATGTGTATCGTGGAAGTAAAGGGCGCAAGAAACTTAGTGGCGGCCTGCGTGCATCCGATCAATGAAGGTATGGAGGTGCGGACCAATACTCCGGAGCTGATCGCCGCGAGAAAGCGTACCTTAGAGCTGATCCTGTCAGACCATGACAAGAAGTGCCTCTCCTGTGTGAGAAGCGGAAACTGTGAGCTGCAGGCGCTCTGCCAGGAGTTAGGCGTTGCGGACGAGCAGTATTTTGCCGGGGAAGCCAACCATTATGAGCTGGATACCAGCGCGGCCCATATGGTACGGGACAACAACAAATGCATCCTCTGCCGGAGATGCTCCGCAGTCTGCGAAAAATCCCAGGCAGTGGGTGTCATCGGACCGAACCAGCGGGGATTCGCCACCTTTATCGGATCTCCGTTCGATATGGGGCTGGGAGAGACAAGCTGTGTATCCTGCGGTCAGTGTATCGCGGCCTGTCCTACCGGGGCGCTGTATGAGAAGGACTTCGTGGACGAGGTCCTGGCAGCGGTGGAAGACCCCGCAAAGCATGTGGTGGTTCAGCCCGCTCCCTCCGTACGCGCGGCATTGGGCGAGGAATTTGGCTATCCCATGGGAACGGACGTGGAAGGAAAGATGGCCGCGGCCCTCAGAAGGATCGGATTTGACAAGGTATTCGATACCGATTACAGCGCAGACCTGACCATCATGGAAGAAGCCCATGAATTTATCAAGCGGGTGCAAAACGGCGGCGTGCTGCCGATGATGACCTCCTGTTCCCCGGGATGGGTGAAGTACTGCGAGCACTATTTCCCGGATCTTCTGGATCATCTTTCAAGCTGTAAGTCGCCCCAGCAGATGTTCGGAGCGGTGACTAAGACTTATTATGCTGAAAAGATGGGGCTTGACCCGAAGGATATTGTCTGCGTCAGCGTGATGCCCTGTACGGCGAAAAAATTCGAGGTGGGCAGAGACGACCAGGACGCGGCAGGCGTGCCGGATGTGGATATCTCCATCACCACCCGGGAGCTGGCAAGGCTGATCCGCAAGGTGGGCATTGATTTTAGAAGTCTCCCGGAGGAAGGCTTTGACGATCCGCTGGGCGAGTCCACCGGAGCAGGCGTGATCTTCGGCGCCACCGGCGGCGTAATGGAAGCGGCCCTTCGGACGGCAGTGGAGACGCTGACCGGGGAAGAACTGGCAGACGTGGAATTTCAGGAAGTGCGCGGAACGGACGGGATCAAGGAAGCGACCTACCATGTGGCGGACATGGACGTGAAGGTGGCGGTGGCATCCGGACTGTCCAACGCGAAGCAGATCCTGGAAAAAGTCCGCGCAGGGGAGGCAGATTATCACTTTATCGAGATCATGTGCTGTCCGGGCGGATGTGTAAACGGCGGCGGCCAGCCCCAGGTACATGCGGACGTGCGTAACTTCGAAGACGTGCGTGCCATCCGGGCGAAGGTCCTGTATGACAACGATGCGGCGAAGCCCCTTCGGAAGTCCCACGACAATCCGTCCATCAAGAAGCTGTACGAGGAATACTTAGGCGAGCCGGGAAGCGAGAAAGCTCATCATGTGCTGCATACCAGCTATGTGAAGAGAAGTATCAACTAAATCCTGTTTTAAGAAAGCAGACCTGCGGGAGAAGAGCAATCCGGCAGGTCTGTCTTTTTAGATTTTTCAAATGACTTTTCGGCTGTTTTATAGTATACTTACCTTTAGAGACTTACGGAACAAGATTCGATTTCGGAGTGATAAAAACATGATTCGTAAAGGAAACAAAGACTGCTGCCGGAAGTGGCTTCTGCGGATCTCGGCGGTATCCGGCGGCCTGGTCATATTGGGACTGTTTTCCCTGTGCACGGTGAATGTTTATGTAAAGCATTCCGCCGGGAAAAAAATCACAACCATTGAAAAACTGCAGGAACGTCTGGAAGAGAACCGGGAAGAAAAAGCGGATGCGGTGCTGGTTCTTGGGGCGAAGGTGAAAGCCGACGGCGAGATGAGCCCCATGCTGAAAGAACGGGTGGACTATGGGATCGAGATCTACAGGCGGGGACTGGCGAAGAAGATCATCATGAGCGGGGACCACAGCCGGGAGGACTACGACGAGGTCAATACCATGAAGAACTACGCGGTGGAGCAGGGCGTCCCGTCGGAGGATATCTTCATGGATCACGCCGGATTTTCCACCTATGAGAGCATGTACCGGGCGAAGGAGATCTTTCAGACAGAGCGTGTGATCGTCGTGACGCAGAAGTATCACCTGTACCGTGCCGTTTATGACGCACGGGCATTTTCCATGGAGGCGGCGGGGGTTGCCTGCGACCAGGCAGTCTACCCCAGGGACCGATACCGGAAGCTGCGGGAAATGCTTGCCAGAGTGAAGGATTTCGGCTATACGATCCTAAAGCCCAGGCCCACATTTCTGGGGGACGTGATACCGGTCAGCGGGAATGGGGATCTTACCAATGATAAACAGCCAAAGAGCGATGGCTAAAAATAGAAAAGGAGCAAACAAAATACAAGGAGGAAGAGTACATGAAGGTAATTGATTTTAAGGATGCGAAGTGCCGCCACTGTTACAAATGTGTGCGCCACTGCCAGGTGAAGGCGATCACGGTCCAACAGGAGCAGGCCCGTATCCTGACGGACCACTGCATCAACTGCGGGAAATGCATGGAGATCTGCCCCCAGAATGCCAAGACCTTTGCCAGCGACATGGAGCGGGTAAAGGGCTTTCTGCGGCAGGGGCTTCGTACCGTTATCTCCATCGCCCCGTCCTATATCGGCGTGCTGGATTTTGACCGGCCGGGGCAGGTGGTGGATGCGCTGCTCAAACTGGGCTTTGCAGAAGTAAGGGAGACGGCGGAGGGGGCGGCCATGGTGACCCGGGAATACCAGCGGATCATCCGGGAAAACAAGATGCCCAACATCATCACTACCTGCTGTCCCAGCGTCAATGACCTGATTGAAAAATATTATCCGGAGTGCGCACCTCTGATGGCCCCGGTGGTTTCCCCCATGGTGGCCCACGGACGGTATATCAAGAAATTGTACGGGGACGATGTGAAGGTCGTATTTTTGGGCCCCTGCATCGCGAAAAAGCAGGAGGCCATCGGGGACGAGCGGGTGGCAGGAGCCATCGATGCCATACTGACCTTTGAGGAGCTGGCAATCTGGCTGGATGAGTCGAAGATCCGGATCTTTGACTGCGAGGACGCCCCCATGGGCAACCCGGATCCGGAGATCAACCGGATGTACCCCATCAGCGGCGGCGTAGTCCAGTCCGTGATCGCGGAGGAGGAGATGGACTCCTACCACAAGGTATTTGTGGATGGCCTGGCCAACTGCATGGAAATGCTGGAATGCCTGAAACGGGGCGAACTGGACCACTGCTTCATTGAGGCCAACGTGTGCGAGGGCGGATGCACCAAAGGCCCGGCTTCCGCAAGATGGAATATGTCTTATGTGAAGGCAAAGATCAAGATTGAACGGGAGGTTTCCCGCAAGGCGGCCCATGACCTGCCGGATATGAGTTCGGAAGAGCTCTCAAAGACATTTGAAGACCGCAGCATAAAGGAAGCCGTTCCGACTGAAGAGGAGATTCAGGAAATCCTGCGGTCCGTGGGAAAATATACCAGGGAGGACGAGTTAAACTGCGGCGCCTGCGGGTATTCCACCTGCCGGGAAAAGGCGGTGGCCGTATTCCAGAACAAGGCGGAGCTTTCCATGTGTATGCCCTACGCGCTGATGCAGGCCGAGTCCATGTCTAACGTGGTCATGGATGTGACCCCCAACATGATCTTCATTGTAGACAGCGAACTGCGGATTCGGGAATGCAACAAGAAGGGGCAGGAATTGCTGGGCGTGGGCAAGGAGGAAGCGCTGCAGCGTTACATATTTGAATTTATGGACGCCGGGGATATTGAGGAGACACTGCGGACAAAGGAAACCGTATTCCATAAGAAGATCCAGCTTGAGCATGGCCGGATGACGGTGGAGGAGACCATTGTCTACATCGAAAATCTGGAATCCGTCCTGGTGACGTTCCAGGATGTGACCCGGGAAGAGAAGATGAAGGAACAGCATTACAATCTCAAGGTTGAGACCATGGAGATGGCCCAGAAGGTCATTGACAAGCAGATGATGGTAGCCCAGGAGATTGCAGGACTGTTGGGAGAGACCACCGCCGAGACCAAGGTGACACTGACCAAACTGCGGGATTCCATTCTCAATGAGGAGGATGCCTGATGAATATGAGCGTAAGTATTGACGTGGCTTGGAAAAGCCTGAACAAACACGGAGAAGAGCTGTGCGGAGATAAGGTGGAGATCGTAAAGACCCGGGATTCGGATATCCTGATCCTGGCGGACGGCATGGGGAGCGGGGTCAAGGCCAACATCCTTTCCACCCTGACCTCCAAGATTCTGGCCACCATGCTGCACGAAGGGGCGGCCATTGAATCCTGCGTGGAGACCATTGCCAGGACGCTCCCCATCTGCCAGGAGCGGAAGGTGGCATACGCGACCTTCAGCATTCTGCAGATTTTCCACAACGGCGACGCCTACCTGGTGGAATACGACAACCCGGACTGTGTGTTTATCCGGAATAAAAAAATCGTGAAGTACCCTTATGAAATACGGGAGATTGAGGGGAAAAAAATACACGAATACCGTTTCAAGGTGGAGAAGAATGACTGCTTCGTATTGATGAGCGACGGCGTCATCTATGCCGGGGCCGGGGAGATTCTGGACCTGCAGGGCTGGACCTGGGAAAATATGTCCGAGTATACCCTGAAATGTACGAAGGAAACCCTGTCCGCTTCCCGTTTGGCGGCCATGCTCAGCCAGGCATGCGACGATCTGTACATTCAGAAGCCGGGGGATGATACCACGGTGGCAGTGGCCAGGGTCATTGAACGCAAGGTGGTGAACCTGTTCACCGGGCCTCCGAAGAGCAAGGAGGATGACGAAAAGCTGATGTATGATTTCATGCACATGGAAGGAAAAAAGGTGGTGTCCGGCGGCACCAGCTCCAATATCGCCTCCCGTATCCTGCACAGGGAGATCATTACAAAGGTAGACCGAAACAACCCGGATGTCCCGCCCATGTCCTCCATCGAGGGGCTGGACCTGGTGACGGAAGGCGTGCTCACCATGGGGCGGTCTCTAAAGCTTCTCAGGCAGTATGAAAACGATGAATTTGACGTGGAATTTTTCGACGAGCTGGACGCCGAAAACGGGGCTTCCAAGCTGGCGAAAATGCTCATCGAGGAATGTACGGAGCTGAACCTGTTTGTTGGAACCGCCATCAACGAAGCCCATCAGGAATCGGACCTGACCTTTGACTTAAGTCTCAGGATGAATCTGGTGGAGCAGTTAAAGTCCGTGGTGGAAAAGATGGGGAAGACGGTCACCGTGAAGTATTATTAGGAGGGACTCGCTACCCGGAGCGCAGCATAAAAAATCAGGGGTTTGCTTGTTTAGAAATGAATCGGATGCCAGACAGGCGGCAGCCGTACCGGATGGTTCGAGGTACGGCTGCCGCCTGCTGTTCTACGGGCGGACTTCGTCCGTTAAGGTATACCCAAGGGCACCCCTTAATTCATGTCCCGTTGGGACGGGCGGACTTCGTCCGTTAAGGTATAGTATGTGGGTTCTTTGTTTCCGGTCAGCAGGATTTCTGCGGACGTTCCGTATGCATGTGTACTGATCAGAAGCCTGCTGGTCGTGTATTGTACCTGCGACAGGACCGCGGCGATCTCATCCGAGTCCGTGACGATCCGCTCACTGGTGTCGGGAACGGAGAATTTTCCCTCTGCAGGAGCCTCCTCCGTGTAAATGGTTTCTGCCAGTTTGACCTGTTCCACGTCCTCAGGGTCTATCTCCCGGCGCAGGGTATATCCGTATGTTTCCAGCAGCGCCAGGCTGTTTTCGTAGCCTTCATACAGATAAAAACCGCCCAGGGTGAAATTGTATTTGGAATCATATGCCATTTGTCCGACAAACTGCATCCCTTCCGGGATGTCGATGGACAATTCCCCGATCGGCTGTTCTAGCTGCAGATCCCGGATATCCACGTTCAGAACATCCTGCTTATAAGCGTCGAGAAGCGCATCCTGCTCTTTCTCTGTCAGATCCAGTATTTTCGGCTCCCAGTAAATGTCCGTAAGCCGGACCGCGCTGATGTCTTCATAGTCCGCATAAAAGACAGGAAACAGTATTTTCCGGTAGCTTTCCTCCTGGCAGAGAATGTCCAGTGTATCCAGGACTTCTCCTGCGCTGACTCTATAATTGCGGTAAACCGATGATCCTGATTTTTTATTATAGCGGACCGTGATATAGACCTGTTCGTCCAGGGGCTCTGATTCCCGGCTGGCCATTTCGGTTTCTCTGGTGCCGGCATTGATCGAACTATCCAGGGACTCCAATTCCTGGCCGGCCATTTTGTCGGCTCCCTTTCCGGCATTTTCAACTCCTGACCTGGCAAGCTCATAGATGGGGGCAAACTCCTGTATCTGGCATATTTCACCGTTCAGCAGATCCGGATACTGGGGATGATCCGTACTGCGGGAAACGGTGTCCGGATAAGAAAAATAGCCGTACATCTGGCTGATGTCAAGGGACATGCTTTCCAGGCTGTCCTCTTCGGGAAGCCAGGTGTCATAGCCGAATACGTCAAACTGCAGGACGCACAGGATTCCCGCCACTCCCAGAAGGGAGGCGAGGGAGGAGTATTTTCCCGCAAACAGCCTGCGTACATCCATGTGATAAATAAATTCGATCAGGCCGCAGAGCAGGATCACCGCCAGGATACTCATCAGAATGATCCATTTCGTGCCGCCGGAGTACATGGAGCCCACCAGAATCCCGATACAAAGCGCAGTGGGCACAGAGATCAGTACCTTGATAAACGGAGCGGTGATGGGAAATGACAGTGCATTTCCTGCCGCTTCAGAGGGCCGTTTCTGATACAGAAGAAGGGCCAGAAGCAAAAGTACCGCCAGAAACACCGCAGCAGCAGCCAATGTGGCGGCAAGGCTATAGGGGTTGGCCGGCCGGGCCAGGCGGCGCAGGTAGTATGATAATGATGAAATATATCTATATCTGTCATCCGCTACATTGTAGTTGGCCGTATTTCCCAGAATCTGTCCGAACAGGGGCCAGGGAGACAGGAAATCATAAAGCTTCTCCAAGAACTGTCCCTTTCCCGTATAGTAAGTCGAGAAAAAGTAGGTCGGAAGGCCAGCCGCCAGGACACCGATGATGGATCCGTAAAAAAACAGGGACACGGCTGCCAGGATGCCTGTCACAACCTTTCCGGTCAGCATCATGGCCAGAATCATCAGGTGGTAGACCATGAGGAAAGCCAGGATGCCCCCCAGTACGGAGAGAAAGCATCGGCCCAGCACAGGCAGCGTAAAGAACCCGTGCGCAAAGCCTGCCAGGACGGCCAGCAATGAGGCCGCCAGATAGGGAACCAGAAAGACCAGAAGCCCGCCCAGGTAGGAGATGAAGAACAACTGCCGCCTGGACAGGGGAAGGCTGTGGTAAAAATCAGTCTGTTCCCTGGAATGCAGGTAGGAAAACCCGGTTACCGCGCACAATCCGCCCAGCAGCAGGAGCGCTGCAAAGAGCAGCAGATTATAGCTTCCGTTCAGCAGCCCGGGAAAAACGGTGCGGTAGATGTTCCATTGCTCCGCCAGTTCGTCCTGTGAAATATTGGCAAAGGAGGCTTCCAGCATCAGCAGGGTGGTGACCGTAACGCACAGGAACAGGAGCACTGCGGAGAGGACCAGAAGCCAGCCGCGGCGGCGGATATCTTCTTTTATAAATTTACTGTATGAGATTTTTGATGTCATAGCCTGCGACCTCCGTTTCGCTGATAAAGATTTCTTCCAGTGACAATGGCAGTACTTCCGCAAAGATCGGCTCCTTTTCCTGGGCGAGCTTTAATACCTCCGCCCTGGAGCCCCGGGCAGTAACCGTCAAAAGGGACCCGCTTTTTTCGTATTGGAGGACGGAAAGCTCGGAGAGAAGCTGTTCCTCCTTCGCATGGTCCGGTATGACGCACTGCATCTTGCAGAGGCTGCATTTCATAGAGTCCAGATCCTTAGCAAAGAGCAGGCTCCCCTGGTGGAGCAGTCCGATGGTGTCGCAGATGTCCTCCAGCTCTCTTAAACTATGGGACGCGATGACAGGGGTAAATTCCCGCTTTAACAGCTCCGCCGCGAACAGGCTCTTGATGGCCTGGCGTACGACAGGGTCCAGCCCGTCAAAGGTCTCGTCGCAGAGCAGATACCGGGTGTTTGCACAAAACCCCAGCAGGAGAGAGACTTGTTTTTTCTGTCCCTTGGAAAAGTTCTGGAGCTTCTTCTCTGGCTGGATATTGAACTTCTGCAGAAGGCTTTTGTAATTCTCCATGTCAAATGCCGGATAGGCAAGCTGGTAGAAGCTTCCCATGGATTCCGGTGTGGCATTGGGAAAATAGGTGACTGTGTCGGACAAAAAGCAGATCTGCCTCTTTGCCTCTGAATGCTCGAACACAGGGATGGTATCCAGCGTGATCTCCCCCTCCTCGGGTTTTAAAATGCCGCTGACCAGCCGAAGCAGCGTGCTCTTGCCCGCGCCGTTGCTGCCCACAAGGCCGAAGATCAGGCCGTCCTGGATCTGGGCCGTAACCTGGGCCAGGGCAGGCGTATCCTGAAAGGATTTACTGACGTGTTTCAATTCAATCATAAGGCACCTCCTTTATCTGTATACCTGGGCGAATACTGCCGTGCAGTCGGACTCCAGGATTCCCAGTTCTTTTGCGCGAAACAGAAGACGTCTGAGCTCTTCTAAACAGGACTCCTTCTTTTTCTCGAACAGGGATGCGCTTTCGGATACAAAATTGCCCCGGCCCTTGACGGAAAAGATATATCCCTCCTGCTCCAGGACGGCGAAGGCTTTCTGGATGGTGTTGGGATTGATGGACAGTTCCACAGCCAGGGAGCGGACCGAGGGCATCCGGCTGCCCGGCTCCAGGACGCCTTTGACGATCAGCATCTGGAACTTCTCTACAATCTGCTCGTAGATGGGAGCACGGTTTTGATAATCAATCGTGATCAATAGGGCACCTCCTTTGGGTTGGGACACTCATGGGGCTGCTGTAAGAAAACTGTATGGCAGCGAAGGAAAATCCACGAATGCGTACAGGGTATAGTGTATTATCTGTATTAGTACGCTTAGATTATCATGGAAACAGGAGAAAGTCAAGTGAAAAATAGAACTTTAAATGGCTGTAACGCTGTAATTGATAAAACCCTGGAAAATATGAAGCATATATGGATTATCAGCAGGATTTGTGATAAGATAGAAATTGAGAACAGGCAGATGGGAGGATAAGATACGATAGATGATAGTTGAGAATACACTTGCAAAAAATATTGCCGCTGCCAGAGATAAAGCTGCCTATGACGCAGCATGTAAACGACTGCTTGCGAATAAAGTTATCCTCGCATGGATTATGAAGAGTTGTCTGGAGGAATACAGGGATTTCGATGTGGATGTGATTGCGGAAAAATATATTGAGGGCGACCCGCAGATTGCCAAAGCTGCGGTAAATCCAGATGAAGAAGCTGAAAGCAGCGGCGAACAGGTCAAAGGCGCCAATACCGAGGATAGTACGATAAAAGAAGGAACCATTACTTATGACATCCGTTTTTATGGAATTGCCCCACGCTCAGGAGAAATCGTAAGCTTGATTATTAACGTAGAAGCACAAAACGATTTTTATCCTGGATATCCGATTATTAAGCGTGGAATTTATTACTGCAGCCGGATGATTTCTTCACAGTATGGAGTAGAATTTACGGATACTCAGTATCAAAAAATTAAAAAGGTCTATTCCATTTGGATTTGTGCCAACCCTCCAAAGTATAGAAAAAATACGATTAACAGATATGCAATCCAGGAGGAAAATCTGGTTGGGGATGTGGCAGAGAAAAAAGAAAATTATGATCTGCTTACAGCAATTATGATTTGTCTTGGCCATTCCGGGGATGGTAAATATTCCGGTTTATTAAAATTATTGGATATTCTGCTTTCACCTGAAAAAGAACCGGAAGAAAAAAAGAAGATTTTGCAGGAAGATTTTCACATAAAGATGACAAAAGAACTGGAAAGCGAGGTGTCAGAATTGTGCAATTTAAGTCAGGGCATTTTTGAAAAAGGCGAAGCAAGAGGCGAAGCAAGAGGTGAAGCAAGAGGTGAAGCTAAGATTATAAAAAGTATGTTTGAGAAGGGCTTTCCCTTAGAACAGATTGCATTTGCAGCAGATAAAAGTATGGAAGAGGTAAAAGCGATCATTGAAGGGAAAGAGACGATATTGGCATAAGAAATAGAAGCAGCGTATAATTACATTTGTGCGAAGGGCAAATCATTCGATAGAAATGAAGAGCCAGATAAGAGCACCAACTGAAATGTCGGTTCTTTTATCTGGCTTTTTTGTTTACTCAGGCGCTGGCTGCCACTCTGCGGAATATCGGAAATCCTGCGCTGACCACATGTGGCACATAAATGTTACTGTTCACACGGTGTCGTGCACCCTGCTGCACGGCGTCCGGCCAATAAAGTAATATTTGCCATAATATCCAGCCTCTCGCCGAAGGCGACTTAAAATAGACTGGATACTGTTACTGGAGCACCCAAAGGGTGTGAACAGTAATACATAAATTTTGTAATGCTCAGTTTGAAAATTTAATGCTTTAATTTGCCGCAGTAATATGATATAATAATTTCCATCGGCCGTGTACCTTCCGGCCAGCACAGAAAAATACCGGTTCCGCCGGAGGGCTGCCCCGCGCAGCTTTTCCGCGGGGGCGGTTTTAAAGGAGGATGTAAACAGATGATTTGGGCAAAAGAAGAGACGCTGCCCAGAGCGGAGATCGAGAAGATCCAGCTTGAAAAATTAAGGCAGACGGCGGCATACATCTATGAACGGGTGGAGCCTTACCAGCAGAAGATGGACAGGGCAGGGGTGAAGCCTGGAGATATCCGGACACTGGATGATCTGAAAAAGCTTCCATTTACATATAAGTCGGAATTTAAGGACAACTATCCCTTCGGCCTGTTTGCGGTGGACCAGAAGGACCTGGTGCGCTACCATGCCAGCTCCGGCACCACCGGAAAGCCTACGGTGGTAGGCTATACGAGACATGACCTGGACGTATGGCTCAACAACGTAGCCAGGATCGCCTGCATGGGCGGCGCCACGGCGGAGGATGTGGCCCAGATCTCCTTCGGCTACGGCACCTTTACCGGGGCGCTGGGGCTTCACGGCGGCCTGGAGAAGATCGGGGCATCGGTGATCCCCATGTCCTCGGGAAATACCAACAAGCAGATCATGTTCCTGCAGGATCTGGGCGTCACCCTCCTGGTGGCCACCCCCTCCTACGCGCTGCACTTAGGGGAGCAGATCCGGGAGCGGGGGCTGGATCCGAAGAAGGACTTGAAGCTCCACATCGGGCTTTTCGGCGGGGAAGGCATGACCGAACCCATGCGGGATGAGATGCACAAGGTCTGGGGCGACCAGTTTGTCTGCACCCAGAATTACGGCATGAGCGAGCTCTGCGGGCCGGGCGTATCCGGAGAGTGTACGGAGCTCTGCGGTATGCACATCAACGAAGACTGGTTCATCCCGGAGATCATTGATCCCAAGACGGAAGAAGTGCTGCCGCCGGGCGAACACGGGGAGCTGGTTGTGACCTGCCTGGGAAAAGAAGCCCTTCCGCTGATCCGCTACCGCACCGGAGACCTGACAAGATTGATGTACGAGCCCTGCAAGTGCGGAAGAACCACCTGCCGGATGGAAAACCTTTCCGGACGGGCGGACGATATGCTTGTTATCCGTGGCGTCAACGTATTCCCCACCCAGATCGAGGAGGTACTGTTCAAGATCGCGGAGATCGGGCCTCACTATGAGATCCTGGTGGAGAGAAAGAACCGCCTGGATGTGATGACCATTACGGTGGAACTCATCGACGACCGCCTGCTAGACAGCTATGCACTTTTAAGCGAACTGGAAAAACGGATCAAATCCGCGTTGAAGGCACAGCTCGGACTTGCCACCCAGATCAGGCTGGTAGCGCCCAATTCCCTGCAGCGGTTTGAGGGCAAGGCAAAACGGGTCACAGATTTACGAAAGGATGGACTGTAAAATATGGCAGATAAAGTACTGATGCTGGGAAATGAAGCGATTGCCCGGGGGGCCTATGAGGCGGGAGTCAAGGTAAGCTCTGCCTATCCCGGAACCCCAAGCACGGAGATCAGCGAATTCCTCGTACAATATAAGGACGATATCTATGAAGAATGGGCGCCCAATGAAAAGGTGGCCGCGGAAGTGGCCGTAGGCGCCAGCATCGCAGGGGTGCGTTCCATGGCCTGTATGAAGCACGTAGGGTTGAATGTGGCGGCAGACCCGCTGTATTCCGTCTCTTATATGGGCGTCAACGGCGGCCTGGTGCTGGTTGTGGCCGACGATCCAGGGCTCTACAGCTCCCAGAACGAGCAGGACACCCGGATGGTGGCAAGGGCCGCCCAGATTCCGGTCATTGAGCCCTCCGACAGCGCGGAGGCAAAGGACTTTTTCAAGGCCGCATTTGAACTCAGCGAACAATTCGACCGTCCCTTTATCTTCCGGATCACCACCAGGCTGGCCCACTCCCAGGGGCTGGTGGATCTGTGTGACCGTACAGAGCCGGAGGACAAGCCTTATGAGAAAAATATCCGCAAGCATGTGATGATGCCGGGAAACGCCAAATTCCGCCACGTGGAGATTGAGAAGCGAAACAAAGAACTTGCGGAAGAAGCAAATACATTGCCCATCAACCGGGTAGAGATGCAGGATACGAAGATCGGCGTGATCACCAGCGGAATCCCCTACCAGTATGTCAAGGAAGCGCTGCCGGAGGCGTCCGTCTTAAAGCTGGGGATGGTGAACCCCCTTCCTCGGAAGCTGATCGAAGAATTTGCCTCCAAAGTCGAGACATTATATATTGTAGAAGAACTGGACCCGGTGATCGAAGAGCAGGTGAAGTCCTGGGGAATCCGCGCGGTCGGCAAGGAGATCCTGACCGTACAGGGCGAGTACAGCGCCAATATGCTGCGCAGAGCCATCCTCAAAGAGGAACCAAAGACGAAAGCACCCGCAGAGGCGCCCCAGCGTCCCCCGATCCTCTGTCCCGGATGCCCCCACCGCAGTGTCTACCATGTGCTCAATAAGCTGAATATGCACGCCGCGGGAGACATCGGCTGCTATACCTTGGGAGCGGTGGCGCCTTTAAGCGTGGTGGATCTTACTATGTGCATGGGCTCCAGCATTTCCACGCTCCACGGCATGGAGAAGGCCAAAGGAAAAGAGTATGTCAAGAACTGGGTGGCAGTGATCGGTGATTCCACCTTTTTACATACCGGTGTAAATTCCCTGATGAACATGGTATACAATCATGCAACCGGGACGGTGATGATTCTGGACAATTCCACCACCGGCATGACCGGGCACCAGGATCATGCGGCCACCGGAAAGACGCTCCAGGGAGATCCCGCTGAAGCGGTGGATATTCCCGCGCTCTGCCGGGCGTTGGGGGTGAAGCATGTGGTAAGCGTCAACGCATTTGACATTTCACTTCTGGAAAAGACCATCCGGGAAGAGACGGCAAGGGATCAGGTATCCGTTATCATTGCAAAGTCCCCATGTGTGCTTCTGGATAAATCCAAAAAGCCTCTGTACGCGGTGCATTCTGACAAGTGTAAAGCATGCGGGATGTGCATGAAGCCGGGATGCCCGGCCATGACAAAAGCAGAGGACAAAACCGTTCGGATCGACGATACCATGTGTACCGGATGCGGGCTGTGCGCCGATCTGTGCAAATTCGGCGCCATAGAACTGGTAAAGGCAGGTGAATAGAGAATGGCAGTAAAAAATATCATGATCGTAGGCGTAGGCGGACAGGGAACCCTGCTTACCAGCCGTATCTTAGGAAATCTGACCATTGCGGGAGGCTTTGACGTGAAGCTCTCCGAGGTTCACGGAATGGCCCAGCGGGGCGGCAGTGTAGTGACCTTCGTGCGCTACGGGGAAAAAGTGGCGGAGCCCATCGTGGAAGAAGGGCAGGCGGACGTGATCATTGCGTTTGAACGCCTGGAGGCTTTGCGGTATGCACATTTTCTGAAAAAGGATGGGGTTTTGATCGTCAATGACTGGCGGATCGATCCCATGCCGGTGGTGATCGGGGCGGCAGAATATCCGGAGCATATCCTGGAGGATCTGGAAAAAGAGCACAAGGTCTACAAGGTCAACGCTACAGAAGAATCCAGGAAGCTGGGAAATCCAAGGGTATTCAACCTGATCGTGCTGGGGGTCGCGGCGCGGCATATGGATTTTACAAAAGAGCAGTGGTATGAGGTGATCGAAAAGACCGTTCCTCCGAAGACCGTTGAGATTAATAAAAAGGCATTTGACGTGGGATATACACTTTAATAAAAAGGCAGGTGATAAGAGAAATGAAACAGATATCGGTATTTGTGGAAAATCAGCCGGGAAGTCTGATGCGGGTCACCACCGCGCTTACGGAGGCGAAGATCAACATCCGCGCGGTCTCGTCTTTTGACGCGCCGGACTTCGGCATTCTCCGCCTGGTCGTGGATCAGCCGATGGAAGCCAAGGACTATCTCACCTCCCGGGGATTTGTGGTGCGGGTGCAGGACGTTATCGGCGCGGAATTAAAGGATGAAAAGGGGAATCTGAATCAGATGCTGAAGATCTTAGCGGACGGGGAGATCAGCATCGGCTACATTTATTCCTTTGTGATCCGGGAGAAGAAGGCGCCAGTTATGGTCCTTCACTCGGATGACAACGATAAGGCGCGGGCCGTATTGAAGGAAGCGGGGATCACGCTTGTGGATGATGAAGAACTATAATAATAAAGGAGCGAAGAGGAGATGGCAGGAATTGCTTTAGAAAACTGGGTGGAAAGGATCAGAGACCCAAAGATGGAATGCATGAGCAGGGATGAGATGGCATCCCTGCAGAGCCAGCGTCTGGTCAAGGTGGTAAAGAAGGTCTATGAGAACGTGGATTTTTACCACAACAAGATGCGGGAGCTGGGAGTGGAGCCGGGAGATATCAAAGGGATCGAGGATATCGGCAAGCTTCCCTTTACGACAAAGGAGGACCTGCGGGAGAATTATCCCTTCGGCCTGCTTGCGGTTCCAAAGCGCGACGTGGCCCGTGTCCAGGGGACATCCGGCACCACCGGGAAGCTGACGGTCGTGCCCTATACCCAGAATGACGCGGATCTGTGGGGAGAATGTGTGGCCAGGTGTCTGACCATGGCCGGATTGACGGCAGATGATATCATCCATGTCTGCTATGGATACGGACTGTTTACCGGAGGACTTGGACTGGATTTCGGCGCAAAGGCGCTGGGAGCCATGGCGCTTCCGATGTCCGCGGGAAATACCAAGCGCCAGATGATGGTCATGGAAGACCTGGGAGCTACCGCATTTGCCTGTACGCCGTCCTATGCGCTGTACCTGGCGGAATCCATGCAGGAGGCAGGCGTGGTAGACCATATGAACCTGAAGGCCGGAATCCACGGAGCAGAGCCGTGGACCGATGAGATGCGCAAAAAGATCGAGGGTATTTTACATATCAACTGCTTCGATATCTACGGTCTGTGCGAGATTCTCGGGCCGGGCGTGGCGCAGGACTGCATCCACCACAAGGGGCTTCATATCCATCATGACTATTTCTATCCGGAGGTGCTCAACCCGGCGACCCATGCGCCGTGTGCCGACGGGGAGACCGGAGAGCTTGTATTTACCACGCTGACCAAGGAAGCCATGCCCCTGTTGCGGTATCGGACCAAGGATCTGACCAGCATCACCTATGAGACCTGCGAGTGCGGAAGAAAGACACCAAGGATCTCCAAGTTTACAGGACGTACCGACGACATGAAGGTCATCCGCGGCGTCAATGTATTCCCGACACAGGTTGAGACCGCGCTGCTGAGCCTGGGCGGAGCCGTTGCGAACCATTATATGCTCATCGTGGACCGCGTGAACAACCTGGATGTATTGACCGTTATGGTGGAAGTGGACGAGAGCATGTTCTCCGATGAGATCAAGAAGCTGGACGCGCTGCGCGATCGGATCGCGGCGGTATTGAAGCAGGCGCTGGGCGTTGCCGTACGGGTGAAGCTGGTAGAGCCGAAGACGATCCAGAGAAGCGAAGGAAAGGCCGTTCGTGTCATTGATAACCGGACACTGTAAAAAAGGAGGGAAGCACTGTGGGGTTTACGATTCAACAGTTATCAGTTTTTTTGGAAAACAGGGAAGGACGTCTGGACGAGGTACTGGCTGTCCTGGGAAATAATGATGTCAATATTGTAGCGCTGAGCCTGGCGGATACATCGGATTACGGTATGCTCCGTATGATCGTATCCGACCCCAATAAAGGAAGGGCCGTGCTGAAGGAAAACGGGATCACAGCCATGCTCACCGACGTGGTGGCGCTGCGCGTTCCCCACGAGACCGGGTCGCTGTCTAAGGCCATGCACGCGATCGTGGATGGGGAAGTGAACATCGAGTATATGTACGCCTTTGCAAACGGCGCGGACGCGTCCGCAGTTCTCAAATGCGACGATCCGGCCAGGATGGTGGACATCCTGCGGGGCAGCGGATTCGACGTGTGGGAAGCTTCGGAAGCTTATGTGTCGAATGTGAAAAAATGATCCAGGAAAAGAAAAGGTCAAGTAGGCATAACCCCTACGGGGGATGTCTAACTTGGCCCAAGAAAAAGGACCGGATAAAAATCCGGTCCTTTTTCCTAATCACATTTTCCGTCTTGCTTTTAAAATATTAATTCCAGGCTAATTTATATATTAAAAGGTACAATAGAAATTCTGATTAAAGTTTTACTACGTTCGTTGCTTGAGGTCCCTTGGCTCCTTCTGTCACTTCAAATTCAACAGACTGGCCTTCTTCTAAGGATTTGAATCCATCTGTAACAATCCCTGAATAATGTACGAATACATCGTTCCCCTCTGAGTCAGAGATGAATCCATAACCTTTTTGGTTGTTAAACCACTTTACTGTACCTGTCATTGTGTTGCCCTCCATAAATAGAAAAGTAAATTGTTTCTGTACCATCGAAAGATTCGACACGATCAAAAATAAGAACCAATCAATGATACTTACATAACATAGCATATTTGGAGGGGAAAGTCAATGAATTTCTGCGTTTTCTCGATATTTCTCCGTTTTTTCTACTGCAGAAGCTGTAAAATGATCTGTATGATCCAGAACAGGGAGAAGAGGAGCACCCCTGCGTTCAGCCATGCGGCAGACAGTAGTTTCCCCTTCGGTACGGGGATTTCAGCCGGATGGAGCTTCATTTTCCGAAAATTCACAGCCAGACAAACGATGCCTGTGATCACCAATCCGAGCACACACAGCCCGTACAGGCCGAAGAGCATCAGCCCAGGCAGATTCTCCGAGACTACCTGCATCAGCGCCCCCGTGTCTCCAGACGCGGAAGCATACATCAGCTCGTCGTAGGCCATAGATTTCATCAGGAACATGCTTGCCACGGAGCCAAGGAAATTCACGACCATATGCATGCAGATGGTATAGAGGATCTTTCCTGTCCTTACGTACAGAAATCCCCAAAATATCCCCAGCACGAAGGCATACGCAAACTGATTCAGATTGCCGTGGAACAGGCCGAAAAAAATGCCGGAAAAGAGAATGGCTGTTTTTTCGCCGTATTTTACGGTACGGTCAATGAGCAGCTTGCGGAAGATCAGCTCTTCCAAAACAGGGGCGCACAACACCATAATAAAGAACGCGGACCATGGACTGATGCCAGACACAATATCTGCCAGCCCATTGTCCACAGGAGAGCCTTTGATCAGACTGATGAGGAAGGTCAGCCCAACGCCTGCAAGATTGCTCAAGTACATGATGGAATAGCATATGAAAAACGCAGTCAGCCACTGCAGGAAGGTCATCCTGTGCTTTTCCACAGAAACAGCCGGCACACGCCGGATCAGCAGGATCATCAGCGGCATGGAGATCAGATACATGGGGAGCATCGTCGCGAAAAGCCATGCATCCATATCGTAGATCTGAAGAAAGGGCAGCTTTCCGATGAGAAATACGCCTGCATACTGTACCCCGAAAATGAGCAGCGTCCCCAAAAAATACATCAGGCCCAGCCTGCTAAAATGACGCCGAATGGGCTTTATTCCATATTCCATAACATTCAAACCTCTTTTCTTTGTTTTAGTTCTTCTCTTGTTTGTTTTTTGCGTTAGTTCATTTGTTTTTTTGCGCTATTCCGTTTGCTTTTCCTCCTCTGCATTGAGCTCCGCCTTCACCTTCCGGTACAGGACCACGGACAGCAGGAACGCAAAGAGATCTGCCGCCGCCTGGGCCGACTGGATTCCGATAAGCCCCAGGATTCGCGGCAGGATCAAAAGGATCGGGATGAAAAACAGCCCCTGCCTTGCGGATGCAAGAAGAGAAGCATAAAACGTTTTCCCCATGGTCTGGGTCATCATATTGTTCATGACGATCCATCCATTCAGGATCAGTGTGGCGCACTGGAAGCGGACCGCTGCCGTCCCGATCCGGATCACCTCCGGATCATCCCGGAAGATTCCGATCAGATGTCCGGAAAGCAAAAATCCAAGGATGGACAGCGCAAACAGGAATATGGTGGATACTTTGACACAGAACCAGAATGCCTCCCGTACCCGGCCGTATTTTTTTGCGCCGTAGTTGAATCCGCAGACCGGCTGGAAGCCCTGCCCGAATCCGATCAGCGCGGAAATGGCAAACATGAAGATCCGGCTTACCACAGACATTGCGGCGATGGCCGCGTCACCATATGGATTGGCCGCGATATTCAGAGTCATCGTCGCCACGCTCCCCAGCCCCTGACGGAACAGGGAGGGCAGTCCGCCTCCGGCAATCTCCCGGAGCCGTTCCCGGTGAAAACGGACATTTTTCAGGCGGATGGGGATACAGCCGGAAAAGTGAACCCCTGCAAGCAGGAGGAAAAAGCTGATCAGCTGGCTGAACACGGTAGCCAGGGCTGCTCCGGAGATTCCCATCCGAAATCCGAAGATCAGGATCGGATCCAGGATGATATTCAGGACAGCCCCGGTGCCTACACCGATCATGGCGTAGAATGCATTTCCCTGAAAACGGATCTGGTTATTCAGGACAAACTGTGCGGTCATCCAGGGCGCTCCTACAAGGATAATCCCCAGATATTCCCTGGTATAGGGCAGGATGGTATCGGTAGAACCCAGGATCCTGGACAGCGGCGTGAGGAACAAAAGACCAAGGACCAGAACCAGAAGGCCCAGGATCATACCGACGAAAAATCCGGTTGCGGCAAGCTCTCCAGCCGCGTCGTTTTCCTGTGCCCCCAGCTTTCTGGAAATGGAGTTGCCGGAGCCGTGGCCGCAGAAAAAGCCCAGTGCCTGGATCACCGCCATGACCGGAAAAGCCACCCCGACCGCGGCGGTTGCGCTGGTGCCGATCCTGCCCACGAAAAAGGTGTCCGCCATATTGTAAAATGAGGTCACCAGCATGCTGATGATCGTGGGGACCGCCAGCCTTCCGATCAGGCCAGGTATGGGATTTTCCGTCATCATCCGGTATTTTTCATCCTGAGACATGGTATGTTGCAAGAAAAGCACTTCCTTTCAGACTAAATTTTAGAACCAGACATCCTGCAGAACAAATCCGGATGCCGTATCTATAGTTTACCAAAATCAAAGGGTTCTGGCAATAAGGTGTAAAAAGACTTTATAAAAAACGCTTGACAAAAGTATGATTTCGGACTAGAATGAAGAAGCATAGAAGTACGATTTCGGACTAGTGGGGTGAACAGGATGAAAATAAAGCAGGAACGGGCATTAAAAGAATATGATTCCCTGTGGCGGGAGATTGAGATGCTCTGGCATGAGGTTGCGCGGAAGGCGGGTGTCTCTGACAGTGCCTTTGCTATACTTTCCACCATTTTGGAGCTGGGGGAAGGATGTCTGCAGAAGGATATCTGTGATATGAACAGCATCAGCAAGCAGACCATCCATTCCGCCATAAAAAAGCTGGAGCAGGACGGCCTGATCGTGCTTGGACAGGAGAGCGACAAGGATAAAAGGGTATTTCTTACTCCGGAGGGGAAGGCATTTGCGAGAGAGCGGATCCTGCCCTATGCGGATGCGGAGAACCAGGTCTTTGCGGAAATGACCCGGGAGGAAAGCAGTGAGCTGCTCCGGCTGACCGAGCTGTATCTGCACCGACTCCAGGAGAAGATCCGCCGCAGTTCCAGTCCTGACCGGCAATAAACTGCATCGGCTCCAGTCCTGACCGGCCGCCGCGAAAATATGAACTCAGAATAAAGCAGACCAAAAAGAAAGGCAGGTTGAACAGGATGAGAATCCAATTATCAGACCATTTTACATATAAAAGACTGCTTCGTTTTACGATCCCGTCCATCATTATGATGATCTGCACGTCTGTTTACAGCATCGTGGACGGATTGTTTGTTTCCAATTATGTGGGGACTACGCCCTTTGCGGCATTGAATCTGATGATGCCGCTGCTCATGGGCATCAGCACCGTGGGCTTCATGATCGGCACCGGCGGAAGCGCGGTGGTTGCGATCAAGCTGGGAGAAGGAGAGCGGGAAAAGGCCAATGAATACTTTTCCATGCTGATCTATATCCTGATCGGCGCGGGAATCACGGTGGCTGTCACGGCGATTATTTTTATGCGGCCCATCGCGTATGCCATCGGGGCAACAGACGATATGATCGAGTATTGTGTGATGTACGGAAGGATCCTGTGCGTGTCCCTTACCGGCTTCATGCTGCAGATCGCGTTCCAGAGCTTTTTTATTGTGGCGGAAAAACCAGAGCTGAGCCTGAAGATGTCTCTCCTTTCCGGTATCACAAATGTGATCCTGGACTACCTGTTCATTGTGGTATTCGGGTGGGGGCTTGCGGGAGCAGGGGCCGCTACGGCCGTAGGAGAGATCCTCGGCGGATTCTGCCCGATCATTTACTTTTCACGGAAAAACAACAGCCTGCTCCGGCTCGGAAAAACCCGCTTCCACGGAAGGGTGCTGCTGAAAACATGCACCAACGGTTCCTCGGAGCTGATGACGAATATTTCCTCCTCGATCGTCAATATCCTGTATAATTACCAGCTGATGCGCCTGGCCGGAGAAGACGGCGTGGCGGCCTACGGGGTCATCATGTACGTGACCTTTATCTTTGCCGCGGTCAACATCGGGTATTCCATTGGAAGCGCCCCGGTGGTCAGCTTCCACTACGGCGCCGGAAATCGTACGGAGTTAAAAAATATTTTCCGCAAAAGCGTGATCGTGATCGGCAGCGCAGGAGTGTTCATGATGTTTCTGGCGGAGCTCCTTGCCTATCCGATGACCCGGGTATTCGTTGGATATGATCCGGAGCTGTTTGCCATGACCTGCCATGGGTTCCGGCTGTACGCAATCTCCTTCCTGCTGAGCGGATTCAATATCTGGGGTTCCGGCTTCTTCACCGCTCTGGGAAACGGAGCGGTTTCCGCCTTGATCTCCTTTTTGCGGACATTGGTATTCCAGGTGTCGGTTGTAATGATCCTGCCTGTCTTCCTGAAGCTGGACGGGATCTGGCTGTCCATCGTGGCGGCGGAATTGCTGGCATTGTTCGTGACAGCCGCATTTTTGGTCAAAAAACGCAAAAAATACCATTATGCGGAATGACCGGGCAGAGGTTCATCCGGCGTCATGCGCCTTACGGCGCGGCGCCGGCTCTGCCGGTCACTTCCAGCCGCGCGGATGTGTGAAAATGTCTGTGAATAGTGTGGATAACTGAAAATGTGAATTCTGTGAAAAGTGTGAATAACTTTTTGTGAAGTGGAAAAACCCTGTCAAATCTAAACAAGTTTTGACATTTTTCTTGATATTGAAATGGAAGATTACATCCGTTTTTATGTGAATATTGTGTGTTTTTATTTTGGAAAATAAGATTGTATACAAGTATTCAATGCGGACAAATACACGAAAATGGATGGTAAAATGGGCGTTATACTGAGCGAAGGAGGGGCATAAATGGGGATGAAGATTTTGCTGGCGGCAATCAACGCAAAATATATCCATTCGAATCTCGCGGTCTACAGCCTGCGGGCCTATGCGGTGCAGGAACGAAAAGAATACCGGGAAAGTGTGGGGATTGCGGAATATACGATCAATCAGCAGGCGGATGAGATCCTGATGGATCTGTATGCCCGGCATCCGGATGTGCTTTGTTTTTCCTGCTATCTGTGGAATATCGTCTATGTGGAGCAGCTTGTGAGGGAGATCGGGAAGGTTCTGCCGAAGACTGAGATCTGGCTGGGCGGACCGGAGGTTTCCTGTCATGCCCGGAAGGTACTTGAGAGGCTGCCACAGGTACGGGGGGTGATGTGCGGGGAAGGAGAGGAAACGTTCCTGGAGCTGGCGGATTATTACCATGGGAAAGTACAGTCGCTGCGGGAGATTGACGGGATCGTGTATGCCTGCCCCGGGAATCAGGATTTTGCTGTGAATTCTCCCCGGAGCGTCATGGATCTGAATCGTGTACCGTTTGTGTATGCGCCGAATATTTCAGGCTGTTCCGATCCGGATGATCTGGTTCTCTCAAAAAAAGAGAGAATGCCTGACCAGGATTTCCCATCGGCGGAGGATCCCATGGAGAACTTCCGCAACAGGATCCTCTACTATGAATCCAGCCGGGGCTGTCCCTTTTCCTGCAGCTATTGTCTTTCGTCCATAGACAAGTGCCTGCGGTTCCGCAGCCTGCATACTGTGAAAAAAGAACTGCAGTTTTTCATAGACCGGGAGGTTCCACAGGTGAAGTTCGTGGATCGGACGTTCAACTGCCGCCATGACCATGCATTTGCCATCTGGTCCTATCTGGCGGAGCATGACAGGGGAAAGACCAATTTTCATTTTGAGGTGGCCGCAGACCTGCTGAATGAAGAGGAGCTCCGGTTAATCGCTTCCATGCGCCCGGGGCTGATCCAGCTGGAGATCGGGGTGCAGTCCACCAACCAGTATACCTTGCGGGAGATCCGCCGGACCATGGATTTTGGAAAGGTGAGCCTGGCAGTCAGGAGAATCCATTCCCTGGGAAATGTCCATCAGCATCTGGATCTGATCGCAGGGCTTCCTTTTGAAGATCTAAAAAGCTTTCAAAAGTCATTTCAGGATGTCTATGCACTGCATCCGGAGCAGCTGCAGCTTGGTTTTCTGAAAGTTCTGAAGGGCTCTTATATGGAAGAACAGGCCGAATGCTATCAGCTCCTGTATCAAGATCGTCCGCCCTTTGAAGTTCTCTCTACCAGATGGCTTTCCTATGGGGATGTGATCCGGCTCAAAGGGGTGGAGGAGATGGTTGAGGTCTATTACAACAGCGGCCAGTTCGTCCATACGATGGAGCTTCTGGAAAAGGCATTTCCGGATGCGTTCACGATGTATGACCGGCTGAGCGGCTATTATGAGAAGAAACGTCTCCGCGGAATTAGCCATTCCCGGATCCGGCGGTATGAGATCCTTCTGGATTTCGCGGCAGAATGGGATCCGGCACGCAAAGAAGAGTACCGGGAGCTTTTGACCTATGACCTGTATCTGCGGGAAAATGTAAAGAATCGGCCTGCATTTGCAGGGGAGCCGCGGGTTGCGAAGGAAGAGGAAGCTGCCTTTTATGAGCGGGAAGCATTGGAGCGCCGGTATCTGCAGGGGTATGAACTATATGACAAAAGACAGCTGCGGAAGATGACGCATCTGGAACGTGTGAAAAATGAACTTCTTTTGTTTGATTATCAAAACAGAAGCCTGTTGACGAACCAGGCGGCGGTGTATCGGATTCAGGCTTCGGATATTCTGTCTCTCCGGTACGATCAATGAACAAAAAAATTAAAAATTTTTTGTAACGAATCCCCGTTTTTCCGGATATATAGGGGAAGACGCGTAAGAAACATGCCGTGGCAGTTTTTCCGCATTTTATACCTTATCGGACGAAGTCCGCCCGTCCCGCAGGGACATGAATTACGGGATGCCCCTTGGGTATGATCGGATGGATCGGCCGGACATCTGCATACGCAATGGAGGAGGTGAGCGCCCTGAAAGAGATTGAAAAAGCTTATACACAGCATGCGAAGGATGTATATCGGTATCTGCTGAGCCTCACCCACGACGAGGATCTCTCGGAGGAACTGACCCAGGAGACCTTTTTCCGGGCCATGCGGACCATGGACCGTTACGACGGAAGCTGTAAGCTGTCGGTATGGCTCTGTCAGATCGCCAAGCATCTCTGGTATCAATGGCTTGACAAGCGCTCCCGCTGGAACCAGACGGAGCTTACGGAGAATGTGCCGAGTCAGGAATCACCGGAAAAGGCGACCCTGCTCTACATGGAAAAGACTGCGCTGTACCAGGCTATCCATGCGCTTCCGGATCCGATGCGCGAGCTGGTCTACCTGCGCCTGACCGGGGAGTTCTCCTTTGCGGAGATCGGAAGGATCCTGGGAAAAAGTGAAAACTGGGCGCGCACCACATTTTACAGAGCCAAACAAAAAATCATAGAGAAAATGGAGGTGTAGAAATGAAGTGCTGCATTGTGAAAGACCTGCTGCCGGGCTATATTGACGGCCTGACCAGCGAGGAGACCAATGAAGAAATGAAAATGCATCTGGAAAACTGTAACTCCTGCAACACCATTTACAGGCAGATGGCAGAAGAGCTTCCGATCGAGATACCGCCGGAGAAAAAGGAGATTGATTTCCTGAAAAAATTAAAAGCAAGTATGCGCCGGAAGTATGTGATCGTCGCCCTTTCCACCTGTGTCATACTGATTGGGACCACCGTATTTCTGAAACGCTATGAAATCCCGGTTTCTTACGCCCCGGATTGTATGACTACGGAATTGTACAAGATCGCATATGTCCCGAACAGCCGGGGGCTTAGAGAGTGGGTGTATGTGGGGCCGGCAGACGCGGCGGGATCAGAAGACACTGATGACTGTCAGACCATGGAACAGATCCGATTTGTCCTGAACCTGTCGGAGGAACAGCAAAGTGCACTGAAGATCAATCATTTCACCTCCAATGGCCGGACCATCCGGCGGAACGGGAAGACGGTAAGAGTGGTCTACTATTGCTATACGAGGACACTGTGGAACAGCCTGCTCGATGGCAGCTTTATCGGCAGTACCGTCCGCGAAGGAGAGGTATTTGAAGAGAATTTTTACCGGAATCCCAACACGGATTACCAGCCGTTGGAACGGGAGATCTACTATCTGCCGATGGGAAATATGGATCGGCTTGACCGGCTTTCAGATGAAGAGTTTGACGCGAAGAGGGAAGAGGCCGAGTTGGTATGGAGCGGTGTGATCTGACGAATTTATATCTTTAAGGAAGGAGAGAGTTGATTATGTTTTATGCAATTTATTTAGTGGGAGTTATTATCTGGATTCTGATGAATATTGGAGGCGGCTTTGGAAATCTGGTCAATTTTATGGACAGCGCTACCGCAATGTTTATTCTGTTTCCATGTATACTGATTCTGTTTTGCACCAAATCTTTGAGAGCCTTCGGCATGGCCTTCCTGTTTGCCTTTGGGAAAAAAGGAGGTTCCGTTGCCGAGTATAAGGAGAGCCTTCTGGCGGTCAAAATGGTCTTGCAGATCTCAGGTCTGTTCGGAAGCCTTGGCTTTTTGATCGGGATGTTTGTCAGCCTTCGCTCGCTGGAGGATTTTTCTTCCGCCGAATCACTGGGGTGGGTTCTTCTGGATCTGCCGGTGTCGATGATATCGTTGTTTTATCTGCTGATGATCTGGATCCTCCTGCTTCCGATCGGTTTCCTGCTGAAAAAGCATGTAGAAAATAATAAGAGAAAAGCAATAGGGGAAAAACAATAGAGGAAAAACAATCGGGTTTTCTGGCTGTAGAAAAAAATCTCATCGTATGGTAGAATGGATTCGAAAGCATTCTAAACTGTGGAAAGGGTGAGAATGGATTCTATGGAATTTGAAACTTATTTTCCAATCTGGAATAAACTGACAGCGATCCAGAAGCAGAAGATCTCCGGGAGTGCGGTGGAACGTACTGTAAAAAAAGGAACCATGCTCCATAACGGCAGCATGGACTGCACGGGCCTGCTGATCATACGGCGTGGGCAGCTTCGGGCCTATATCCTCTCGGACGCGGGGCGGGAGATCTCTCTTTACCGTCTGTTTGATCTGGATATCTGCCTGTTTTCCGCTTCCTGTATCCTGCATTCGATCCAGTTCGAGGTCACCATCGAAGCGGAAAAGGAAACGGATCTGATCGTCATTCCGGCCGAGGTCTACAAAGGGATCCTGGAAGAATCCGCGCCTGCGGCGAATTTTACGAATGAGATCATGGCATCCCGCTTTTCGGAGGTTATGTGGCTTTTGGAGCAGATCTTATGGAAAAGCTTTGACAAGCGCCTTGCCGGATTTCTTCTGGAGGAGGCCGCGCTGGAAGGAACGGATTCCCTGAAGATCACCCATGAGATCATCGGCAGCCACCTGGGCAATCCCCGGGAAGTCGTCACCCGGATGCTCCGTTATTTTCAGAGCGAGGGGATGATACGGCTGTCCCGGGGGACCGTGGAGATCACCGATCCGGAAAAGCTGCGCAGGATCAGCAATGGATAGATGAAAATGTCCTGTATGGCCAGTACTGTCAATGCACAGGCCATACAACGCCGGACTGCAGTATGGTCAGCGCTCCATGCCGCAGGGAGCGGCAGTCTCCGCCATACGGCGGTCCTGCATCACGGAAGCGTAGAACCGGTAGCCGCCGGAGAGATTTCTGCAGTCATAACCGTTTCCGGACAGGATCCGGCAGGCAATGTAGCTGCGCAGTCCGCTCTGGCACATCACATAGACTGTTTTTTCCTTTTCGATCTCTCCCAGACGTTCCCGAAGCTCATCCACCGGGATATTTACAAATCCCTCAATATGTCCGTTTTGGAATTCTCCCGGAGTACGGACATCCAGCAGAGTGATGCTTCCGTCACGTGGCAGATCTGCCACGTCCTCCGGATGGAACTGCTTTACCACTCCTTTTTCGATATTCTCGATCATAAATCCCGCCATATTGACCGGATCCTTGGCTGAGGAATAGGGCGGCGCGTAGGCCAGGTCAAGCTCCTGGAGTTCCGTCGCTTTTATCCTGGCATGGATGGCCGCTGCCAATACGTCGATGCGTTTGTCCACACCCTCGCTGCCCACAATCTGGGCGCCCAGCAGGCGATAAGTTTTCTTTTCAAACAGGACCTTCATGGTCATCAATCTGCCTCCGGGATAATAGCCAGCATGGCTCATAGGAGATAGGATCACCTTGTCGGTCTCAATCCCTGCTGCCTTGGCATTCCTTTCGTTCAGACCGGTGACGGCGGCTGTCAGATCAAATACCTTGATGACCGAGCTTCCCTGAGACCCGGGATACCGGCTGTCTCCGCCGCAGATATTGTCCGCGGCAATGCGCCCCTGTTTATTTGCGGGACCGGCCAGTGAGATCAGGGCATCCTGCCCGGATACGGCGTGTTTGACCTGTACGGCATCCCCGACGGCATAAATATCGGGCATGGAAGTCTCCATCCGGTCATTGACCAGGATACTGCCTTTGATCCCAAGCTCCAATCCGGCTTCCCGCGCAAGAGCAGTATCCGGGGTCACGCCGATGGCCAGAACCACCATGTCGGCATGGAGAGGAGCCTCATCCTTCAAAAGGATCTTGATGCCCCCGTCTTTTTCCTCAAAGCCCTCCACCGTATGCCCCAGCGCCAGTCTGACCCCGTGTCTGCGCATTTCACTGTGGATGAAGGAGGCCATATCTGCGTCAAAGGGATTCATGAGCTGCTTCGGCCGCTGAACGATCGTCACCTCCATGCCCAGTTCACGCAGATTCTCCGCCAGTTCCAGTCCGATAAAGCCGCCGCCTGCCAGGACAGCGGACTTTGGATGATTTTGATGAATGAACTCTTTGATGCGGAAGGTATCCTCCACGGTCCGCAGAGTAAACATTTTTTCCAGTCCGATGCCGGGAAGCCTTGGCTGAGTGGGCTTAGCCCCCGGAGAGAGGAGCAGCTTGTCATAGGGTTCCTCAAAGACTTCTCCGCTTTCCAGATTCCGAACGGAAACATATTTTCGTTCCGGATGGACCGCGATCACCTCATGATGTACCTTCATTGTGATCCGGAAGCGGGAAAAGAAGCTTTCCGGGGTCTGGAGCGTCAGCTCCTCCGGATCCTCAATGACTCCGCCGATATAATAGGGCAGGCCGCAGTTTGCGTAGGAAATATATCCGGAGCGTTCGAATACAAGGATCTCTGCCTGTTCATCCAGCCTGCGGATTCTGGCTGCCGCGGTGGCGCCGCCTGCCACACCGCCTACGATTACAATTTTCATATTACAATTCCACCTTTCCAGAGTAGGAAGCCATGCCTCCGATATTTTTTACATTCTGATATCCCATTTTCATAAGCCTGCTGACTGCCTGACTGCTCCTGCTGCCGGAATAGCAGTAGACAAAGAGGGGAGTGCTTTTATCCTTGATGACACCCGCAGCCTGATCAATAGACTGCAGTGGAAGATTCCTGCTGCCCGGGACATGCCCCTCCCGGTATTCCTGCGGAGTCCGTACATCAAGCAAAACGGCATTGGAAGCCGCGCTGTAATCCCGAATTCCCTGATTGATATCCGGCTGCCGTAAAAAGTCAAATAAACCCATGATTCATACACCTCCTGGTTGATTGATGTATTTAGTATAGCACATCAGACGGGAAATGAATGTGATGATGTCACAGAAAAGGAAAGCAGCAGGGATGGATTGGAAGATTTTCATTGAATCCATGTATGGAATTTGCGCTGAAATGCGTCCAAAGGGCAGGAAATTGGTTACATGTCACACCCCGACCAATCACCACGCTGATTGGTCGGGAGGATGCACATAAGAGCTGGTATTCAGGCCGTCCATTGCCGTAGGCAATTTAAAATGACGGCCTGAGTTACAGGGCACGCCTGGTCAAGGTGTGACCTGTAACGGAAATTGAAATCATTCCGATAGATAAAGGATATTTGCTTGAAGTTCTCTCTCAAAATGTATATAATATTGACAATTGAGTTCCAATTCTGGCTGTTTAAAAGCACGACCATCAAAAAACAGACAGGAGAACATTGTCAAATCCATACAAAACCCGAAAGGAATCCTATGAGAAAACTAGCCTTACCTGATGAAATATTACTGAATATCGAGAAACCCGCCCGCTACATCGGCGGGGAAGTCAACAGCGTGACAAAGGACCCCAAGGAGGTAGACATCCGCTTCGCCATGTGTTTTCCTGATGTCTATGAGATCGGCATGTCTCACTTAGGAATCCAGATCCTCTACGACATGTTTAACCGCCGGGAGGACGTCTGGTGCGAGCGGGTCTATTCCCCCTGGGTGGATCTGCATAAGATCATGAAGGAGCAGCAGATCCCCTTATTCGCGCTGGAATCCCAGGAGCCGGTCCGTAAGTTTGACTTCCTGGGCATCACCCTCCAATATGAGATGTGCTATACCAATGTGCTGCAGATCCTGGACTTAAGCCAGATCCCCCTGCACAGCGCAGACCGCACCTGGGAGGACCCCATCGTCATCGGCGGAGGCCCCTGTGCCTATAATCCGGAGCCACTGGCGGATTTCTTCGATCTGTTTTACATCGGGGAGGGGGAGACAGTCTACGATCAGCTGATGGACACCTACAGGCGCTGCCGGCAGGAGGGCAAAAGCCGCCTGGAATTTCTGGAATACGCGGCCGGGATCGAAGGGATCTACGTTCCCCGGCTCTATGAACCGTCTTATCATGAGGACGGCACCCTGGCGGATTTTCATCCCGTCAGCCTCCATGCCCCCGCAAAGGTAAAGAAGCAGGCCGTCATGGAGATGGATGAGGTGGTGTACCCCATGAGCCCGGTGGTTCCTTTTATCAAGGCAACCCAGGACCGGGTAGTCTTAGAGATCATGCGTGGATGCATCCGGGGATGCCGGTTCTGCCAGGCCGGGATGATCTACCGGCCCACCCGGGAGCGGAGCGTGGATACCCTGAAGCAATATGCAAAGGCCATGCTGGACAACACCGGACATGAGGAAATCTGCCTCAGCTCTTTAAGCTCCAGCGACTATTCGGGGCTGCAGGAGCTGGTGACCTTCCTGATTGAGGAATATCAGGGAAAGGGGATCAACATTTCCCTGCCGTCCCTGCGGATTGATGCCTTTTCCCTGGACGCCATGCAGAAGGTCCAGGATATCCGCAAGAGCAGTCTCACCTTTGCGCCCGAGGCCGGCTCCCAGCGGATGCGCAACGTGATCAATAAGGGGCTCACGGAGGAGGACATCCTGGATGGCGCCGGACAGGCCTTTGCCGGTGGGTGGGCCAAGGTGAAGCTGTACTTCATGCTGGGACTTCCCACGGAGACGGAAGAGGATATGGCGGAAATCGCTGTCCTGGCGGACAAGGTGGCGCGGAAGTACTATGAGCTCCCCAAGGAGCAGCGCCGCGGGAAATGCCAGATCACGACCAGTACCTCCTTCTTTGTTCCGAAGCCCTTCACACCCTTCCAGTGGGCACCCATGTGCCCGGCGGTGGAATATGTACGGCGGGCATCCATCGTGAAGCACGCGTTTGCAGAACAACTCAACCGGAAGAGCTTGAAGTACAACTGGCACGATGCCGAGGTGACCATCTTAGAAGGCATATTTGCCCGGGGCGACCGGAGAGTGGGAAAGGTTCTGGAGGAAGCATACCGTCTGGGCTGCCTGTTTGACTCCTGGACCGAGACCTTCCACAATGAGCCGTGGATGCAGGCATTTGAAAATACAGGCGTAGATCCGGACTTTTACACCCTGCGGAGCCGGGGCGAAGACGAATTGTTCCCCTGGGATTTTATTGACATCGGGGTAAGCAGGCAATTTCTGCGCGGGGAATGGGAGCTTGCCATGAAAGAAACGGTGACGAAAAACTGCAGGCAGCAGTGTTCCGGCTGCGGCGCGGCGGCCTTTGGAGGAGGGGTATGCTATGAAGGTCAGAATTAAGTTTAAAAAAGACGGGAGCCTGCGTTTTATCGGCCATCTGGATGTGATGCGCTTTTTCCAGAAGGTGATGCGCAGGGCGCAGATTCCCATTGCCTTTACGGCCGGGTACAACCCTCATATGATCATGTCCTTTGCAAGCCCCCTGGGGATCGGACTGACCAGCGAGGGAGAATATTTTGACATGGAGCTGGCCGGGCACATTTCAAGCGCGGAAGCGGTCCGAAGGATGAATGCCGTAACAGCCGAGGGTATTGAGGTGATCAGCTTCCGGCAGATCTCGGAGGAAAAGAAAATGACCGGAATGGCCATCGCCTCGGCGGCTGATTATCTGGTGGGCTGCAAATGCCGCGAGAACGGAGCCATTTTCACGCAGAAGATGATCACCGGCTTTTTAGGGCAGCAGGAAATTGTTGTCACGAAGCAGACGAAACGGAGCGAGCAGGAGGCCGACATCCGTCCGCTGATCTACCAGATGGAGCTTACAAAAGAGGGTATTTATCTCCAGCTTGCTGCGGGGAGCGCGCAGAATTTGAAGCCGGAGCTTGTGATGTCCGCGCTGTGCAGATTTGCCGGGATCGACGAAGCGTCCATGGCATGGACCCGGCGCCGGTTGGAGATGTACGCGGATCTGGCATCGGAGGCGGAGAGAGCAAAGGGAATACGGAAGCTTGTGACTTTGGAAGCATTGGGGAAGGATATCGAATGACCAGGAAAATTCTGATTATCAAAGAAGAGGAATCTGTCTGCACATATTTTATCGAGGACGGGGAGATCGTGGAGATCCATCCGGGCTCCCGGCAGGATCCGGACGGGCAGCAGGCCGCGCTGGGCAATATGTATATCGGAAAGGTCCAGAATATTGTGGCAAATATCGGGGCCGCCTTTATCGATATCGGCGGCATCAGCTGTTACTATGACATCAGCCAGGTCCCTCATGCCATTTTTACAAATAAAATGGGAAAAAAGCCGCTGTGCATTGGGGATGAACTTCTCGTGCAGGTGAGCCGGGAAGCCGTAAAGACAAAGGCTCCCACCGTCAGCAGCAATCTCAGCCTGACCGGGCGTTATACAGTGCTCACCTCCGGCAATACCCGGATCGGCGTGTCGGCAAAGCTGCCCAGGGCTCTGCGGGACGACTATAAGGAGCGGCTGCAGGACTGGAAAAATGAAGAATACGGGGTGATCGTGCGGACCAATGCCAGGGATGTGCCCCCGGAAACCGTGCTTGCGGAGCTTTCCCAGCTCAAGGACCGGTTCCGGGAGATAAAGCAGACGGCAGGCTCACGGACCTGCTTTTCCTGCCTGTATACTGCGGCCAGGCCCTATCTTACAGATCTGAAAAATGTATATGCAAGCGGGCTGTCCGAAATCCTCGTGGAAGATCAGGCCCTTTATGAGGAGATCCTGGAGTATTCCCGCAGGGAACAGCCGGAATTTGTTGACAAACTCCGGCTCTATGAGGATCCACTGCTGCCCCTCGGAAAGCTGTACAGCACCCAGACCATCCTGGAGCAGGCGCTGAGAGAACGGGTCTGGTTAAAGCACGGCGGCTATCTGATCATACAGCCCACGGAGGCGCTGACAGTGGTGGATGTGAACTCGGGAAAATGTGTCTCCAAAAAGAGCCGCCCGGACGCTTTTCTGCAGATGAACCTGGAAGCGGCCCAGGAGATCGCCAAGCAGATTCGGCTCCGGAATCTGTCGGGGATCATTGTGGTGGATTTTATCAACATGGAAAAAGCAGAGGATATGCAGCTTTTGCTTCGGGAATTCCGTAAATTTCTTTCCCGGGATCCGATCCAGACCACGCTGATTGATGTGACCGCTCTGCAGCTTGTGGAGGTGACCCGGAAGAAGCTTCGCAAGCCGCTGCATGAATACTGGAAGGGGAGAGTGTAATGAGCAAAAAAGAATTTAAGACCAATGCCATGCGCATGCTAGATAAGCTGAAGATCCCTTATGAATCTCTGACCTATGAATGCGATGAGTTTGTCAGCGGCGTTTCCACCGCGGATCTGACCGGCCTGCCCCACGAGCTGGTATATAAAACGCTGGTGACCACGGGAAAGACCGGGGAGCATTATGTATTTGTCATTCCCATTGAGGGAGAGCTGGATCTGAAAAAGGCGGCAAAGGCGGTGGGAGAGAAGTCTGTGGAAATGCTTCCGGTGAAGGAGATCACGAATGTAACCGGATATGTGCGGGGCGGATGTACAGCCATCGGGATGAAGAAGAGGTTTCCCGCCGTTCTGGATGCAAGCGCGCAGGGATTCGACCAGATCTATGTCAGCGGCGGAAAGATCGGCATGCAGCTAAAGCTCAGGCCGGAGGATCTGAAACGCGCAGCCGGCGCGGAGTATGCGGATGTGCTCCTGAACGGGAGCCGGGAAGCCCATACATGATTTCCTGTATACTTTACGAATAATTTTATATAATCTGAATAATTATGTGCAAATTTTGATTTACAAGTTTTTCAGAAAGCGTTATAATATGATTCGACTGTCAGTTGGAAGGAATACAAAAAGAGTGCCGGGAGCAGAAGATCTGCTGCTATGGATCATTCCTGAAATAATTGCAGGTTCTGTACGGAACAGTTTTAAGGGTTACGGACAGTTATTTTAGGAATGCTTCTTAGATCAGCCGGCAACAGGTACATGGAGGAAACAGGGTAATGAAAAAAGTAGTAAAATTTGGGGGAAGCTCCCTGGCAAGCGCAGGGCAGTTTAAGAAGGCCGCAAGGATCGTCCGGGCGGATAAGACCAGGATCTACGTCGTACCGTCTGCGCCGGGAAAACGTTTTTCAAGCGATACCAAAGTAACGGATATGCTCTATGGCTGTTATGGCGCGGCCATCCGGGAAAAGGATTTTACGGAGCAGTTAGAGGCGATCAAAGCCAGGTATCAGGAGATTATTGACGGATTGAAGCTTTCCATGTCTCTGGAGGACGAATTTAAGACCATTCGGGAAAATTTCGGCAAAAAGATCGGCCGGGATTATGCCGCTTCGAGAGGAGAATACCTCAACGGAAAGATCATGGCCGCATATCTGGGGTTCGAATTTATTGATGCCGCAGAGGTGATCCGCTTTGATAAAGAGAAGATATTTGATGATGAGATGACGAATACGCTTCTTGCCGAACGGCTGCGCAATTCTTCCGGAGCGGTGATTCCCGGATTTTACGGAGCCATGGAGGACGGCACCATCGTGACCTTTTCCAGAGGCGGTTCAGATATCACCGGTTCGCTGGTGGCTCTGGCCGTGCAGGCGGATCTGTATGAGAACTGGACCGATGTATCCGGCTTTCTGATTGCGGATCCCAGGATTGTCCAGAATCCCAAGGCTATTGAGACCATCACCTACAAGGAGCTGCGGGAGCTGGCCTATATGGGAGCAAGCGTGCTTCATGAGGATGCCATTTTCCCGGTGAGAAAGGCGGGCATTCCGATCAACATCCGCAACACGAACCAGCCCGAGGACAAGGGAACTCTGATCGTAGAGGGCACCTGCCGGCAGCCCAGGTACACCATCACGGGAATTGCGGGGACAGACAGCTTTGTTTCCATTACCATTGAAAAGTCCATGATGAATTCCGAGGTAGGATTCTGTCGCAAGGTGCTGCAGGTGTTTGAAGAAAACGAGATTTCTATCGAGCATATGCCGTCCGGGATTGATACCATGACCATCTTTGTCCATAAAGATATCTTTGAGGAAAAGGAGCAGCAGGTCATTGCAGGGATCCACAAGGCCGTACATCCGGATCACATCGAGCTGGAATCGGATCTGGCCCTGATCGCTGTGGTAGGCAGGGGTATGAAGGCCACCCGGGGAACCGCGGGAAGAATCTTCTCTTCACTGGCCCATGCGCATATCAATGTGAAGATGATCGACCAGGGCTCCAGTGAGTTGAACATCATTGTCGGCGTACGCCATGATGATTTCAAAAACGCGATCCGCGCCCTGTATGAGATTTTTGTTGAAACGCGGATCTGATGACGCGAAGTCAGGAACTCCTGTCAATGAAAAGGGGCTTTTTGACGGATTGTTACTTTTTAGATTTACGGTGCTTAATAACAGAGCATCCGATTTTGCAGACAGACAAATGTACTCTCAGGATTTCATCGGCTTTACAGGGAATCCGGGAGTACATCGCATTTTACGGGAGGAGAAGATGATTGATTTTCATACACATATGTTTCCGGAAAAGATCGCCCCGAAGACACTACATTTTTTAAGCGAACGGTGCAAAACCGTTCCCTTTACCGACGGAACACCTCAGGGGCTTGCCGCTTCCGCAGAGGAAGCCGGACTGGAGTGCTCTGTCGCCCTTCCGGTCGTGACCAATCCGGAGCAGTTCGACAGTATCAACCGTTTTGCGGAGCAGTATCGGGATGGGCGGATTTTGTCCTTCGGCGGCATCCATCCGGAAAACGAGGATTATAAGAAAAAGCTTCTGTATCTGAAGGACCATGGGTTCCCCGGGATCAAGCTTCATCCGGATTATCAGGATACGTTTTTCAACGATATCCGGTACAAGCGCATTATTTCCTTTGCCAGTGAGCTGGATATGATCGTCTCTGTGCATGCCGGTTTTGATCCGGGATACCCGGACCGTGTACACTGTACCCCCGCTATGGCCGCAGAGATGCTGGAAGAGGTTCAGCCGACCAGACTGGTCCTGGCCCATATGGGCGGATTTCTGCGGTGGGATGAGGTGGAGCAGGAGCTGGTGGGAAGGGATGTCTGGTTTGACACGGCGGTCGTATTCGGACAGATCCCGGACGAGCAGTTTCTGCGCATCTGCAGAAATCACGGCACGGACCGGATCCTGTTTGCCACAGACTCCCCATGGTCCGGTCAGAAGGAATCGGTAGAGTATTTCCGGAAGATGGATCTGACAGAGGCGGAAAAGACGCAGATTCTTGGGGAAAATGCAAAGAAGCTCTTGACTTTATAAAATCCCCATGGTATATTTTATGAGTATGCCGCACAGCGAGGTTTACAAAGTTCCGCAACCTGATTTTATGTGATATGTGATGTCCCTGACGGTCAGGTGTTCGGCAGATCAGACGAATATGATCTGCGATACGGGAATGCGGACACCGCAGCTGGCGAGTAATGATAATAGGAGGTGCCATATGTACGCGATCATAGCAACAGGTGGTAAACAGTACAAAGTATCCGAAGGCGATATCATTAAAGTAGAAAAGCTTGGTGTAGAAGCTGGAGAGACTTATACATTTGACCAGGTACTTGCGGTGAATAATGAGAGTCTCGTTGTTGGAAACCCTGTTGTAGACGGAGCGACCGTAACCGCATCCGTGCTGGGTGACGGCAAGGGTAAAAAGGTCATTGTCTACAAGTACAAGAGAAAAACAGGATACCACAAAAAGAACGGCCACAGACAGCAGTACACAGCAGTTAAGATTGAAAAGATCAACGCATAATCAAAGATGATCCGGATTACCATTTATATGAATGAACATCATGTGTATACAGGCTTTGACGTGAGCGGACATGCTGAGTTCTCAGATCCAGGAAAGGATGTCGTATGCGCGGCGGTTTCCATGCTGGTGATCAATACCATGAACGCATTGGAAGCATATACGGAGGATGAGACAAGCCATGTCAGCGACGAGGAAGAGGGAACCATTGAGTTCCGTTTCCGCAGACGGCCTTCCCATGATGCGGATCTGCTGGTCAATACCATGATTCTTGGTCTGGAGAGTCTGGAGGAGAACAGCGAATATGAACCATACATTGATATCATTTTCAAGGAGGTGTAATTATCATGATGAATCTGAACCTTCAGTTTTTTGCTCATAAAAAGGGAGTTGGTTCCACAAGGAACGGACGTGACTCCGAGTCAAAAAGATTAGGTGCCAAGAGGGCTGACGGACAATTCGTAAAGGCGGGTAACATCCTGTACAGACAGCGCGGAACGAAGATCCATCCGGGCATGAACGTAGGACGCGGCGGCGATGATACCTTGTTCGCACTGGTTGACGGTGTTGTACGTTTTGAGAGAAAGGGAAGAGATAAGAAGCAGGTTTCTATCTATCCGAAGGCAGAATAATTGTAGTCCCTACAAGGCAGGAAGTATTTCCTGCCTTTTTTATACCGTAGTATATTAGAATTTTGGTGATAGGAGAGTATGTATGTTTGCGGACAGAGCAAAAATCATGATCCGGTCGGGAAAGGGCGGCAATGGACACTGCAGCTTCCGGCGGGAATTGTATGTAGCAAATGGAGGACCGGACGGCGGCGACGGCGGCGACGGCGGCGATCTGATCTTTGAAGTCGATGAAGGCCTGAATACGCTGGTGGATTACCGACATAAGAGGAAGTTTGCGGCAGGAGACGGGGAAGAAGGCGGCAAGCGCCGCTGCCACGGCAAGAACGGCAAGGACCTGGTGCTGAAAGTACCGGAAGGAACCGTCATCAAGGAAGCCAGGACACAGAAGGTCATTGCGGATATGTCCGGAGACAACCGGCGTCAGATCGTGCTCAAAGGCGGAAGGGGCGGGCTGGGGAACCAGCATTTCGCCACAGCCACCATGCAGGTTCCGAAATACGCCCAGCCCGGAAAGCCGGCCATGGAGCTGGAAGTGCTTCTGGAGCTGAAGGTCATTGCGGATGTGGGGCTGGTGGGCTTTCCGAATGTCGGGAAATCTACGCTTTTGTCCCGTGTGACCAATGCGGATCCTAAGATCGCCAATTATCATTTTACCACGCTGAACCCGAACCTGGGCGTGGTAGACCTGGAAAACGGAAAGGGCTTTGTCATGGCAGACATCCCCGGGCTCATCGAAGGGGCTTCGGAGGGCATCGGACTGGGGCATGAATTTTTGCGTCACATTGAGCGGACGAAGTTGATGATCCATGTGGTGGATGCGGCCGGAACCGAAGGACGGGATCCGGTGGATGATATCTATAAGATCAATCAGGAGTTGGAAGCTTACAATCAGGAACTGGCAGGAAGGCCCCAGGTGATCGCGGCAAATAAAACGGATCTGATCTATTCCGGAGATGAGGATCCGATAGACCGGCTTCGGGCGGAATTTGAACCCAGGGGAATCCGTGTATTCCCAATCTCCGGCGTTTCCGGGCAGGGAATCCATGAGCTGCTGTATTATGTGGCGGAGGAGCTGCAGAAGATGGATCAGAAGCCCGTCGTGTTTGAACAGGAATATTTTCCGGAGGACGAGCTGATCTACGAAGAGCTGCCTTACAGCGTAGAGCTTGTGGACGGAATGTATGTTGTGGAAGGACCGAAGATCGAGAAGATGCTTGGATATACCAACCTGGATGCAGAGAAGGGCTTTGTATTTTTCCAGCGTTTCCTGAAAAATACCGGAATCCTTGACGAACTGGAAGCGGCCGGCATCCAGGACGGCGATACCGTGAAGATGTACGGCCTGCAGTTTGAATACTTAAAGAGCGAGTAAGGAACTGTCGCGAAATAATATGTATAGATTGCGCAAGATATGTATTATTTTGAAACAGTTCGTAACGATTAGAACAGGAGAAGGATAGATATGACAACAAAGCAGAGAGCCTATTTAAAAAGTCTTGCCATGACCATGGATCCTATCTTTCAGATCGGAAAATCCAGCATGACGCCGGGACTCACCCAGGCCATCGCAGAAGCATTGGATGCAAGGGAACTCATTAAGATCAGTGTGCTCCAGAACTGTGCGGACGACCCGCGGGAGCTTGCCGAACTGGTGGCGGAGCGTACCCGGTCCCAGGTTGTCCAGGTGATCGGGAAGAAGATTGTTTTATATAAGGAAGGCAAAGACGATAAAAAGAAGATCGTATGGCCCTCCTCATCCTCCAAGAAGGCTTAGGTGGCGGGATGAAGGTCGGTATCATGGGCGGGACATTTGACCCGATCCATATCGGACATCTGCTGTTGGGAGAATTTGCATATGAGGAATTCGGACTGGATGAGATCTGGTATCTGCCCAACGGCAATCCCCCGCACAAGCAGCAGACGGAGGAAAAGGAGGCACTGCGGCACCGCGTGGAGATGATCCGGCTGTCCATCCGGGAGGTCCTATATTTTAAGCTCTGTCTGCATGAGGCAAAAGAAAACGAACATTCCTATACCTATCAGACCATGCGGGAGCTGAATGCGCTTTATCCGGAATATGAATTTTATTTCATTTTAGGGGCGGATTCTTTATTTGCGATCGAGACCTGGAAGCATTTCCGTGAGATCTTTCCCACCTGCACGATCCTGGCTGCCATGCGGGATGACAAGGATGCGGCGGATATGGAAAAACAGATTCAGTATCTGGAGAGTGCGTATGGAGCGAAAATCCGAATCCTGAGAGCTCCCCTGCTGGAGATTTCCTCGACTACGCTCCGGAAGCGGGTTTCCCAGGGGAAGAGCATTTATTATATGGTGACAGACGCGGCAGCAGAGTATATCAAAGAAAATCACTTGTATCAAAAAACTTCTATCTGACTGTGAATAGTAAACATCAAAAAGGGGATTTGGACCATGGCAGACTTGGAGAAAATTCGCGAGAAATTGAAAAATAAGCTGAAAAAAGAACGTTATCAGCATACACTCGGGGTCATGTATACGGCTGCGTCTCTTGCAATGCGGTATGATGAAAACCTGGAGGAAGCGCTGACAGCCGGACTTTTGCATGACTGCGGAAAGTACAGCTCCATTGAAAAGCAGCTCCGGCTGTGCCGGAAGCATGAGATCAGGCTGGAAAGGGCAGAAGTAGAAGTCCCTGCACTGATCCATGCCAGGCTCGGCGCATATCTGGCCGAAAACAAGTACGGGATCGACAATCCCAGGATTTTAGATGCGATTCGGTATCATACTACCGGACGGCCTCATATGTCGATGCTGGATAAGATCATCTATCTGGCGGATTATGTGGAACCCGGCCGGAAAATGATTCCGGGCCTGCCGGAGATCCGGAAGCTGTCTTTTACAGATATTGACCAGGCTGTCTGCAAGTGCGCTGCAGCCACGCTAAATTACCTGGAAAAATCAAAACGGCCCATAGATCCCCTGACCCGGATGACCTATGAGTATTATAAAGATTAGAGCAGCATATTGTTCAACCTATCGGAAGCAGCAGACCTGCCGGCAGATTTTTATATTTTATTGACAAATTGTATAAAAGGAGGGAATGCAATGGAACATTCCAAGGAAATGGCCAAGATCGCTTATCGTGCATTAGAGGATAAGAAGGGCGAGAATATTAAGATCATAGACATTGAAGGCATATCCGTGCTTGCCGATTATTTTCTCATCGCAAGCGGCTCCAATGAAAGCCAGATCCGCGCTATGGTAGACAACGTGGAGGAGGAACTGGAAAAAGCAGGGTATTCCGTAAAGCAGAGAGAAGGATACGGAACCGGCAGATGGGTGTTGCTGGATTTTGGTGACATCATCGTACATGTCTTTGACCGGGAAAATCGTCTCTTCTATGACCTGGAGCGCATCTGGCGGGACGGAAAGACCATCGGGATCGAGACTCTGGAAAGTCGATAATAACAGGAGAAGTCTCCAACTGTACGGCCGCAATCCTCGAAAGGGACTTTAACCGTACAGTTGGATTCTTTTTTAATCAAAGAAGCGAAAGATCCCGATCACCTTGCCTAAGATGAGAGGGTTCTGAACAATGATCGGATCCATGTAGTCATTCTCCGGCTGCAGGCGGATATAACCGTCTTCCTTATAAAAGGTCTTGACCGTGGCGCTGTCTTCGATCAGGGCAACCACCATATCTCCGTCAGAAGCCGTATTCTGCTCCTGGACCAGGACATAATCGCCGCTCAGGATTCCGGCGTTCACCATGCTTTCCCCGTGTACGATGAGGAGATAGGTCTGCTTGTTGGGCAGCATTTCCATGGGTACCGGAAAATAGTTCTCAATATTCTGCTGGGCAAGGAGAGGCTCCCCGGCCGCAATATGACCGATGATCGGTACATTCACCACCTCGCGGCGGGTCAGATTGAATGTATCGTCCAGGATCTCGATCGCGCGCGGCTTGGTCGGATCCCGGTGGATATAGCCGTTCTTTTCCAGGGTCTCAAGATGAGAGTGGACAGAAGAAGTGGACTTCAGATGCACGGCCTCGCAGATCTCCCGGACCGACGGCGGAAACCCGCGGCATAAAATCTGATCCTTTATGTATGATAAAATCTCTTCCTGCTTTTTAGTGATCTTTCCCTGTGACATAAAATATACCTCCTGGTAAATGGAATCAACGAATTTATAATCTGATATTATGATAGCATAGTCCCGCCGAAAAAGCAAACACTTGTTGCGAAAATATGTTCGGATTTTTCGAGTCATACTTTTTATCGGTTACTATTCACAGTCATTTTACTCACATGCGCAAAAACAGTCGGCAAAGCCGTCTGCCGATGCTTCGCATCTTGATTTTTTATCTGCAAAATTTAAAATAATGATTGACAAACAAACGTTCCTGATATATACTTAATAATGCAGGTGCGAACACTTGTTTATATACTCATTTGTTTCTCGTGATTAATTTTACGTTTTTTTATTTTCGCCTGTAGAAGAATACATGTATACAATGCTAATTGTGATTTTTGGCTTTTTCTGTAAAGCCGCAAAAATAACTCCATAATTTTGTATACAATAATACACACCAAAAAAAGAAGCTGTTTTTTTGTTTTACCGCTCTGATTAATAGAACAATATATTGTGCGGTACCGAAGATCGGTGCTTTACGTAATTTCATGTGTCCTTCATGCGTGGATCCCCATTCCATGGAATGCAGGAGCAGCCTACCGGATATCAATATACGTCCCCACGTTATTTGATATAAATTCATTCCCGCGAAGCAGTGAAGCCAGCATTGTACATGTCCCCACATGTACACAAAGATGACTGCCGCGCGGATCAAAAAGCCCGCCTGATAAGTGATCTTGGCCATTTCCTTGGAATGTTCCCATTGATATCAGCGACCGGGTTTTTGATTGATGAAAAGATTTTTGCGTACAGATCTTTTCATATTACACCTTTATATTTTTATAAAAGATCGTATGCAGTTCTGGTTGTACATTCAGAATTGCATACGGTTTTTTATATGCGAATTAGCTTTCTTCTTAATTTACGTTCTTTTTATGATGTGGACAGTAACAGAATCAGCAAAATAGATCTATACGACAAATACCGATTTTTCCAAAAGATCTATAGACAAATATGACGATCCATGCTATAATATGGCAAGTTCATTGATTTTGGGGAGGTTTTGATTCATGGCTGATACGAATACAAAAACATATCATGAGCAGCTTTATATTGATGATACCTTGCGTTTGCGCGAGATTTTAAAAACGCTGCCTCCATTTGCAAAGGATTATTTCCGGGCTGTGGAACCGCAGACTTCCACACGGACCCGGATTTCTTATGCCTATGACATCCGGGTGTTTTTCCATTTTTTGATGGAGAATAACCCGGTCTACAAAAATTATACCGTGGATCAGTTTACGGTACAGGATCTGGAGCGCATCGAACCGGTCGATATTGAGGAATACCAGGAATATCTGAAGGTCTACAAGAATCCGGAGGAAAAACAGATCACCAATGCGGAAAAGGGATTATCCCGCAAAATGTCCGCATTGAGGAGTTTTTACGGCTATTTCTTCAAGCGCCAGGTCATTTCCAGGAATCCGTCCCTGCTTGTGGATATGCCGAAGCTCCATGACAAGGCGATCATCCGTTTGGATACGGACGAGGTGGCCATGCTCCTGGATTATATCGAGCATGGGGGCAGCGAGTTCACCGGCCAGCGCAGACGATATTATGAAAAGACGAAAAACCGGGATTTTGCGATCATTATTCTGCTGCTGGGCACCGGGATCCGTGTCTCGGAATGCGTGGGTCTGGATATCCAGGATGTGGATTTTAAAAATAACGGGATCAAGGTTGTCCGAAAAGGCGGCAACGAGATGGTTGTATATTTCGGTGAGGAAGTGGAAGAAGCGCTGAAAATGTATCTGTATACGACCCGAAAGGCTGTCACTCCCCTGCCGGGCCATGAAAATGCCTTGTTTTTGTCCACGCAGCGCCGCAGGATCGGCGTACAGGCCGTAGAAAACATGGTCAAAAAGTATGCCCGGGAGGTCACCCCGAATAAGAAAATTACGCCTCATAAGCTGCGCAGTACCTACGGCACGACCCTGTACAAGGAAACCGGGGATATCTATCTGGTGGCGGATGTACTCGGGCACAAGGATGTTAATACCACAAAGAAGCATTATGCCGCAATTGATGAAAATCGCCGCAGGCAGGCCGCAGGCGCGGTAAAGCTTCGGGAGCCATGAAAGGATGTTAACCGATATGCAGCTACAACGTTTATTAAGCATTACAAGAAAAGCGATTGATGAATATGCGATGATCCAGGAGGGAGACCATATTGCGGTCGGGATCTCCGGCGGCAAAGACAGCCTCACCCTGCTCTATGCCCTCCATGGCCTGAAACGGTTTTATCCGCAGCATTTTGAACTGAGCGCCGTGACCGTGGATCTGGGCTTCCCGGACTTTGACTTGGAGCCCATCCGGGAATTATGCGGCACGATGCAGGTTCCATACAGGGTCGTTGCTTCGGATATCTACCAGATCCTCTTTGATGTACGTAAGGAATCCAATCCCTGCTCTCTGTGCGCGAAAATGCGCAAAGGCGCTCTGAATCAGGCTGTGAAGGAAATGGGCTGCAATAAGGTGGCTTACGGTCATCATATGGACGATATCATCGAAACCATGCTCCTGTCCCTCATTTTTGAAGGCAGGTTCCATTCCTTTTCCCCAAAGACCTATCTGGATCGGATGGACCTGACCGTCATACGTCCCCTGATGTTCTTGAATGAGACGGATGTGATCGGTTTTCAGCATCAATACGATCTCCCTGCTTTGAAGAAAAAGTGTCCGGTAGACGGATATACCAAACGCCAGTACGCTAAGGAACTGGTCCAACAGCTCAATCGAGAGCATCCCGGAGCCAAGGAGCGGATGTTCCATGCCATCCTGAGCGGAAATATCCAGGGATGGCCTGAACGTAATACCTACAGGAAAATCTCAGGCGGCGATGCCCACAGGCTTTCCCGGCCATAAAGTAAAAAGGATCCGGCCAGATTGTGACTTCTGCCGAATCCTTTTTCTGATATTCTTAGCTCTGATGTTTATATTACTCTTGTAAATTATTTATATATTAAATTCTCCTCTGCTCTGAAGAGAGACTTTCTTTCCTGACAATATATTCTTCAATAATATGGGCTGTACCCTCAATTCCAAGCTGGGAGCTGTTCAGGCATAATTCGTAGCTCACAGCGTCCGACCAGCGTTTATTCGTATAATAGTTATAATAGCTTGCGCGCTTCTTGTCTGTTTTAACGATCTTATCCTTTGCTTTGTTATCCGGCAGATCATAGATCCGCGCGATCCGGCGTATGCGGGCGTCCATGTCCGCGTGAATGAAAACACTGACAACATTATCATAAGACTCCAGTGCGTAATCCGCACATCTTCCGACCAAAATACAGGGTCCTTCATCCGCAATCTTCTTGATGGCATCAAACTGTGCCAGAAATACCTTATGGTTGATGGGCATATCCGTGTATGTATTTCCCGTATAGCCCATGGAATAGGTATCCATAACAAGAGAATACAAAAAGCTGTTGGTAGGCTTCTCATCATGGTTTTCGAAGATCTCCTCGCAGATCCCGCTCTCTTTTGCCGCTCTTGCGAGCATTTCTTTATCATAAAGTTTGATTCCAAGATCATCCGCGATCTTGTAGCCAATCTCTCTTCCGGCACTTCCATATTGTCTGCCGATTGTTATTATTGTGTTCGTTTTCATAAGCAATCACTCTCCTTTGCAGCTAAAATACTGTCTTTTCTTTTATTATATCGAATATAAACATATTTTACAAGAATCCTTGTAAAATTTTTGTGAAATTTAACAATCTCCTGAAAGAAAAGGCATCGGTCCGGCAGATCTCATTTTCCTGAGAAGCTCTTCAAAATACTCCGGAAGGGGCGCGTCAAATTCCATATATTCTCCGGAAATCGGATGGACAAATCCCAATATTCTGGCATGCAGAGTCTGCCCGGTAAGAGGAAACGGACACTTTGCCGGCCCATAGACCGTATCCCCCAGGATCGGATATCCGATCTCCGACAGATGCACCCGGATCTGATGCGTGCGCCCGGTTTCCAGCTGGCATTCGATATACGTGTATCCCTTCGAATTTCCCCCCTTAGAGCCCCCGGAAACACATCTTAGACGCGGAGGCAGGCAGTCGTTATAAAAGCGTTCCAGCACCCTGTAATGGGTCACGGCAGGCTTTCCGTTCTGACACCTGCTGCTCATCTTTTTCCGGTCAGTCGGATGGCGTCCGATGGGGGCATTTACCGTACCGCCCTCCCCTGCTATGATTCCCAGCACAACCGCTCGGTATCTGCGGGTAATGGAATGCTCCTTCAGCTGCTCGGCCAGGGCCTGGTGCGCCCGGTCGCTTTTGCAGATCACAAGGGAACCGGTGGTATCCCGGTCGATCCGGTGTACGATTCCGGGACGGGTGACCCCATTGATCCCGGAGAGCTTCCCCCGGCAATGGTACATGACCGCATTGACCAGCGTACCGCCGGAATGTCCGGGCGCCGGATGGACCACCATCCCCTTCGGTTTATTCACAACCAGAATCTCCTCATCCTCATACAGAATATCCAGAGGAATGTCCTCCGGTGAGATGTCCGGCAGCTCCGGCTCCGGAACAGATATCTCTACAACATCCCCGGGATTCACTTTATGATTGGGCTTCACTTCTTTTTTATTGACCAGGACCGCCCCTTCTTTCACCAGCTTCTGCAGATAGGAACGTGAAAGATCCGGAAGCGCAGAGGACAATAATTTGTCGATTCGCTCCGGCTCTTCCTCTTCCATGATAAATTCAAACACTGCTCCTGCCTTATTCAATGCAACCATTCTCCTCACCACACCCACAGTCCCGGAACTGTCATAAAATAACGGATGCCTTGCAGCAACGTACAAGGGCACCGTGAACAGAACCAGATTACTTACTCTTAAAAAATGCAAACCACTCCAATTCCTCCTCTTTATAAAAGAACAGGATCAGATAGGCAAACAAAATACATGCGATCACCGCATAACAGTCCGCCACATTAAATATCGGAAAATCGATCAGGCTGAAATAAAAAAAATCCACCACATACTGATAACGGATCCGATCGATCAGATTACCTACAGCGCCCGCGCAGATCAGAACCCCGCAGATCCGCATGGGTAGATACCTGCGGCCGCCGGGGATCCTTCCATAGAAAAAGCCGATCAGAAGAAATATGACAACCGCGGCGCATACAAAAAACATCTGCCGGTTCTGGAACAGCCCGAAGGCCGCCCCACGGTTTTCCAGATAGCGAAGCTCAAACACCCCGGGAATCAGGACGATCTCCCTCTGAAGCTTTAAATGCGCCACCGCCAGGTGCTTTGTTACCTGATCCAGCAACACTGCCGCGGCACAGCAGAGGGCTGCCGTCAGATAGTCTCTTACTTTTCCAAATTGCCCGTCCATTCTCCTTTTCCTCCCTGCTGCTTAAATATATTTATGGATCCGCACACAGATCCTGTTTTTCTTTGTAACGGAAAGCTGCTCCACATACTGAAACTTCCCCATCCCTCTTACCGAAATAATGTCCTGCTCCTTGATATGATACCCATTGGAGGTCATAAGTCTCCCGTTCACAAATACCTTTCCCGTTTCGATCAATCCGGCGAGCTTACTTCTGGACGAGGCAAACGCAAGGGAAAGCAGGGCATCCAGCCTGAGAGACGAAACCGTCCCCCGGATCTCCTGCACGTTCTGCGTATACCGGAAATCCTCCCAGTCCTCCTCAGACACCAAAACAGACGTATGGCGGACCCGGGTCAGCTCTTCTTTGAGAAAGTCCCTGAGCTTCGCGTCTATGAAGATCAGGGCATCCAGACCATCAATCAAAATATCCCCCATTTTTCCGCGCTCCAGTCCCAGGTTCATAACGGCCCCCAGATAATCCCGGTGGGTCAGCGCGTCCGCAAATTTTTCATGGAGAGGGGTGATCCGAAGCACAGCCATCCTATCCATAAAAACAACCTTGTCCACGCCTGGGCTGCCGGCCCCTTTTTCGTCCCGGCTCCTGGCAGGCCTGCCACGCAAAGAAAGAGCATCTTCAGGCAGGAAAGCCGCCATCTGACGCTCTGCAGAATCATACCCGCCAAAAAGGGTATATTCCGTATATAAGGAATTCTTTGGCAGTGCATGCAGAATACTTTGTTCATTCAGATTGAGAAAATCCGTATATGTAATGATCCCGCAGTGGAAGGACTGACGAGACAGCTCGGTCAACCGTTTTGCCAATAATTCTTCATCCCGCATCATCAATATCTTCCCCGCACGGTCGGTTGCTCCATGGAACCGCTGAGAAGATCCTGAAGATCCCCTGTAATGTCTACGTTTGTCGGGGTCACGAGGAAAATATAATTGGAAATCTTCTGCAGATTCCCGCTGATCGCAAAGGTCGCTCCGGAAATAAAATCAATGATCCTCTGCGCGATCTCCAGATCCATCCCCTCCAGATTCAGGATCACCGTACGTCCCGAAAGAAGTGTCTCCGTAATCTCACGGGAGTCATCCACAGAAATCGGCTTTACCACACAGACCTCCATCCCCGCATTGTTCCCGCCGCTTCTCCGGGAAGAAGGCTGACGCATTGGAGTTACATTGCTGCTGGGCGCAGGTACCCGGCTGCTCTCCTGCTGCATATCAAAGTCATCGTAACTGTCTTTGCTGTTCGTCTTTTTATTGAAAAAGGAACGCCTGGGCCTCTCTTCGTAATCATCCTCGTAAAAATCATCGTCATCATAGAAATCATCGTCGTAGTCATCGTCATCATTCAATTTCATGATGTCAAGGAATTTGTCAAATATACTCATGTTTACACTCCAATCAAACTTTTTACTGCCCTTACTTTCTAGCCAGAGACCCCATAGTCCCTGGCACCAAAGATTCCGGTCCCTACCCGAACCATAGTTGCTCCTTCTTCAATTGCAACCTCATAATCATTGGTCATCCCCATTGAAAGTATATTTACGTTAACATTATCAATGTTTTTGTGTGCGATGTCAACAGATAATTTATGTAAATTTTTAAAAATTGGCCTATTTTCTTCGGGATTTTCCACAAAAGGGGCGATCGTCATGAGTCCGCATACATGTAAGTGCGGAAATTGCGCAAGCGTTTCGATGAACGAAATGACCTCATTCACCCGGACACCGAACTTGCTCTTCTCCTCCGCCACATTGACTTCTACGAGAATATCCGAGGTCAGCCCTCTTTTTGCCGCTTCCTTTTCAATCGCCTGGGCAAGCCGTAACGAATCCACCGAGTGGATCAGTTCCGCTTTCTCTACGATATACTTTACTTTGTTGGTCTGCAGATGCCCGATCATATGCCAGTGGATATCCGTGGGCAGGGCGCCAAACTTCTCTGTCAGCTCTTGAACCTTATTCTCCCCAAACACCCGGACGCCCAGATCATAGGCTTCCCTAAGGACTTCCACCGGCTTCGTCTTGCTGACCGCGATCAGGGTCACTTCCTCCCGTTTCCGTCCCGCCCGCGCGCAGGCAGCCTGTATTCTTGTCTCTACTTCATGCAGCTGATCCCTTATCATCACTCAAACTCTCCTTTTTGATACGCTTACTGGAACACCACTTCAGAATCCTCCACCATGTTGCCGTCCAGAACAATGTGGTCATAGTTGGAAAGACTGTAGGAGGCTCCCTCTTCTACAATATAATAATCCGCATTCTCACACAGGATCAGAACCCTCCTGAACACCGCGTATCCCTGATTAATGTTGTATACACCCTGCAAAGTGTCCTGATCCTTTAAGAGAAATGTCTCGGAAGAACCTTCTTTCATCAGGAACGTATTCGGTCCGAAATCTTCCGGATCCAGGTAAAAATCCCCTTTCTCCGTCATATAATAAATATCCGCAGCCTGAAAAACCTCTTCCAGTTCCCCACTCTCGTCATTCTTTTTCCGTACCAGGACCCCCTGTGCGGTTCCGCTCTTGTTGGATGCCAGATACTCTGCCGGAACCACATAGAATTCCTTCTCAATGACCGCGCTTTTCGGAATTTTCAGACCGCTTTCCTGTTCTGTGATCAACTCAATATTCAAAAAACGATCCCCTGCATAGCGGATCATGGAATTGTCGAACAACAGCTTTCCATAATAGTTTTCGTCAATCTGCAGGATGGAAAAATCCGCCCATACCGTCTCATTGTCCTTATCAATCCTAGTTTTGATATAGGTAGTCTCTGCCAGTTCTTCCGCCATCGCTTTGTCAAGCTGGATATAGACATACCATTCTTCCCCGGTTACCAGCTTGTACACGATATCCCCGGCTCCTACCTCTGCCTGATCCTCCAGGCGTACGGCCGAATAGCTGGTCCTGTCAAAGTCCTCCGGTTTTAAGGTCTGCTCGGATAAGGACTCATACCCGTCAATGGTACGGACCAAGATCCCGTCCGCAGCGCTCTTGCCGACATGGATATTTCCGCTGTTTTGCGAGATCAGGGTGTCTAACCGCGTCATCTTTGACTGATTCGACGCATCCCGCAGAATCCCGGTCAGTTCATTTTTCAATGTATATACGGATGAAAACTTCTGCGGATGAAAATTTTCATTAAAATTCTGGGTCTTCAGCATCAGATTTTTCTGCACTTCGGTTCCGTAAGTAAACTCTTCTGTTTCTGTGGAAACTTCTATATCCAATCTCATGGGAGACACCGCGTAAATATTACTTCCCGTCTTGACCTTACTGTTCTCATTGCGGAAATAGCTGATGTATCCTCCGGATTCCGCAGCAGCGGTCACTTCCTGTCTCAGGATCAGACCATTGTAGGAATTATCCTTTACAATACTTCCCCTGCGGACTTCATATGTGGAGATCCGCTTTGAAGTCGCATATGTAAATACCGTAACGATCAGATACAACAAGATCAGTGTAAAGATCAGTATGCCGATATTCATTTCCTGCTTTGTTTTATACTGGCTGATCTTAGCGAGATCCTTCCTTCGGACTGCCAACTTCCACTCCTCCGATTTTCCGTTTTTATGTTTGCTGACGTAGTATCGTTAACAAGTATATCACTTTTGCATGTATATTTCTACTTCAAATTGTCAATACTGAAAGCAAGCTCAGAGAAAAGGAGGAAAAAGCATGAAGTGGTTCGACAATACTGCCCTGACTCTTGTCATCATCGGTGCGGCAAACTGGCTCCTGGTCGGTATCTTTCGATTTGACCTGGTTGCATTCCTTTTTGGAAATCTCAGCTGGTTTGCCAGAATTATCTATACAATCGTAGGACTGTGCGGACTCTATCTGATCAGTCTGTATGGAAGAATGGATACCATGTCTGACAGTACATCTTCCTGACCCATCCGCGCGGTGATCGTCCGGGGCACAGTCAGCCCCGGAATCGCCGGGCGCGCTACATACCATTCTCCGCACAGGCCGCAGCTTTTCTTCCCTCATATAATCCGATTTCATTCCCTTTGCTTTTTCGTGCGGGATAACACTTCTTCTCCGCCTCAATCATTTCAGCTCCCCGCGGTCCCTGCAGACAGGATCTGAGACATGTCGCTGTACAGCAGATCCTTATGATCGGCCCCCATGACAACCGAGATCAGAGGACGACCCGTACTGTCCAGATTGTACAATATCACGCAGGACCCCGCTTGGTCCGTGGTTCCCGTTTTTCCGCCGATCACGTTGACCCCGGCCGGAGGATCCGCAAGCCCTGCGGAATAATAGTTGGAAGCCGGCCAATCCTCGGTCCGAATGCTTCCGTCCATACCGGTCAGCGTGGCATGATAGGATTTCATGGAGATGATATCGATAAACCGCTGGTCCTGGATGCAGGCGTTGAACATCAGGTACAGGTCATAGGCAGTGGTATAATGTCCGTCCTCATGCAGTCCGTGGGGATTCTGAAAATGCGTATGAGTAGCCCCCAGGCTTAGAGCCTCCTGGTTCATCATCTCTACAAAGCCTTCCTGGCTTCCGCCGATATGCTCCGCAATCACCGCCGCATTGTCATTTCCCGAATGCAGAATCAGGCCGCACAGCAGATCGTACAGAGAAAGCTGGTCTCCCACCTGGAGACCGCACAGCGACGCCTCCGGATCCACAAAGGATACCGCCGTCTCACTGACTGTCACCACATCCTCCAGATTGCCGTGCTTTAAGGCCAGATAGGCCGTCATCAGCTTGGTCGTGCTTGCAGGATAAAGCTCCTCATGAATCCGGTCTGCGTAGAGAACCTGTTTCTGGTTCACGTCAAATAAGCCCGCTGCATGAAGCGTCGGGTCTCCGTTAAATCCATTCAGCACCACATCTCCCGCAGCCACACACAGCTCCGACGCGAACAGCTCGCCCTGGTACTGATCCTGATTATAGTGTTCCGTCTCATAAAGGGCTGCATACATCGTCTTTGCATCCGCAGCTTTCAAATAGCGCAGAAATCCGGCAGCTCCCAGTACAAGCAGTGTCGTCAGCAGTACCGCCGATAAAAGCAGTCCCTTTACCGCCTGTTTTCTGCGTCTCTTCCGTCTCCTTCTGACAGGCTGCGCTCCCCGGTTTCTCCGCGTCCGCTCCGCCGGCCTCTGTTCCTCTGGTCTTCTGCCGCTTCCGTTCCTTCTGCCGGGCTCCTGCCGATCGGTCCTTCTTCTGTTTGATTCTGGTCTCTGCCGGAAATCATGTTCAGTTCTACTCATGCATATCCGCCTTTCATCTGTACAGCTCCCTCCAGTCCAGATCGCCTCTGTCCAGAGCCAGGATCAAAGCCTCTGCCGTAGCGATGTTTGTAGCCATCGGTATGTTATATTCGTCACACAGCCGAACGATATCATTCACATCCGGTTCATGTGATCTGGGGCTTAAAGGGTCACGGAAAAAAATCATAAGATCCATGTCATTCTGCTCGATCTGCGCACCCAGCATCTGCTTTCCGCCCAGATGTCCCGCCAGGTATTTATGGATGTTAAGATTTGTCACACTTTCCACAAGAATCCCCGTTGTCTCTGTTGCGTACAGATTGTGCTTGTTTAAGATCCCTCTGTAGGCAATACAAAAATTCTGCATCAATTTTTTCTTCGCGTCATGTGCAACCAGTCCAATATTCATGATATGCCCTCTCCTCTACTGATATTTGTTCGGCTGAAGCCCGACATTCAGCACGAATCCGATTCCCATGTAAAAACATATGACCGAAGTCATGCCATAACTGATAAACGGCAGGGAAATCCCCGTATTCGGAAACAACATGGTAGCCACACTGATGTTGATGAAACTCTGGATCCCGATCAGTGCGGCAACTCCGGCGCAGATGATGCGCCCCGCTGCGTCCTTCGCCTTCATCCCAATCAAAATACAATCTATTACTATTAATAATAACAAAATTATCACGACACAACAACCCACAAATCCTAATTCTTCTCCAATTATTGCAAAAATAAAGTCTGTCTGTGGTTCAGAGATGAATTTTCCGTTCTTTACGGAGGTGGTCGCGGAGTTGTTATACCCCTTTCCGGTCAATTGTCCGGAGCCGATGGCCATGATCGAATTCAGCTGCTGATAGGCTTCTTCGGATTCGTACTTTTCCGGCTCCAGCCAGGCAAGGATCCGGTTCTGCTGGTAATCATGGATCAGTGGCTGATTCGGCTGGATCACGATGATAAACAGGATTACCGCCAGCGGGACACACACCGCAAGGATATTACGGATATATTTGTAGCTTAAGCCTCCCATGAACATCAGCACGCAGAAGAGCATTCCCAGGCAGATGGTATTGGACAGGTTGGGCTGCTTAAAGATCAGCGCCAGGGAAGGCAGCATCAGCACCACCGCGATACAGATGAACCGGATCTTATTGACTACATGCTCATACTTCGTCAAAAACTTCGCATAAAACAGGACTGTGATAATCTTCGTCAGGTCGGAAGGCTGGAACTGGACAAATCCAAGGTTCAGCCACCGGGTGGCACCATTGATGTTTTCCCCGAACAGGAGAACGGCGAACAGCAATATGATATTCGCCGCGTACATGAGCCAGTAGAAATTATTGAGCACCCACTCATAATCAATCAGTGAGATCACAACCATAGCTACCAGGCCCATGGCTACGCCCATGGCCTGCTTTCCCTGTGAGGACGCCTGCGCGCTGCCGACGATAAACACTCCGATCACGGAGATCGCAAGCACCAGTGCGACAAGGCTGAATTTATAATCTTTCAAATGATACCGATGAAGTATATGTTGGATAAAGGTTTTCAATCTTTCTCTCCTGTATATTTGATATGTATATCCGAACGTGTAATCCTGAGATCAAAGTTTTCCCGTCTGACCTCGATATATTTGGACAGGGCATAGTAGATGTCCGCAGACAGCTTTTCTGTCATATCCGGCGTACATTTCAGCCGATCCGCATTGAGAAGGTCGTGAAGCCGGTCTTTTGCAATCTGAACGGAAGGTACACTCATCATGTTTTTGCCCCCTTACTTTTTTCCCAGCATCCTGCGGATCCTTGAAAAAAGTCCGTCCGGGCGGCTGAAATCCGGAATCGGGATCTCTTCCCCGAGAAGCCGTCTGCAGATATGATCGTAGGCATGCCCTGACAGACTGTCCGTGCCGATGATCGGTTCCCCCTGGTTGGTGGCGATCACGATCTGCTCGTCATCCGGGATCACCCCGATGAGGGGAATCGCCAGAATCTCCGTCACGTCCTCCACAGACATCATATCGCCCTTCTGCACCATATCGATCCGCAGCCGGTTGATGATCAGGGCATTCTTTTTGATCCCTCTGGTCTCCAGAAGACCGATGATCCGATCCGCGTCCCGGATCGCGGAAACCTCCGGTGTGGTCACGATCACCGCCCGGTCCGCCCCTGCAATGGCGTTCTGGAAACCCTGCTCGATTCCTGCCGGGCAGTCCAGCAGAATATAGTCAAATTCTGATTTCAGCTCCGACACCAGCTTCTGCATCTGCTCCGGAGAGACAGAAGACTTATCCCTGGTCTGGGCCGAAGGAAGCAGATACAGCTCCGCAAAACGCTTGTCCCTGATCAGCGCCTGCTTGACGCGGCAATTGCCTTCTATCACGTCAACCAGATTATATACGATCTTATTTTCCAGTCCCATGACCACATCCAGATTCCGAAGTCCGAGATCCGTGTCAATGACGATCACTTTTTTACCTGCCTGAGCCAGTCCGACCCCGATATTTGCCGTTGTGGTCGTTTTGCCGACTCCGCCTTTTCCTGATGTAATGACAATTACTTCTCCCATTCTTGCTGTCCTCCTGCAATTTCTGATTCATGGCTGTTCTACAAGTGGATCAAGATAAATCCTGCCGCCGTCAACGGCCGCGATCCCGGGTCCCTGATCCCGAAAACCGTTCCCGTATCTCTCCCGGCTTCCGATTTCCATGTCCCCGATCCTGAGAGACCTGGGGCTCATGGAAAGGGCCGCGATACAGGCATCCAGATTCCCTGTGGCTCCGGCATGCGCGCTTCCGTACAGGGCGCCCACAACGACAATGTTCCCCTTCGCAATAACAGACGCCCCGGGTTCCACATTTCCCAGGATCACGATGCTGGTATCCGATTCAATCACCTGTCTTTTTCCTAAAGTACCCCGATAGAACTGCCCGTCCCTGACCGGAAGCTCGGATAATGTCTTTTCCACAGCCCGTCTGTAAGCCAGCTCATGCTCCCGGTCCTGGTCTATGACGCATACGACATCCATCTCCGTAGTATCTGCGATCAGGCTTAAAACAGCCTGCTCTTCCGTATAGTTCAGCCTGCGTCCCAGAAAGGAGACCGCAACCTGCGCCCCCTGAAAAAATCTGGCGGAGCTGCAGAACTTCTCTCGTATATGCTCCAGGAGGACATCAAAGGAAGTCTCCGGATCCAGATAGATCTCCATCCCGTACCTGCAGCTCTTGATCGTAACAAGCCTGTCCATATTTTTCTCACTTCCTAATCAGAAATCGCGTCTCCAAGTTCTGCCGCCTTTCCGGTGATCAGCTCATCCTCTTCCACAAGCTCATATTTTGCTCTTACAATATCCCTTCCGATCTCCGCCGCGTAAGCGGAGGTATATCCATTGGCGATCCGCACGGCCACGGCGATTTCCGGTTCCTCGGCAGGCGCGAAGCCTACAAATACCGCATGGTCCGGATGGATGGCGCTCTGCTGCGCGGTTCCCGTCTTCCCAGCCATCTGGAGTCCGCCCATATTGCTGAAGCTGGATGTACTGTTGATCATGGCGATCATTCCGTTGTGGACCAGATCCCATGTGCTGTTGGAAACACGCTTCATCTCATTGATCACCATCGGTTCATACTTTTTGATGATCTTTCCGTTGGCGTCCGTCGTCCGGTCCAGAAGGGTCAGCTTGTACACCGTTCCCTTATTGGCGACCGTGGATACATAGCGGTTCAGCTGGCTCACCGTGTAGTTGTTGGTACCCTGTCCGATGGCCGACAGCACGGAATCCGTATCGGAAATATTGGGCTCCGTCTCTGGAATCTCAAGACCGGAGGTCTCTCCCAGGCCGAACCCTTCCGCATACTTCCGAAGGACCTCAATCCCCCGGTCGCTGTCATAGCCTCCTTCCCTGTCCAGTCCGAACTGGAATCCCACAGTATAATAAAATACGTTGCAGGATTGATTCAGCGCGTCCACCACATTCAGCCCGCCGTGTCCATTGGGATAAGACCAGCACTGCGGATTCGGGGTGACCCCTTCAAACGCGCCGCCGCAGGAGATGTAGGTATCTCCCTGGATGGTACCCTCTGTCAGGGCAGCCACGGAGGATACCATCTTGTAGGTGGAACCCGGAGCCGTGGTCTCCTGTGTGGCATTGTTGTAAAACGGACGGGAAAGCCCGGTTACAAGCTGATTATAATAATCGGAATCCATGGTATTGGCCAACCGGTTATTGTCATATCCCGGATAAGACACACAGGCCAGCACCTCTCCCGTATTGGGATCACTCACCACCGCGGAACCTGTACATGGCTCCAGGGCAAGCTGCCCGGGCGTGATCGAAAGCGTCTGGATCTGCGTATGCAGCCAGCCAAAAGAATCAATCCCTCCGGCGCGGAGGCCATTATAGGTCCCCTCATCCATCGGCAGCGCTCCCTGCTCATATACAATGGCACAGATCTGCGCGCCTGAGATACTCCCTGATTTTATAAGATATTTGTAGAGAAGTTTGTCGAAATTCATATCCGAACTCAAATAATCTTTCAGGTAGCTCAGGATGGCCTGATAGACCTCCGCCGCATCGGAATATTCGGATGAGATATACTCGCTGAGCCGGGAAGTATCAATCCAGTTTTTGGAGATCGCATAATTCAGATATTGGTTCATGCTGATGCTCTCATCCTTTGACCACGCCTGATAGGTAGGGTCTGCCGCGTCAATGGCATCGTCCAGCAGGATCCCTCCCAGCAGGATCGTCTCCATATAATCCATATATCCCTGCATCTCGGCCGACAGGCTCTGGTAGGGGGTGGTGCCGTTCAGCTCCGCCAGGATCTCGTTCATGACAGTGGTCTTCCGGGCTTCATATACGGCATACACCTCTTTTTCCGCCGCCCCGGCATCTTCCTTGCCGAAATGCTGTTCATCAATGATCTGATTCGCGATAAAGGCAAAGTAGGCATCATCCGCCGGGATGACGATATATTTTGTATCCTTCTCCAGACTGGGGTCATAATTCATGATCGTGCTCAATTTGGAAAGGACCACTCCCGCGATCTTCTCTTCAATGATCCGGTAAGTCTGCTGCTGCAGCTTCCTGTCGATCGTGAGATACACGTCATTGCCGGCTCCCGGCTCCACAAAGCTAACCTCCTCCGTCACCTTGCCGACGCTGTCCACATAGAAGACCCGGCTTCCCCGATCCCCCTGGAGGACATTGTCCATGACCTGCTCGATGCCGGATTTTCCCACAATATCCGACAAGGCATACCGCTCCTTCTGATCTTCATCCAGGGCGTCGTATTCTTCCTGGGAAATCTTCCCGGTGTACCCGATCAGAGAGGCAAAATACTGGCTGTCCGTGTATCTCCGCAGGTATTCCGTCTCAATACCCACGCCTGCCATCCGATCCAGGTTTTCCATAATGGCGAACCGGGTCTCATCGCTCACATCCGAGGCCAGCACGGTAGGAATATATTTCTGGTAGCTGTTCAGGTTGATGGCATACCGAAGATTGATCATCTTCAGGATATACTCCCTGTCCAGCTTCGTTTCATCCAGGTCATAACCATAGATCTCATGGGTGCAGAGGTAATGGATCAGATCCTCCGCCGTCGCATTTTCCTGCTCCCTGGTCAGCTCGTCAATGGTCCTCAGACCGTATACATCGGCCACAAAACGAAGCCGGAGCGTCTCATTGGTCTGGGTGAACTGGTAGTTGCCGGCAGGATCCAGCACGATCCCGAAGCTGTGAATGACACTGTCTCCATGAGATTCCACGATCCGGATCACCTCGTCCATGATCCGGTTGAGAGTCTCATTCCGATCCTCGGTTCCTGAGATATCATCTTCAAAGACCACGGAATAAGCCAGCTCATTGTAGGCCAGCAGATCCCCGTTCCGGTCGTAGATATTGCCCCGGGTGCCCTGCAGATCCCGTTCCTTCCGAATCTGCAGCTTATAGTTATCCATATAGTATTCGCCTTTGACGATCTGCAGCCCAAACAGCCTGTTGATCAGGACCGCATACAGGAAGCAGAATACCAGGATCAGGACCAGGAGCCTGGATTCCGAGATCTGAATGATTGTTTTTTTGATCCTTTTCGAGATTTTTCTAAACAAATTTGCCTGCACTCCTTTTTTCTTCTGCGTCTAACCTGTGGTTTATGAAAAGTATGAGAGGATAAAGTCCCAGTGTCACTACTATAGTATATATGAGCTCCGGTATGATAATATGTCTCAGATAATGTAAAAAATCAAATTCGCTCCGCAGCATGAACATCAGCAGATAGATGACCAGCCCGTAGATGAACTCCGTTGCTCCCACCAGCGCCAGAGGCAGCTTAATGTCCTCGTCATAATACATCTGTTCAAACAGTCCGTTCACATAGCCTGCCACTAAATAGATCAGAGCGTAAAAGCCCAGGATATTCCCAAACTGGATGTCTGTCAGAAGCCCGGAAAAGAAGCCCACCAGCATCCCGTCCTTCGGCCCCCGCATGAATCCGTAGGAAGCGGTCAGTATGATCAGGATATTCGGCTTGACGGATGCCAGCGCCAGGCTGGGAAACAGGGTGCACTGCAGCATATAGCAGACGCACACTGCCAGAGCCGTCACGATGACACGTTTGATCTTGATTCCTTTCATATCCCTCTCCTTTCCTACTCCTGATTCGTGTTACTCCCCTTCCGGTACGTCTGCCGGAGGCGCTCCGGAAGTGCCTTCCCCGCCGGGTTCGGTTCCCTCCGGCCCGGCCGCGGCATCCCCCGGGGCTCCCTGATCCGTTCCGTTTTCCGCAGGCGCTCCCTGTCCTGCCCCGTTTTCGGAAGGCGCGCTTTCCCCTGCTCCGTTTTCCGCAGGCTGGCCGTTCGCTGGTTCATTTCCGGAAGGCGCGCCCTCTCCCGCTCCGTTTTCCGCAGGCTGGCCGCCTTCAGCGTCCGTTCCCCCTCCGGCGTCTCCTCCCGCCTCCGCTCCGGCCGGTTCTGCTGCTCCTGCGTCCTCCTGGGTCACGTCGGTTCCGGTCAGCTCCGCCTTGGTCTTCGTAATGACGAGCACTTCTTGAAGCTTTTTAAAATTGACCACAGGGGTCAGGTAACCGGACCGGGTCAGATTGTTGGAATCTACCTGGACCTCGCTGACATAACCGATCAAAATCCCCTGCAGGTATTTATCACTGATGTGAGAGGTCACGATCTGCTCGCCCACCTCCACCTTATTGTCATTATTCTCCATCTGCTCAAAACGCATCTTCCCGTCATTGATCAGGGACAGATCTCCGCGCACGATACAGGTGTCCGAGGTAGACAGTACCATGCCTCCCATATTGCTGGAATCATCAATAATGGAACGCACGGTCGCCCAGGTAGGCCCGACCTCAGTCACGATCCCTACCAGCCCGCTCCCCGCAATCACGTTCATATCCACCCGAATCCCGTTCAGGCTCCCTTTATCGATGGTAAAGCTGCTGAACCAGTTTCCGGGATCCTTGCTGATCACACGGGCGCCGACCTTTTCGTATTCCGCGTAATTCTGGTCCAATTTGTACAATTCCCTGAGCCGCTCCAGCTCGTATTTTTCCTCCTGCAGGTTGTTATTCTGCATGATCAGCTCATCAATCTGCGCCTGCAGGCTTTTATTTAATTTACGCGCTTCCTCCAGTGTACCGAAGTTCTCACTGACATCGATGAGTAGACTGCCCACCTTATTGAACCCCTGCTGCATCGGAATGACCGTAAGATTGGCAAGCACCTTAAACGGTCCCGCTGTCTTTTCATAGAATACGGACAGCAGCATCAGCAGGATACAGACCATGGTCAATCCGGCAAGCAGATATTTATTTGTATTGGTCGTCTGATTTTTTTTCTTCATAATGGATGATCGTTCCCCCCGCAATCTGTCTTAAAGCTTTCTTAACCATTTGTAATCCCCATCCAGCAGGGAATAGGTCCATTCCTTATATGCCCGCTTGTCCTGGATGATCTTCTTCAGTCCTTCCACCACGCAGAGCTCCGGACGGGAAACTGTTCGGACCGCGAGACCTGTGCTTTCCTCCAGATATGTAGAAAGCTCCTTTAAATTGGCCAGCCCTCCGGTGAGGCAGATCCCGTTCTTCTGCAGACCGCCGCGCACGGTGGGAGGCGTCCGGTCGAACATGGCCCGGATCTCCGACACACATTCCTTCAGCGGCTCCCGCATGGCCGCCCTCACCATCCCCACCGGGATCTCCCGGTATTCCGGTACCCTGGTACGCAGATTCCTGCCGGATACGTTGATTGCGGTACAGGTGGCATCCTCGAAGATCCCGAAATCCTGGCGCAGCATCTCCGCTGTGCGCCTGCCGATCAGAAATTCCAGGTGATGCCGTACCTGATCCTGGATCGCCTGATCCAGATGCTCCCCGCCCAGCTTCATCAGTCGGTTCATGACCATCCCGCCGCGGGACAGAACAGAGATCTCTGTGGAGCCTCCGCCCATATTGACGATAAAAATCCCCTCCGTACGGTTCACATTGACCCCGAAGCCGATGGCATCCACAATGGCCCGCTCCGCGATCCTGACGGTCCTGGCCCGGGCCGCGGAATGGCAGACCAAGTCATAGAACGCCCGCTTCTCCACCTCCGTGACATCCGTGGGAACCGCCACCAGATATTCCGAGCCGCCGTAAAAGGGGCGTTCCTTTTTTAAAAGCTCCTGAAGGAGACACTGCATGTCGTCGAACTTTGCGATCGCGCCGCCCTGCATGGGAAACAGTACTTCGATATTCTCCGGCGCCTTCTCAAACATGTCCCATGCCTCATCTCCCGCCGCATAGAGGAACTTCTGATCTTTTTTTGCAATGATATTTCGTTCTTTCCAGATAAAATCTCTTTTTTTATCAAAAACCTTGATCTCGTAGGTTCCCAAATCCAGCCCGTAAATATTCCGAAACATCCGTTACACTTCCTTTTTTCGGAGCATACAGTCCCTTAGTTCAGGATCCCCTGCTCCCTCATGCTGCTGTAGCAGTTATTACCTATGATGATATGGTCCAGAAGCTCCACACCGATCATCATACCGGCCTCATACACTCTCCTGGTGACAAGAATATCCTCCCTGCTGGGCGTGGGATCGCCGCTGGGATGGTTATGGAGCAGGATGATTGACACAGCGTCCTTCTGCAGAGCCTCTACAAACAATTCCCTTGGAGAAATGACCGACGTGTTGACGGTCCCCCTGGAAATATCCGTCTCTCCTATGAGCCTGGACTTGGTATTCAGCAGCAAAAGCTTCATGGTCTCCTGCTTCTGATGCCGCAGATCCTCCATATAATAGCGCGCAATGGTGCTGGGAATATTGAAGTTCAGTTCCGGCCCAGCGCTCGCCTTGGAAAGCCTTTTGGCAAGCTCACAGAGACAGAGAATCTGGGTGGCCTTGACCTTGCCGATCCCCTTGATCCGGGTCAGCTGTTCAAAAGACCAGCGGTGGATACCGAGAAGCCCTCCCTGGAATTGATCCGAATACAGGATCCGCTTCGCCAGCTCCACGATGTTCTCCCCCCGCGTCCCGGTCCGCAGAAGAACCGCTAACAGCTCACTGTCCGTCAGGTTCTCCGGCCCAAAACGTTCGCACTTCTCATAAGGACGTTCTTCCATGTTCAGTTCTTTCATTGTTTTCATATGTTTTTACCTGCTATGAAGATGGCACAGCACATAACACGTATTTTACCATAATTTGAAAATCGTGTACAGGTTTCGAATCTGAAATTTTTGTGAAACACCAGTTTCTATTCACAGCCGCAGGAGAACCGGCAGACAGATTCGTCAAGCTCGCTTGTAAGAATCTGTCTGCCGGTTCTCCTGCGGCGGGAAGCAGTCACTCCAAACACATAAGCAAAAAATCAAGCTGTGGCGCAGCGGCAGCCGGCTTGCCGGCTGTTTTTGCGCATGCGTTTGGAGTGGCGGCTGTGAATAGAAACGGACGATTGGGAGATCCCATTCACTCACAGCCCCCTAAACCGCCCAATGATCGCTTCCCCCACTTTCACCCCATCCATGGCCGCCGACATGATCCCCCCTGCGTATCCGGCCCCTTCGCCGCAGGGATAGATCCCGCCAATCTCACATTCCATCGTATCTCCCCGGATCATCCGCACCGGCGAGGAGGTCCGGCTCTCCACGCCGGACAGTACCATATCCTCCCTCGCAAATCCGGGAATCCTTTTGTCCATGGCGCAGATCCCACGCTGCAGGGAGTCCGCCAGCTCTTCCGGGAAGATCCCCCGCACATTTGCCAGTCTATATTCCCCTTTGATCTGGGGCAGGATCACTCCCAGCGCCGTTGTCCGCACATTTCTGCAGAAGTCCCCGAAGCGCTGCACCGGAATCCTGCCCTGTCCCTCCCGGTACGCAGTAGCTTCCAGCCGGCGCTGAAACTCTACCCCGGCTAGGGGATGATCATTCCCAAAATCTTTGGGAGATACGGTCACGATCACCGCACTGTTGGCATTGATTCCCGCCCGGCCGTGGTAGCTCATGCCGTTGACGGCAATCCGCCCCGCCTCGGAGGATGCGTTGACCACATACCCTCCCGGACACATGCAGAAAGTATACACGCCCCGCCCGTTGTCCAGATTTTCCGACAGCTTATAGGACGCGGCCGGCAGCTTCCCGGCCCAGCAGCTTCCGTACTGGACTTTCTGGATCATCTGCTGGGGATGCTCCACGCGCACCCCCACCGCAAAGGCCTTGGCCTGCATGGGAATCCCGCTGTCCAGCAGCATCCTGAAAGTATCCCGGGCGCTGTGCCCGACGGCGATCACCAGGACCTCTGCGGGAATCTCCTCCATGTCATTGACTGTGATCTGCCGAAGGCTGCGGCCCTCTGCGTTCTCTGCGCAGGTGAGGCCGGTGAGACGGCTGTGAAACCGGATCTCCCCGCCTGACTGCCGGATCTCCTCCCGCAGATTTCGGATCACCCGGGAAAGAATGTCCGTACCGATGTGCGGCTTCTGCTCGTACAGGATCTGCTCCGGCGCGCCGAAACGGACAAAGGCCTCCAGCACCAGACGGTTCCGGCCGCGGACATCCTTCACCAGGGTATTCAGCTTTCCGTCGGAAAAGGTGCCCGCGCCGCCCTCCCCAAACTGAACATTGGATTCTGGATCCAGAGGTCCACCCTTCCAGAACGCCTCCACATCCCGGATCCGCTCCTCCACCGGAGCGCCTCTTTCCAGCAGCAGCGGCCGATACCCCTCCCGTGCCAGGAGCCAGGCACAGAACAGTCCGGCAGGGCCTGCCCCAGCCACCACCGGCCTGTGGGAAAGCTTTTTTGCTCCATGAGCCGGTGGCTGGTAGAGAACCTCTTCCTGCTTTTCGATCTGTCCGGGCTTCTGTTTCTTTTGGCCTGCCCGTTTCAGAACAGCCTCCTCCTGCCGAAGCTTCACATCCACCGTATAGGTATAATAAATTTCCGGCTTTTTTCTGGCGTCAATGGACTGTTTGAAGATCCGATATTCCAAAGGTTCGGATTTTTTCAGATTTAAAAGCTTTCGGATTCTGTCTTCCAGCTCCTGTTCACTGTGTCCCGGCCGAAGCCGGATCTGACTAAGCCTTAGCATGGGCCGCCTCCTTTCCCGCTACATGGCCGCTGGACCATGCCCACTGCAGGTTATACCCGCCGCAGAGTCCGTCCACATCCAGCACCTCCCCCGCAAAATAAAGCCCTGGGATCAAACGGGATTCCAGTGTCCTGGGATCCACGTCCCGGGTATCTACGCCTCCCCGGCAGACCTGTGCCTGGGCAAAGGAATTGGCGGCGGTGACGTTGGTTTCAAACTGCCGGATCAGACGGGTCAGCGCTTCCATCTGTCCATCCCTAAGCGTCCCCACGGCCTGGCTCCGGGAAAGTCCGCTGAGACGGAGCCACAGATCCCACAGCTTTTTGGGGAACAGCCCTACAAAGAACTCCTCCAGTGTTTTTTCCGGTCGGATCCGGGTCCGTTCCTTCAAAAAGTCCAGAAAGGCTTTCCATTCCATATCCGGCATGAAGTCCAGCACCGCCTTCACAGACTGTCTGTGATATAATGCCCGGGCCGCCGCGCCGCTCACCTGAAAAACCGGGATGCCGGAGATTCCGTAATTGGTCAGCTGGATCTCTCCCTGGTCCCGGGCAATGCAGACCTGATCCGCAAAGATCTCAACGGCTCCAGCCACCCGCACTCCGGAGACGCTTTTGTAAAAGTCCTCCCGGCACCGGAGCTGGACCAGCGCCGGAACCACCGGTACGATCCGGTGTCCCAGCTGTCTGGCAAGCCGGTAGCCCAGATCCCCGCTTCCGGCCACGGCTGACGCCGCGGATCCTGCGGCCAGGATCACTCGGTCCGCAGGAAATTCTCCTGATGTGGTTTTCAGGCGAAACCCGTTTTTTTTCGGCCGGATCTCTGTACATCTGCAGTCTGTCCTTATCTCCGCATGGAGCCTCCGGCATTCCATCCGAAGCACATCCAGGACCGAGGATGCCTGGTCGGAATTGGGATACAGGTAGCCCTCCCGGTTTTTGGGAAAAATACCCAGCTCCCGGAAATATTTTACGGTTTCTCCGGCATCAAACTGCTGGATGATCCCCCATGGGAAGGACGGATCCTCCGAATGATAGCAGGAAGGCTCCTGGTGCAGATTGGTATAGTTGCATCTTCCGTTTCCGGTGGATAAAATCTTTTTCCCCACCCGGTCATTCTGCTCGATCAGAGTCACCCTGGCCCCGGCAGACGCTGCGGTGATGGCCGCCGTCAGGCCGGAAGCCCCGCCCCCTATGATGGTTACATTTCCCATTTCCGCCCTCCTTCTTTCTAAAGAACTGTATGGAATAAACTACATCCCCCGCAGTCCCTAAAGCGTGTGATGTATGGATTCTCCTGTTCTGTATAGTATACCCAGGAGCATCCCAGGCCATCCGGCCGTTTCACAGGGCATCAATCTGGCGGCCGGACACCAGTCCTGCATTGGCCAGATACTGCAGCGACTGCAGAATCCCCAGCTTTGCGCTGGGCCAGGTGAGTCCGCCCTGGAAATACACGGCATAAGGCGGCTTGATGGGTCCGTCCGCGCTCAGCTCAATGGAGGATCCCTGTACAAATGCCCCTGCCGCCATGATCACATCACTGTCATAGCCCGGCATGGCCCAAGGAACCGGGGTCACGTAGCTGTCCACCGGGGCCGCCGCCTGTACGCCCTGACAGAACGCAACCACGCCCTCCGGGGTCCCAAGCGTTACGGCCTGGATGATATCATGCCTGGATTCCACACTGTTCGGAATCACGGAAAAGCCAAGCCGCTCATAGAGATTGGCCGCAAATACGGCTCCTTTTAAGGCGCTGCTGACCACCACAGGAGCCAGGAAAAAGCCCTGGTAGAAAGACTGCGTCACACCCAGGGAAGCTCCCACCTCCCGGCCTAATCCCGGAGAGGTCAGGCGGCACCCGCAGTTCTCGATCAGATCTTCCCGGCCTGCCACATAACCGCCGATGGGCGCCAGTCCGCCTCCCGGATTCTTGATCAGAGACCCTACCACCATGTCCGCGCCCACGTCGCTGGGTTCTTTGGCCTCTACAAATTCACCGTAGCAGTTATCCACCATACAGATCACGTCCGGACGAATCCCCTTGATAAAGGCAATCAGCTCCCCGATCTTTTCCACGGAATAGCTGGGCCTGGTCTGATAGCCCTTGGAGCGCTGGATCGTGACCAGCCTGGTCTTTTCATTCAGGCTCCGCTCAATGGCCGGATAGTCGAAATATCCGTCTTCTTTCAATTCCACCTGCCGGTAGGTGACCCCGTATTCCGCCAGAGACCCTCTGGAGGGCCGGATCCCGATCACCTCTTCCAGGGTATCATAAGGCTTTCCCACAGGGGACAAGAGCTCGTCTCCCGGACGCAGATTCGCGGACAATGCCAATGCCAGAGCGTGTGTCCCACAGGTGATCTGGGGGCGGACAAGAGCCGCCTCCGTGTGAAAGGTATCTGCGTAAACACGTTCCAACGTATCCCTTCCGTTGTCATTGTATCCGTATCCGGTGGAATACTGGAAGCACTCCGCGCTGACCCGGTTCTTCTGCATGGCCCCCAGTACCTTTAACTGGTTTAATTCCGCCGTTTTTTCAAATTCCAGAAACCGGGGCATCAACTCCTGCTCCAGTCGTTCTCCGGCCGCGAATACTTCCTCCGAGATTCCAAGGCTTTTGTATATCTTTAACTGTTCCATTTGATCTGTTTCTCCTTTTTCCTGCTCTTTTTTCTTCACAGTGTAAAATGCAGTTCCATGCGCGTCATACGATCTGCCGTCTTTTCAGTTCACCAAGCATCTGGTTTAATAATACATCCTCATCATGATCCGCTTTGTCCTTGTCAAGCCAGATCACATCCCGCTCCCGCTTAAACCAGGTGATCTGCCGCTTCGCGAAATGCCGGGTATCCCGTTTGATGACCGTGACGGCCTCCTCTAAGGAGCAGTTTCCTTCCAGATAATCCAGCATTTCCTTATATCCAAGACCCTGCATGGAGACCATGTCCCTTGTAAAGCCGCGATCCTTAAGCCGGATCACCTCTTCCTCCAGCCCGTCCTCCAGCATCTCGTCCACCCGGCGGTCGATCCGCTCATACAGACGCTGCCGTTCGTCGTTCAATACAAAATAGGCAAAATTGTAGGGAGATTCCTTTTCCCTCTGCTCTTGATTGTGCTCCGATATTTTTTCCCCGGTCTGATGGAAATATTCCAGCGCGCGGATGGTCCGCTTCACATTGTGGGCGTGGATCTCCTCCGCGGACCGGGCGTCCACCTGCGCAAGCATCCGATGGAGAAATTCCGGCCCATTCTCCCGTGCCAGTCCTTCCAGTTCTCTCCGATATGCGCTGTCGCCTCCGTTTTCCGTAAAGTCGATGTCATATAAAACGGCCTGGATATAAAACCCCGTTCCCCCTGTCAGGATCGGGATCTTGTGCCTCCCGTAGATCTGGTCCATGGCCGCCTTTGCCATCTCCTGAAAACGGACCACATGGAACGCCTCGTCTGGATCCAGCACATTGATCAGATGGTGCCGGATCCCGTCCATTTCCTCTGGACGGATCTTTGCGGAACCGATGTCCATCTGGCGGTAGACCTGCATGGAATCTGCGGAAATGATCTCCCCGCCGACCGCCTTTGCCAGGGCGATGGACATCTTCGTCTTCCCGACTGCGGTAGGGCCTGTCAGTATGATCAGTGGTTGTTTCATCATTTATACGATCCTCTTAAACTTTTTCTCCAGATCCCGCTTCGACATAGCGATGATCGTAGGGCGTCCGTGGGGACAGTGATAGGGGTTGGATAATAACAGCAGTTCTCCGATCAGCGCATCCACCTCCTGAGCGGAGAGACGGCTGTTCCCCTTCACCGCGGCCTTGCAGGACAGGGACGCCACCTTTTCATCAATCAGCTCCGGCGTCATGGACGTGTTCACACTGTCTGACAGGGTATCCAGCATTTCCAGAAGGAGTTCCTTTTTGGCGATCCCAAACAGGTTGGCGGGGACTGCGCGGACTGCATATTCCTTTCCGCCGAAGGGCTCGATCTCGAAGCCAATCCGCTGAAACCGGTCCATGTGTTCATCCAGCAGCCGTGCCTCCTGCATGGAAAGGGTCAGGATCACCGGCGGGCTTAAGTACTGCGAGGTATACTCCCGGTTTTTCATCTCCTTCAATGTGCGTTCATACAGGACACGCTCGTGGGCGGCATGCTGGTCGATGATGTACAGGTTGTCCTGGAACTGGACAAGCCAGTAGGTGTCGAACACCTGGCCCACCAGCTTATACTCTGCGCGGATGTCCCGTTTTAACAGCTTCTCCTCGAACAGGTCCATCTGCTTTGCCTGGATATCCTCCCGAAGGGCCTGCGGCTTCGGCCGGGCAGTTTCCCTGGCCTCCCGCGGCTTCCCGGATGTGTGGTATTCCTGGTTTTCGCGTAGGAACCCGGGCATGGTTCCGCGGCCAAAAGCCGCTGTTCTGTCACGTGCTGCGGACGATCTGTTCTCCTGATTGCTTACTTTCCTCTGTTCAAGTCCAAAATCGGATGCTTTATCATAATCGGAATCCGGCAGGCTTTCTGCCCCCGCCGTTTCTGCGGATGCCTTTAAATTCTCATGATACTCCAGCACGCGCTCCCGCATTTTCCGGATAAAATAGTCCTCGTCCTGGATTTCCTGCTCCATTCCCGTTTTCTTCGGTTTGAGCAGGAATGGGCTCCCAGCGGGCATCCGGCTGGCTTCCTCCGTTCCTCCCCCGGGCACAGCTTTGCCCTCTGATCCGCATGCGCCCTCTCCCTTAGCCATATCCTCCTCCGGCATAGTTTTCGGCTCCGGCACCTCTACCTGAGGAATCAATTCCGGTTCCAGAAGTCTTCTGTGAATCCCTTCAAAGACCGTGTTGTAGACCTCCTGCTGCTTCTGAAAGCGCAGCTCCATCTTTGTGGGATGGACATTCACGTCCACCTGCTCGGTATCGATCTCAAATGCCAGCACCGCAAAGGGAAATTTGTGCTGCATCATGAAATCCTTGCAGGCATCCTCCAGCGCCTTGGATATCATGGCGCTTTTCACATATCTTCCATTCACAAAAAAGGTCTCAAAATTCCGGTTTCCCCGGGTGATCACCGGCTTGCCGATATAGCCCCGGATGCGGATGCCGTCTGCCGGATGATCCAGCTCCAGAAGGTTGGACGCCACATCCCGCCCATAGAGATTGTAGATCACCTCATCCAACTTCCCGCTCCCGGAAGTTCTCAGCTTTTCCTGCCGGTTATTCAAAAAGCGGAAAGCCACCTCTGGATGGGAAAGCGCCAGGCGCATCAGAAGATCTTGCACATGTCCGGCCTCCGTCATGGCGGTCTTCAAAAACTTCCTGCGGGCAGGCACATTGTAAAAAAGCTGCCGCACAGCAAATGTGGTCCCGTCTGCCGCCCCGGTCTCTTCCATGGATATCTCCCGTCCGCCTTCGATCACATACCGGACGCCGAAGGTTTCCTCCTTCGGCTTCGTTACCAGCTCCACCTTCGTCACAGCGGCAATGCTGGACAGAGCTTCCCCCCTAAAGCCCAGAGATGTGATCCGGGACAGATCCTCCACGCACCGGATTTTGCTCGTGGAATGGCGCAGAAACGCATTTCGGATATCCTCTTTCAGGATGCCGCACCCGTTGTCCGTGATCCGGATTAGGGTGATCCCCCCGTCCTCGATCTCCACCGTGAGCGTATTTGCCCCGGCATCAATGGCATTTTCCGCCAGCTCCTTGACGATGGAAGCCGGCCGCTCAATGACCTCTCCCGCGGCGATCTTATCAATTGTCGTCTGATCCAAAACCTGAATCCGTGCCATAGCCTGCCTCCTTATTTCTATGAGAACACCCGTCATGTATTTCCGTCTGTCTCCCGCGCGTCCGACTGCGGATTTCCTCTGTCCCGTCCCGCACGTTTTCTTACCATCGGTTCTTCAATTTATTCTGTAACCGGTAAATGGTATTCAGCGCGTCGATGGGTGTCAGATTGCCCACATCGATATTTTTCAGCTCTTCCAGCACATCGTCGTCCTGAACAGTGTCAAAGAGAGAAAACTGTGTCAGGTCCACCTCATCATATTTCCTGGATTTCACCTTTTTCTGCGGCTTCTGGGGACACTTCACCGCAATCTCGCTGACCCGGTCTGTGATATCCCCGTCTGAAAGCTCCTCCACGATCTCCTTGGCCCGGGTGATGACCAGGTCCGGCACTCCCGCCAGCTTGGCCACCTGGATTCCGTAGCTCTTATCCGCGCCGCCCTTGACGATCTTACGCAGGAACACAATATCATCGCCCTTTTCCTTGACGGCGATGCAGTAATTATTGACATGCTCGATCTTTCCTTCCAGCTCCGTCAGCTCATGGTAATGGGTGGCAAACAGAGTCTTGGCGCCCAAAAGCCTGGCATCGCTGATATACTCCACCACCGCCCAGGCAATGGACAGCCCGTCAAATGTGCTGGTCCCCCTTCCGATCTCATCCAGGATCAGAAGGCTTTTGGCCGTGGCATTGCGAAGGATGTTGGCCACCTCCGTCATCTCTACCATAAAGGTGCTCTGGCCGGATGCCAGGTCGTCAGACGCCCCCACCCGGGTAAAAATCCGGTCCACCAAGCCGATATCCGCCTTCGCCGCCGGCACAAAGGAACCGATCTGGGCCATCAGCACGATCAGGGCGGTCTGCCGCATATAGGTGGACTTTCCTGCCATATTGGGTCCGGTGATGATGGAAATGCGCTGTTTCTTGTCATTGAGAAACGTATCGTTGCAGATAAAAGAGCCGTCCGGGATCATCTGCTCCACCACCGGATGACGGCCGTCCTTGATATCGATGACGCCCTTCCCGTTGATCTGGGGCCTTACATAATGGTTCCGCTCCGCCACCAGAGCCAATGTGGAAAATACATCCAGCTCCGCGACAGCCCCGGCCGTCCGCTGGATCCGCTCCACCTCCCCGGCAATAGTATCCCGGACCGTGCAGTACAGCTCATATTCCAGGGCATACAGCTTGTCCTCCGCCCCCAGGATGGTATCCTCCAGATCTTTGAGCTCCGGCGTGATATACCGCTCCGCGTTGGCAAGGGTCTGCTTGCGCGTGAAATAGTCAGGCACCATGTTCTTGTAGGAATTGGTCACCTCCAGATAATAACCGAATACCTTGTTGTATTTGATCTTTAAATTCTTGATCCCGGTCTTTTCCCGCTCTTCCTCTTCCAGCCTGGCAAGCCACCCCTTGCCCTCGGATTTGGCCCGGCGCAGGGTATCCACCTCCTGGTTGTAGCCGTCCCGGATGATGTTCCCCTCCTTCATGGCAAGAGGCGGTTCCTCCGCAATGGCCGACTTGACCAGGGAGCAGAGGTCCTCTAAGGTGTCCAGATTCTCCCGGACCTCGCAGAGCAGGTCAGAGTGCATTTCCTCCAATATGTACCGGACATGAGGCAGCATTTCCAGAGAACCGGAAAAAGCCGTCAGATCCCGGGGATTGGCGGTGCCGTAGGTAATCTTGGTGATCAGCCGTTCCAGGTCGTAGACCGGAGATAAGTATTCCCGGATCTCCTCCCGGCTGATGGCCGCGTCCTTTAACTCGGCCACGGCGTCCAGCCGCCGCTCGATCTCCCCCTGCTCGATCAGGGGCTGCTCCACATACTTCCGCAGCGTCCGCGCTCCCATGGCGGTGCGGGTCTTGTCCAGCACCCAGAGCAGCGACCCCCGCTTCTGCTTCTCCCGCAGCGTCTCGCACAGCTCCAGATTCCGTCTTGTGGAGCTGTCCAGCATCATATATTTTCCCGTGGCATAGGGTGTAATGCGGGTCATATGGGCCAGGTTATTCTTCTGGGTCTCCAGAAGATACTGGAGCAATGCCCCCGCGCTGATCACGCCGCAGTCCAGGTCTCCCAGCCCCAGCCCGTCCAGTGTCTTGACCTGAAAATGCTCCAGAAGGTTTTTTCTGCACAGAGCATCGTCAAAATACCAGGTATCCAGAGCATACAGCGCAATCTTTAGCCTGTCCTTTAAGTCATCCAGATCCATTCCGCTCATATAGAAGGACTCGTTGCAGATGATCTCGGAAGGCGTGAATTTGAAGATCTCATCTTTGAGCTTTCCGCCGTCCGGCAGCTCCGTCACGAAGTAATCCCCTGTGGACACATCCGCCACCGAGACTCCGTATCGGTCCGCCAGATATACGATACACATGATATAGTTATTTCTGGATTCATCCATCATCTGGCTGTCCAGGATCGTGCCCGGCGTGACCACCCGCACCACCTCACGCCGGACCAGCCCCTTTGCCTGCTTCGGATCCTCGGTCTGTTCACAGATGGCCACCTTGTAGCCCTTGGCCACCAGCCGGTTGAGATACCCGTCCACGGCATGATAAGGGACGCCGCACATGGGCGCCCGCTCTTCCAGCCCGCAGCTTTTCCCGGTCAGGGTCAGCTCCAGCTCCCGGGACACCGTAACGGCATCTTCAAAGAACATCTCGTAGAAATCTCCCAGCCTGTAAAATAAGATACAGCCGGGATATTCCGCTTTCGTATCCATATATTTCTGCATCATTGGTGTTAATTCTGCCAAATCGTTGCCTTCCTTTCGTATCTCAATGAAACACAGCGTTCATTTCTCTGTCGTATTCTGATAGGCGCCCGCGCCTGAATCACATCGAAACAGGACAGCTTCCGAAATGCGTGCGCCTACAGCACATGAAAATGGGGCTTCTCTTCCCCGTAGAGCCAGTGGAGCAGATATCCGGACAGCAGGATCCCCAGCGCGCAGAGCCCGGAAAACAGGATCAGAAACGGGACGCAGACCTGCCCGAACAGCTGCAGTGGCTGATTGGAATAATCCCACACTTCCCATTTCATCCACTTATTGACGATCATGCCCGTAATGAATTCCCCCGCCCCTACAAACAGGGTGCATCGAAGCACCTGGAGCCAGAGGGGATCCTGCCATTTTAACAGCAGGCCCTGCCATCCAAAGAACAGCAGGCAGAAGCCGCCCAGCACGAACATGGACCAGTGGGAAAATCCCCGGAATGTCACTTCAATGGTATAGTACAGGATCCCTCCCAGGGCCCAGATAAAAAAGTATTCACTTACCCGTTTCACGTCAAAACATGTCCTCCTTCGCCAAGGTAATAGAACCCCCTGCATTCCTTCAGCCTGACAGAAGCAAGCTTCCCTATGAGGGATGGATCCCCCGGGAAATGCACCAGCAGGTTGTTGCTCATGCGCCCGGTCAGAAGCGCCGGGTCATGGTCATTTACAGATTCCACCAGTACCTCCTGGACGGAACCTGTATGTACGCTGCAGACCTCCGAGGAAATGGCCTGTACCTCTGCAAGCAGACGGTCAAACCGGTCCTTCATCACCTCCGGCGTCACCTGCCCTTCCATGACGGCAGCAGGCGTGCCCGTTCTTCTGGAATACTGGAAGGTAAACACAGCGTCATAGCGCACCCGGCGGACAAGGTCCAGAGTCTCCTGAAAATCTTCCTCCGTCTCCCCCGGAAAGCCGACAATGATATCCGTGGTCAGGGAAATCTCAGGCACAGCGCGTCGGATCTTTTCCGTCAGCATCAGATAATGTTCTTTTGTATACCTGCGGTTCATCTTCTCCAGAATCCGGGTACTTCCGGACTGGACCGGAAGATGGAGATGCCTGCAGATCTTTTTGGACGTTCCCATCACTTCGATCAGTTCATCGGAAAGATCCTTGGGATGGGAGGTCATGAACCGGATCCGTTCCAGTCCGTCGATCTGTTCAATCTTGGTCAGAAGCTCCGCAAAGCTGATGGGATGCTCCAGGGTCTTCCCATAGGAATTGACATTCTGCCCCAGCAGCATGACCTCTACCACACCGTCTGATGCCAATGCCTGAATCTCCCGCAGGATATCCTCAGGCCTCCGGCTTCGCTCCCGCCCTCTGACATAGGGGACAATGCAGTAGCTGCAGAAATTGTTGCACCCGGTCATGATATTGACCCCGGATTTGAAGGAAAACTTCCGTTCGCTGGGAATGTCCTCTACGATCTTGTCCGTATCCTCCCACACGTCGATCAGCATCCGGTCTGCATCCAGGCAGGCAGAAAGCAGCTCCGCGAATTTATAGATGTTGTGGGTCCCGAATACCAGACTCACAAAGGAATAGCTTTTCTGCAGCTTTTCCAGGACCTCTGCCTCCTGCATCATGCAGCCGCACAGCGCAATCTTCATCTCCGGATTCTGCTTCCTGCCGCGGCTTAACTGTCCCAGCCTTCCGTACAGCCGCTGGTTGGCGTTCTCCCGCACAGTGCAGGTATTGAAAATAACAAAATCCGCCTTTTTTTCGTCCGGCTCTTCCACATATCCGGCGTTCTTCAGGATCCCCTCCAGCTTTTCCGAATCCCGTGCGTTCATCTGGCAGCCGAAGGTGGTCACATGGGACCTGGGAGGGCGTCCGTACTTCTGCTCAAAGCTCTTCACCCATTCCCGGCACTTCGCCAGGAAATAAAACTGACGCGCCGGTTCTTCGGCAGGAGCCGCTGTGCTTAAATCGATCTTATCCAAATCTATCGTCATACGAACTGATTCCTTTCTTCCATATATTCATAGTCAATCTGCCCCAGCCTGTCTGTCAGTTCCTGTTTTTCAATCCCCATATCCTGACAAAACGCATCCAGCGAGTCATAATGATTTCGAAGCTTTGTATTGACCAAACTCAGCAGGATCATGGGATCCTTCGGCAATTCATTCCACATGTACATAATTTCCTTTCTCTGTGATGACGGCCTCCGCGGGGATATCCCAGGGGCCCGCCGGAATCTCTTCCACACACTGCACAAAATACGCCAGCCCCATCCGGCGGCACTGAGGAGCATGCTGCAGATACCGGTCGTAAAATCCTCTTCCGTATCCGATCCGGTTTCCCTTCCTGTCAAATGCGGCGCCCGGCAGAATCATCAGTATATCACCGTATTCTCTTCCAGACAAGCCCCTCCCGGCGGCAGACTGGCTCTCCGGCCCGAATCTGTTTCCGGGCATTTCCTGTCCGTCCGCGCTGGACATGCGCGGCACTGCCTTTTGTGCCTGCAGTCCGTCTGGCTCCGGGATTCCGCAATATCCCGGCCGCAGAGCGCAAAGGCTTTCTATGTAACAGAACTCCATCTCCTGTCCGTCCGTTACACGCGGAACCGCAACCCGCTTCCCGGCTTTCCATGCCTCCTCCATCAGGCCAAAAGTGGGCACCTCATCCCGAATGGAGGCATAACAATAAATCTCCCGGGCATTTTGAAAAAACGGATGGGCCGCCGCCAGCCTGAGGATCTCCCGGCCGTATGCTTCTCTGGCCTGGAGCGGCAGTGCCCCGCGTTCTTTCAATGCACGGGCTCTAATTTCCTTTTTTGTTTCCATATTTTTCACCAAGATTTACGATGGTTCCATCCTTTTCTCTGATGTCGATCTTGTTGAGCTGGCTTCTCAAATTCCCCCGGATGCTCTCCAGATATTCTTCCCGAAGAAGCTTTTGCTCCTTGCGCTCCTCACCGGTCAGCCCTTCCGCCTTTGATTTCCTGTATAATTCATTAATCCTTTTTATCTTCTGTTCGTCCATAGCGCCTGTCCTTTCAACTGGAATAATTCTCTAAAAATCCATACAATTCCCTGGCCGTCTCCACATACTTCCCGGACTCCACCTCCGAGCGTACATTGTCCGGCAGGGTGTCGAGGGGAATCTCCGTCATCTCATAGATCGTCTCATGATCGCCCAGATAGACCACCACATATCCCTGCAGAGCGCAGAGATAATACCCTTCATTCTTCTGGGCGGTCCCCCTGGTGGTAACCAGCTCCTCCTTCGGGGCCTCCGGAATCTGTTCCCGCTCCTGCTCCTGCTCCTGTTCCGCCTTTACCTGCGCCGCATGCCTGTCCACGACATACTGGTAGCTCATCTGGTATCCGATACCGAGCAGGGAGACCATAAAAAATACCGTCATAAAAAAACCAATATAATACTTCTGCTTCATAAGGATTCACTCCTCTTGCCGCCGTTCACAGCAGCTCCTTTTATACGAAGTATTGGTTTTTTTATCAAAATTTATTCATTCCGAAGCGTTTGATATCTAAAAAAACGTCAGGATCTGTATCATTTATGTTTTGCAGCTCCTTATCTCGGCAGCAGATGATATTTTCTGCAGATCCGATAGATCTTCTTTCCCTGGGGCAGATCCTTGATGTCCTGGCCCGTGAATACGCCCAGCTTCAAAGCGGCGAACACATATACGATCACCGCGATCACAATGGCCCCTGCAACCGGGATAAACCGCCCGCCGATGGTTATATCCAAAAGCAAATGCGCCAGATACGTAAAAATTCCCATGATCAGAGCTGCTGTCAGCGGCCTGAGAAACGTCCGGTCCACCTCCTGCCGGTAGCCGCAGGCGCTTCGGATCCCGCTGCTGTTCAGAACGCACATACAGAGGGAAAACACGATATTGCTCCCTACCAGCGCGTAGATGTTCCATTTCAGTACCACAAGCATGATAAACAGCGCGATCAGGTGCACGATCAGAGAAATCCCGGCATTCCTGGCCGGCGTCCCCATCTCATCCAGACCCTGCAGGATGGAATTGGCGATCGTGGCGTAGCAGTACAGCACCACGGTAACAGCCCCAAGCATCAGCAGCGCCGCCGGGGTCTTGCTGTCGTCATTGAACAGAAACACCATCAGCGGAGATGCCAGTACGATAAATCCGATAAAGCAAGGCATGGCGATCACCATGGTAAGCTTCAGCGTCTGGGAGATCTTACTGTGGATCTGCTTCCGGTCCCGCTGGGTCACCGCGGCCGTCAGACTGGGGATCACCGATGCCGCCAGTCCGTTTGCCATGGCAAGGGGCACATTGATCAGCGTATTGTATTTTCCGGTAAAGATCCCCTGCATGGCCATATATTCCTTTTCCGTATACCCCTGCGCGGACATGATGCTGTTAAATATGGTCAGATCCAGGATCTGATTGATATTGTAAATGGCCGTGCTGAAGATCACCGGAGCGATCGTCAAAAGCAAGATCTTCAGGATCCGCCCGTAGCTCTCCCGCTTCCGGATATGGTCCATGCGGATCTGCCGGTAGATCACCGGGCGGTAGATCAAAAACGAGAAGCCCAGAAAGATCAGGGCGAACAGCGCGCCTGCCACCGTTCCCAGCGTTCCTCCCGCGGCTCCGTATGCCGGAGCGAGCAGCTCTTCTCCGTTCTTCTGCGCCGCCTCCGTCCCGATTCCGAACAGGATGCTGGCTCCCACGATGCTGACCACCGCATTGATGACCTGCTCGATGATCTGGGACACCGCCGTCGGCAGCATGGTCCCGAGCCCCTGGAAATATCCTCTTAAGACTCCCAGGATCGCTACGATGACCAGACCCAGCGACAGGACCTTTAAGGCATACGTGCTGAGTGGAGATTTCATCATATGCAGGGAAATGGCATCCGCACCGAAAAAGATCAGCAGCGTCACGACGATGCCCACCGCCGCGGACAGCATAAACGCGCAGACGAATACCCGGAACGCGTTTCGCCTCTGCCGCATGGCCACCCTTGCGGCCACCAGCTTGGAGACGGCCGTAGGGATGCTTAAGGAGGACAGCATGAGGGTCAAGGCATACACCTCAAAGGCATAGCCATAAAACCCCATCCCCTCGTCCCCCAGGATATTGGTCAGGGGAATCCGGTAGACCACCCCGATCACCTTGGTCAGAACCATTGCTACAGCGAGGATCATGCCCTGCATCAGAAAATCATCTTTTTTTTGTTTTCGTTTTCTTCCCTGTATCTCAGACATTCATATCCTCCGTAAACCTTAGTGCGCATCACAAAACATTGCAGATCTGTCCGCATTTTTTACCGCAGGATTCCCACACGCTCCAGGATCTCCCGCTGCTTTTGTTCCATGACCAGGCGTTCGTCCTCTTCCATATGGTCATATCCAAATAAGTGTAACATACTATGGGCGATCAGAAAAGCAAATTCTCTCTTTGGGGAATGCCCGTATTCCTCCGCCTGCCTCAGGACCTTATCCTTGGAGATCACGATATCCCCCAGCAGAAGCTCTCCCGACTCCGGATCGAAGGAATCTTCCTCCTCTTCGAAGCCCGAAAAATCCCCCGGGTTCTGATATTCCAGCATGGGAAATGAAAGCACGTCCGTAGGGGCGTCGATCTGCCGGAATTCCCGGTTCATGGTATGGATCTCCTCATCCGTTGTCAAAAGCAGATTCACCTCCGCCTCAAAAGGGCATCCTTCATATTCCAGAGCTTTCTCGATCACTGTCCTTGCGGCAGGCTCCGGGTCAAAGGGCAGACGGATGCCGCCCTCTTCTTCATAATAGATACTCGCTGTACTCACGGTCATTCTCCTTTATCTGTTCTGTCATACGCTTTACACGGCACGGCATGTTTCAAATAGTTTCCTCTCCGAGGCCCAAAGGTTAATTCCGCCGCCGCTTGCTCCGACCCGCGTTTCCTCCGGAGCGCATTTCCTTCTTCTCATAATCCTCATATGCCTTGACGATCCTCTGGACCAGCGGATGGCGCACCACGTCCTTGCTGGTGAGCGTACAGATCTTCACGTCTTCGATATTTTTGACCACCTTGACCGCCACATCCAGGCCCGATACCGTTCCCGACGGCAGGTCCTTCTGGGTGGAATCCCCTGTGATCACAACCTTGGACCCAAAGCCGATCCGGGTCAGGAACATTTTCATCTGGGCAGGCGTCGTATTCTGAGCCTCGTCCAGAATGATAAACGCGTTGTCCAGTGTACGCCCCCTCATGTATGCCAGAGGCGCCACTTCGATCAACCCCTTTTCGGAATTTTTCAGAAAAGCCTCCGCCCCCATGATCTGGTACAGGGCGTCATAGAGCGGACGCAGGTAGGGATCGATCTTGCTCTGCAGGTCGCCGGGAAGGAAGCCCAGCTTCTCTCCTGCCTCGATGGCCGGCCGAGTCAGGATGATCCGGCTCACCTCGTTATTTTTAAATGCGGTGACCGCCATGGCCATGGCCAGATAGGTCTTTCCCGTTCCGGCAGGTCCCAGTCCGAAGGTGACCATGCCGCCCTTGACGGCATCCACATACTTCTTCTGTCCCAGTGTCTTGGGCTTGATGGGCTTCCCCTGAAGGGTATAGCAGATCAGGTCCCTGTCGATCTCCACAAGGGCCTCCTCCTGATCCTCGAATACCAGGGAAATGGCGTAATCCACATTCTGTTCGGTAATGATATTGCCCCGCCTGGAAAGTTCCGTAAGCTGGGTCAGGACACGCCTGGCCTTCTCTGCCGCCGCGCCTTCCCCCAGGACCTTCACCGCGCCGTCCCGCGCGATCAGAGTCACGCGGAAGGTGCGCTCGATCTTCTTTGCATAGTTGTCAAACTGCCCAAATACATTATTCTCATGTTCTGCTGGAATGTCAACCATCAGTTCCGTTAGACTCATCCTATTCGTTCCTTTCAATCGTCAGAATTTCCGTATCTGCCGTCTCTGTGATCTTCTGATTCAGATACAGGGTGCCGCTGGCAACGGCAGAATTTTTGTACACATGTATTTTAACACTATTTTCACAAATTTGAATACCCTTTTCTTCCATTTCTTTGGAAAATTGTGTAAAATTTTTCGTCAAAATCTCCTGAAGCTTCTGTTTTGAGTATTTTTTTTCTTTCGTTTGATAGGATTTAATACAGATCATACCGTAATCCACCGGCAGGTAAAAGTTTTCTCCCAGCCTGAGCTGGTACTCCTCCGTATACTTTTCCCATTTGGGAAAATCATGGGAAAGGGTGCCGGCAGAGATCCGAAAGGGTCCCAGCCGTATGTACCAGAGCCTGCGCTGCTCGTAGGGATCGTATGTTTTTTTCTGATAGGTGAGGGGAATCTGGTCCTTGTAAGCCATCTGGGTGTCCGCAAAGATATCTGCGTCCGACTGCTGGTACTGGTAGCCGATGACTTCCGCCGCGTCGTTCAAGACTTCCACCCGCCCGGATACCAGCAGGTCCCCTTTTTTTACCGAATCCCCCACATGGACCATGGGCACCCCGCTGCGGGTAATGATGCTGGTGATCACCCCGTCCTGGGATGCCACCAGATCGGTCGGGGTCTGGTCTGCCCCGTCGCTCCTGACCGCCTCCTGGGATGCATTCCCGTTTTGAGAACTTTCCGGCCCGCCGGAGGGATCCAGGCTCTTTTCTTCCTCCCGGAACGTGTCCTCATTTTCCTTGATCTGGATCCGAAGCCGGCTTCCGTCCATGGAGGCGGAGACCCACACGATATCATCATACTGCGCCCGGATATCCTTGACGATCCGGCTGCAGTCCACCCTGCTTTTCGGCATTCCCGGGGAGACCTCTTTTGTTTCCAGAAATTCCAGCAGCGTCTGATCGGTCCATTTGTCATTCCCTTCAAAATGAATATCCCAGATATAGCTGGAATAGAAAAACAAGAGCCCGATGCAGATCAGCGCCCCTGCCAGAAACATTTTCCGTTTCCGGTGCTTCCGGATGAAAAAAGGAAGTCCGCACCGCTCCAGCAGGGCCACCCTGGTATGGGTCTTCCGGATGATCGGCCGCAGCTTTCGAAAGCCGTCCAGCGTCAGATACATCTCGTAGGCATTGTCCCGAGGCACAAGCCCCCAGATCAGGATGTGATGATACCGGCACAGGTTCAGAAACCGCTCCGGCGAATAGCCCTGGATCCGGATCTTCACATATCCGCGTATGTATCGAAGGATTGCTTGTATCACATTGGTTACCTCTCTTTCATTTGCAGAATTCCAGGGAGCATATGGTTCCTGTGATCTTCATTTCGTCGTTGGTATAATATTCGATCTGCAGATGCTTCCCATGCAGGCGGATCTGTTTTCCCTTAGCCTGTACCCGGATCAGGCATTCGGTGTATTCGATGATCCCGCGGTAGTTCTCGATGCACACCTCGGAGTCGCCGAGAAGTGTGACCACGGCCGCACCCAGCACCACATCCTTCGGCATGCCGGCAGCGGATACCAGACGGCTTTTGAGCCCTTCGTTTTCACGTTCATGATCCATAAAAAAACAGCCACACATACACCTTTTATCAAGAGTATATGTGCGGCTGTTCTATCCTATACCTGAGAACCGCGAACAAATTCTCCGGGCCTTTTCCTTGTCTGTTTTACCAAAGCAGGTAAAAAGAGCTGAATCCGCGTTTTAAACGCAAAACCTTATTTTTCCGCTTCGCCGGTATCGTCCGCCAGCTTTGCGCCTAAGAATCCGGATAATACGGACTGTACGTCAACGCCTGTGGATTCCTTCAGCCCGTCTGACACCTGGGTAAAGGTTCCCACGATATCCTTCACCAGCTTCGAGGTATTGCCGTCCCCGTACATGGTGATCTTATCCACCTTGCCGAGAGGCTCCGCAATATTTCTGGCAATCTCCGGCATGGCCTTGAAGTACATCTCCAGAATCGCGGCTTCGCCCATCTGCTTCATGGCTTCCGCCTTCTTTTCGATACCCTCCGCTTCTGCAAGCGCCTTTGCCTTGATAGCCTCGGCTTCCGCAAGACCCTTGCTGCGGATTCCTTCCGCTTCCTGTTCCATGGCATACTTCTGAGCCTCTGCGGTGGCTTTCAATGCTTCCGCTTCCTTCTCCCGCTCAAACTTATCTGCTTCCGCGTTTTTCTGCCGTTCAAAGAGCTGGGCCTCGGAATTGCGCTGTACCTCGTAGAGCTTGGCATCGGATTCCTGCTGCTTCGCGTAGCGCTCCGCCTCTGCCTGCTTCTTCACGGTGGCTTCCAGGTTGCGCTCTGTCAGCTCCACTTCCTTCTCCTGCAGGGCGATGGCTTTTTCCTGGCGTGCCAGATTCGCGTCCGCAGTGGCGATCTCCACGGTCTTACGCTCGGTTTCCTTCTGGATCTGGTATGCGGAATCGGCGATGGCCTTCTTGGTGTCCGCATCCTTCTGAAGCTCTGCCTTGCGGATCTCCAGGTCGTTTTCCTTCTGGGCGATCAGAGTCGCGGCGCTGATCTCCGCTTCCTTTGCCTCTTGGTTGGCCTGTGCCTGTACGACCGCCTTTTCCTTCTGGGCCCTTGCCCGGGCATTGGCAATCTCCAGCTCGGAGGTCACCTGGGCGTCGTTGGCTTCCTTCTTCGCCTTGGCCTGAGCCTTGGCGATCTCCTTCTCACTGTCCGCCCTGGAAATGGCCGCGTTCTTCTGGATCTTCACGATGTTGTCTACACCCAGATTTTCAATCACGCCGTTGCCGTCCACGAAGTTCTGTACGTTGAAGCTGACAATGTCCAGCCCCATGGCCGCAAGGTCCGGCTCCGCGTTCTCCTTCACCAGTGTGGCGAACTTCTGGCGGTCCGATACCATCTCTTCCAGGTTCATCTTTCCTACGATTTCGCGCATATTGCCCTCCAGCACTTCCCTGGATACCTGGGCGATATAATCGGTGGGACGGTTTAAAAAGTTCTGCGCCGCCAGGGAAAGGCGCTCGGGCTGGTCGCTGATCTTCACGTTCACCGCCGCGTCCACCCGGATATTGATATAATCCGCGGTGGGTACCGCGCTGGAGGTCTTGACATCAATGGGGATCAGCTGCAGGTTCAGCTCATCCTTCTTCTCCAGAAACGGAATCTTGATGCCTGCTTTTCCGATCAGCACCTTCGGCTGCTTTCTCAAACCGGAAATGATGTAAGCCGTATCCGGGGATGCCTTCACATATCCGGATGCCAGGATGATGAGAAGGATCAGCAGAATCAGAACCACCGGAACGACTTTCAGTACAACATCGAATACCATACTATTCATATTCTTTTTCTCCTTTGTCATTCTATTAAGAATCCTCCGAAACGATTCGCGGACGATTCCTTTTCTTCACATCCTATTTTATCACTTTCCGTCATCCGGCGCAATATTTTCTGACTATTCCAACATTAAAATGTATTCTTTTGTTACATGTCACACACTGACCAATCACTACGCTGATTGGTCAGGAGGATGCACATAAAAGCTGGGATTCAGGCCGTCCATTGCCGTAGGCAATTTTAAATGACGGCCTGAGTTACAGGGCACGCCTGGTCAAGGTGTGACCTGTAACTTCTTTTATTCCAAACTCTTTCGGATCTTCTCGAAGTCTCCGTGAAAAATCGCCCCGCGGATCCCGGCTTTTTGGGCGCCAGCCACATTTTCGGGCATATCATCGATAAAGAAGCTCTCCTCCGGCGTCAGCTGATATTTGTCCAGAAGATACTGATAAATGCGGACATCCGGCTTGATCATATGGATGTCGCAGGATACCACGATCCCGTCAAAATAATCCAGCGGCGCAAATCTCTGGAAATACTGATAAAAGGAGCTGCTGGCATTGGACAGCACAAAGAGGCGGTAGCCCTGCTCCTTTGCGTACCCACAGAATTCCTTCGCCCCGGCAACCGGCCGCATGCACATGTGCCACTGCTCTGTGCATGCTTTCAGCTCTCCATGGAGCCTCTCGGGAACTCTTCGGCTCACACCGTCAAAGCGTTCTTCATCCGTAATATGCCCCAGATCCCCTTCCACCCACTCTGGGCCTTCGAAAAGCTCCCGGCGGATCAGTGCCCGGTCTTCCTCCTGCTCTACAAAATGGTGCAGACAGACGCCCGGATCATACTGCAGCAAAACATTTCCCATATCAAATATGATATTTTTTATCATGATGTTTTCTCCTTGCCGAACAGAATCACCGCAACCATTCCCGGGCCGGTATGGGCGCCGATGATTGGCGACAGCATGGTGCGGCGTATCGTCACGCCTGGCTCCGCCTCTTTTATTTTTTCGGCAAGCCCTTGCGCAAGCTCCGGCGCGTCCGAATCGCAGATGTAGATCCTGGTATCCGTCTCCGGATCATAATTTTCTTTGAACGACGCAAACAGAGAAGACATGGCCGCTTTGTTCCCGCGTTTCTTATCCACGTTCACAAGCTTTCCCTCTTCATTGACGATGAGCATGGGCTTGATATTCAGCGCAGAGCCCACAATGGCGGTTGCCGCGCTGACGCGTCCGCCCCGCTTCAGATACATCAGATCCTGTACCATAAAGTAATGGCGCAGTCTGGGGATCACGGCCCGAACGGATTCCAGATTTTCCCGGATGGACATGCCGTCCTTTCGGTTTTCGATGGCCTTTTCCACCAAAAGGCCGATCCCACCTGTCGCTGCCAGCGTATCCACCGGGATCACCTCCGCCTCCGGATAATCCTCCTTCAAAGTCTCCGCGGCGAGCACGGCGCTTTGATAGGTAGAGGAAAGCCCGCCTGACAGGCAGAAATACAGAATGGACTTCCCAAGCTCCAGGAATTGCTTGAAATATTCCTCATACATATACGGGGAAATCTGGGATGTCTTGGTCAGGTCGCCTCCGCGCTGTCCGTCATAAAATGTTTTCAGCAGTTCCTCACTCTCGCATCCTCTGGATGTACGCATCTCCTCTCCGATCGAATACTCCATAGGCACAAATTGAATTTCGTTTTCCAGGGCCGCTTCCCGGATGATATCGCCGGAAGCATCCATACATATGATATAGTCGTTCATCTTAACCTCCAAATGTGTTATGATCTGCTCCAAAAAGCCGCAGGCAGGCCCGCCCGCATGCTGCTATTTTAGAGAAATCTGCTTTTGCTTTGTAACTTACGGAACAATTATATCATCCTCAGGAATGTTACACAATCTTTTTTCTGTTGAAATAATACATCTGAAAAGCCATATCCAAAGGAATAACACGTTCTTTTGGATATGGCTTTTTTATTTGTGGTAGGGAGCCCCATGGATGATCCGGAAGCTCCGGTAGATCTGTTCCAGCAGGATCACCCGCATCAGCTGATGGGGAAAGGTCATTTTCGAAAAACTGAGGGCAAAGTCTGACCTGCCAAGGACTTCCTTTCCCAATCCGATGGAGCCTCCGATGATAAAGATCAGATGCCCTCTCCCCTGCACCCCAAGCTGCTCGATCCTGGCAGCCAGCTCCTCGGAGGAAAGTTGCTTCCCGCTGATCTCCAGTGTCATGATATAGGCGTCTTCTTTGATGTATTTCAGGATACGCTCCGCCTCTCTGGAGAGGATCAGCTGCTCCTGCCCCTCGCCGGCATGGTCCGGGGTCTTCTCATCCGCAACCTCTATGATCTCCAGCTTGCAATAGCCGCCCAGACGTTTGCTGTATTCCCCGATTGCGTCCCTGAGATATTTTTCCTTTATTTTACCTACAGTGATCAATGTGATCTTCATTTCATCCAGTCTCTTTCCAGTCAGATCTCCACACCGCAAAATGCTGTGCTCTGACCGCTGAATCTATCGTTTTCTTCATATTCTGCCTGAACTGCACGATCAGACCTGTCCTACCAGAGAACAGGTCTGATCGTATCTGCAATTATTTATTTTTTAAATATTCATCAATTCCATGCGCGCCCGCTTTTCCAGCACCCATGGCAAGAATGACCGTCGCCGCGCCTGTCACCGCGTCGCCGCCGGCATAAACCCCTTCCTTGGAGGTCTTGCCGAACTCTTCGTCCGCAACGATACATTTCCATCGGTTGGTCTCCAGCCCCTTTGTGGTGGAGGAGATCAGCGGATTCGGAGAAGTCCCCAGTGACATGATCACGGTATCCACTTCAATCTCATACTCAGATCCCGGAACCTCCACCGGACGTCTTCTTCCGGACGCGTCCGGCTCGCCGAGCTCCATCTTGATGACCTTCATGCCCTTTACATTCCCCTTGTCATCGACAAAGATTTCCTTCGGATTGGTGAGCAAGTCGAAGATCACACCCTCTTCCTTCGCATGATGAACCTCTTCCACTCTGGCCGGAAGCTCCGCCTCGCTTCTCCTGTACACGATATGTACCTCTGCTCCGAGACGCAGCGCCGTTCTTGCGGCGTCCATGGCCACGTTTCCGCCGCCAACGACCGCCACCTTCTTACCGCCAACGATGGGGGTATCATAGGACTCGTCAAAGGCTTTCATCAGGTTGCTCCTGGTCAGGTATTCATTGGCGGAGAATACGCCGTTGGCATTTTCCCCCGGAATGCCCATGAACATCGGGAGTCCCGCGCCTGAACCGATAAATACGGCCTCAAAGCCTTCTTCCTCGATAAGCTGGTCAATGGTGGTAGACTTTCCGATGACCACATTGGTCTCAAACTTCACACCCAGCTCTTTTACCTTCTCGATCTCCTTTGCAACCACCTTCTGCTTCGGAAGACGGAACTCCGGAATCCCATATACCAGCACGCCGCCCAGCTCGTGAAGCGCCTCGAATACCGTCACCTCGTAGCCCATCTTTGCCAGGTCACCGGCGCAGGTCAGGCCGGACGGGCCGGAGCCGATGACCGCAACCTTATGTCCGTTGGTGCTTTCCGCTCCTACCGGTTTGATGTCATGCTCCAGGGCATAATCCGCGACAAACCGCTCCAGCTTGCCGATGGATACCGGCTCGCCCTTGATCCCCCGGATACATTTTCCCTCGCACTGGGATTCCTGGGGACAGACACGTCCGCAGATTGCCGGCAACGCGGATGCTTTTCCGATCACCTTATAGGCCTCTTCGATATTGCCTTCCTTGACTTCCTTGATAAATCCCGGAATATCAATGGCCACCGGACATCCGCTGACGCACTTCGCGTTCTTGCAGTTGATGCAGCGGGAAGCTTCTTCCATGGCCTCCTCCTGATTGTAGCCCAGACAAACCTCTTCAAAATTCGTAGCGCGTACCTTGGGTTCCTGTTCTCTGACAGGCACTTTCTTTAATACATCTGCCATTAGTTGTCACCTCCGCAATTTCCACATCCGCCGTGGTGTGTATCCCCTTCCGTGAGCTTAAGCATTGCACGGCCTTCTTCTGTCTTATACATCTGGCTTCTCTTCATTGCCTGGTCAAAATCTACAAGATGTCCGTCAAATTCCGGTCCGTCCACACATGCAAACTTGATCTCGTCTCCCACCTGCAGACGGCATGCCCCGCACATACCGGTTCCGTCTACCATGATCGGGTTCATGCTGACGATGGTCGGCAGCTCCAGCTTTTTCGTCAGCATGCAGACAAACTTCATCATGATCATCGGTCCGATGGCTACGCACACATCGTACTGCTTGCCTTCCTTCGTGACAAGATCCTCAATCACGGTCGTAACCATACCGGAACGGCCGTAGGAGCCGTCATCTGTGGTCACATAGAGATTGCCCGCCACTGCTTCCAGCTCTTTCTCCAGGATAACCATATCCTTTGTCTTCGCGCCCAGGATCACATCTGCGTCAATCCCGTGCTCATGGAGCCATTTCACCTGTGGATAAACAGGCGCGGCTCCCACACCGCCTGCCACAAAGAGCATTTTTTTCTTTTTCAGCTCTTCCATATCTTCATTTACAAATTCGGACGCACATCCGAGAGGCCCTACGAAGTCACGGAACGCATCTCCCTCTTTCAGGTCTGCCATCTTCGTCGTGGAAGCCCCTACCTCCTGAAATACAATGGTAATGGTTCCTGCTTCCCGGTCATAATCACAGATCGTAAGCGGAATCCTCTCCCCTTTGTCATCCATTTTCACGATCACAAACTGTCCCGGCTGACAATGCTTCGCAACGCGCGGCGCAAGCACGTCCATGAGTATAATCTTATCAGCCAGTTTTTCTGCTTTTAAAATCTTGTACATGTTCTTCCTCCTGTATAGACTCATCTTCTGCATAACATATCATACGATATCAACAGCCCGTTTACAAGTATTCTTTTCACAAATTTAATTGAAGTGAATACATTTGGTTACTGTACACTCCCTGTCAGGGTGTGTACAGTAACATACATTTCTGCATACGATGGTGTATCGGGTAGGAGGCTACCCATTAGTTGAGCAGCCGACCTCCCACACCACTGTACGTACCGTTCGGTATACAGCGGT
>QXWX01000103.1 GCA_009911175.1 Lachnospiraceae bacterium | reverse complement strand
TTCACTTGTCAGTCAAAAAGATTATCCCACAGATTTTAGAATATGTAAAACCGGCAGGTTATTCATCGCTTACGATTTAAAACATAGCAAGAATGATGAAAAGATAGAAAACTCCTTGTGCTACAATATCTCATTGAACCCCTGATTTGACATTTCGTAATGTTAAAAAAATGAGGGTGAAAACGAGGAAACACCACAAGGGTGTACCTCTATGCCCATAAAGCATGGGTGAGAATGAAGAAAGGAGGTCGCAAAATGCAAGGTCAGACAGTACGCATTGTTTCACAGGCTATCCGCTATATCGAAGAACATCTGCATGAAAAGATGGATTTAGATATGGTGGCATCGGCGCTGCACTATTCCAAATACCACCTGCATCGGATTTTTACAAAGGCCGTCGGCTTGACTATCCACGACTACGCAAAACGGCGGCAGCTTACAGAAGCGGCAAAACTTCTGGTGTTTTCTGCAAAACCGATTATCGAGATTGCCCTTATGAGCGGGTATGAAAGCCAGCAGGCATTTACAGATATTTTTAAGGCGATGTATAAGGCTTCCCCTGCGGAATTTCGGGAAACGGAAAATTTTTACCCGTTACAGTTTGAAATCTATCTGAAGGAGGAGCTTGTAAAAATGGATTTGACAAAAGACAATATAAAATTTGCCACGCCCGAAGATGCGGATGACTGGATGGAACTGGTAAGCCTCACGGTTGACGGCTACCCATGTCTGGATAAGAAAGATTACGCTGCAAACCTGCATCAGTATATTGCGGATAAAAAGGCTCTGATATTGCGGGATGGCGATATGGCTATTGGCGTGATGGGTTTTTCGCCCGACACAGGCAGCATAGACTTTCTGGCTGTCCATCCGCAGTATCGGCATCTCGGCATTACAAAGCTGTTCCTTGATAAGCTGGCAGACGAGTTGCTTTATGGGAAAGAGATTACGTTGACGACATACCGTGCAGGCGATAAGGCAGATACGGGCTGGCGGGAAGAATACCGCCGTCTTGGATTTGCAGAACGGGAACTGCTTGTGGAATATGGCTACCCGACGCAGCGTTTCGTGCTTCCACCGAAAAACAAGGAGGAATCAGAGAATGACCGAAGCACAGAAAAACCCGTTAGCAGAGAGCTTTAACGCCTTATCCCTTATCCGATTTGCTTTCCCAAGCATGGTAATGATGCTGTTTATGGGATTATACACCATTGTAGACACGATTTTCGTAGCAAGGTTTGTAGACACGAATGCCCTGTCGTCCATCAATATCGTCTGCCCCGTCATCAATCTGATTGTCGGTCTGGGGACGATGCTTGCGACAGGAGGAAGTGCGGTTGTTGCGAAGAAAATGGGGAATGGAAACACAGAGGAAGCCAGAAGCAATTTTACTTTGATTGTCGTGGCAGGGGCGGTTATCGGTCTGCTGATTACAGCGGCAGGTCTTTTCTTTTTGGATGAAATCATCTGGGGTTTGGGTGCAAGTAAAGTATTGTTCCCATATTGCAGGGATTATCTGACGGTACAGCTTATTTTCGCCGCCTTTAACATGATGCAGGTGCTGTATCAGAATCTGTTTGTGACGGCGGGGAAACCGACATTAGGCTTAGTGCTTGCTGTTCTGGCGGGGATTGCCAACATTGTTTTTGATTATGTTTTTATTGTTTTGCTGCAAATGGGAATCAAAGGGGCTGCTATTGGGACAGGCATCGGATATATGATACCGTCAATCATCGGTACAATATTTTTTCTGATGAAAAGAAGTGAATTGCATTTTTGCAAGCCTAACATGGACGCATCTGTTCTGTTGAAAAGCTGTTCCAATGGTGCGTCGGAAATGGTAAGCCAGTGTTCGACTGCTGTAACTACATTTTTGTTTAATGTAACAATGATGAAATTGTTGGGCGAGGATGGTGTAGCCGCGATTACGGTACTCATCTATTCGCAGTTCCTTTTAACAACGCTTTATATTGGCTTTTCTATGGGAACAGCCCCCGTCGTAAGCTATAACTATGGGAGCGGGAATGTAAAACAGCTAAAAAAGACCGTCCGTATTTGTTTCTGCTTTATAGCGGGGATTTCCATATTTGTATTTTTATTTTCCCTGTTTGGCGGAGAAAGCATTGCAAAGGTATTTGCGGAGGATAATAGGAATGTTTTTGAGATTACAAAGAATGGATTTGTCATTTTTTCATTCAGCTTTCTGACCTCTGGATGCAATATTTTTCATCCGCATTATTTACGGCGTTATCGAATGGAAAGGCATCGGCAACCATATCTTTCCTGAGGACATTTGGATTTATTACGGTGACCCTTTTGGTATTGCCGAGATTTTTAGAGGTAACGGGCGTATGGCTTGCAGTACCGTTTGCGGAGCTTTTCACGCTTATGCTGACGGTATATCTGCTATGCAGGCATCGGAAACAGTACCATTATTTTTGAAAGAAAGGCAGGCAAGAAATTGAAACAGACAGAATGGATATTATGCCCTGTCTGCGGGAGCAAGACCCGCAGCAGAATAAGGGAGGATACTATTCTGATAAATTATCCTCTCTACTGCCCGAAATGCAGGCAGGAAAGATTGATAGAAGTGAAAAATCTGCATGTGACAGTGGTTGGGAATGAATGGAAAAACGATATTTAGGAGAAAGAAATGATACGACCATTAGAGGAAAAGGACATTGATACGATATGCGGCATTGTAAATGAGAACTGGAAAAATGTTTATTCTGGATATGTCAATCCGCTGCTGTTAAATTCAGATGGATGTGCAGCAAGGACACGCCGATTAAAGACAGATTTTGCCGCCCGCAGACTGTCAGAGTATGTGTGGGAGGAAGAAAAGCGAGTGTTGGCAATGTTGTCTTTTGGAGATACGGCAGATGCGGATATGGCAGGGGCATTTGAAATCTGGCGTATTTATGTTGCTTCCCAATTTCAAGGGAAAGGAATTGGGAAAATGCTGATGGATTTTGCCGAGCAAAAGGCGGAGGAACAAGGGTATAAAGAAATTGTAATATGGGCGTTTAAAAATAACCATCATGCGGTTTCCTTTTATAAAAAAAGAGGGTACAGCATTGACAAAGAAGAATATTTAAGTGAGCCGTATTTTTCAATGGGAATACGGTTAAAGAAGTATATAGGATAGAGCCAGACACATAGATGCAGAGCCAATGAACGTGTGGGAAACCATAGTTTGTTGGCTCTGTTTTTATACAAGCGTAACATCTAATTTAATTATGCAATACCTCTTATATAAGATATAAAATTTCCTATTATGAGAGATAAAAACTGAAAATTTCATAAAAATAGGATTTGACAAACTGCTGATTTTCATGCTAAAATAATTTGCACTAATTTTAAAGGAGAACAGTTTCATGAGCTTTTACATTACAAACGAACTTCCGCCTAAAAAGAAAATCAGCTCTGTACAATCAAATCCGATGAAACATTGTACAGAGTATAGCGTAATATAACACGTTAGGATTTCATCGGGAAATACAGCAGTACATGAGAGGGATTTTATATCTTTTTCATATATTGTTTCTTTTCCCGTACAAATTTGTGTGCAGCAGGCTATGGACAGTGTTTTGTCCGTAGCCTTTTGTTGTATATGGGCTGTTTCCTAAAAGCGGTTTGTGATGGAACGGATATAGCAGAAGGCATGATACCAAGAGTATCTGACTTCTGCTATTTTTTTGCCCATTTTGGAAAATCAGACAGGAAAAAGAGAGGACAATGATTATGAGTTTATTAGAAGTTACGGGATTAACACATTCTTTTGGAGAAAATTATCTGTTTAAAAATGCAGATTTTACATTGAACAAAGGGGAGCTCGGGATTGTCGGTCAGAACGGAGCAGGAAAAAGCACGTTCATAAAGATTTGCACAGAGCAGCTTATCCCCGACTCTGGCAGGATAGTATGGCAGCCGAACACAAAAATAGGGTATCTCGACCAGTACGCCCAAATTGAAAAAAGTGTGGCGATGAGGGAGTTCCTGCAATCCGCATTTTCTGGGCTGTATGAGATAGAAAACAGGATGAATGAGCTGTACTGCCAGTCTGCGGATGGGGATATGGCGAAGCTAAGCACGGCGGCAAGGTATCAGGAAGAATTGGAACGTAAGGAGTTTTATTTGATTGACACAAAGATAGAACAGGTGGCAACAGGTCTGGGCTTGACGGCAGTTGGGTTAGACAGACCGATTGAGCAGATGAGCGGCGGGCAGAGGGCAAAGGTCATACTGGCAAAATTACTGCTTGAGAAGCCAGATATTTTGCTTTTGGACGAGCCGACAAACTTCTTGGACAAGGAACATGTTACATGGCTTGCCGAATATCTTTCCAGCCTGCCAAACGCTTTTCTGGTAGTATCGCATGACTATGACTTTTTAGAGAAAATATCCACAAGGATATGCGATATTGACAACGAGAAAATCACGAAATATTTTGGCACTTATTCAGAGTTCACGAGAAAAAAGGCACTGCTCCGTGAGGATTATATCAGACAGTATGCCGCACAGCAGAAAACCATCAAAAAGACGGAAGAATTTATCCGCAGGAATATTGCGGGGAGAAAGTCAAAAATGGCTCGTGGTAGGCAGAAACAGCTTGACCGAATGGATAAAATGGAAGCTCTGGAACAGAAAGAAATCAAGCCGCATTTTCGGTTTGCGGCTCTCCCGCTAACTACGACAGAGCATCTAAAAGTAAAACATCTGGATGTTGGCTACCACTATCCTGTTTTGTCAGATATCAGCTTTTCCATAAAAGGGGGAGAAAAAATTGTTATGACGGGATTTAACGGTATCGGCAAATCTACCCTGCTAAAAACACTTATCAGCCAAATACCCTCATTAAGTGGGAGTTTCCGTTTTTCGGAGCAGGTAAAGATTGGGTATTTTGAGCAGGAGCTTGCATGGGCGGATATAGAAAAAACGCCCATTCAGATTGTTTCCGATGCTTACCCGTCGCTTGCGATAAAAGACGTGAGAAAGCGTCTTGCAGGCTGCGGCATCTCAAGCAAACACGCCATGCAGGAAATCGGGACTTTGAGCGGAGGAGAACAGGCAAAGGTTAAAATGTGCCTGCTTATGATGAAGCCGTGCAATTTCCTTATCATGGACGAGCCGACAAACCACCTTGATGCGCTTGCGAAAGAATCGTTGAAAACCGCATTGGAGGAATTTGAGGGAACAGTGCTATTGGTGTCACATGAAGAAGCGTTTTACCGTGAGTGGACGCAGAAAGTGATAAATATAGAGAAGAAAATATAGGTCAAAAGCACATTTTGTAAATAGTGCCAGAGGTAAGGGGAAGCCCGCCAAATAAAAAAAACAGCGTTTGGTGGGCTGCTTTGCCATGCCAAAAATAAAAGTCCTTCCAAACCTGCTTTAGTTTGGAGGGACTTTTATTGCCTGCAAATAGCAATTTTCATTTACATATATCATATCGGGGATGGGTGGAAAGCCTGTTAAAAAAATCCTTGTCAATGCAAGGGGGCTTTCTACCCAAGAAGTAGAAGTCAAATCTCTACATATAAGAACAATTATATCTATAAACCGTGAGGGCGTGACAGCCTTTGCGGTTTTTCTTTTGTCGTTTTTTGTTAGAACAAGTAGTAAGGCGGTTACTGGGATTGGATGCCGTTCTCCGCCCGTCAATCTGGATTTCCAAAAAAAATTCAGATTGATTGGAGGAAATTACAATGCTTGAAAAGCATCCAAACTGAAAAAAGGACAAGTATAATCCGTACACTTTGACGATAACCGAGGGACATTATTACCTCTCTTTTAAGGACGGGCGTGGAAAGCAGCAGAATATTGAGATTGACGAAATGCTGTACCAGACATTTGACAGATTTGAGCTTGAGGACATATCCCATCTGAACAGGGTGAGCAGGCACATTGAACACTCCGAACTGACCGAAGAAACGCTGAATGACCGAGCTTTTTATAAGGCAGAACGGATTGAGGATATTGTTTCAGAGAGCAGCGAATACGAGCAGCTACATAGGGCGGTTTCCGAACTTCCAGAAGTGCAGCGGCGCAGGCTGAAGCTGTACTTTTTCGGGGAGCTGACCTATGAGCAGATTGCAAAGCTGGAGGGCTGCAAATATCAAGCTGTCCAGTGTTCCATAAAAGCGGCATTAAAGGCGATAAAAAAATTTATGAAATAATTGCCTTGTGTTGTGGCAGTTGAGTGAGCAAACAGGTGAAGGGGATTAAAAACCCTTTCACCTGTTTTCCGTTATGGCAAAAACGGGACGGCTCTTTGAAAACCGAATACCCATTCACCAAATACATTCTCTTTGTGGCTGTAATAAGTGTAAGCGTGTGCAGCGATACGCCATGACCCGCCGAAAGGCAGTAAGCGAAAATTATCGACTGAAAATATCGGGCAGCTCCCGATTCCGCCATGACCCACAAAGAGGATAATGATACTCCCGTCCAGCCACAGTCCGAGCGGTAACCAATCCGCCGCAGGCAATGGGGGCGGCTCTGTCAGACCGACAGTTGGGGTGCAATTCCCGTGGCGTCAGTTCGCTGCTGACCGTTTGGTGACTTCCCTTTGCGTTATCACGCATCAGCATTTTCGGGGTGTCGGGGACAAATAGAAAATGCCTTTTATCATAATGCCAGATGCAGGGCGGTCTATCGGAACAGGGCTTGTTTTATGTGCTTTCGACTTTAAATACTTCCTTGCGTCTGGCTGTTACATAGGCAGGGTATTCCTGCCTAAATCCAGATAGGAGGTTCTAAAGAATATGGAAAGAACAATTAGGCGTGGCGACATCTACTACGCAGAGCTTAATCCCGTTGTCGGTTCGGAGCAGGGCGGCATACGACCCGTACTTATCATTTCTAATGATATAGGAAATAGCCATAGCCCGACAGTCATTATCGCTGCCATAACAGGTAAAACACAGACAAAGGCAAAATTACCGACACATACCGAAGTAAAGGATGTTGAGGGGCTTGACAGGGACTCTATCATCCTGCTTGAACAGATACGGACGATTGATAAGCGACGTTTGCGGGAGTATATGGGAACTCTTGACAAGCGTTTTCTTCCTGCAATGGACAAAGCATTGGCAATCAGTATTGGATTAAACGGATATTCGCATTGCCCGATGAAGCAGGGCAGGCTCTCGGCTTCTTTACCTGCTCATGAATGTTGTCCGCTGCATGATGACAGCGTTCAAAAAAAGGATTAGCTCCCTCGTTATATGGTACAATCATTCGCTCATACATTGAGAATGAGGGAGGTGTTGCCTGTTGGAGCATAGAGAATTTAGGTATGTTGGCGAGCCTGTTCCAGAATTAAATGAGCAGGAACACGCAGCATTTCTTATGAATTTTCAAAGGTCAATCCTTTTATCATTAGAAAAACGGAATCTGTTGACCGCATCACAGCGGGAACGCTGTTTGCTTGAGCTTGAAAAACAATATCGTCTAAATTAGAAAAAAGCAACGTCAGGCATAACCGCTTGACGTTTTTACATAGTCAAGTGTGAGAATTACAAATTTGCACATTCGACATACCATTTTCAATTAACTATACTGAAAATACGGCAAGGGATTGTCGGGAAAGGAGATATTCTTATGTCAATAGATAAATACGAAACCCTAAATCAAGAAAGGAAGATACAGCACACAAAGAGAAAGGTTGCCGCATACTGCCGTGTGTCTACGGACAACGAAGACCAGGCAAATTCATTTGAAAGCCAGCAGCGTTATTTCAGACAATATATAGAACGTAATCCCGATTGGGAGCTTTATGAAGTGTTCGCAGATGAAGGCATCTCTGGTACGAATACAAAAAAACGGAAAGAATTTAACCGCATGATTGCGTGTGCAAAGAACGGTGATTTTGATTTGATTGTAACAAAAGAAATCTCCCGTTTTGCGAGGAATACCCTTGATAGTATATTCTATACCCGTGACCTCAAAAAGCACGGCGTGGGTGTTATCTTTATGAATGATAACATCAACACTTTAGACGGCGATGCCGAGCTTCGCCTTGCCATTATGTCCTCGATTGCACAGGAGGAAAGCCGTAAGACTTCCGAGCGTGTGAAATGGGGGCAGAAACGCCAGATGGAGCAGGGAGTTGTGTTTGGGCGGAGTATGCTTGGCTACGATGTGAAAGATGGCAAAATGTATATTAACGAGGATGGGGCAAAAGTTGTCCGTCTTATCTTCCATAAGTTTGTAAATGAGGGGAAAGGAACTCATGTGATTGCCCGTGAGCTTCGGGAGGAGGGCATTAAGCCCATGCGGGTAAAGGAATGGCAGAATACAGTTATTCTCCGTGTTATCCGCAATGAAAAATACTGCGGTGATTTGGTGCAGAAGAAAACCTATACGCCAGACTTTTTATCCCATGAAAAGAAGTATAACCGAGGGCAAGAGGAATTTGTAATTATCAAAGACCATCATGAGCCGATTATCTCCCGTGAGCTTTTCGATAAGGCAAACCGCATTTTGGATGAAAAGTCGCTTTCACAGGAGGGCAAAGCGAAACACAGCAACCGTTATCCATTTTCTGGGAAAATCAAATGCGGATGCTGCGGTTCAAGTTATGTGGCGAGATATAAAACCCGAAAAAATGGGAGCCGCTATAAGGCGTGGCGGTGTCTTGAAGCTGCAAGACATGGAAGCCCTCATGTGGACAAAGCAGGGAATCAAGTTGGATGCAGTGGACTTAGTATACGCAACGAAGATGCAATCCACATCATGTACCTTGTCACGAGCAGCTTAAAGCATAATAAGGAGAAAATCACTAACAATTTGCTTGCTATTATCAAGTCTATTATCGCAATGGATACCGCAGGTACAGATAGTGAGAAACTAAAATCACAGATAAAAGCCATTGAACAAAAACGCACAAATCTCATTGACCTTTATACATCTGGCGATATTACCAGAGATGAATTTTCAGCAGCAAGGGCAAAATGTGAGAATGAGATTGCTGAACTGCAATCCGTGATAGACAGCATAGACAAACAGAGGGAGATGATTGAAAAACAGCAAGAGCTTGTCGCTGAAATTACAGAAGCGATGAATGAGCTTATAAACGGTGTGGAATATGAAGATGATTTTTACAAAGAAATTTTAGATAAAATGGTTGTGAATGATAAAGACCATATTGATGTGTATTTGAACCTGCTCCCCCTCAAATGGAGCTACACGGTTGCAAAAAGCGTAAACTGTCCACAGGGTAGACCGCTAAAAAAAGCGCAAGCCCCTGAGATGGAACATTTCAGGGGCTTCTCTACCGATATCCGTCAAAATTCCGGTCACTTCCTTATACGGCATCGTATACCTCTGCGAAAGATACCGCATGGATGCGGCAAGTTCCCCGTCAGGACCACCAAACTGCTAAAACAGATAATCAGCCATAACCCCTGTATTTACAGGGGTTATGATATGTACAGGCGGAAGACCAGCTGCTGGTTCTCCTTATCTACGACAATATCCTCCACAATGCTCCGAATAAAAGCTCCCTTGGTATCATTGTCTACATCCGGATCCTTGATCACATCATAGACATTTCGCACACAGGAGAGGACGGTTTCCCTGGAGGGCTTTTTGGGGGAAGCAGCGGAATCCAGTTCTGAAATCTGCTCCTGGATCGCGGTGCGGGTCCGCTGAAGCCTCTCTTTATTTTCTTTGTATTCCTCTAAGCTGTCAACACCATTTTCGAAGGCAAGACGTATCCGTGCTTCCCGGGAGCCTATTTTTTCAAGCTCATGCATCAGAGAAGAGCGCTGTGAAGCCAGGTCCGCAGATTCCGGGGTGCGGTATTCATATTCAAAATCCATGCCGGCAAGGAGCTTTTCAAAATACTCATATACGCCGGAAATGGCTTTCTTTTCGCTGATAAATGAAGAACCCTCATGGATGCCCTTGGCATATTTGTAGCACTGGAATCCGGGAGAGCGCCGATTGCTTCCGTTATAGGCAAGAGAGGATCCGCAGATTGCACATTTGAGCAATCCGGAGAGCCAGTGCTTGCAGGCGGAAATATTACGGCGCTTCATCGGGGAGTATCTGCTGTGTATCTTTTTCATGCGTGTATCGAATTGTTCTTTTGTCAGCCGGACTTCGTGGGGGCCCATAAAGGAAAATCCATTCCAGACTACCAGCCCATAATAAAAAGGATTCATCAGGATCCGTTCGATTCCTCTGGCTTCAAAGGGATTCCCGCGGCGGGTCAGATATCCGAAGCTATTGATCTGCCGGGCAATTTTTGTGCAGTCTTCATCATGGATATCGTATCGTTCAAAAATATAAGATACAATCTTGTACTCCTCCTCATTGATCAGATACGGTTTCCCTCTGCCGACAGCCTGATATCCAAGGCAGGGGACGGCCTGATATCCGCCGCGGAGGGCCTTTTCTTTCATCCCGCGCAGGACTTCATCAGAAAGCCGGATAGAGTAATATTCATCCATCCACTCAATGATCCGTTCGATCAGGCTGCCGAAGGGACCTTCTACCAGAGGTTCGGAGACGCTGATCACGTCAATGTTATGCTGCTTTTTCAGCAGGGACTTGTAGACGATGCTTTCCTCCTGATTCCTGGCGAACCGGCTGTATTTCCAGACAAGGATCACATCAATGGGATGCTCCTGGGATTTTGCAAGGCTGATCATCCGCTGAAACTCCGGTCGTTTCTCTGCCTTGCGGCCGGAAATTCCGACCTCATAAAATATTTCCAGTATGATGATGTTATGCTTCAATGCATGTTCCCGCAGAAGTTTGGCCTGAGACTCCGGAGAGAGCTCCTCCTGCTTCTCAGTACTGACACGGACATATCCGTAACCATATTTGGTTGCGGATGCATCTTCTATGGATTGTGTGTTTAAATCAGGCATTCTATCACGCTCCTCGTACAGTATATAAAAATAAGTATAAAAATAGCACCTTGCCATAACAGGTGCAGGCGTGATATAATCCTGTTGTGTGTTGGGGATTATATCATGCGCACCTGTGCATGACATGGTTACCAAAGTGAAAGCCGTTCCTGTTGGCGCAGGGGCGGTTTTTAATGTTCAGTGAGCTTTTGCTGTTCCCGCTCAATTTGCTGGATGCTTTTTTGGGGAGTAGGCAAATCCTCTGGCATAGTTCCACCGAGTTCCTTTATTGTTTGACGAACTTTTGCGCCTACTTCATAATGAGTTTTATTTGCGGCTTCTTTTCCAGTAATATGTTCCTTGCGTAATTTTTCATCAGTTTGTGTAGCACGGAAAAGATTGGCAGCTAACTCTGTACTACCCATGTAATCTAAAATTTTCTGACTTTTTTTCAATCCTTTTCGAGCATGTATTTCTTTAGCACCGAGTCCGCCATATAAACCTTGATATCCTTTGTTTTGAAAAACAGCATAATCTTTTTTATCCTCAATGCCAGCCATTCGGGCGGCATCAGCAAGGGATTTGTTGTGGATGATCATTTCATTTCGGATAGCAAGACGCTTTTTGTCTTCATCAAGTTCATCATAATGTTCGATGAGTTCTTGCTGTCTGGTTTTTACTGCAAAATAAGACTGACCGAGCGCAATAATTTTTTTGTTGGAATTACCATTCATTACAATGAGGTAACAGGCATATCTGGAAAGCTCTAAATCTTCAATCTTTCGTTCTGCGCCAGAACCTATGTTCACCATTTTCCCGACATCAGCAAAATGGTCCTGAATAGAATTTTCACTATTATTACAAGCAGCAACAGCTTTTTCTATTACTTTCTTAAAGTTCCCCCATTTAGCATAACCAAGCGCAATTTGCAATTCTCTGGCGTACCAGAATTCCTCATCATATTCATTGACATGACGAATGGATTCAAAAAGCGATTCAGTATAATTGGTTTCTTCATCAATTGTAAGGGTTTTTGATAGTACGCGTTCGGATAGAGCCTGTAGCTGTGTTTCAAATTCTTTTTCTTCCATTGAATCTCCTTCAATAAATTTTTTGTTGACATAATTACAAAAGTGAAAGCCGTTCCTGTTAGCGCAGGGGCGGTTTTCGTTTATTGCAGTAAATCAAAGATTTTGATAGTCAGACCATCAAAAATGTAAACAGGTATTTCTTCATCGAAAGAATACAGGTTTGCATCTTCTTCGCCTTCAAAGACATAGGCCTGGACAATCTTTACGATGGGGTTCACGATCCAGTATTCCTGAACACCAGCAGAACGATATTTGAATAATTTGATTGCGCAATCTGTCCGGGTGCTGCTGGAGGATAAAACTTCAATAATCCAATCAGGGGCCCCTTCGCATCCATGATCGGACAGCTTATCTTTATCACAGATGACAGAAATATCGGGTTCTACATAATTCATATTGTCTTGATTTAGGAATACAGCAAACGGGGCCAGGAATACTTCGCAAGTTCCTTTTTTTGTCAATGTAGTCAGATATCGTTCGGGCAAATGAATATGTGATCCGTTGATGCTCTGTATTCGGCGGTGTCATATCATAAATGCGGCCGTCAATCAGTTCCGCCCGCTGGCCTTCCGGCAGAGCGTAAATATCTTCAATGGTGTAAATTGTTCCCTGTGGAATTGCCATAATATTGCTTCTCCTTTTATGCTACCTTTGTATAATCAATAATAGACACTTCACTAGCCAGCTTTTCGGCTGCAGCAATGATTTTTTCGATTTTTTCTAAAATATCAGTATTAAACAATTCATCACCGCATTGGGTACATTTCATACAAGGGACATTTTTGATAATTAGTACACAATTTTTCAATGCTGACATATAAGTGGTTGTTGAATCAATCATATTTCCATATTTACAAGATAGACATTTCATGACTTTTTCTCCTTTCTGGTTTTCAAATCTGATTCAAAGGTTTCCGTATCCGGAACATAGGCTGTTATAATTTTAGAAGCCTCTCCACTGTCACTTGCGACAACATGGATGATTTTATTATCTGCAGAATAGCCGAATATAAGACAACTGGGCCAGGGAAAATCACCGGAATACTGTTCGATAATTTCTCCGGTAAGAATACAGTTTTTAATATCTTCTTTAGTTATCCTTCGTTGTTCGCATCGATTCGAAGCATGCTGGCTCATAAATAATTTATGCTGGTTTGCATATTCTCTTAGTTTATTAATATCAATCAATTTTTATCACTGTCCTTTTCTATGGTTTACAATGCCCGCAGGGAGAATAGCCTTGTCCGATCGCGCCGTCTCTGGTTCCGTCATAGGTTGAATAATTATGCGGAGCGATTTTCTTTACATCGCGGCACGTTGGATAATGAAATTTCATTGTATTTGTATTTAGCACATAACTGCTGGTAGTCTGCTGCTGTTCTGGATTATCGTATGCATTGAAGTTATTTCCGGGATTTTGCGGCTGTGCAGCGGCAGTTTCAGCTTGTGCCTGCTCCTGTGCGATCCGGGCGGCCTCTGCCTGCTCCGCGGCAGCCCGTTCCGCTTCCGCCTGTTCCTGTGCAAGGCGAGCGGCTTCCGCCTGCTCCGCGGCAACCCGTTCGGCCTCCGCCTGCTCCGCAGCAATCCGCTCGGCCTCTGCCTGCTCCGCGGCAATCCGTTCCGCTTCTTCCGCCTGTTTTTTCTCTACATCTTCGAATTTCAAGGAGATTTTATTACTTGTGACACCAGAATACTTTGCATATATATCAAATTTCCCTTCAGAAGAAGAGGTAAAAGTAATCTTGTCATCCTTGAAACTCAATTCACCGTCAGATACCGTAAAAGCAGATTCCGGAATCATGCAGTCTTCGGGGGTAGTTTTTAAAGTGATCTCAACCTCGGTATTGACATCATACATCTGCGATGTATCGGCGGACAGAGAGATTTGTTCCGGCGTTGGTAAAGTCATGGCATATATCAGGGATATGAACCAAAAGCCAGAAAAAACACCGAGAACCGTTTTCACAAGTTTATTCCATTTTGTATACCTTATCATTAAGAAGAGCCCAAGAGGAAAAAAGAATAATAACAGTAATAGGATCCATGCTGTTTTTTGATACCATTTCTTTTTGACAGAGCGATCACTTTGGGCAGAGGTACGGCTTTTACTCTTTTTCGAAGGTACCTTTTTACTTTTACCATTTGATTTAGGACTCACAATGCTCCTCCTTTTCTTTTGCGATTGCCTGATCGGAAGAAGCGCCACACTTCTATCATCGCCGGAGCGGTTATAGACCTACTTACTTTTTTACAATACTATAGGGTGAAATCCAATTCTTTCAATAGCTCATCCTGGGAGATAAATTCATGACAATCAGGATCTTTGTCTATATCATCAAGCATTTTCAAATCCCATTCATCGGGAGTGACTTCTTCGATATCCTCCCATGATTTGGGCGAGAGATTTTCACGATCTTTCAACATTTAGAAATCCTCCAATCAGGTATGGCTTAGATAGATTTTTTGAAAAATAGGACTTACATTTCTAAAGTAGCCAATATTTATGCTGATTTTTTGCCATTTTCCAGAACTCCAACTCTCTTTGAGAGTGCTTCGATTGATTTCGCCTGATCTTGGATTGTTTTATCTTGATCCTGGATCATTTTTAGGAGGATTGCAGTATTATCGTTTTCCAGTTTTGTAATACGATAATATTGATTTAGCTCATCTAAATTCTTTTGCACCTTATCAATTCGCTTTTCCAGATTGATCTGTACCCTATCCAGTTCTTCAAGAATCATGTTTTCAGATTCCCGGAAACGAGTATCCATTTCAGCGATAATTTTGTTTCCAGATTCATGGACAACAGATTCCATGACACCTTTTAACATTTCTAAATCCCTTTGTTCTAACATATGATATCCTCCTCGTTTAAAATATAAAGTGTGTATGGTGACAATATTGTTTTAAGTATTACGCATATTATGACTCTGTGTAGTATTCTTTAGATAGACTTCCTGAAAAATAGGACTTACAATTATTCCATGAAGATCATACTTTACAAAATAATGTTGAAAAGAAAGCTATCAATTCGTCAGGTATCCATCCTGACAGGAGTATCAAAGTCAACGATTCAAAAGACTATGGCCGAACTTTCAAATCCAACGATCTGTACAATGGAAAAGCTGGCAGCAGGTCTCAATATCAGTATCGAAAGCCTTTATGAATCAGATTACAAATAAGTGTCCATTATAATGGACGATTGCCAGTTTTTGCATAAGTTTTTTCAAATCCACTTGTTTACTTAGTATAAATACAAAGTGGAGGTAATACATATGAGTGGCGAAGAGTACAAAAAACTTATTATTGAAATTGTTTCAACAAGCCGTGACATAGAATACCTGATCGCGGTTTATACATTTGCAAAACATTACAAAGACAAAAGTAAAGAAAAGGAATAGCTTCGGCTATTCTTTTTTTGTTAAGGTATCTGAGAAGTCTTTAAAAAAATTGAGTAGAACGTCTTTATTCTGTGGTGTGAGTTTGCTATATGTAATTATTAACGATTCAAAAAGCTGATCTTTTTCTCCTAAAAGAGCTGCGGCTTGGGCAACAAGGTCATTTTCTTCCGGAGGAAGGAACATAGCATCTGGCCCGCCTTCACCGGTACGGAGCCATTCTATATTCACTTTTCGTTCATGCCAATTGGAAAGCATGATCAGATGTTTTTCAGTGACATTATTTCGTCCTTTTTCTATATCACATATTCCAGATCGTGTCATTCCAAAAATCTCGGCAAATTCGTCTTGTGTTTTATGGCATTCTTTTCTTAATTTTTTAAATCGTTCATTTATAGTTTCCATGATTCACCTCCCTTTAGACATCAATATAGCACAGAGAGTGATAAATGTAAATATAAAAATACGTAAAACGAACAAAAAGATGTTGACAATAAACGTAAAACGTATTATAGTGTACGTGTAACGAACAGATAAGGAGGTGAGAAGAAATGGAAAGAAATAAGACAATAGTGACATTGGTTCCGGTCAAAGGAAGAGAAAACGAACTGAAAAAGATATTAGATAGGTATTCAAAAACACTTGAAATGCAGGGCGCGGGAATTGTAAAAGGGGAAACAAGGACAATTCACTACCATGTAATAGGAGAAGATCTTGACCAGATTGTTAAAGGAATGAAAGAGTGGCCTGGGATCAGGATTAAGGTACATAAAATAAGTGAATCCCAGGCACAAGAAATGAAACGGAGACATGTACCATACTGCTATTTCTCAGATGGAGGTCTGCAGCACGAAGGAAGTAATTCAACTTCGATGTAATCGTATCCGTCTTCCGGAGATGCGATGATTACAAGATAGGCTTTTTCCTGAAGGGATTTTAATGCAGTAAGAAGATTTTTTGCTTCATCTTCATTTGTGGGAATGTCAAAGTTGTAATGATGATTTCCCTGTTTAAAAGCCTGTCTAATCATTGACAGTAACTTTTCCTCATATTGCTTCATGGGAAGTCTCCTTTCTTTGGTACTCGGGCATGGAGGTGCCCTGTATTTAGATTATAAAGGGGATGGGGAATTTTTACAAGAGAAAGAAAGCGAGGTGAAAATATGCAGGAATTAAGCGTAAGGAAAACTGTAAGCGAGAAAGAACTTAGAGAGCTTGTAGGAATTTACAAACAGATGACGCCAGCGAACAGATTTTTTCTGGTGTCAGCTTCCGGATTATTGCTTGCCAGCCAGAGTAGTACTTACGAGAGATGCGAATGCTCCTCTAATGAGTAAGAAAGACATTGAATGGGAACCCGGCACTTCTAAACGTAACGATTGAAACTTTTATTGATAAGTCAGATGTGGAGCGAGTTCGGGAAAAACCTCCTCGATGGGTTCCTTACGATTCCATGCAACAGTAAGCAAATCAATATTCTCTGTGTTCTGATAATACGGGGTATTTCATAAGGGGGAAAGTAATTGAGCTATAAAATCATGACAAAAATATTTGAGAGGATTCTTCTGTCAATGCAGCACATCACACAGAGAATTCAGAAAGGGAAAAAATGTGTTGTAACACTTAAATATGATCCTGATAAGTTATTTACGGAGATTTCAAATTTTGTTCAAGGAAAGAAAAAGCTCAATTATGAAATCAGAACAGAAGGATTTGAAGAAATTCTGTTATCAATGCAACAGATTACGAAGCAGATTCGGATAGGTGAAAAATGCGTTGTTATAGTTGAATATAATCCAAACGCATATTTCACCAAAATCCAAACGGTTATTGAACAATCGTCAGGTATGGAAGCAAATCAGGAAAGAGATCTTTAATAGATTTTTCTGAATTCCAATGAATGTCAATAACTGACGGCCTGTAGGAAACATCATAAATTTCCCATATATAAGGCTGTAAATCTTTTCGGATTTTTTCACATTCAGATATAGAAAAATGAGAAAGATTTATACGATACATCATAAACTTTTTTCGGACTCCTTTCATATGTACTCGGCTGCTGCAACAGCCTGTACCAAAAGTATAAAGGGGATGGAAAACTTTTACAAGAACTAAGATGTGAAAAGAAAGAGAGGTGAGAGAAGATGGAAAAAGTAGAGAATTTGAGTCAAAGAAGGAAAAATGAGCCACATCGTGTAATAAAAGATATGTCTCATACAGGCCTTAAAACCAACAGTCCAGATGATTTTTTTGACTACAGGTATAGTTATTATTGCAAAGAGACAAGTGAAAGAGTAGAGGGAGCAGTTGAAAAATTTTTCACAGAACTTGCAGAAATATTAGATGATGATCGGGCTATGGCAAAACAAAAGGAAGCTGCGCAGGCTGTTGGAGAAGGGTAGCCTACGCAACAAGAGCGTTAGTAGAGGGAATTATGCTCTTCTACTATGGGACATGGCTCATAATTGCAGTATACACCACATTCAAGGTCTGATTTAGAAATTTTGTCATTTAAAGACCTTTTGGGATCTGGGTAATCAGTTAAAAGAGAAATACGATTACCTGTTTTGGGACAAGTATCAGATATGCATCTTTTATTTAGCATATGCATATAAACATTTTCTCCTTTCCTATATACTCGGCTGCTGCAACAGTCTGTACCAAAAGTATAAAGGGGATGGGAATCTTTTACAAGAGAAAGAGAGGTAAGAAAAGGTGATGGAAATTATATTGATCCTTTTTGTGATTATAACATTAGTATGTGCTGGAAAGTGGATTTCATACAAAATTGGCAATCTCACAATACTTCTCTATATGGCTGAATCAGGGATTGAACTCCCGGACAGTACAGCGATAAAAAAGTATCGTGAGAAAGTTATAAAAAAATTACTGCGTATCAAGGAAGATTGAAGTGTGCCTTGATAAGCATAGTAGCGCAAGATGTGGCAATCTGAGTTAAATCTCGAAGTGAGTTTGTTCCAATTTCTTTGCCAATATCTTTGACTTTGTTAAAAAAAGTATCGCTTCTGATATTTGCTAAGAACTCATGACCTATAAGAAGATGACAGCACACACAAGAAAGGAGTGATCAACATGGCAAAGCAGGAAAAAGGCTATGCGCCGGATCAGATCAGGGATGCTGAACGGATTGGCCAGATGAAGCAGAGGGTCGGTGATGCAGAATGGCCAATGATAAGGATGATCATTACGGCATATGTGGATGGCATAGGAGTCGGGATGCAGATTTCCAAGGAAGAGAGGTGAGAAAAGCGATGTCGTATGAATATTATAAGACGAAACTTGCAATGAAGATCATTACTAAAATGACGAGGGATGATGCTTATGAACTTTTCAGAGTAGTCCAGAAGGTTGAAGATGCGATTTGCGTAAACGGAATCGTGTGTGCGCCAGTGGAAGGATCAGATAAAAAGCAGGCGATTCCTTTAATAGAAAATACGCTTGAAGATGCGGGAGTGGAAATACCAGAACATTTGAGAGAGCCTTTTTGGAAATTCATGGAAGTAATGATAAATGAGAGGGCACATATAGAAGAATTGGTTTGGGAATATAACCGTGCCCTCGCGCCAGTAATACGTTATGGCTTATTTGAGCCTGACACCTAGAAGCTGGTCTGGATTCCATGGATCAGGAATTAATTCCAACTTATTTCGCTGTCCAAGGAGATTCACAAGAGTATCAACCTTGTCGTCGCTGTAGACCGGGAGATACAATTTTGCATTGTCGTGAATTTTTCCAATAGGGCAAAACCAGCCATTTTGTTTCGTATGAACATGCTCTGTGTTTTGGATAATACGGAGCAGGATATCTATTTGTTCTGACAATAGTTCACCCTCCTTTCATATGTACTAAGCTGCTGCAACAGCCTGTACCTAAAGTATAAAGGGGATGGAAAACTTTTACAAGAATTAAGATGTGAAAAGAAAAAGAGGTGAGAGAAGATGGAAAAGATGGATATTCATAGTGAAAAATTGGAAAAAAATCTACTTCAGACGGCAGAAATACAGATTGATAAAGAATTAAAAAAGAAAATTGTAAGCATAGCATTGAAATACGCAAACTTAGTGGAAAAACGTATCGAAAAGGAGGAAGAACTGGATAAAGAAAATCAATATGGCATTGAGGATTCGATTCGGATGTTGGGACATATTACAATGACACTAGAAAGGATCAACCGCATGGAAAGTGGTATTGACTTTGCGATTGATCCGTATAGGGAGGGAAATATTAGCAATGTTCCCATTCACATAAGTTAGTTGGGGCATCAAGAATCTGACCATCAAGCTGATCCCAATCGTAGCATCCTTTGCAATGCAAATATACATTATCAGCTGCGGCCTGCGGAGTATGACTTGTTTCATAGATTTCATTTTTGTAGATTAATCCATAACGTCCGTTAGGAAGAGTCTTAATGTAAAAAGTGCCTATAGGGCTATTGTATTTCCACATAATAATCTATCCTTTCTATTATGTACTCGGCTGCTGCAACAGCCTGTACCCAAAGTATAAAGGGGATGGGGGACTTTTACAAGAGAAAGAGAGGTGAGAAAAGATGAGTGAAATAAAAGATAAATTTGAAAACTGGGTATCAGTTAATTTACCGGATAATTGTCCAAATATCTGTATTTCATTCAAAAAGGAAATAGCGGAAATGCAGATAAGAGAATTTGGAGCCAAACCATTATATGGTCTTGATGGCCATATAGAGGAATGGCTACCGATAGAAGTATTTATAACATATGGGGGAAGGATAGCCCCAGATCAGAGACTTCTGGAAACATAGGCTGTCCTTTACCGTACCATTTGAAATGGAGTTCTGTTACGTTACTTCCGGTGGCAATGAGACGGACTTCTCCCCATCCAAACGAGGAATAACGTTCACGAACTATAGAAACAGTTTCATTGGTAACAGACTGGCAAAAAATAGTATCCATAGAATTATCCTTTCATTGGTACTCGGCTGCTGCAACAGCCTGTACCTAACCCGGATAAACCGGAAAAGCGCAATACAAAAATTTTGCCATTTTGCGCAAGAAATTGTTGTTAAGTGCCTAAAGTATAAAGGGGATGGGAGATTTTTACAAGAAAAAAAGGGTGGATGGAATTAGGCGATAACAGGGTAACAAGTACAACCAGTGCTTCATAAAATGCAGAGAGGTGGTGTAAATGCAGAAACTGGAAATAGTAAGCATGATCAAGATAAATGGGGTATGGGTCAGACAGGAAGAGATTCCTCGGGAAGAACTCTGCAAATTGCTTGAAAAGAAGTTTGATCAGGCGATGAAGGGAATAGGATTCGAAAGAGTAAAAACCGCCTGAGGGCGGTAGAAAGGACAAGCCTATGGATAAATACGACCGCGCATTTGCCAGGCACCGGCAGAAGAAACGGAAGCGGCGTACAGTGATCATTATCTGCGCATGCAGCATTGCCCTGGGGTACGTTCTGGGGAACCTGTCCTGCCTGGCGCTGGTGGTGTATTTCAGGGTATGAAAAGGAGGATCAGATTGTGGGGAAGGAAATAGAGAGCTTACCGCTTTTACGGCTGGTAGACGCGGGTATCGAAGCTCATAAGAAGGCTTTTGAAAAGAGAAGAATGCGCTGGGACAAGGGGGACGTGACCGGGATCTGGCGGGATTCGGACGGCTCCGTCCGGGTCAGCTATGAAAATGGCCAGTGGTTCCACTACTGGGAAGAGGACAGAAGGATTGTATGGGAATAAGAAAGACAAGGATACTTAAGAATCCTACGTCATGAATTGCAGGAGTGTATAGAAGGTGAACAGATGGCAGCAGGAAAGTACAAGGATCACAGAGGGCTGGTATGGGTACCGTGGATCCGGTGGGAGGACAACACGATCCAGTGCGCTCCGGCCGGGCTGGACACCATGGAACAGGTCGAAGAGTACGCGGAGAAGAGATCCATGGAAAATGGGATGCGGTATGTGATCTTATGATCCGCGGAGGAGACAGGACGGAGGATCCGGAGGAAGCGTCTCCTGGGGATGGCGCCTGTCCTGTATGGATGCAGCTTGAAAACAGCAAAAAATAACACATCCATTCGCACTGGATGTGTTAAAAAATGGCTTTCGGCCACATGGATATATCGACAATATCAGTATACATCCGTGGGGCCGGAAAGTCAAGGAAAATGGGGATTTTTTGCCCTTTTTATCACTTGATAAAGATATTAAAAATAGGACGAGGATGTATGGGTACGGTAAGAAAAATCTACAGGTTTGAAAAGTTCATAGAGATAGAGGAATACCATGACGGAAGGTATGGAGCTCCGGGGGAAAAACGGGAGAAAAAGAAAAAGCCCACACCGGAGCAGATGGAAAAGGTCAACCAGATGAACCGGGAGAAGAAAACCAGGTGGCGGCTGAGGGAGTATTTCAAAGAAAATGATTATTTTACGACGCTGACCTACCGGAAGGAGGAACGTCCTCCGGATATGGAGCGGGCGAAGGAGGACTTCAAGAGGTTCATCCGGAAGATGAAGGAATGGTATCGGAAGAAGGGGTATGAGAACTTCTGGATCCGGAATATCGAACACGGTACGAAGGGGGCATGGCATGTACATCTGGTGATTAATCGGATTGAGGATACGGACATCCTGTTGACAAAAGCCTGGCCCCATGGGAAGGTGATCAGCCAGCTGCTGTATGAGAAGGGCGGCTTCGCCGATCTGGCAGCTTACATGACGAAGACAGAGAAGGCAGGGGAGGCCGGGGAGCCGGAGAAAAAAGGAAAGAAGATCAGGGAAGCCAGCTATTCCGCTTCCAGGAACATGCCGCTGCCGAAGCCGAAGATACGGAGGCTGATCCGCTGGCCGAAGGAGCCCTATGTGAAGAAGGGATGGATCCTGGAAAAGGGGACATGCCATGAAGGGATCAATCCAGTGACCGGTTATCAGTACAGGCATTATACGCTGATGAAGCCGGCGAATCCGCACAGGAGGATCTGATATGAAGACAGTGAAGGTATTTGTAAAGACCAGCCTGCAGGGGCCGTGCATCCGGGATGGAAGGTACGCGGCGGTTGTGGAGTACATAAGCAGCAAAGGAGCGGTCACCAGGGAGATATCCGGGGAAGAGAAGGAGACCACCTACAACCGGAGCGTGCTCCTGGCGGTCATCGGGGCGCTGGACCTTCTGAAGGTGGCGTGCAGCGTGACGATCTATACGGATTGTATCTTTGTAAAGAATACGGCGGAGCGGGGCAGCCTGGAAGACTGGCGGAGGAGTGAATGGAAGAAGGCCGGAGGCGGGGAAGTGAAGAACCGGGATCTGTGGCAGCAGTTCACGGAGCTGGCGGACCGTCATGAAATCGCGTTCCGATTCAGTAAACACAACGATTACAGCCATCGGCTGACGGAATTACTGGAAGCAGGACAGTGAATACGGGAAAATGCCGCCGCATTCAGTAAATGCAAGGAAAACAGGGAATGACAGGCGGGAAAACTGCCGGAGATCGGCAGAGGAATGTGGAAAAGTGCTCCCGCATTCAGTAAATCAGGGAAAAACAAGGATTTTTGCAGAAACGGAGGAAGAATACGTGTTTGATAAATTTGGAGAGTTTGATTCCTATGAAGAGATCAATGAGTTGGCGGAAAATCTGTTCAATGAAGGAGATATGGAAAGCCTGAAAGCAATGGCGGAGGAGAACGGGATCCAGAAGGAATTTGTGGAAATGTATATGCAGGGAGACCTGCCGATGCTCTGCGATCCGCTGACGGCAGCAATCGGCAAGATCGAAGTGGAAGCCGGGGAGCTGAAACCGAAGGAGATCATGGAGGACTGGGTGGAATATCTGAAAGGCCAGTGCATGGAGAATGAAGAAACCGCCTTGGCGGTCCGCAGGAAGGGGAGATCCTTAAAGGGATGCATCGGAGAGCTGCTCAAATGGTCCTTCAAGAACCAGATCGGGATTGATAAAGATATATTGAAGGCAGCAGGCGTAACCGCTTCCAGGGTGACACTCGGAATCCCGGGGATGGGACGGGCGAAGAAGATCATCAGGGACTACTACATGGGAAAGTAGGCGGAACGGATGAAAAAGAAAGCGATTGAGAAAATACCGTATTTGGGGTTAAAGAAAACCAGCAGAAAGAAAGAGGTGAAATATATCGGAGTCACAGCGGCCAAGATCGTGGGACATGAAAAGCATCTTTTCCTGGAGGTGTATCGGAACCATAAAGAATCAAAAGACACGCCGGCGGTGCGGATCGTGCTCACAAAGAAAGATTTCGGGACATATTGGCCGGAACGGGAGGAAT
>QXWX01000102.1 GCA_009911175.1 Lachnospiraceae bacterium | reverse complement strand
CTCCAATATTTTTCTTTATTGTACTTGAAATTTGGAGGAAATGCAAAAAAACTTTTCCGGTTTATCCGGGTTAGGTTCTGATAAAGAAAAGGCATACGTTTTTTTGATGCGTATGCCTTCGTCAATTCTGCTTTAAATAACGGAGATGCCCTTTGATAAAATCAACAACATCCCGCTCCCATCGTCCGCTTTCATATTTGGTTTTCAAAGTAAGAAGATACTGAGCCGTTCACGGTTCCCACCGCATGTCAGCCCGTTTTCAAGCAGGTCAGACATCTCTTCTGCCCACGGAATGTATTTGTCTTCTTTCATTCCGAACTTGATTTTGGAAAAAGCGTGCACGTTCTCTTTCAAATGGTACAGGTCAAGAATGTGCCGCGCATCAGGGAACAGTTCTTCCGCCATATTTGCAATCCACGCCGCCCCATCACTGAGAAGCCCGCCTTTAGGCGGAAATGCAAAGGTCTTGCCCCAGGGGGGCTTCCCCATTCCACCAGCTGAGCTGGTGGTTGGGCCCTTGGGCGGTTGAATTGAGAAAAAGGGATTGTCGCATTTTAAGACAATCCCTTTTTTAGTGCGCAAAAGCTAACGATAGAAGCTTTTTTGTATGTGGCGTATTCTAACAGGAAATAAGGCTGTGCCTGTATGAATTACTCCTCCAGCTTCCAGATCTGCCGGTCCCGCTGGAAATACAGGCACACTCCGATCCCGGCAAATGCAAGGATCAAAAACAGAAATGCCGCGCCGGAGCCTTTTCCGCAGCCGAAGAGCTTTACCAGAAGGCTTCCCCTGCTCTGCGCAGCCATGACCGGCTCAAATACCTGGTCCACCAGGAACCCGCCCAGGAAATACCCGATGGGGATGGTGAAAAACTGCAGGGAATTGCGGACGGAATACACCCGCCCCTGCATTTCCAAGGGCACATGCAACCGCAGGATCGCGTCCAGGTTCGTGCTCATCAGAGGGATGAAGATCCAGCCCAAGAATCCGCCCAGGCACCAGACAAGCGGTGTCCGGCCGAACGCCAGCAGGAAATTCTCCGTGCTCATGGAAAACAGCAGGCAGCCGCAGATCACCCGCACCCGGCTTTTCGGAGCTTTCAGGAATGCTGCCAGGAGACTGCCGGAAAATGTGGTGATGCCGATTACCGTATTGACCAGCCCCAGCACTTTTTCACTGCCGTCGTTTCTGGAAAGCATCATGGCAGGAAATGCCGCGTCATAAATGGAGGCTACCAGATTGATGGAGGCCAGAAACAAGATCAGATGAAAGATTCCCTGCTCCTTTTTCAGATAAGCAAGTCCTTTTTTTGCGGAAACCAGAAGCTTTTCGTGTGCTTCGGCCTCTTTCGTGTGCTCCGGGATCCGGATCCCGAATGCCAGTACCAGAAATGCGGTAAAAAAGGTAAACAGGTCGAAGGCGACCACCGCGCCCATGCCTGCCATTCCCATGACAGCCGTGGCAATGATGGGTGTCATGACAGAATTGAGAGAACTGGAAAAATACTTCAATCCTCCCACACGCTGATAGTATTTCTCAGGCAGCACCCTTGTGGTCGCTACCTCCGAGGCCGGCTGCTGGACCGTGTTCATCAGTCCGTTGATCCCGTTGATCACATAGAGATGCCAGATCTGCAGCGCGTCATTTCTCAATAAGAGCAGCATGACAACAGTGGTCAGCGCGGCCATAGAATCGCATACCAGCATGGTTCGCTTTTTGTTCCAACGATCGCTGAGCGCTCCGGCAAAAATACTGAGCAGCACATAGGGCGCATACGAGCTGACCATCAAAAGCGCGGTCATCAGGGCCGATCCCCTCTGCGAATAAGACCAGATCACCAGCGCGTAGCTTGTCATGGCGCTGCCAAGGCCGGAAAAGGACTGGGTAGACCACAGCAGCAAAAAGGTTTTCATTTCGTGTATTGTATGTATCAGATTTTTCATAGACTTTGCTCCTTATCATGTGGAACCAATCTGGATTCAAATTGATTCCGGTATCTTGTTTTTGATACGGCTTCCTTGATAAATGCAAAGTCTTAGGAACTGTTGATAAATCACTTGTGCAGACGGACTTGGAGACCAGCCGGATGCGTCGGTTGTTTTTCACAGCTCCCTAGAGCAGGTTTACCGCTCCATGCTGTCCTGCCCTAAAAGACTTTGCATGGAGCTGCGGCAACGCAGAGAACCAACGGCATGAATGCCCACCTCCTTTTTGAAAAATCAGGAACCGCCCGCCGGACGAAAAGGTATATCGCCAGAATATGCTGCCGGACGGAACATGAGCTTAGTATACGCTAAAAGGAAGAAAAGGGCAAATGTTTTTTGGGAATGAGGAAAGTTATTGTTCACACGGTGTCGCGCGCTTGCCGCGCGGCATCCGGCCAATTCAGTGATGGGGCGGGTATCCAGCCCGCCTACACTCCGTTCCGGTCCGTCCTAAACAAGCGCCGCTGGCGCTTGGGACCGCCCTCAGGCGACTTCTCAATGGGCTGGATGCCGTTACTGTGAGCGCCCGGTCAGGGTGTGAACAGTAACTGAGGAAAAACAGAGCAATACCGTTATTTTATTGCAGGTTGTAATTCGGCAAAAACGATGGTAAGATGATTTTAACGGAGACCGATGGAACTGGCGGTGTGATCTTGGTAAGTCAGAATCGGCAGTGCTCAGGTCTGGTATTTTGGAAGGCAGAGGATCGGGATCAGAAGGAGGAGCAAACATGATCGTATTAATCACGGGAGCATCCCATACAGGAAAAACAGTGCTTGCCCAGAAGCTGCTGGAGCGATATCATTTTCCGTATCTGTCCATCGACCATTTAAAGATGGGACTGATCCGAAGCGGACATACGACACTGACACCGGAGAGCGGGGATGAAGCCCTGACGGACTATCTGTGGCCGATCGTCCGTGAAATGATCAAAACGGCGGTGGAAAATCAGCAGAATCTGATCGTAGAGGGCTGCTATATTCCATTCGGCTGGCAAAAAGATTTTTCGCCGGAATATCGGGAGCAGATCCGGTTTTACTGTCTGGTCATGAGCCGCGGCTACATAGAAACGCATTTCCGGGAGATCAGGGAATACGCCGACGCGGTGGAAAAGCGGCTGGATGACGGCGGATGCGTGATGGAAAGTGTTTGCAGGGATAACGCGGAATTTTTAGAAAAGTGCCAGGCTTATCATGCAGAATATATTTTTATAGATGAGGAGTATCAGGTGGAGGTTGAACTGCAATAAAAAGGTCATCCTGCTTTTATTCGATCTGCCGGAAAGCAATATAAAAATATTGAAAGAAAGGATTTGATACAGTACAATAAGAAAAGAGCTGCCGGGGAATACTATGGAAATGAAAGGCAATCGAAAAGGAGAGAGAAAATGAAAGAAAGAAACATTATCCAGGTTGAAGAGAAGGTTCCTGTTAATCTGCTGATTCCGCTGAGTATCCAGCACATGTTCGCCATGTTCGGCGCGACGGTGCTCGTGCCCTTTATCTTCGGGATCAATCCGGCCATCGTTCTGTTTATGAACGGTGTGGGAACGCTTCTCTTTATTGCTGTCACAAAGGGAAAGGCGCCAGCCTACCTTGGTTCCAGCTTCGCGTTTCTTGCGCCGGCGGGGATCGTCATCAACCAGATGGGGTATGAATACGCGCTGGGCGGCTTTGTGGTTGTCGGCTTCTGCGGATGTATCGTAGCCTTTATCATTTATAAATTCGGTTCGGACTGGATCGACGTGGTGCTTCCGCCTGCGGCCATGGGCCCGGTGGTGGCGCTGATCGGGCTGGAGCTTGCCGGGAGCGCGGCGGGAAACGCAGGGCTTCTGGATGAAACCATCAATATGAAGCATGTGATCGTCTTTGCAGTGACGCTGGGCGTGGCTGTGTTTGGAAATATTATGTTCAAGGGATTTTTGTCGGTGATCCCGATCCTGATCGCGGTCATCGCGGGGTATATCGCCGCTTTGCTCTGCGGGATCGTGGACTTTGCGGAGGTGGCAAAGGCACCATTTTTCGCGCTGCCCAATTTCCAGCTGCCGAAGTTTGACATCGGGGCGATCCTGACGATTCTTCCTGTGATTCTGGTGATCACTTCGGAGCATATCGGCCACCAGGTTGTGACCAGCAAGATCGTAGGACGGGATCTGCTGAAAGACCCGGGGCTGCACCGTTCTCTCTTCGGAGATAATTTTTCCACCATGCTTTCCGGTATGATCGGTTCCGTTCCGACCACGACCTACGGAGAAAATATCGGCGTGATGGCGGTTACAAAGGTTTACAGCGTGCGGGTGATCGCGGGAGCGGCAGTGCTCTCCATTCTCTGCTCCGTGATTGGAAAGCTGTCCATGCTGATCCAGACGGTTCCGGGGCCGGTGATCGGCGGGATTTCCTTCTTGCTGTACGGAATGATCGGCGCGTCCGGGATCCGGATCCTGGTAGATTCTCAGGTGGATTACGGGCGTTCCAGAAACCTGACGCTGACTTCCGTGATCTTTGTCACTGGTTTGTCTGGGATTTCCGTGAAGCTGGGAAATGTAGAACTGACCGGAATGGTGCTGGCATGTATCGTGGGGATGCTTCTGAGCCTGGCATTTTATGTGCTGGACAAGCTGAACCTGACGAATGATCAGGAATAAGACCGGGCAGATCCGGATCCCGGACGCGGTGTGTAAGCAGCGGATAATCTGTGCGGCAGGCAGGTCTGTGGTCTGCCATTTTGAATACCATCGTATGCAGAAAGGATGCCAGCGGCAGGTTTTCTGTATAATTACAAATGAGAATAGTACAGAACAGAAAAAGAAATTACATTGAAACCGCGGGATCTGAAGATCGATGATTTTCGAAATGATGGATTGCGGTTTCTATAGAAATTAAAAATATGCTTTGTAAACTAATTAATTGACCAAATAGATGAGGATGGAGTAAATGAAAAAGTTTCTTTGATTGAAGTATAGTTTGTTTACGGAAACGACAAGTCGAATCTTTATTGATGTTCCTCCAAAAGAAAGATTATGGAAGGCATACGAGAGGCGGCATGATCCTGACGCCCCTGACGGGACATTACATGATGCATCTGCCGCCTTGTCTGAATTATCTGCCGATTGTGGACTGACAGGAATGGAATTTCGGAACGCTTAATCTCATTTTTTCAGCGCCAGACCATCCTTGAATGCCTCGCCGACTCTTTCGGACACTTTATAATATCCATGTGTATAGGGATCAAATGCAATGGCATTTACGAGGGACATGTCGATCCTGCCGTTTACGATCACACGTTCGTCTGCGGTAACATTTACGACCTTGCCGATCACACCGCATCCATATCCGCTGCCCTGATATTCGATAAATTCACACTCTAAACAGATCGGAAATTCGTTGATGACCGGCGCGTCCACAGCTTCCGACCTGACTGCGGTGAGGCCGCTCTTCTCGAATTTATCTGCCGCCTTGTTGCCCGATTCGACACCAAAATAGTCCGCCTCAACGACATGAGCGGCATCGGCAATGCTTACTGTAAAGGCGCCTCTTGCCTTGATATTTTTCACTGTTTTATGAGTTTCTGTCAGATTAAGGGCTACATTGCCGCGCTCCTGCATAGTGCCCCAGGCAGCATTCATGACATTTACACTTCCGTCTTCGTTGTAGGTGGCCACCATTAAAACCGGCATTGGAAAAATTCCTTCTGTGATATTGAGTTTTTTTCTCATTATGAATACCTCATTTCTCGTATAGGATTGACAGAATCTGTGTCTGTATCTATAATTATAAAGAATAACATAAAAAACACAAGTACTATCTTATTTGTAAGGTACTATCGTAAAGGAAAGCAGTTACAGTTCATTGGCCAGCCAGCATCTGTAATCGAATAATGGCTGTGCGGTATCTGGTCAATATAGTAAGGAGTTGTAGAAAAATGATCAGCAATTATATTGAGCAGGCGAATTTTGAGGATACCGGATTCTGTTATACGATGTCGCTGATTGCCGGCAAGCATAAAATGGTGATCCTTTACTGCCTGATGGAATTTAAAGTTGTAAGATTCAATGAATTAAAACGTTATTTGAAAAATGTGTCCGATAAAACACTCAGCAGCAATTTGAAAGAGCTGGAAGCAAACAGGCTGATTATCAGAAAAGAATATCCTCAGATTCCGCCGAAAGTGGAGTACAGCTTAAGTGACAGAGGGAAATCTTTGATGAAGGTTTTGGATCAGCTGTGTGTCTGGGGGGAAAATAACAGGGAATAGCATCGGCGCTTTGACGGGAAGCCTGCATATTGCGGGGATTTTGTTGCCTGAGTCCGGCAGCGAAAAATAATATCCGATTTTATCCGATTAAAGGAATGGAAACAGGGAAGCACCATCTGTGATATTCACTCTGGTATTAAGGTGTTACTGTTCACACCCTGACCGGGCGCTCACATTAACGGCATCCAGCCCATTGAAAAGTCGCCTGCCGGCGGTCCTAAGCGCCAGCGACGCTTGTTTAGGACGGACCGGAACGGAGTGTAGACGGGCTGGATGCCCGCCCCATCGCTGAATTGGCCGGATGCCGCGCGGCAAGTGCGCGACACCGTGTGAACGGTAGCTGGGCTCCAGCTCAGGGAATGGAGAGGCTTAACAATAGCTTGAATCCGGTCTGCTTTCATGATATCATATTATCGCCATACGTCGAAATGGGAGGAGGATACAAATGAACAGATATGAATTTACGAAGGCGCTGGAAACGGGGAACGCAACGATAGACCAGGAGCACCGGGAGCTGATCCGGGCGGTGAACAAATTGCTGGATGCCTGCGGTGAGGGGAAAGGGCGGGCATCTATGAATGAAACCATCCAATTTCTGAACCAATATGTAAACCAGCATTTTTCGCATGAAGAGCGGCTCCAGAAGCAGAGCGGCTATCCTGGGATGCCTGCCCACAGGATTTTTCATGAAAAATACAAACAGACATTGAAGGAGATCACATCTCAGATCGCGGTATCCGGTCCGACGATCGCGGAACTGGGAAAACTGAATAAACATATCAGCGTCCTGATCACGCATATCACTACAGAGGATAAAAAGCTGGCCGCATTTTTAAATCAGGCATAGCGTTCAGGTATGTGACGCCAATCTATATCTGGATTTTTTCTGAAACCTGTGTTATAATATTTCCGACATATGACGGAAATGAATGCGGTCAACCCTCCGTACAACGAATCAGAAGCATCTGGTCCTGCCATGCGGAATGATCTATACCACAGGGCGCGCAGCGTAAAGAGCAGTTTTTCACCGGAAATGGAGGCAAAGCGATGGCAAGACCCAGCAGATGCAGACGAATCTGCATAGAACCGGCTTATGACAGCTTTGCTCCGGAGGGGATCTCCTGCGGGGAGCAGGTCAACCTGACGGTAGACGAGTATGAGGTGATCCGGCTGATCGACCTGGAGAAGCTGACCCACGAGCAGTGCGCCAGGCAGATGGATATCTCCAGGACCACGGTGACAGAAGCTTACGAAGCCGCCAGGGAGAAGGTTGCGGACAGCATTGTCCATGGAAAGCAGCTCCTGATTGAGGGTGGGAATTACCGGCTCTGTGACGGCTCAGCAATTCATTTTTGTCAGAGGAAATGTCGTAAGCATTGCGGAAAAACAGACGGCACAAAGCAGGACGTGCAGATGAAAGGAGCAGGCGAGATGAGGATTGCGGTTACATTTGAAAACGGAGAAGTATTTCAGCATTTTGGACACACGGAGCAATTCAAGATTTATGATGTGGCGGACGGCCAGATCACGAAGGAGCAGGTGATTGATACCAACGGCAGCGGACACGGCGCGCTTTCCGGGCTTTTGGGCGGCATGGAGGTGGACACCCTGATCTGCGGAGGGATCGGCTACGGCGCCCAAGTTGCGCTGGCGGAAGCAGGGATCAGGCTTTACGGAGGCGTGACAGGAAATGCGGACGATGCGGTCCGGGCATTTCTGGCGGGAGACCTTGCGTATGATCCGGAGGTTCAGTGCGACCACCATGGACACGGACACGAGGAAGGACACTGCCAGGGCCATTGCGGAGAGAATAAGCATGGCTGCGCGGGGAATTGAGGCGGCCGAAGATGAAGGCAGGAATTATCCGATGCATGCAGACAGAGGATATCGCGTTCGCTTCCTGTATTCAGAAGGGGACTCCCATCGGCTATCCATGCCCTTTCGCGAAAAAAATGAAAGAACTGATCCAGGATGACTTGGGACAAGAAATCAGGGTTCTGGACTATACACATTAGAAACCATATGGAAATATCCTGTACAGTCTGTTTAGGCTATTTCCTTCAGTTCCTTAAAAACCGGCTGTGCTTTTTGAAGGCGCGGCCGATTTTCTTTGCCACATGGAATACAATGTATCATTTGGACTTTCTATCAGAAAGCCAATTGTCTCTGATCTGCAAGTCTGACACAAATGTACGGAAAGTCAAAATCCAGCCTTGCATATTTCTACCTTTCTACAAACATTTTTTTGGCCGCGTGTATGCCTGAATCTGTAAATTATAATGTTTCTCGCATTTTTTTGTTAGCACAATATTTAAACGGCTGCTATATAAGAGAAAAAATTCCTATATCCCCAGATATAATCTCTTCTTAAATATGGTCATCCATCCAAAGTATTGTTGATTGTTTGTATCCATTTACTGTCATCCATTGTAAAGTACTCAATAAATCTGCCAAAATTAGTGCTTCCTTCTATTGTATCATCAGATGGCAGCTTTTTGATTCGCTCCCGCATTTCTTGATAGTTTTCTTTTGTAATCCGGGAAAACAATGCTTGCCGTTGATCTGCTCTCCCTTTGTACCCTTCAATACCTGTAAGGTCAAAGATAATCGGGGCATTTTTATTCTTTTTATGAGAACCAAGTACCACGTCATCCCAGTGCTCAATAATTATTTGCATGGTACATGGATTTCCATATATGACAATTTGATCTGCAGCATTTTCAACTCCATGGAATTCGTTGATTTTTCGCTTGATATCAACATACTGCTCATAAGGTTTTTTATCTGTATCGCAGAATATCAAAACCAAATCACTTGAACTATTTTGATATTTATCCTGATATCGTGCTGGTATATTTCCATTTCCCTCAGCATTTTCCAGCTGAAAGCAGTATTCCTTGCTCCAGACATCCAATGAGATTAGTTTCTCTAAATATTCATATTCTTCATCCCCTTCACATATAATACTTATTCTGCTGCCTGTAAAAATCTGAGGAAGCTTACTCATCATTGGCAGGCACCTCCTTCCGGTTTCCTTTGAGATCCAGCAAAGAACGAATTAATTCCGGGTCAGGCAGCGCGCCTAATACACCTTTCCGGTATTTTTCCATGATATCTGTAGTATCCCTCACTCCTTGCTGTGCGGTAAATGCTGCCAAAGAATAAACATAGACACCCTTCTCATCCTTATGCACAAACCATATCTGCTCTTTGCGGAACATTTTTTTGCAATCCATTAAATTGATATCATGTACCGTAAATATCATCTGTGCGTTCGTATTCAATTCATTATTAAACATGGCCACGATTGCCCTGGTCAGTTTAAAATGAATACTGCTGTCCAATTCATCCACTACAAGAATCCTACCCTGTTCAATACCTTCAATGATATAACTTGCAAGGGCAGCAATCTTTTTTGTTCCGGTAGAGTCAAACAGTACGCTGGGAACCGGAACACCTCTGTAAACAGATACGAGCCGAATCTGATCCATGATTTGTTCCGGAATATCCAGAGCTTTTTCTTCTGGTTTTTCTTCGTCTGAACCCATTTTTACGCGAATCTCATTCATATCTACATACTCAAAGTCATCCATATAAAGATCCGAATTTTTAATAAACTCCACTACTTTTCTCTGGAGGTTGTTTTGATCCTTCATAAGGTTGATTGTTCGCTTTAAGGGTATGTTATTCATATTGATGATATCGATTCTGGAAGCAAACTTTGTAACAATCCGCTTCATTTCTGCTAGTTTATCAAACTTATTAGCATCCACCAAGTAAAACAACAAATTGTTCTGGGACACAAGAGATATCATTTTTAGCAAATCATCATCATCATATTGGTATTTTCCATTAACTATATCTTTTAAAAGCCAGATATTTTCTTTTTCGTTTCCGTATTGATCTTTTGAGATTTCTGCAAATTTCTCATATGGATATTCACCTTTTTTATCATCATACCAGAAATCATAGGAAAACTCCCTGCCTTCTTCCAGAAACGTAACTCCTAGCTGACATACTGTACTGTTCTGGAAAATATTCGGCATGATGCGGGGCTTCTGGTTTAATAAAATCTTTTTAGCGCTACGGATGCATTTTACTAGACATGTTTTACCCGCATTATTAGGGCCATAGATTCCTACCGTCTTTAATATGTTGAAATTATTTTCACTATGGACATTGGATGCGAATTTTTTGTTTCGCATATCTGCTTTCGTAGAAAAAACTATTTCTTCCGAAAATGAAAAGCAGTTATTTGCTCTTATTTCTATTAACATGTTTTGACCCTCCAAATTGAAATTCATTTTACTTTACATACTATACCACGAATATATTTTTTATGCAATATTTTTCCATAAAAAATATATACAAAATTTGAATCACCACTTGACAATGTGGCAAAGAAGGTATGGAGGGGGGCAGAAGCAGATCGTGAATCTGCTCCGCTGCGCCTGGGCTGGGAGTCAGCGATACGGGGCGCTGGTGTGGTCCGGGGATATCGCATCCAGCTTCGGGAGTATGCGCAGCCAGCTTGCCGCTGGACTGAACATGGGACTGGCGGGCATTCCCTGGTGGACCACGGACATCGGCGGATTCCATGGAGGCAATCCGGATGACCCTGCCTTTCGGGAATTATTTGCCAGATGGTTTCAGTGGGGCGCCTTTTGCCCGGTCATGCGGCTTCATGGAGACCGGGAACCCAGACAGCCCCAGCAGGGCACCACGGGAGGCGCGGCCTGCTGTTCCGGCGCGGCGAATGAGGTGTGGAGCTACGGGGAAGAGGTCTACGCCATCTGCAAAAAATATATGAAGCTGCGGGAGCGGATGCGGCCCTATATCAGACGGGTCATGGAGGAAGCTCACGAGAAGGGAACTCCTGTGATGCGGACGCTGTTCTATATGTATCCCAGCGATGCGACATGCTGGGAGATCGAGGATGAGTATTTCTTCGGCCCGGACGTACTGGTGGCGCCAGTGCTGTACGCGGGAGCAGTGTCCCGCAGGGTATACCTGCCGGAAGGGGAGAGGTGGATTGAATACGCTTCCGGAAAGGAATTTGAAGGGGGAAAGGAGTATCAGGCGGACGCGCCGCTGGATACGATCCCGGTATATTTGAGGAAAGGGAGCCGGGGATTTTGAGGAGATAACATGTTACTGTTCGTACCTGCGGTGCTCACAGTAAGGAATCCGGCCTATTGAAAGCCGCGCCAGGAACTGTAACAGCTTTGATTTCCGAAATGAAATCCCGCGCAGATAGGAGTTGACGGTATGCGGAAGTTAGCTGTATAATCAGACGTATTAAACAGTTTGAATGGAGGCGCGGCATGGGAATTTATCTGAATCCGGGGAATGATGGCGATTCCTATAGGAACGACAGCAGGTGGATAAAACGATGAGCCAAATCGAAAACAAGGCGATTTTTGAAGAGATGCCGATTCCAAAGGCGGCAAAAAAGCTGATGATCCCGACGGTCCTCAGCTCTTTAGTGATGGTCATTTACAGCCTGGCCGACACGTATTTTGTGGGGAGGCTGAACGATCCGCTGCAGAATGCGGCGGTGACGCTGGCAGCGCCGGTCATGCTGTCCTTTAATGCGGTCAGCAACCTGTTCGGCGTGGGAAGTTCCAGCATGATGAGCCGGGCTCTGGGGCGGAAGGATTTTGATACCGTGAGTAAAAGCGCGGCCTTTGGGTTCTACTGCGCGCTGGCCGGAGGGCTGCTCATTTCCATAATCTGTCTGTTCTTCCGAACGCCGATACTGCGCCTTCTGGGGGCGGACGCGGCTACCATGGACGCCACGGCAGCCTATATGAAATGGACGGTCATCTGCGGCGCGGCGCCGTCTATCCTGAATGTTGTGATGGCGTATTTCACGCGTTCGGAGGGCGCGGCATTTCACGCCAGCATCGGAACCATGAGCGGATGTATTTTGAATATGATCCTGGATCCGGTTTTCATTATGCCCTGGGGGCTCGGGATGGGAGCGGCCGGAGCGGGTCTGGCCACCTTCCTTTCAAATTGTACGGCCTGCTGTTATTTTTTCATACTGCTGTATGTAAAACGGGGACGCACATTTATCAGTGTGAAGCCGAAGGATTTTACCCTGAAACGGGAGATCGTGACCGGCATCTGCGGGGTGGGGGTTCCGGCATCCATCCAGAATCTGCTCAATGTGACGGGGATGACGATCCTGAACAATCTCATGTCCGGCTATGGCACGGAAGCAGTGGCGGCCATCGGCATTGCCCAGAAGATCTACATGATCCCCATGCAGGTCGCTCTGGGCGGGACACAGGGGATCATGCCGCTGGTGGGATATTCCTATTCCAGCGGAAATTACCGGCGGATGGATGATACGATCCGGTTTGTGAGAAGGCTTTTGATCCCCAGCCTGGCGGTTGTGGCGGCGTTCGGATGGATCTTTGCGCCCGGGCTGATCCGGATCTTCATCAGCAATCTGGAGATTGTCCGGTACGGGGCAATCTTTCTGAGAGCGCTTAGTCTCTGTATCGTATTTCTGGTGATCGATTTCCTGGGGATCGGAGTATTTCAGAGTGTAGGGAAGGGGAGGATCTCCCTGGTGTTTGCGGTCCTGCGCAAGATCGTATTCGAGATTCCGGCGACGCTGATCCTGAATGGGCTGTTTGGGATTCAGGGAATTGCGTACGGGGCGTTTGCGGCGGAACTGATGCTGGCATGTATCAGTACCGTGATCTTGAACCGAATGATGAAGGGACTGCTGAAAATTTCTTGATGTCAAAATAGTGTAGTTTTTTCTTGGTATTCCGTAAGACAATCCAATCAAAATCCGTTATACTATTTGAAATATAACTTTTTTGTGGGATATGCCTTACAGGTCTGCGCGGCAACCGTACAGGAGCGTTCCAATGTTAAAAAGGCGGTGCTTATGAAAACTACAATGACAAAATCATCCACTTTTTATAAAGATATGTTCCGGCTGGCGCTTCCGATTGTATGCCAGAACCTGATCACCACGGCTGTCGGTTCCGCAGACGTGATCATGCTGGGATGGGTGAGCCAGACCGCGCTTTCCGCAGGCTCCCTTGCCAGTCAGATTATGTTCATATTGAACCTTGTTTACTCCGGTATTTCCTCCGGGATCGGCATGCTGGCCGCCCAGTACTGGGGCAGGAAGGACACCCGGACGATTGAAAAGATCATGGGGATCGGCATGAAGCTGTCCATCCTGGTTTCGTCCGTATTTTTTGTGCTGGCATGCTTTTTCCCGAAGCTTTTGATGCTGGTCTTTACATCCGAGCCGGAGCTTATTGAAACAGGCATGCCCTATCTGCGGATCGTGGGGATCTCCTACCTGTTCATGAGCATTTCCCAGGTGTACCTGTGTACCATGCGCTCCATTGAGCGGGTGGTATTCGCGACCGTCACCAACGGATCCGCCCTGGGGCTGAACATTCTCCTCAATGCGGTGTTCATTTTCGGACTGTTCGGTCTGCCGAAAATGGGGATCCTGGGTGTGGCGCTTGCGACGACTACTGCCCGGGGCGTTGAGCTGCTGATCTGCCTGGCGGATGCCTGCCGGTTCGAGACGATCCGTTTCCGGCCACGGATCCTGCTGGAGCATCACAAAGTCCTGTTCCAGGATTTTATGAAATACTCCCTTCCGGCCTTTGGAAATGAGGTCTCCTGGGGAGTCGGATTTTCCATGTATTCCGTGATCATGGGGCACCTGGGAAGCGACATGGTCGCGGCCAACGCAGTGGCTGTTGTGGCCAAAAACCTGGGGACGGTGGTCTGCTTCGGGATCGCCAACGCAGGCGCCATTCTGTTGGGAAAGGCCATCGGCGCCGGGCAGATGGAGACGGTCAAGGAGGATGCGTCCCGCTTCTGCTGGATCACATTTGCCAGTGGGATCGCAGGCGGCGCTTTAATCTTCCTGCTGCGGCCGCTGTTTATGAATATGGCGGATCTCAGCACTGTGGCACAGGGGTATCTGAGCATCATGCTGTTTATTAATATGTATTCCGTCCTGGGGCAGGCCATGAACAGTACCGTCATCTGCGGGATCTTCCGTGCGGGCGGGGACTCCCGGTGGGGATTTATCTGTGATGTGATCGATATGTGGCTGTTTGCGGTGCCGCTGGGATTTATCAGCGCGTTTCTGCTGAAGCTCTCGCCCATGTGGGTGTATTTTCTGATCTATCTGGACGAATTTGTGAAGCTGCCGTTTGTGTATCGGCATTATAAAAGCTATCAATGGCTGAAAAATATTACCAGGGATTTTGACGGATCTCCTTTTTTGTGATAAGGTAAATGTATCAAGAGAAACGATGCATGTTGCATGTCAGGAGATGAGACTATGGCAAGAAATAAACACCCCGAGGAAACGGTAAACCTGATTCTGGACACGGCATTCAGCCTGTTTATGGAGAAGGGCTATGAGCACACCTCCATCCAGGATCTTCTCAACAACTTAGGAGGCCTGAGCAAGGGCGCGATCTATCACCATTTTAAATCAAAAGAAGAGATCTTGGAGGCGGTGACGGACCGGATGACGAAGGAATCCAACAGGCTGCTTGGCGTGATCCGTGACCGGACGGATATCACAGGAAGGGAAAAGCTGAAAATGATCTTCGCAGAGTCGCTGAAAAGGCCGGTCCAGGAAGAGATTTTTTCGGCGGCGCCGGATCTGAGCAGAAGCCCGACTCTTTTGTTCAGCATGTTCCGGGATACGGTGGATGATGTGGCGCCGAACTATATCCTTCCGGTGATCCGGGACGGAATCGCGGACGGTTCCATTCATACCGACTACCCGGAAGAGCTGGCGGAGCTGATCATACTGGGGGCGAATGTGTGGATGAACCCCATGGTCTTCGGCAATTCCCCGGAGCAGATCCTTCGGAAGGGCATGGTCTTCGGACAGATGCTGCAGGGCTTTGGGCTGGACATCCTGGACGAGGAGATCATCGGGCGGATGCAGGAGCTTACGGAGATCTATCAGAAGAACCGTTGAATGTACGCGGCTTGCGGCACGGCGCGCGGGCGGCGCCGCACAGCTGGAAGTTTTTCTGAATAGATAGGTTGGATGATCCTTGGAGCCTCCAACCGAACATCTGGAAGTTTTTTGCACAGTTCCTTACACAGGAGGATCGCGATGTCTCAATTGATGGAAAAAATAGAAGCACTCTGCGGAATCCCCATTTTCTGCACAGAGGACGAGAACAGTGCACCGAAAAGCATCGGTGCATTTTTAGAACAGGAAAGCCCCTTTGTGTGCGCCCCGTTTCTTGTGGAGCTGCTGGTCAAACGCTGCATGCGCCAGGCGCTTCCGGTCGTCTATAAAGATGAATACAGGGCCTTTTTTATCTGCGTAAAAGGAAAGAGCGGCTTTTATCTGGCCGGACCGGTCTGCACGGAGGACATGGATTATGCCGGCCTGAACCGGTTCTATGAGGCTTACGGCATTGCCGGGGAGGAGAAGAAGCATCCGGTGAAGACCGTCCTTTTCCGGATCCTGACCTACGCGGCTGTGATCAGTGAACTGGAAAATGGAGTTCCGCTTGACTGCGAGGAGATTTTGAAGGAAAATGGTCTGGTGGAGGAAGTGGAGGCGGAGGTTGAAAAAGAGGATACAGTCCTGGAGATGCGGAAGCTGGACGACGATATGTACCATCACACCTACCAGGAGGAACGCTATGTCATGGAAAGCGTTCGGGAGGGCCGTCCCGGAGAAGCCAGGCGGAGGGCGGATGTGCTTTTTGAAAATGCGGGAATCCTTTCCGGCAGGAAAAAGAACCATTATAAGAACCTGGCCGTGACCTCGGTGACCGTGTGTACGCGGGAGGCCATCGCGGGCGGGGTCTCTCCTGCCAGGGCCTACCGTCTGAGCGATATTTTTATCAACCGGATCGACAGGTGCGCAGATACAAATCAGCTGCAGGAATATTTCCGAAAAGCAATCTACGAATTTGCAAGCCTGGTCGCGGAGGTGAAGTCTGAAAAGGCGGCCAGCAGCTATACGGAACAGTGCAAGGATTACATTTATAAAAATTATAATCATAAGATCTATCTGGAAGAGATCGCAGAGGCCATCGGGATCAGCCCGGGGCATCTCTCAAGGGTATTCCGTCAGGATATAGGCATGACAATCCAGGAATATATCCAGAAGTTCCGTGTGGAGCGGGCGGCAAATCTTCTGAAATATTCGGAGGCCAGCCTGACGGAGATCAGCGACTATGTATGCTTCCACTCCCAGAGCCATTTTGGAAATGCGTTCAAGCGGTATATGAAGATGACGCCCAAGCAGTACCGGGATCAATATAAAGAGAAGGAGTTCCGCTCCTGACCAATGCGCTGGAATGATTTTTACCTGTACGGCTGCTGATCCAGAAATGGAGCTTCATCGCAGCCGTGCAGGTACAAATATGTTTTAATTTTGATAAAAATATTGAAATAATGATATAGATATCTTCTCGCGGAGGCTATAATACAACCATCACAAGTGATCAGGAAACGCGTTTCAAAAAGAAAATGAAAAGGAAGAGGAGATAATCATTATGCAAATATTAAAACATGAACCGAGCTATTATGAGACGACCGCCTTTAAATGGAGGCAGCGTATTGGATTTGGTATCAGCGATTATGCCTGCAACCTGGCATACCTTCTGGCAAATACCTATCTGTTGTTTTACTATACAAACTGTGCGGGACTGGGCGCTTCGGCAGTTGGATTTATGTTCGTTGTTACAAAGTTTATTGATGCATTTACAGACTACATGGTAGGTTCGCTGATCGACCGTACAGATACGAAGATGGGCCGTTACCGTCCATGGATGCTGTGCGGCGCGCCGGTGCTGGCGATCGGCATGGTACTGCTGTTCTCCGTTCCCACCGGATGGAGCGCAGGCGCGAAGCTGGCCTGGGCTTACGTGACCTACGTGATCTTTTCCTTTGGATATACCCTGGTCAATATCCCCATGGCGCCCATCGTTTCCGCGCTGTCTCCGTCTCCGACAGAGCGTACCAAGATCGCGACCACGCGTACCGTATTTTCGAACCTGGGATCCTTGACCTCTTCCCTGTTCGTCATCCCGATGGTTTACTATTTTGCAGGTTCCCAGGACGCGACAGGCGCGGCGCTGGCGACAGGCTACCGGAACACCAATATCGTGCTCGGCCTGATGGTCATTGTCATCATGTGCCTGTGTGTATTCAATACGGCAGAGATCAACCCGCCGTCCAAGACCGTGGCAAAATCTTCCATCCTGCAGGATCTGGGCGCTGTCTTTAAAAATAAGTATTATATCATGCTTCTGCTCCTTGTGTTCTTCCTGTTCCTGGGTTACCTTGGAATGTACGGGGCAATGCAGTACTACTATAATTACATTGTATGCGATCAAAGCTCCATGCCGCTGGCCCTGTCCCTGCTGACGATCCTGGCGATCCCGACGATGATCCTGGCGGCATACCTGAACGGACGCGGGATCCACAAGGTAAAGCTGATGCAGTTCGGCGCGATCGTTGACGTGATCGGCTACGCGATCCTGTTCTTTACCTCCAACGGTACGATCGCAACCCTGTCCCTGGCACTGATCGGTCTGGGCTTCGGCTTCCGCTCCAGCATGTTCTTCTCCATGATGCCGGATATCTACGACTACACGGAATGGCAGTGCGGACGGAATCTGGGAGGAACCCAGAACGCGCTTTCCGGCTTTGTGAACAAGCTGTCCAGCGCGTCCGCATCGGCTATCGTATCCGCGCTTCTGGTATGGGGAGCCTATGACTCCGAGGCAATGGATGCCGCATTGAAGGCAGGACAGAATCTGGCGGAAGTATTTCCGAAGACACAGACCGCCATCAACTTCGCGTTCGGTGGATTGTCCCTGGTGTCTACGATCCTGGCGATCGCGGTCATGATCCCGTATGACCTGGATAAGAGATATCCGGAGATCCGCGCGGATCTGAACAAGCGTCAGGCGGAGTCTGAGTAAGAAAAAGCCCTCTGAGGGATGCGCGCCGCGGCGTACAAGGTAGATGTTGCGATGCAACCGCCGCAGGCGCGAGTTTCGCAAGCAAAACTCTTTTTTTATAAACCGGCTGAATGGCCATGACGGGATGCCCACGGGCATCCTATATGAAAATATGCTCATAAGGAGGAAGGATTATGTGGAACTATGAGTATGTAGTACCGGAAAACAAAAAGGTCCGTGTGATCGTACATACGGACTGCAAAAATGAAGCGGATGACCAGTTTGCTGTGGCGCATCACCTGATGACACCCCGATTCGACGTAAAAGGGATCGTGGCAGGGCATTTCTGGAAAAATCCCCAGACCTACGGGGAGGAGGGAACCGCGAAAGCCAGCTACGATGAGGTCATCAAGGTACTGGACCTGATGGGGCTGGAAGGAAAATACCCTGTGCTCATGGGAGCTGCCACCGGAATGAAGGACGAAAAGACCCCGATTGATTCCGAGGGAGCGAGATTTATCATAGAGGAGGCCATGAGGGAGGACAGCCGCCCGCTGTACGTTGCCTGCCAGGGCGCGGTGACTGACGTGGCTTCCGCGCTACTGATGAAGCCGGAGATCGCCGAACGGATGACGATTATCTGGATCGGAGGAGGGGACTACCCGAAGGGCGGATTTGAGTTCAACCTGATGATGGATGTCCATGCGGCAAATGTGATCTTTTCGTCGCAAGTTCCGCTGTGGCAGGTTCCCAAGAGCCTGTACAAGGTGATGGCGGTGTCTTTGGCAGAATTGCAGCACAAGGTCCGTCCCTGCGGAAAGATCGGGGAATATCTGTTCCGGCAGATGGTAGAGTTCAACCAGTACGCGGCAAAATATGAAATGGCATGGCCCCACGGAGAGATCTGGGGACTGGGCGACCAGGGAACCATCGCCGTGCTTATGGAGGAGTTGGAAAAGGTCAGCTACGATCTCGTACCCGCCCCCAGGGTCGCGGAGGATATGACCTATATCCACGGACAGGACAACCGGGAGATCCGGGTGTATAAATATCTGGATGCCAGGCTGACGCTGGAAGACTTTTTCGCGAAGCTGGCGATTAATTTTGGATAAGCAGAAAAAACGAGGTGAACGGGGATGGAAAATTATCTCGTGATTGACGGCGGCGGGACATTTACCAAATACGCCTTGATGGACGAAAACGCCGCGATTTTGGAAAAAAACAAGGTTCCCACTCCCGGCTACAAGGACCACAAAAAGGAAGACTATTACCGCATGCTGGACGGAATCGCGGAGCAGTACAGGGACCGGATCGCGGGGATCGCCATGAGCCTGCCCGGGATGCTGGATTCGGAACGTGGATATTGTGTGACCGCAGGTTACCTTGCCTATCTCAGCGAGTCTCCGGTGGCGGAGGAGCTGGAAAGCCGGTACGGATTTCCGGTATCCATCGAAAATGACGGGAAATGCGCGGCTCTGGCAGAATTTTGGCAGGGCAGCCTGAAAGGCTGCAGAAACGGCGCCGTGGTGGTACTGGGCTCCGGGGTAGGCGGCGGCCTGATCCTAAACGGGGCGCTCTACCGGGGAAGCCATTTTTCGGCAGGAGAGTACAGCTATGTGTGCGCCAATGAGAACCAATCCCAGGCGCTGGACGGCTACTGGGGGATCTCCGGCGGCGCGCCGGGGCTGGCAAAGGCGGTGGCAAAGTACACCGGAACGAACTGGGAGGAATACGATGGGATCCGGATTTTTCAGCAGGCCAATGACAGAAATCCGGAAGTACTCAAAGGGCTGAGGGATTTTACCGATTCCCTGGCGGTGCAGATCTACAATTTGAATATCCTGCTGGATCTGGACTGTGTGGCGATCGGCGGCGGGATCAGCCAGCAGCCGCTGCTTCTGGAATATCTGCGGGAGAGCATGGACGCGCTGGTTGACAACAACCCCATTAAAATGATCAGTCCTCATATTCCGAAACCAACGCTGACGACCTGCAGATTTTACAACGACGCGAACCTGATCGGGGCGCTGTATCGTTTTAAAGAACTAAAAGCAGCAGCATGAAGAGGTTATACTGCGCGCCAGATAAATCTGCCGCACAGCATAACATGATGCGCGCAGCCGCATAAGGAAATATGCCGCTTCGCGGCTACGGCTGGCGCGATACTCCCGGCAGATTTCATCGGCCGTGAGTATATTGACACATGAAGCTGACGGGTCTGCACAATACGGATCAGAAAAGGAGGATTCAGAAGATGGCATTTCCAAAAAACTTTCTCTGGGGAGGGGCTGTGGATGCCAACCAGTGCGAGGGGGCCTATCAGGAGGACGGAAAGGGATGGAGTACCCAGGACGTGACACCCCGCGGCATCGTGGGTCCCAGGACCGAAGAGCCTACCCCGGACAACATGAAGCTGGTGGGGATTGATTTTTATCACCGTTATCAGGAGGATATCAAGCTGTTTGCGGAGATGGGATTCAAGGTCTTTCGGACATCCATTGCGTGGAGCCGCATTTTCCCGAAGGGGGATGAAGAGGAGCCTAACGAAAAAGGGCTTAAGTTTTACGACGACCTGTTTGATGAATGCCTGCGGTATGGCATAGAGCCGCTGGTGACGATCTCCCATTATGAGACGCCGCTGTATCTGTCGAAGACCTATGACGGCTGGGTCAACCGGAAGATGATCGGATTCTATGAGAAATATGTCCGCGCGATCTTCGCAAGATACGGCAAAAAGGTGAAATACTGGCTCACCTTCAATGAGATCAATTCCGTGCTGCACCAGCCTTTCTTAAGCGGCGGCATTTTCACGGAAAAGGAGAAGCTCTCCCCGCAGGATCTGTACCAGGCGGTCCATCATGAATTTGTGGCAAGCGCGCTGGCAACGAAGATCGCCCATGAGATGATGCCGGAGGCAAAGGTAGGCTGCATGATTTTAAGCATGCCCACTTACCCGCTGAGTCCGTCTCCCGACGATGTGATCAAGGTGATGGAAAGTGTCCACAAAAATGATTTCTTCGGGGATGTGCATGTGCGCGGATATTATCCGGGATATATGAAACGGTATTTCCGGGAGAACGGGATTCAGATCCAGATGGAGCCCGGGGACGAGGAAATCCTGAAACATACGGTGGATTTTGTCTCCTTCAGTTATTATATGAGCATCTGCGATACGGCGGATCCGGCGAAGCAGATCCGAGGGCAGGGGAACCTCATGGGCGGCGTGCCCAATCCTTACCTGGAAGCCTCTGAGTGGGGCTGGCAGATTGATCCCCAGGGGCTGCGCTACGTGCTGAATTATTATTGGGACCGCTACCAGAAGCCGCTGTTCATCGTGGAAAATGGACTGGGAGCGGTGGATGTGCCGGTGGAGCGCGCGGACGGCACGAAGACCGTGGAGGACGATTACCGGATCGACTATCTGCAGAAGCATTTGCTGCAGGTGGAGGAAGCCATTGAGGACGGCGTGGATGTGATGGGATATACGTCCTGGGGCTGCATTGACCTGGTGAGCGCGTCCACGGCGGAATTGAAAAAACGGTATGGATTTATCTATGTGGACCGGAACGACGACGGCACCGGGACGCTGGAACGTTATAAAAAGAAATCCTTTTACTGGTATAAGGACGTGATCGCGACCAACGGAGAGAAGCTTCACGAATAGTTAGAAATAATCATATGTCAGGAGGAAGGCAAATGCGAAGCATTTTTTGAATGCTTTCCGACGATATGGCAGGTGACGCGAAGCGGCGCGTGCCGATACAACTGTCAGGAGGAAGGCAAATGCGAAGCATTTTTTGAATGCTTTCCGATGATATGGCAGGTGACGCGAAGCGGCGCGTGCCGATACAACTTTATAGGAGGAATAAGCATGGCAGAAGCATTGGTGAGCGTGATACCGGAAATGAAACGGAAAACGGTGGACGCATTTGTAAAGAAAGCGGTGGAACTGGATCATGACCTGATCGAGAAAAAGACTGCTCCCGTGTCACTGGTGACGATCGGACGGTCGGAACAGGGACACGGCGTGGTAACAGAAAAAACAGGGATCGAAGAAATGCCGAAGAGACGGCTGGCAAAGGGAGACAGCATCTGTATGGATTTCGGCGACCATCATGTGGGATATGTGACATTAAAGCTGAATTCCGCGGGAAGCCCCCAGGATGCTCCGGCATTTCTGCGGCTGGAATTCGCGGAGATCGCCAACGAGATCCTGGAGGATTCCTCCACCTATGAGGGCTGGATCAGCAAGGGGTGGATCCAGGAGGAGTTTATCCATATCGATGTGCTCCCCTGCGAGTTAAAGCTCCCCAGGCGGTATGCGTTCCGCTATCTGGAGGTGCTGGCGCTGGATACCTCCCAGAAGTTTCAGGTGGTCGTGGAAGACGCGGAGCTGACGGCCGTTTCCGCCGTATCCATGGATGCGGTGAAGCCGGTGGAGGGACTGCCGGAAGACCTGCAGAAGATCGACCGCGCCAGCCTGAAAACGCTGCAGGATTGCATGCAGCATGTGTTCGAGGACGGCCCCAAGCGGGACCGCCGTCTGTGGATCGGGGACCTGCGTCTGCAGGCAAAGGCAAACTACGCCACCTTCGGCAACTATGATCTGGTGAAACGCTGCATGTACCTCTTCGCAGGCCTGACCCGGGACGACGGCAAGATCGGCGCCTGCCTGTTCACAGAGCCGGTGATGCAGGTGGACGATACCTTTTTGTGGGATTATTCCCTGTTCTTTGTTTCCATTTTATACGACTATTATCAGGAGACAAAGGATCTGGATATCGTAAAGGAACTGTGGCCTGCGGCTTACCGGCAGATCGAGCTGGCCCAGGAGGACATGAAGGACGGCGTGCCGGATACGGAAAAGAACCCCATGCTGGCTTTCATTGACTGGAAGGACGGGATCGACCGCCAGGCGCCGGCCCAGGGCGTGTGGATCTACTGCCTGCGCCACGGAAAAGTGCTGGCGGGTCTGGCGGAGGATCCGAAGGCGGAGGCAGAGATCGAGAAGCTCTTAGAGGAAGCATTGGAAAACGCAAAGAAGCGTTTCTGGGATGAAGAGCAGGGATTTTTCGTCAGCGGCGCGTCCCGGCAGGTATCCTGGTCCACCCAGGCGTGGATGGTCCTTGCGGATGTATTGGAAAAGGAACAGAGCCGCAGGCTGATGCTGCATCTCCTGGAGGAGAGCCCGGAAATGGGCGTGGCGACGCCTTACGCGTACCATCATGTGATCGAGGCGCTGCTCCATGTGGGAGAAAAGGAGAAGGCGCTGGAGCTGATGAGAACCTACTGGGGCGGTATGATCGAGCTGGGGGCGGATACCTTCTGGGAGGCATTTGACCCCAAGGATCCGAACGCTTCGCCTTATGGAAATACGCAGGTGAACAGCTTCTGCCATGCGTGGAGCTGTACGCCGGCGTGGCTTTTGAGAGAGTATTTTTGACGTTGAAAAAGTGCAGGGTACTTAACGCATAAGAACAGAACATCCTGTATTCTGCAAAATTGCAGAGTATAGGATGTTCTTTAAAATATCACATCTTTACGCAGACTCCCAATAACATTTATTGCAAGTTCTTCGCTGGTTCAAAATCTTTTACTAGTACATCGAATAATTAATAACTGGCCTAACCCGGATAAACCGGAAAAGTTTTTTTGCATTTCCTCCAAATTTCAAGTACAATAAAGAAAAATATTGGAGG
>QXWX01000101.1 GCA_009911175.1 Lachnospiraceae bacterium | reverse complement strand
ACCGCTGTATACCGAACGGTACGTACAGTGGTGTGGGAGGTCGGCTGCTCAACTAATGGGTAGCCTCCTACCCGATAGAAAAAGAATTCCTATAATCAGGGACAGTCGATATGATCCAGGGTATTCTTCACTCAGTCTATTCGAAGAATGCCTTTGCGAACCGGCTCAGCGCAATCTGGTCTTTGACACCCATCATCTCCCGGCTGGAATGCATGGCCAAAATGCCGGCTCCGGTATCGATCGTCCGCACAGGCAGGTGGGAGGAGAGAATCGAGGCAATCGTCCCGCCCCCTTTTGTGTTGGAATGCTTGGCAAAACGCTGGTAAGGGATCTGCCTGTCCTCGCACAGGGCAATCATGGACGCGAGAGCCTCACAGTCCCAGGCATAGGACTGGTTGCTGGCGGACTTGAACACAAAGCCCTGATTGATGACCGGATAATTGGTAACATCCTGTACTGCCGGATAGTTGGGATGGTAGGCATGGGCCACGTCTGCAGAGAGCATCAGGCCGTCCGACAGGTCTGCCATACAGTCGATCATACTTTTTCCAAAAGCCTGCCAGATTTTTCCAATGATCACGGTGGGTAGGAAAGAATCCGCGCCTTGTTTGCTGAGACTGCCGATCTCTTCATGATCAAAAAGACAGACCAGATTGACGCGGTCCGGATTTTGGCTTTCTGCCAGAGCGTGCACCAGCGCGCAGACCGAAGTGATATCATCAAGCCTGGGAGCGCAGAGAAATTCCTCCGTGATGCCTGCCAGCTCCGGCTGCTCCAGATTATACAGGCACAGGTCGTAGTCCAGAATCTCGGATGGATTCACATCCAACTCTTCTGCCAGCAGCTTCACCAGGGTTGAATCCTTGTTCAGCATATCGTTCAGGGTTCCGAGGATCGGGAGCAGATGCTTCTGGTTATCCACAGGAGTGCCCTTCTCGTTGGCTGTACGGTTCATATGGATGGCCAGGTTCGGCAGACAGGCCACAGGGCGCTGAAAGTCGATCAGATGGCTGACGGGGCGGTCGTAAGAAGAACCCCGTGTGACCACCTTTCCCGCCAGAGAGAGGGAACGGTCGAAAAAGGTGCTTAAGATGGGCCCGCCGTAGAGCTCTGTGTTCAACTGCATATATCCCTGTGTAAATATTTCCGGCTTCGGTTTTATCTTGATGGCCGGAAAGTCCGTGTGTGCTCCTCCGATGTGGATACCGCGGGACAGATCACAGTCCCGGCCGATGGTAAATGCGTAAAGCGTGGTATCGAAGGGGCAGCAGAAATAACGCCCGCCCCGTTCCAGAGGCCAGGGCTCTTTTAGCTTTAACTCTGTAAAGCCCGCCTCCGTAAGCACTTTTTTACTGTGAGCGGTGACGTGAAAAGCAGAGGTGCCGTTTTTTAAAAATTCGAAAAGCTGCGAAATCTCAATCGCTAATGTGTGCATGATCATTCTCCATTCCTGTCAAATTATTCTTTGTGCCGGTTTGAAACAGCGGAGGCGTCCGGACTTCAAATCTTTCCGGCGCCTTACATAGCCTGCGGCTGAAAATATAGTATCACAAACAAAAGAAGACTGCAATGAAAGGCGGCTCTTATATTTATCCATTGTAAGCGGCCGGGAAATCTGATACAATAAATAATATGTTCCGCAGACTGCGGAAGTATACCGCAGGGCACCGCAGAATATATGTCCCTGCGGGGCGGGCAAGGAAGCATTCAATCTGCCGTGCGGGCTGGGTGCAATGATAAGGAGGAGAATGTATGATAGTAGGAATCGGGAATGACCATTCGGCATTGGAACTGAAGGCAGAGATCATAGAATTTTTGAGCCAGAAGGGACATGAGGTCATTGATTATGGAACCAATTCCGAGGAGAGCTGCGACTATCCGATTTATGGGGAGATCGTGGCAAACGCGGTTGCGAAGGGAGAGGTGGACCGGGGGATTCTGATCTGCGGAACCGGCCTGGGGATCTCACTTGCGGCGAACAAGGTAAAAGGCATCCGGGCGGCGGTATGCAGCGAGCCCTTTACAGCTAAGATGTCCAGGGAACACAACGACTGCAACATTCTGGCATTTGGCGCCAGGGTTGTGGGGGCAGAGCTGGCGAAGATGATGGTGGACGTCTGGATGAGTACAGAATTTTCAGGAGTGGAGCGGCACGTCAACCGGGTGAACATGATCATGGATATTGAGGAGAAAAACAGCTAAAGAGTCAGTAGGAATCCGCGGGACATATACGGCATCCAGGTGGATATCCGAAACGGAAAAGGATATAAGAGAAAAGGTTATAAGAATGGAAAAAAGAGAAAAAAGTATTTTGGATTACGAGACAGTCTCGCTGGATCTGGAGCATCACGCGCTGGTGATCATAGACCAGACGCAGCTTCCGGGAAAGATCGAGATGCTGTCTCTGACGGATATCAAGGATATCTGGGAGGCGATCCGCCTTTTGAAGGTCAGAGGGGCTCCCGCCATCGGCGTGGCGGCCGCGGCCGGAATCTACCTTGCGGCAGAGAAGATCCATACGGAGGATACCCAGGTCTTTTACAGGGAATTTCAGCAGGCTAAAAAGTATCTCGCAACCTCCCGCCCGACGGCGGTCAACCTGTTCTGGGCGCTGGACCGGATGGAAAACGTGGTTCGGACGCATTTGACAGAAAGTGTGGCGAAGATCCGGTCGCTTCTGCAAAAAGAAGCCGTCCGCATCCACGATGAGGACATTGAAGTCTGCCGGAAGATCGGAGAGTATGCCCTGGAGCTGGTAAAGCCCGGGGACGGCCTGCTGACCCACTGCAATGCGGGACAGCTTGCCACGGTGAAGTACGGGACGGCTACGGCACCCATGTATCTGGGGAAGGAACGGGGATATGATTTCCATATCTTCGCAGATGAGACACGTCCGTTGCTCCAGGGCGCGCGTCTGACGGCGGCGGAGCTGCATGCGGCCGGAATGGACGTGACGCTGATCTGCGACAATATGTCCGCATCCGTTATGAAAAAGGGACTTGTCCAGGCGGTATTTGTAGGGTGCGACCGGGTGGCGGCCAACGGGGATACGGCCAATAAGATCGGAACCTCCGTTGTGGCCTGTGTGGCGAAGCAGTACGGCGTTCCGCTGTATGTATGCGCGCCGACCTCCACCATCGACATGACTCTGGAGACAGGCGAGGAGATCCCCATTGAAGAGCGTGCCCCTGAAGAGATCACGGAAATGTGGTATCAGGCCCGCATGGCGCCGGAATCCGTGAAGGTGTATAATCCCTGTTTTGACGTGACAGACCACGACCTGATCACGGCCATCATCACGGAAAAAGGGATTGCCCGCCCGCCGTACAGGCAGGCATTTGAAAAGATGCTGCAAGTCACACCCTGACCAGGCGTGACTTGCGGCGAATAGATGGCCGGCCGGGGCTGAAAGGGGCAGGGCAGTGTACCAAAATGAGCCGCTTCTGCATACAATAAAGATATAATGTCTGAAATGGAAGTGGAAGTATGGAAACAAAACTGCCCTATTATATGGTGTACCCGATGCCCTTCATCTATGATGATGAGCGGCTTGACCGAAGAGATTACGAGTATATGCGCAGCCTCTACCCGGATACGGCAAAGCGGGTCCTGCCCTATGTGGAGGAAGAATGCGACCGGTGCGAGGGCCCAAACAGCATGATTTACGACGAATATCCGGACCGTCTGCAGCTTCGCCTGATGAGCGGACGGATCTATGACCGGGTGAAGGCAGAGGAACGCCCCTTTGACGAGCATGACGAAGAGGGCGGGCCCAAGGGCGTGGAGGGACAGCAGATTCAGCGGTTCTGCCGCCGGGACTGGCTGCGGGACCTGATCGACGTAATGCTGTACCAGGAGCTGTACAAGAGACGGAGCGAGAACCGGAGGATGCGGCAGAAATTTTATTAGGATGAATTCATTTATGAAAAAGAACAATATTATATTTATCGGCATGCCTGCCGTTGGCAAAAGTACCATTGGCGTCGTAGCCGCGAAACGGCTGGGTATGCGTTTTGTAGATACGGATCTTCTGATCCAGGAGCAGGAGGGCAGGCTTCTTCATGAGATCATTGAGGAGGCCGGCGAGGATGGATTTCTGGCCATCGAGAACCGGGTGAACCGGGAACTCCATGTGGAAAATTCTGTCATTGCCCCGGGAGGAAGCGTGGTTTACAGCGATGAGGCGATGCGCCATTTCAAAGAGATTGGAACCGTCATTTATCTGAGGGTATCCTATGATACGATCCGGCGGAGAATCCGCAATCCCCGGCAGCGGGGCGTGGTACTGAGGGAAGGCCAGAGTTTTCAGGAACTTTATGAAGAACGGGTAAAATTATTCGAAAAATATGCGGATATTACGATCGATGAGGATCAGCTTTCTGTTGAGGAAACAATAAGTAAAGTACTTTCTGTAATAAAAATTTAACAAAAATATAATTATAATGTTGCATCTGAGAAAAAAGATTTTACAAATTGGATTTTTGTGGTATACTATATTAGATTTTGAAAATCATTGATTGTAACAATATCGGATAATCGAGGTGCAGTAATGGAGCAGTATGTAATTAAGGGTGGGAACCCGCTGGTAGGGGAAGTAGAGATCAGCGGAGCAAAGAATGCGGCGCTGGCAATTCTGGCGGCTGCGATTATGACAGATGAGACGGTATTGATTGACAACCTTCCGGATGTCAATGATATTAACGTAATGCTGGAAGCGATCTCAGGCATCGGGGCAACGGTGCAGAGGCTTGACCGGCATAGAGTGAAGATCAACGGGGGTACGATTACTGACTTTAACATTGAGTATGATTATATAAAGAAGATCAGGGCATCTTATTATCTGCTTGGCGCCCTGCTTGGAAAGTACAGCAAGGCGGAGGTAGCGCTTCCGGGGGGATGCAATATCGGAAGCAGACCGATCGACCAGCATCTGAAGGGATTTCGCGCATTGGGCGCGGACGTGGATATCGAGCACGGCAAGATCGTGGCCGAGTCCGAGCATATGCGGGGAACCCATCTGTATTTTGACGTGGTCAGCGTAGGAGCCACCATCAACGTGATGATGGCGGCGGCAATGGCTGACGGGCTTACGATCATGGAGAACGTGGCAAAAGAGCCCCATGTCGTAGACGTGGCCAACTTCCTCAACAGCATGGGGGCCAACATCCGCGGAGCGGGAACAGACGTGATCAAGATCCGCGGCGTGGAGTCTCTGCACAAGTCCGAATACTCCATCATTCCGGATCAGATTGAGGCGGGAACCTTCATGTTCGCGGCGGCAGCCACAAAGGGAGACGTGACGGTGCTCAATGTCATTCCCAAGCATCTGGACGCCACCATTTCCAAGCTGAAAGACATTGGCTGCGAGATCGAGGAGTTTGACGATGCCGTCCGGGTGGTGGCAAAGGGAAGGCTTCGCAGTACACAGGTCAAGACGCTGCCCTATCCGGGATATCCGACGGATATGCAGCCACAGATCGGCGTAGTCCTGGCGCTGGCAAACGGCACAAGTACGATTACCGAGAGTATTTTTGAAAACCGGTTCAAATATCTGGATGAACTGGCCAGGATGGGCGCAGTCATCAAGGTGGAAGGCAATTCCGCCACCATTGAGGGCGTGGAGAAGTTTTCCGGTACAAGAATCAGCGCGCCGGATCTGCGTGCAGGCGCGGCGCTCTGCATTGCGGGGCTTGCGACGGACGGCGTGACCATCGTGGATGATATCAAGTATATCCAGAGAGGTTACGAGCGTTTCGAGGAAAAGCTGCAGGGCATCGGCGGCATCATCGAAAAGGCATCCAGCGAAAAGGAGATCCAGAAGTTTGTTTTAAAAGTGAGCTGAACCGCCCGGCAGTGAAGGCCGGCTTCGGATACCATGGTATGCAGAAAAGATGCCGGCGGCAGGTTTTCTGTATTCCAGAATTTACAAAGTGATTTTCTGTGATTTCTATGCATCTGTATCTTGACATTTACAGCGATACGGTGTAAAGTCTTTATTAGGTTCCAGGGGGGCGTAAGATTGCCTCCGGAACAGGAACAATACAATTTTATACAAATAGACTTTCTCTTATTCAGAGCAGTGGAGATACAAAGGATCTGTGAAGCTGCGGCAACCCTGTGAAAACGGAAGGTGCCAACCTGAGCGAGCAATCGAACAATAAGAGGATTGTTTAGACCCTAAAACAGTCCGCTTTTTGTAGGCTGTTTTTTTATTCTATATAAGAATCTTAGGCTACAAAAGAGAGAAAGTACCGAAAAGGAGAGGATCGATATGGAAAGACACTTATTTACATCAGAATCAGTTACAGAGGGACATCCGGATAAGATGTGCGACCAGATTTCCGATGCCATCCTGGATGCGCTTATGGAGCAGGATCCCATGAGCCGCGTTGCCTGCGAGACATGCACTACGACCGGTGTGGTGATGGTTATGGGAGAGATCTCCACCAATGCCTATGTAGATATGCAGAAGATCGTGCGCAATACGATCCGCGACATCGGATATACCAGCGCGGATTACGGATTTGACGCGGAGACCTGCGGCGTGGTTACAGTGATCGACGAGCAGTCCGCGGATATTGCCCTCGGCGTGGATAAGGCGCTCGAAGCAAAGGCAGCGGCGCCGGCAGAGGAAGACATTGACGCCATCGGAGCCGGAGACCAGGGAATGATGTTCGGCTATGCGTCGGACGAGACAGAGGAGTATATGCCTTATCCCATCGCGATGGCGCACAAGCTGGCACTGCAGCTTACGAAAGTGAGAAAAGACGGCACGCTGACTTACCTTCGTCCGGACGGAAAGACCCAGGTGACGGTAGAGTATGACGACGCAGGAGTTCCGAGACGTCTGGACGCAGTGGTGCTTTCCACACAGCACGACTCGGATGTGACCCAGGAGCAGATCTTCGCGGACATCAAGAAGCATGTATTTGACGCGATTATTCCTGCGGAGATGGTGGATGAGAAGACCAAGTTCTTCGTTAATCCGACCGGACGCTTTGTCATCGGCGGACCTCACGGCGACAGCGGGCTGACCGGAAGAAAGATCATCGTAGATACTTACGGCGGAATGGCACGCCACGGCGGCGGCGCATTTTCCGGAAAAGACTGCACCAAGGTAGACCGTTCCGCGGCTTACGCGGCGCGCTATGCGGCTAAGAACATTGTTGCCGCAGGGCTGGCTAAGAAATGCGAGATTCAGCTTTCCTATGCCATCGGCGTGGCACAGCCTACCTCCATTATGGTAGATACCTTCGGAACAGGCCATGTGTCCAACGAACGTCTGGTAGAGATCGTGCGTGAGAACTTCGACTTCCGTCCGGCAGGCATCATCAAGATGCTGGACCTGCGCCGGCCGATCTACAAGCAGACAGCCGCTTACGGACATTTCGGAAGAAACGACCTGGATCTGACTTGGGAAAGACTGGATAAGGTGGATGCGCTGAAAGCTTATCTGTAGAGTATAAACAATTTGGAACTTCATATTAAGTTTTGATAAATAACGGGCTGAAAACCTTGCGGTGACGGCCCGTTTTGTGTTACTGTAATGGGTAGGGAATACAGAGGATACCCGGAAAGGAGCGGCAAAGGTGATGAAGCTGAAAACAAAGCTGATAATTGCATTTATGGCGATGATGATCCTGCCTACGGTCTTTCTCATTGTTGCGCGGCGGGTGTTTGAGCCCAGAGAGATCGGGGAGCTGCAGCAGATGTTTTTGATCATCGTATTTTTTACGGCGGCGCTTCTGGTGTACTGGGTCTACCGAACTGTCTCAGTGCCTTTGGCCAAGCTGCAGGAGGCCGCGCAGAATATCAAGGACGGCAATCTTGATTTTGAGATCTCGGCGGAGGCGGATGACGAATTTGGCGAGCTCTGCCGGGACTTTGAGGAGATGCGCCTGCGGCTGAAGGCCAATGCCGAGGAAAAGGTGGAATTTGACCGGGAAAACAAAGAGCTGATCAGCAATATTTCCCATGACCTCAAGACACCCATTACGGCAATCAAGGGATATGTGGAAGGGATTATGGACGGCGTGGCGGATACGCCCGAAAAGATGGACAAGTATATCAAAACGATATACAATAAGGCGAACGAGATGGATCTGCTGATCAACGAGCTGACGCTGTACTCCAAGATCGATACGAACCGGATACCCTACAATTTTACCACCATATCCGCAAAGAACTATTTCCTCGACTGTGCGGAGGACCTGTATCTGGAGCTGGAAGCGAAAAACGTAGAATTTGAATACAACTGCTGTCTGGAGGAGGATTCCAAGGTGATTGTGGACCCTGAGCAGCTCCGGCGGGTGATCAACAACGTCGTATCCAACTCTTTAAAATACATGGATAAACCCAAAGGCAGGATTACCATGGATCTCAAGGACGTGGGGGACTTTATCCAGGTCGAACTGGGGGACAACGGAAAAGGGATCTCCCCGAAGGACCTGCCCTTTATCTTTGACCGGTTCTACCGGACGGACGCCTCCCGCAATTCCTCCAAGGGCGGAAGCGGCATCGGGCTTTCCATTGCGCAGAAGATCGTGGAGGAGCATGGGGGCAATATCTGGGCGACCAGCGTGGAAGGCAGCGGGACGGTTATGTGCTTTGTAGTAAGAAAATATCAGGAGGTACCAATGGATGAGTAAACGGATTTTGATTATTGAGGATGAGGAAAGTATTGCGGATCTGGAACGGGATTATCTGGAGCTGAGCAACTTTGAGGTGGAGGTTGCCAACGACGGCGAGATCGGATTGAAGCAGGCCATGGAAGCGGATTTTGATCTGATCATCCTGGATCTGATGCTGCCCGGCGTGGATGGATTTGAGATCTGCCGGAAGGTCCGCGACAGCAAGAATACTCCCATCATCATGGTTTCTGCGAAGAAGGATGACATTGATAAGATCCGGGGGCTTGGGCTGGGAGCCGATGATTATATGACGAAGCCGTTCAGCCCCAGCGAACTGGTGGCCCGTGTGAAGGCCCATCTGGCGAGATATGAGCGTCTGATCGGAAGCAGCGTGGAGGAAAATGAGATCATAGAGATCCGCGGTCTGAAGATCGATACGACGGCGAGAAGGGTATGGGTCAACGGTGAGGAACGTTCCTTCACCACCAAGGAATTTGACCTTCTGACCTTCCTTGCGGGACATCCCAACCATGTATATACGAAGGAAGAGCTGTTCCGGGAGATTTGGGATATGGAGTCCATCGGGGACATTGCCACGGTGACGGTGCATATCAAGAAGATCCGGGAGAAGATTGAGTATGATACCTCCCACCCCCAGTATATTGAGACGATATGGGGCGTGGGATACCGCTTTAAGGTATAACCTGTTTAAAAAAAATACCAACTGTACGGTTGGATGCTCTAAAGAGCCTCCAACCTACTCATCCATTCGCAAAAACCGAGCTTACGCACTCTAACGTCTGCTAACACAGCCGCTTTTTTGCTCATTTATGAGTAGGTTGCTAATCCAAAATCTCGGTTTTATTGCAATAAATTGCATAAAACTGAGATTTCGGATTGCAACCGTACAGTTGGAAACTTTGTGATGAGGGATAAGAGATGATCATTACCAGTACATCGAATCCGCGGATGAAAGAGATCATACAGCTGCGGAAAAAGAGCAGAATGCGGACGAAGACGGGAACCTTTCTTGTGGAGGGCCTGCGTATGGTCCGGGAGATTCCGGAGGAACGCCTGGTACAGCTTTACGCTACGGAGGAGTTCTTGAAAAAGCATCGGAAGGAGCCCATTCCCGGGACAGAGGTTATGCTTGTGTCGCCGGAAGTATTTGCATATATCTCGGATACAAAGACACCTCAGGGCGTTCTGGCGGTGGTGCGTCAGAGCATGTTCACCAAGGAGGAGATCCTGGCAAAATGCTCCAGGAAAAGCGGGACAGGTATGGACAGGCCGGCCCATCTGCTGGTTTTGGACAACATCCAGGATCCGGGCAACTTAGGCACCATTTTCAGAACCGCGGAGGCGGCGGGGGTGACGGGAATCCTGCTGAGCAGGGACTGTGCGGACATTTACAATCCAAAGACCATACGCTCCACCATGGGAGCGATCTTCAGGATGCCGTTTGTGTATACGGATGACCTGCCCGGTGCGGTGAACAGCCTGAAAAAGCACGATATCTGCGTTTTTGCCGCCCACCTGGAGGGAGAGCGCGCATACGATGAAGAAGATTACCGGCAGGGGAGCGCATTTCTGATCGGAAACGAAGGAAGCGGGCTTCGCCCGGAGGTGGCCGCATGTGCGGATGTGCTGGTCAGGATACCCATGGAAGGCATGGCCGAATCGCTGAATGCCGCCGTAGCCGCGGCAGTGCTGATGTTTGAAGTGAGCAGGCAGCGGAAAAGGTATTGAATTTGCGGGAAGGTTATGGTATTGTAGTTCACAGAACAGATCCGGAAAATGCGCTGCGGCCCGGGGCCGGATATGCCGCGTAAAAAGGACCTGATATAATACAAAGGGAAGAGGGACGAACATGAATTTAAAAGGAAGAAATTTTCTGACACTGAAAGATTTTACAAAGGAAGAGATCCTGTATCTGCTTGACCTGTCAGCGGAGCTGAAGGACAAAAAGAAAAAGGGGATTCCGGTAGACCATTATAAAGGAAAGAACGTGGCCCTGATTTTTGAAAAGGACAGCACAAGGACCCGCTGCGCATTTGAAGTGGCGGCGTTTGATATGGGCATGGGGGCAACCTACCTCGGGCCTACAGGCTCCCAGATGGGCAAAAAAGAAAGCATTGAGGATACGGCAAGGGTGCTGGGCCGGATGTACGACGGCATCGAATACCGTGGCTTCGGGCAGGACATTGTGGAAGAACTGGCGGAATATGCGGGGGTTCCGGTATGGAACGGCCTGACCAATGAGTTCCATCCCACCCAGATGCTTGCGGACATGCTGACGATTCGGGAGCAGTTCGGAAGGCTGGAAGGGATTCGCCTGGTATTTATGGGAGACGCAAGGTACAACATGGGCAATTCCCTGATGGTGGCATGTTCCAAGCTGGGAATGCATTTTGTGGCATGTACGTCAAAGGAATTTTTCCCGAGCGAAGAGCTGGTTGAGCTGTGCAGGGGCTATGCGGCGGAGTCCGGCGCGACCATTACCCTGACCGAGGACGTGGAGAGCGGCACAAAGGACGCGGACGTGATCTATACGGACGTCTGGGTATCCATGGGTGAGCCGGATGAAGTATGGGAGAAGCGGATCAAAGTGCTGACGCCTTATAAGGTGACCAAAAAGGTGATGGAAAATGCATCTGAAAACGCGATTTTCCTGCACTGCCTGCCGTCCTTCCACGACCTGAAGACGACCATCGGAAAGCAGATGGGAGAACGCTTCGGCATTGAGGATATGGAAGTGACGGATGAAGTATTCGAGTCCGAACAGTCCAAGGTTTTTGACGAGGCAGAGAACCGGATGCATACCATCAAAGCGGTGATGGTGGCGACACTGGGAGAATAGGGGAAGATTTTTGAAAACAGAGATATTGAAGCTCCTCCGGGAAAGTGAGGGCTATGTATCCGGGCAGAAGCTCTGCGGAAAGCTGGGCGTGTCCCGGACAGCCGTGTGGAAGATTATCAACCAGCTCAAGGAAGAGGGCTACCATGTGGAAGCGGTGCAGAACCGGGGATACCGGATTGTGGATATCCCGGATGTCCTGTCGGAGGAAGAACTGAAAAGCCTGCTCTTTGGGAAGACACGGTGGGCAGGCCAGGAGATCCATTATTTTCCGGAAACCGATTCAACGAATATTCGGGCAAAGGAGCTGGGGGAAAAAGGGGCATCCCACGGAGCCCTTGCGGTAGCCGACCGGCAGAGCGCCGGACGGGGCAGGCGCGGAAGAGGCTGGGAGTCGCCGCCTGGCTGCAGCATCTATATGTCGATACTGCTCAGACCTTCATTCCTCCCTTCCAGCGCGCCGATGTTGACCCTGGTGATGGCATACAGCACAGCGGAAGCGCTGCAGGAGTGTACCGGGCAGGAGATCCGGATCAAATGGCCCAATGACATTGTACTGAACCAAAAGAAGTTGGTAGGGATTCTGACGGAGATGAGCTCGGAGATCGACTATATCAACCATGTGGTGATTGGGGTAGGGATCAATGTCAATATGGATTCCTTTTCGGAGGAGATTGCGAAAACCGCCACATCCCTACGGATTGAGACCGGGAAGGTTATGAAGCGCAGCACCCTGATTGCGGAGATTATGAAGCATTTTGAACGGAATTATGACACATTTCTTCAGTCAGGAGATCTGTCCGGGATCAGGGAAGACTATAACCGCCTTCTGGTCAACTGCGGAAAAGAAGTCCGTATACTGGGTGCAAAGGAGCCTTACCAGGCCCTTGCCCTGGGGATCAATGACAGCGGGGAGCTGCTGGTGAGAAAGCAGGACGGCAGCGAGGAAGCGGTCTATGCCGGTGAGGTTTCGGTCCGGGGAATCTATGGATATGTATGAGCCCTACGGATCAGGAGGTGTGGCTGGAAGGATGATGGAAGAAGAGATTGTATTATGCGCCGCCAGTTCCTATGAGCGGAAATTCTATCTGAACCCGGAGTTTGACGCGTTGCCGGAAAGTATCCGGCAGGAACTGCAGATCATGTGCGTCATGTATACGGAGGATGTGGGCGGTGTGCTTATGGTGGTCTTTGACGAGGAGGGCCGGCTGGAATTAAAGGTAGACCGGGAGGAGGAGGATTTCCTCTTTGACGAGATCGGCAGTGTGTTGAAGATCAAGCAGATACAGCAGGAGAGACGGGAACTGTTTGAATCTCTGGAGCTGTTCTTTCGGGTGTTCTATCTTGGAGAGGAGCTTCCGGAAGCGTAGAGGACGCGTCCTGTGTATATTGCGCCGCAGTGCATGAGACCGGGATGCAGCCTGCAAAAGCTTACAAATTCAGGAGCAGGAGAAGAAACAGAATGTTATTGACGATTGACGTTGGAAATACCAATATAACGCTGGGTGTATTTAAAGAGGAGGTTCTGCTGGGGACCTTCCGCATGACGACAAAGCGGTCCCGGACTTCCGATGAATATGGATTTACGATCTGTGGGATTCTGGAGCACAGAAGTATCTGTCCCCAGGATATCCATTCGGTGATCATAGCATCGGTTGTTCCGGATATCATGCATTCCCTGACAAGCGGGATCATCAAATATCTGAATGTGCGCCCGCTGATCGTGTCTGCGGGGATCAAGACAGGCATCCGCATCGTGACGGAGAATCCGAAGGAGATCGGCCCGGATCGGATCGTGGATGCGGTGGCCGGATATGAGCTCTTCGGAGGACCGGTCATCGTGGTAGATTTCGGAACCGCGACAACCTATGACCTGATCGGGCCGAATGGGACTTTTGAAGCAGGGATCACGGCGCCCGGGCTTGAGACGGCGGGACGCTCCCTCTGGGGCGGCGCTGCCATGCTCCCGGCGATTGAGATCCGCAAGCCGGCGTCCATACTGGCCAAGGAGACCATCTCCAGTATGCAGGCAGGTCTGGTGTACGGAGCCATCGGCCAGACGGAATACATTATCCGGAAGATCAAAGAGGAATCCGGCTATTCGGATGCAAAGGTGGTGGCAACCGGGGGCCTGGGAAAGATCATCGCGCCGGAGACAGACAGCATCGACGAGTACGATCCGGAGCTGACACTGAACGGCCTGCGCCTGATCTATTACAAAAACAAAAAAGTAGACCGATAGAGCCGCCTGGCCGGATGCTGGCTGCGCATGCACTTCGATAAACAGTATAATTATGAAAAAACAGCTTAAAATAGGAAATGTACTTCTTGAGAACAGATATATTTTAGGCCCCATGGCAGGTGTAACGGACCTGCCATTCCGTTTGTTGTGCAAAGAACAGGGGGCCGGACTGCTCTGCATGGAGATGGTCAGCGCCAAAGCGATTTTATACAACAATAAAAATACGGAGAGCCTGCTTGCGATCCATCCGGAGGAACTGCCGGTCTCCCTGCAGCTCTTCGGTTCGGATCCGAAGATTGTCAGTGAGATGGCAAAACGGATTGAGGAACGGCCCTTTTCCATCCTGGATATCAACATGGGTTGTCCTGTCCCGAAGGTGGTGCGCAATGGGGAAGGCTCGGCTCTGATGAAGGATCCGAAGCTGGTCTACGAACTGGTCAGCGCCGTGGTTCAAGCAATCCGAAAGCCGGTTACGGTGAAGATACGCAAGGGATTCGATGAGGAGCATGTGAATGCGGTGGAGATCGCCAGGATCATCGAAGAAGCCGGGGCGGCCGGGGTGGCTGTCCATGGGCGGACGCGGGAGCAGTACTACTCCGGCCGGGCTGACTGGGAGATCATCCGCCGGGTGAAGGAAGCGGTTCGGATTCCGGTCATCGGAAATGGGGATGTGAGCACCTGTGAGCAGGCGGCTGCGATTCAGGAGCAAACCGGCTGTGACGGGGTAATGATCGCGCGGGGGGCACAGGGCAATCCGTGGATCTTTTCAGAACTGTCGGCATACGAAGAGACGGGCGCAATCCCGCCCCGGCCGGAGATCGATGAGATCCGGAATACTATGCTCCGCCATGCCCGGCTGCAGATCGAATATAAGGGCAGCTATCTGGGCATCCGGGAGATGCGCAAGCATGTGGCATGGTATACCAAAGGGCTGCATGGAGCGGCCCGGCTGCGGGAGCAGATCAACAGGGTGGAGAGCTACGAAGAACTCCAAAAAATCTTGACAGTACTGTAGGTTTTGGTTATAATATTTGAATTGCGAAATATAAGTATCAGTAGAGGTCGTCCGGCTGCGGTTTACAGCCGCGGGCCGTAAAAGCGATATCAGATAGAATGAAAGAGAGGAAGCAAAGGTCATCATGGCGGATTCAAAGAAAAGGTTACTTACTTATGCAGGTTTGAAAGCACTGGAGGACGAACTGGAAAATCTGAAGGTGGTAAAGAGAAAGGAAGTCGCTGCCAAGATCAAGGAAGCCAGGGAGCAGGGCGACTTATCCGAGAATGCGGAGTATGACGCGGCGAAGGACGAGCAGCGCGACATCGAAGCGAGAATTGAAGAACTCGAAAGCATTTTGAAAAATGCGGAGGTCGTGGTAGAGGATGAGGTAGACTTTGATAAGATTAACGTGGGTTGTACGATCAAGGTCTTTGACATTACCTTTGATGAAGAGATGCAATTTAAGATCGTAGGCTCCACGGAAGCGAACAGTCTGGAAGGGAAGATTTCCAACGAGTCGCCGGTAGGCCAGGCGCTGATCGGCAAGAAGGTCGGCGACGTGGTAAACGTAGAGACACAGGCAGGAGTCAACCAGTACAAAGTGCTGGATATCAACCGGTCGATGTAAAGAGGGCGGTTGCCAGTTGATACATCTGCGGAGGAAAAGAAAGGAGAAAACAAATGTCTGACCAGCAGAAGCAGGCTCAGGAGCCGGATTTGAATCAGTTGAGAAAGGTTCGACGCGAGAAGTTAGCGGATTTGCAGGCAAATGGAAAGGATCCCTTTGCCATCACCAGCTATGATCAAACACATCACAGCCAGGAGATCAGAGACAGATATGAAGAACTGGAAGGCACCCAGGTATCCATTGCGGGCCGTATGATGTCAAAACGGGTCATGGGAAAGGCTTCATTCTGCAATATCCAGGACCTGAAGGGCAACATCCAGTGCTACGTGGCGAGAGACAGCGTAGGGGAGGATGTGTACAAGGACTTTAAGAAGTTCGACGTAGGCGACCTTGTAGGAATCAAGGGTGAGGTCTTTACGACAAAGACAGGGGAGAAGTCCATCCATGCAGGCAGCATCACATTGCTTGCGAAGAGCCTCCAGATCCTTCCGGAGAAGTTTCATGGGCTGACCAATACGGATCTGCGTTACCGTCAGAGATATGTGGATCTGGTCATGAATCCGGAGGTGAAGGATACCTTTGTCAAGCGTTCCAAGATCATCAGCGCAATCCGCAGGTATCTGGACGGACAGGGATTCATGGAGGTGGAGACGCCGATGCTGGTGCAGAATGCCGGCGGCGCCGCTGCACGGCCGTTCGAGACGCATTTCAATGCGCTGGACGAGGATATCAAGCTTAGGATCTCCCTGGAGTTGTACTTAAAGCGTCTGATTGTCGGCGGTATGGAGCGTGTTTACGAGATCGGGCGTGTGTTCCGTAACGAAGGTCTGGACACCAGGCACAATCCGGAATTTACATTGATGGAGCTGTATCAGGCATATACGGACTACCACGGCATGATGGATCTGACGGAGAACCTGTATCGCTATGTGGCGCAGGAAGTGCTGGGAACCATGAAGATCGTATACAACGGCGTGGAGATGGATCTGGAAAAGCCGTTTGAACGGATTACCATGGTAGACGCCGTGAAAAAGTATTCCGGCGTGGATTTCTCCAATGTGAAGACGGACGCGGAGGCAAAAGCCCTGGCGGACGAGCATCATCTGGAATATGAGGACAGGCATAAGAAGGGCGATATCCTGAATCTGTTCTTTGAAGAATATGTGGAAGAGCATCTGGTACAGCCGATCTTCGTGATGGATCATCCCATCGAGATCTCTCCGCTGACCAAGAAAAAACCGGACAACCCGGATTATGTGGAGCGTTTTGAGTTCTTCATGAACGGCTGGGAGATGGCCAACGCATACTCCGAGCTGAACGACCCCATCGACCAGAGGGAACGCTTCCGCGCCCAGGAAGAACTCCTAGCGCAGGGAGACGAAGAAGCCAACACGACGGATGAAGACTTCATGAATGCGCTGGAGATTGGTATGCCGCCCACAGGCGGGATCGGATTCGGGATTGACCGGATGTGTATGCTGCTGACAGATTCCGCGGCGATCCGGGACGTGCTTGCGTTCCCGACAATGAAAACGCTTGGCAAAGAAAACCAGTAAAATCAAGGATTTGCGGTACTTGAACTTGTAAACTACAACAAATTTACAACAATTTTACAACGCATAATGAAGAATAACGAGCGTTAATGAATAGTTGTACTCATAAATCCAATTCAATATTTTGTACGATAAGGACATTTTTCTAAAAGAAAATTTTAGGGAAGTGTCCTTTTGTTATGGTCAAAAACAAAATAAGAAATGGAGGAAATGAACATGAGTAGTACAGCGTTAGGAGCAAAAAAAGCGAAAGAGATTATTTTTATCAGTGATGCACATGAAAAATTCTACTATGAGAAATTGAAAGAGGTCAGGTATCAGGACGTGTACCACAAGGCGCTTGTATACTGTCTTGGTATCAGCGATGATACAAGAAGGAACATTTATAGTATTTACGATTTTAAGACAGGCTGTGTGAAAACGGAGTGCCTGCATGAAGGCTGGCAGACCAGCGGGAGCATGAGAGTGGTCAGGATGGCGTATAACCTCTATTGCAATGGTACGCCGAGCGTCCTTGACTATGATGATGCGGAGGAACAGGTAGACGAGTGCAGGCGGTATACAGTGGAAGAACTGTTCTGCTGTGCCTATGCACCTTATTTTTGGCAGGCGGTACAGATACGGTATCCGGAATACGCAACGTATAACCATAATCTGTATGCCATGTTCGGAGGACAGGATTGATGTTAAAAGTCAGGCTTATGGGAACGAAGAACGATATTAAGTGGTTCGGGAAGATTTTACAGAGGAACCCGAAAATCGAAGTGACGGAGTTTTCCGATATGTTCCCAAACAAAGGGACAAAGAAATATTACAGGACTTATGTGGAAGTCAGGAAAAGCAACATAAAAGAAAACGAGTAGAAGAAAAGGAGAATAGAATCATGTGCAAAATAATCGCAATCGCAAACCAGAAAGGCGGAGTCGGCAAGACCACCACAACAAGCAACTTAGGAATCGGGCTGGCAAAACAGGGAAAGAGAGTGCTTCTGATTGATGCGGACGCACAGGGCAGTCTGACAGCGAGTTTAGGCTTTACGGAGCCGGACAGTCTGGAAATCACTCTTGCAACCATTATGGGGAATTTAATCAATGACGAGGAAGTAGAGTCGGGAGAAGGTATTCTCCACCATGAGGAAGGGATAGACTTAATGCCGGGGAACATTGAGCTTTCCGGTCTGGAGGTTTCCCTTGTGAACGTCATGAGCCGGGAAACGGTACTCCGGTCATACATAGAGATTGTCAGGGAGAGCTACGATTACATCTTAATTGACTGTATGCCTTCCCTCGGCATGATTACCATAAACGCCTTTGCCAGTGCCGACAGCATTTTGATACCCGTACAGGCGGCATATCTGCCCGTCAAAGGTTTACAGCAGCTTATTAAGACGGTCGGCAAGGTAAAGCGGCAGATTAACCCGAAACTGGAAATTGAGGGGATTCTGCTTACAATGGTGGACAGCCGGACGAACTACGCAAGGGACATTAGCGCCATGCTGAAGGAAGCCTATGGAAGCCGGGTGAGGATATTTGCCAATGTCATTCCCATTTCCGTCCGGGCGGCGGAGATTTCGGCGGAGGGTGTCAGTATCTACAAGCATGATCCCAAGGGGAAAGTGGCGTCAGCCTATGATTCTCTGACAAAGGAGGTGCTTGCAGATGGGCAGTAAAACAAAATCAGGGAGCGCAGCAAAGGTTACTCTTGAGAAATTTGATGATTTGTTCGGCGGGAGTGCTTCACAGGAAAGCAGCGTTGAACAGATTATCAATGCGCCGCTGGCAGAGCTTTATACGTTCAAAGACCACCCTTTCCGGGTGGAGGACGATGAGAAGATGGAGGAAACAACAGAGAGTATCCGGCAGTACGGGGTGCTTGTGCCGGGGATTGCAAGACCGAGGGAGGGCGGCGGCTATGAAATCATAGCCGGACACCGCCGCAAGCGTGGCTCGGAACTTGCCGGAAAGACGGAGATGCCTGTGATTGTCCGCAATTACACCGATGATGAAGCCACAATTATCATGGTGGATTCCAACATTCAGAGGGAGGATATTTTACCGAGTGAAAAGGCGAGAGCCTACAAGATGAAATATGAAGCCATGAAGCATCAGGGGAAGAAGTCAGGGAAGAACACGCTTGATGAAGTGGGGGAAGCTGCCGGGGAGAACGCCAAAAAGGTTCAGCGGTATATCTGGCTTTCCCGCCTGTCTGATGAACTCCTTGTCATGGTGGATAATAAAAAGCTCGGCTTCTCACAGGGCGTGGATATTTCCTTTCTGGCGGAGGAAGCGCAGCAGTGGGTACAGGAGGTTATAGAGGAAAAAGGCTGTAATGTCAGCATGGTGCAGTCGGCAAAAATAAAAGAGTATGGAAAGACCGGGGAGCTTTCCCTTGCAATGGTGCGCCTGATACTGGAGGAAGAAAAGCCGAAGGAACGGAAGGTGACGCTGAAGGCGGACAAGATCAGCGAGTATTTTGCGGAGGACTGCACGAGTGAGGAAATAGAGGGCATCATCATTCAGCTATTGGATGAATGGAAGAAAAAGCAGTAGAGGGGAGGTGCATCGGCGTGGATGGCACGATAAAATTCGACTATTATTATGGCATCGAAGCGGAACAGTTTTCCTTCTACCGGGTTCCGAGGCTGCTGATAAAAGACGCAAGGTTTAAAGAGTTGTCCAGCGATGCAAAGCTCCTTTATGGTCTGATGCTTGACAGGCTGTCATTGTCAATCAAGAATGGCTGGCTTGATGAAGAAAACAGGGTGTATATCCATTACACGCTGGATAACATAATGGAGGATTTGGGATGCGCAAGGGAGAAATGCGCCAAAGTGATTGCGGAGCTTGACAGTAAAAAGGGAATCGGTCTGATTGAGAAGAAAAGGCAGGGGCTGGGCAAGCCGGACATTATCTATGTGAAGAATTTTGCGACATTGGATGCCGGGAACGAACCGGGCAAAGAGCCGGAAATGCCTGATAATGCTGACAATTCCGCAGAAGTTCGGAAACCGAACTTCAAGAGGTTCGATAATCAAACTTCAAGAAGTTCGGAAATCGAACTTCAAGAGATTCGGAAATCGAACTTGCAGGAGTTCGGAAATCAAACTTCAAGAGATTCGGAAACCGAACTTGCGGAAGTTCGGGAATCGAACCCTAATTATAACAATACTAATTATAACGATCTGAGTTATACCAATCCTATCAATCAATCGGATAGAGGAACAGAAAAACCAGAACCGGGCAAGCCGGATAATGGTATGATTGATGTGATGGATGATGCCCATGCCTACATGGAAATTATCAAAAAGAATATTGAGTATGAGCATCACATGAAATATGGCGATTGGAGTGATAAAGGGCTGTATGAGGAACTGTATGAGGTAATCTGTGAGATTGTGTGCGTGAAGCGTAAGACGGTAAAAGTCAACGGGGAAGATTACCCGTATGAGCTTGTGAAATCAAAGTTTTTAAAGCTGAACAGCTCCCATTTGGAGTATGTCATTGGGTGCATGAGGGAAACCACAACCAAGATCGCCAATATTAGGGCGTACATGGTGACTGCCCTCTACAATGCACCTAACACCATGAACCACTATTACCAGCAGTTGGTGCAGCATGATATGTATGGCGGCGGGTGGGAAGAAAAAGGACTGTTTCAGCCCAAAGCGGAAGGAGATGGATAAATGGAATCCATGAGGGATATTGACCGGGCAATGGAACGGGAGATTGCAAAGGGGAGCTGCCCATTAAAGTTTGTGAGGATAGAGTTTGGCGGTTCCCCTTATCAGGAGATTGCGTCAAAAGAAAAGCTGCTGGAGGTGCTGTCCTATCTGCTGCGGACTGGCGATTATGGCAAGTTTGCCGGGAAAGGGACAGGGAATAATGTTTACATGGACTTAAAAGGCAGGAAGCCAGCTTTTAAGCGAACCCGTTCCTTTATTGACCGGAATAACATCTTTTCCGAAATCCGAAGGTACGGAAAGAAAATAAAGCCGGATTTTGACGGGCATACTTATCTGGAAACAGTGCGGTGTATTTTTGAACTTCCGGAAGGGGAGCAGGAAAAATACAGGGTGACATATGACGGGCAGGAAACATTCGCTTTCCCCATGTCAGATAAATATATCCTCGGACTTTACACGCACTGCATTTCGGCAAGGCGGGCGGCATCGGCGGATATGGATATTCCCGGTACAGGTTTTTCAGAAAAAGAACAGGGGATTGCCAGCCTTGCGGCTGTGCGTAACGTGCTGTTCCAGTGCCTTTTGTTTGACACGATACAATGTGGGGAGGGCGTGTTATATGCTGACCTCTGCACGATTTACTGTTTGAAAGAGAATCAATAACTTTTGGACTTTTTGTCCAGAAGTGAGTTAGGAGGATGCGCTATGGCAGAAATATTTATTACGGAAGAACAGCGGGCGAAGTGCCGGAAAGTGGCGGATGCGTTTGCAGAGCTGTATGAGCTGACGGATGTGATGGTGGCGGATGCCGGGAGGTTCGGTTTTGTCCGTCTGCAATGGTTCAGTGAGGGCGAGGGTTTTGATTCGGCAATGGCATTTTCGGATTGTCTGGAGCTGTTTGAGGAACTCTGGCGGATATGGTATGAACATGAAGTTTTAACGCCTGTTTTGGGTACGCCGCTTTCGGAGCTTGACTATGACGAGATATTCCAGACGCTTTCCAAAGACAGGCAGGAGGAAATCTTGGAAAAGAAGAAATATTTCATTTCCCGGTGTGAAGACGCTTTCGGTTAGGCGGCAGATATTTTTTACAATTCCGGGGCGTTTTCTGTTAAAATAGACCGTATCAGGATAAAGGCAGGAGTGGTGTGTTTGGGAAGCAAGAATCGTCTGAAAAGGGCGGACAGGACATATAAAGACTTAAAGCAGAAACAGAAAGCTAAAATAGCAGACAGTATGTTTGAAAAAACCTGTGATTATTACAGGGAGCATGATAAGCTGCCGGAAGGAGAGGACTGTGAAAAAATTGTGGGGCAGATTTACCAGAGGGTAAAGGGGATAGCGGAAAAGGCTTCCTTTGACGAAGTGTACCGCCTGTATCTTTACCGTCTGCCACGCTATGAAACAAGGATAGCGGAGAACGGGCTTCCGGAAAAGAAAGAGAAAAAGGAAGAAGATGCGGGCAAGCCGAAAACTAAGAAAAGGGGCATGAGTAAAAAAGTATGCCCGAATTGCGGGAGGAAGATGAAACAGCAGTTTATCGGCTTGCAGCACTGTAAATGCGGCATGAGCTGGAAAAAGGATATAGGGTACTTTGAACGTACCGGGGATATGGTTTTCGCTTTGGAACGCAGGAAGATAGGGAAAAAGACGAAGCAGTGTCCGGTGATCCGGTACAGATAATTAAATATGGCAGACAGCGTAAGGGCAGTTATAGACCGTAAACAGCGGTTTGTAGCTGCCCTTTTTGCGTTTATAAAACTTTTGGACTTTTTGTCCAGAAGTGGAAGGAGGTCAGATGAAAAAGAGGGAATTTCAGAAAAAAACAACAGCGCAACTATTGAAAAGGCTGGCGGCGGTCTGTGAGGAATTGGGGGAGAATCCCAATATTACAGTATCGTCAAAGTTCCATAGTTCCTATTTCAAGCTGAGGAAAGATTACAACCTGATACAGATTTCTGTCAAGCAGACAGGAGAGCTTAGCTACCAGCTTACGGATATGCTGGGCAGCACTGGCGGGAAGCAGATTTATTATGAATATCGTGAGAACGATGATTTTACACGCATTATAGAAAAGTTCTCTGATGATTTTGCAAGGCTTTATAAAGATTTCCTGTTATCCGGCACACTGCATGATTTCTGTGGCATAAAACTGTCCTATGGGGAAGATGCAGGCGCAGGATTGGAAGAATACGAATCCTGTATCCGTTCAGGGTGCTTATAGGATAAAAACAGCTTTTGGACTTTTTGTCCAGAAGCGGAAAGGAGAGATTATGAAATATCTGATTCACAGGCTGTACGTCCCACCCTGACGGGGGTACAGCAATCTAAGAAGAAGGAGGAAAACCATGCAGGAGGAAGTGACACAGAAAACGATAGCCCTTGTGTTCAAATCTTCCCGGCTGACTGCCGACGTGCTGAAAAAGGCTATGAAGATGTATCTGGAACACCGGAAACAGGGAAAGCAGATGCCGCATGGGAAAATATCAGTGAAAGAGCTGGTCGGTCAGGGTATGGGTGCTTCGAGCATTGAGGTTACAGATAACAACATCAAGTCCTTTGAGAGAGTGGCAAAGAAATATAACGTACAGTTTGCTGTGAAGAAGGACAAGACGGAAAAGCCGCCGAAGCACATCGTATTGTTTAAGGGCAGGGATGCCGACGTGATTACGCAGGCATTTAAGGAATTTGTAAAAGTTAATGAGAAAAAGCACAACCGTATCTCTGTAAAGGAGAAGCTGGCAGAGTTCCGGGAGCAGCTAGGAAAGGACAAGAACCGGGAGAGGGCAAGGGAACATTTAAAGGACAGGGGGCAGTCATTATGAGTAAAATCATAGAAGGCATTGCCAAAGACTTAAAATCAATCCCTGAAAAGCTCAAGGCAAAGATGGGGAATGTAGATAAAAAGAAACTTTTCCTTATGAATCTCCCTTATTTACTTGCCGGGTATTTCTGCGACAAAATAGCGTGGCTGTGGCGGGTATCGCCGGGGCAGGACGCTTCCGCAAAGATGATGGCGGTCATGGCAGGGATGGAGGACTTGTTTTCTAACCCGTTACCAAGTTTCCACCCGAAGGATTTGCTGATAGGCGTAGGATGTGGCATTGCGCTCCGCCTTGTGGTCTATTTCAAAGCCAAGAACGCCAAGAAGTTCCGGCATGGCATGGAGTACGGTTCTGCAAGGTGGGGTAACGCAAAGGATATTGAGCCTTATATTGATCCGATTTTTGAGAACAATGTGTTACTCACAGAAACGGAAAGGCTGATGATGTCCGGCAGACCAAAACAGCCGAAGTATGCGAGGAATAAAAATATCCTTGTCATCGGTGGTTCCGGTTCGGGCAAGACGAGGTTTTTTGTAAAACCGAACCTGATGCAGATGCATAGTTCCTATGTCGTTACTGATCCGAAAGGTACAGTATTATGTGAGGTAGGAAAGATGCTTTTAAAGAACAATTACCGGGTAAAAGTGCTGAATACCATTAACTTCAAGAAGTCCATGCACTACAATCGTGCGACTTGTTCGCCGCTGAAAAGGCGGCGCACAGCGCTGTTTTTAATCAGTTCTGT
>QXWX01000100.1 GCA_009911175.1 Lachnospiraceae bacterium | reverse complement strand
TTTACGATAAAACATGAGAATTTACAAGGATTCCGCCTGTTGGTAAATCCTGTATTTTCTCTGATTCTGCAAAAATCCTCATTTTTTTCCTGTTTTACCACAAAATCGTTACTTTTATATTTGGAAATCATAGCATCCGACATGAGAGTTCTTCCTTGCAAACCACTGGTCCGCCTCCCCAGATCCTCAGTACTGCGTCCAATTCACCACCTGTTCCGCGCATCTCCTCTCACACCACTTCCTCCCCCCATATATACTATATCAAACCAATCAGGAATTAAGCCTATGTATAAACTTTTATCTCTTTTCATCCTGATCGCGATCCTTTTTCTCATCCTCAACCACTGCCGGAATCAGCAGCAAGGGGTTTTTCGCCTTAAAATAGGATGACCAACAAGAGAAAATATAACTCCCTTAGAAGGATCCATGCTGAAAAGCACAGAATTCCGCAGGAGTTATATTTTTAGGGGAAACGGGTCGAAAAAATGTCATTACCCGACACCCCCTTATGATCATTCTATTCTTTTAATTTTTGTTTTAAAGCTGATAAAATATCTTCATACCGCATCTTCGAAAAATCTGTTGTATCTACATAAATTACGGACTCCCCAATTTTGAAATCCATCATCCCGCGTTCCTGAAATCCCTGACAAAATTCCTTAAAAGCAATCGGTTCCGGGATGTGCCCCGGATTCTTTTTTTCTGGATATTCCGTGGAAAGTACATGCCCGCGATGCCTAGATGGATCTCTGTTGCGCCTTACATAACGCTCATATATTGTCTTCGTATCCCCTCCTACAGATATTGTAATACAGTGTACATCATTATGCTCTAATAGCATTTCAAAATACGGATAAGCATCATTTTCAAAATTATTTTCTAAAATAACGTTCTGTCCGGCTCTGATAATCTGTTCGCCGACATAAAACATAATTTTCAGCGCAGCCCTGTTTAATGTAGTTTTTTCCTGCCTGCTATGAAATCCAACTGTATCAAACAATGCCTCTTTTATAGAATCCTTACAAATCAAAGGAAGACGCGCCTCCCTCGCCAGATATTCCGCTAATGAAGATTTCCCAGAAGCCGGAAGTCCTGCCACTGCTATCACATATGACATTTACTGTTCCACCGCCTTTCCGTTATAAATCACCTCCGCCATGTGCTTTTCCAGCGCCTTGATCTGCTCTTTCCCTTCCAGCACTCCGATCTCTATATCCATTACTTTTGATTCCGCAGGTTTGAGAATCGGCAGCAGACCTTTTTGCCGCAGAACACTTCGATTTTCACATTTGACATTACTTGGTTCTATTGCCACTATATAATCCCTTTCATCCAGCATTTTCCACTCACAAAAGTAAGGTAAGGTACCAACCGAGGACTTGATATAAACTCCAATACCAGACATCAGACTGTCATTCACCATCAAGGCATATCCATTTCCATTTTTATCTGCCGCAGCCGGGCATAGATAATTTTCCTCCAGTGCCCCGGCCTTTGGATGTTCTACTTGAAGCCGTCTCTCCATCTTTGATTCTGAATACGCGTCAAAGGGAATGGAATCTCTGCTCTGTATCAGGATTCGTGTACCGGCATCTAACAGCGGAAAACCGAAATTTATATGGTACAATATTGTAAACGGCGCTTCTGAGGTTCCTGTATTTGTAACCACATCGTGAATATGGATTACCGCTTCACCTGCCTTGCTTTTTATACTTCTCTCCAGACGCATTTTTGTTCCCATCTGCACGGTTTCATCTATTTGCCCCTGCAGAATGATCGCATACTCGTCCCCGTCCCACTCCGATAAATCCCGTACCCGCCGGGCCGGAATGGCAGAATAGCGGCCATGCAGTCCCAATTCTTCGCATCCATCCATTCCCGCTGGCCCCAAATATGTAAGGCCGCATGTAGTCAGCATGCCCCCAAAGAATATCCTGGCCCATTCATTTGCGCGAGACTCATAAAAGGCTGGATGGACCTCCCCGTTTTCCGTGAGATGCGTCAGATTCATTCCCTTATATTTTGTTAACGAAATGTCCATCCCTCGATCCAGTACCACACTATAACAAAGAATCCCTGTATCCACATCCACCACGCGGGTTCCCCTTGCGGCTCCCTCCGTCAGCTCATAAGGACGAGTCCCGCAAATCTGGAGAATATCCGGAACCCTTGCTTCAATTTCTTTACGAGTCAGATTCTTTCCATAAAGTCTCAAAGCTCCCACCTCATTCTTATAATTCTCTAAATGCCATATGTTTTAGCCTCTGCCTGCACAGCCAAATATGTCTATCTTTCTCTGAACGACCTCGCTGCAGTCCTGTTTTACACTGCACATGTACTTTCTGGGATCCCCCTCCCCTGGATTCCTGGCTGTCACGTCTCGTATGGCAGAAACATATGTCGCTTTCAATTCTGTACCCACATTTACTTTGCTGATGCCATTTCGGATCGCTTTTTTGAACCCTTCCTCTGACACCCCGGTTCCCCCATGCATTACCAGAGGAATCTCTGTAATTTCTGCAATTGCCGCAATACGTTCATAGTCAAGCTTCGGTTCTTTTTTATAAAAACCGTGCGCTGTCCCAAATGCAATCGCAAGCGCGTCTATCCCCGTTCTTTTTACAAAATCAGGCACATCCTCAGGATTCGTAAATGCCGCTGAAGCTTCATCAACGATCACTTCCTCTTCTCTTCCACCGACTCTTCCCAATTCAGCCTCCACCGAGCATCCCATCTTCTTTGCATAGGCAACGATAGACGCGGTCTCCTGTATGTTTTCCTCGTAAGACTTCATAGACGCGTCAATCATGACAGAGGTAAATCCCACATCAATACACTTCTGAATCAAGTCCAAATCTGTCGCATGGTCCAAATGCAGACAGACCGGAATCTCCGCCGATTCCGCAATTCCGCGAACCATATATGCCGTAGCCTTCAGTCCGATATACTTCACCGCTCCCATACTTGCCATTACTATGACAGGAGCCTTCTTAGCGACTGCGCCATTGATGATTCCCTGTACATCCTCATAGCTGTTAAAATTAAATGCGCCGACTGCGTAACCATTTTCTCTTGTTCCTCTCAAAATCTCTTTTAATGTAACAAATGACATGATTTTTCTCCTTTCTCCACTGCCTCACGAATCAAAGAACAGGCTCCGTAAAGTACCACCTTGTCGCACATACTTGAGTACGCAATCTGTCCATCCTGAACGTATCCGATCACACGGCTTTTCAATGCCCGGAGCAATGCCTCCTCAAAAAATTGATGGCTTTTCGAAACACCGCCTCCTATAACTACCATATCCGGGTCAAAAAGGTTAAATAAATTTGACAGACCATATCCCAGTCTTTCTCCGATTCTTTCGAACAAAGCCAAAGAAAAAGCATCCCCTTGCTCCGCCGCCTCTGCCAGCAATTTTGCATCCAGCTTTCCTTTATTGCCTGCCGCCAGGTCGAATACCAGTCCCTTTGTTCCTTTTCGTGATTCCTGTACAAGGATATCCTTGATTGCCGTCCCTGAACAGTACAATTCCAGACATCCCCTGTTGCCGCAAGGACATAACTTGCCATTCTCTTCTATCGAGAGATGGCCGAATTCACCTGCTCCTCCTGTCTTTCCATGGTAAATCTGTCCGTCAATTAAAATTCCTGCCCCTACTCCCGTACTGACCGTAACATAAATCACATTTTTCAATCCCATCGCACAGCCCTGACGCTGCTCTGCCAAAGCCCCCAGATTACAGTCATTATCAACTCTAACCGGAAGCTGAAAATCCTGGGTCAGCCTGTCCTTTAACGGAAAATTTTTCCATCCCATTAGGGGCGCATTTAAAATAATTCCACGATCCGCGTCCAACGGCCCGGGACATCCAACCCCCATTCCCAAAACCTCTGACATATCCACTTTAAACTGATCCAAGATATGTTCCAATGCTTTTTTTGAATTTTCATATACCGCTGATTCCCCATGAAAGGTTTTAGATGCTACAGTATATACATAATTCTCTACCATGACGCCTTCCTGCGTAAACAATGCGGCAGATGTCTTTGTTCCTCCTAAATCCAATGTCAAAAAATATTTCATATACCTTCTCCAATATAACTATATTCTGACGTTTTCTCTTTTCGCCAGATAAAATCCGAACACAACTACAGCAGAAATCGCCAATGCAAGCAGCACCCCGGCCGCATATCTGATATCTCCCAATAAATCAGCCGCGCTTCCCATTAACAGCGGAAATACACTTGCTCCAATACTGCTGCCTGCTGCCATCCAGCTTGTTATCGTTCCTGAATATGCCGGCGCCTCCCGAACCGAAAAGCTGATCAGCATTGGCCAGACAGGGCCAAATGCCGCGCCAAACAGGACACAGATAAGCATTGCAGACATACTTGCCTTTGCGAGTATCAGACCGATGGAAAGGAAAATTAATATAGTCAGAGACCACAAAACTACACATTCGTGTTTTCCTTTAGAAGAAGCGCAGATCAGCCTTGATAAAAACATTGCCAGCCACATTCCTGATAATGCAAATGTGGATAGTTGTGCCGCATCATACTGATGTACAAAAAATGTATCTATAAAATATCCCAAACCATTTTCCATTCCAGAATATAAAAGCATAGCGCAAAATAAAACTCCAATCATTTTTACAGGAATCCCGCCAAACGCCTTTTTTTCTTTTTCCTTTTGCAAAGCCTTCTCTGCTGCCTGTACATATCCAGGCACAGGAACCACCACCAGCAGAACAAATAATACAGCCATAAGAACAGCAAGTATTAAAAACTCCCTGCGCCAATCTACTCCGGCACCGCGCATAACAGCCGTAACCAGCAGCGGACCCGAAACCGCCCCCGCGCTGAACAGCCCCTGCGAAAGATTCAGCATCCGCTCCCTCTGATCAGGGAACGCATCAGCCAAAACGGCGGATGATAAACCTTCACATATACCAAAAGCCATCCCTATCACTATAACCGCAGTCGCCGTAAACAAAAATGTATGTGTGCATGCGGCAAGTATACAGCCTCCGGAAAAAATTCCCGAAGCACATAAAAGAATGTATTTCTTCCCTATCCTGTCTGAAATCGGTCCAAATACAAGAATACAAAGGAAATTGGATATACATTTTACCGTCACCAGACCACTCATCTGTGAATAACTCAATTCATACTCTTGCGCAATTTTTAATATAATCTGCTGAAAGCCCCCAGTGTCTAATCCGAGCACAAAAAGAAAGCCTAACATCGTGATAAGCAATAATCGTTGTTTTTTCATTTTTCCTATAGAATACTGGCCAGAATTTTTTGAATGCCAAACAGAGCCGAACTATATAAAATGCTCGTTGTCGATATTCGATGCCGCATTCATGATCGACATACGCAATGCGCCATACAGTCCTGCCTGATTGCCTGTATATTTTGATATTTCTATATGCGGAAGGAACGGAACATGTGCTCTCACCAATTCCGTGATAACATCCAGATACCGCCGTCCAATCTGTATCCCATTTATGCCCGACAGAATCACGACCTCAGGATTCAATACTGCCACTGTATTGATGATCATTGCCGCAATATGGCGGACAACATGGTCCATCATTTCTCCGGCCCGGTCATTTCCGTTATCACTGAGTAAAATTAATGGTTCAATATCAAAATGCTCTTCGCTTAAGTCGTTGATATCATTTAAAACATTTGACAGGGCAATTCCTGAAATCAATTCCTCCAGTGCGCCTTCGTCAGAAAATGTTTTTGCCATCTGTCTGGGGTCGAGGACTATGTAGCCTACTTCTCCTGCAAGACCGTTTGGCCCGCAATATAGTTCCCCGTTTAAAATCAACCCCGCAGAAATGCCAACATCATATTCGATATATACGACGTTCTGATAATTCTGCGCGTTTCCTCTCCATTTTTCCCCGATGACACCTAAATTTACGACATTTTCAGCTACTACATTTTCAACAAAGTCATGCTTTAACCGATCGACAATCTGAATATCCTCCCAGGAATCCAGATAAGGAACAAATCGATTCTTTTGACTGTTTTCATCAAATATGCCAGGAATGCCCACGCAAATGCACTCCAGTTTTTCAAGCGAAACAGAGCTTTTATTAAGTACTTCATTTATGGAATCACGAATCAACGTATAAGCGTATTCCCCATCCTTCGTTAAATCCATATTTTTTTCCACAACACTTAATGGATTGCCCAAAAGATCTGCGCATGCAGTTATGATCTTATTGATATTAAAGCAGACTCCGACCACAAATCCCCGTTTTTCATTAAAAGCAAGCAAGACTGAACGACGTCCAAGGCCATCTTTTCCGGCTGAAACGCCATATTCAATAATATAGTTATCTTCTAATAGCTGCTTTGTATTTGATGATACAGACGGGAAGCTCATATGAAGCATCCTGGTCAAATCAGCTCTGGACAGCCTTTCATGCTGTTTCAGCAGCCGGACGATCGCCGACTTATTCATCTGCGCAATAACTTCTGGTTTTCCTGTTTCCATAAATATTCTCCGCCGTTCTTCCTGTTTATCTATTTTGCATTACAATACTTTCACAATCTCAGCCAGTTATGAAATCTAAATTTTCGGTTTTCATGATTGATAACACTCGAGAGCCCTCTCTCTTTCGCTTGCCCTCTGCATCGCTTCATATACAAACACCAACGCACGCAATACATGAAACGCACATTTCCATCTGGAACCTTTCTCAGAAGATTTGACGGAACCGTCACGGTTCAGGAAACTGTACCATTCACCAAACTCCGGGTCATAAAAATAATCCCGGCAAAAAGCGTGCTGCTTTTCGAACATCTCGCCATACTTTTCATCGCCAGTGTCCGCAAATGCCATTGCAAATGCACAAAGTGCTTCTGAATTCGGCCACCACACTTTGTCGTTCCATTCACAATTACATTCTACATACCAGTCAAGAGCCTCCTTCGGCTTCCCTCCTGAAACATCGACAAACGCATATAATCCATTGTACTCTTTATCATAACCGATGTCAAATGCCCAATCAATTACATCCAGAATTCGTTTTTGCATCTTCGGATCTTTTAATCTGCGGTTGGTATCCAGACAGAACCACATACTTTCTACCATATGTCCGGGATTTACAAACCGTCCTTGCAGGTCATCCAAATCTGGTGTATTATCACGCCGAATCGCTTCCAATACTACATGATACTCCTCACGGGTAAACCAGTACAAAATTTTGTCCAGACTTTCCTCCAGCAGCCGGCTGGTCCGCCTTTCTCCCAAGACAGGAGTACATGCCTCCGCTACGCTCAATGCAGTTAAGTACATATCATGCCAGATAAACTTTTCACTCCATGTATTTTCAAAAATCTCCTTAAAAAATGGATCAAACATATTTTTTTCAAGCGTGTCATAGCTGTCGTTCAGAATCCGCATCCCTTCTTTGATGGTGCCCTGTGTCGCAAGCATAAACTCTGCCAGCCCCTGTATACAGTGCAGATCCGCGTAAATGGCAATCGTACCGACAAGCACTTCCCCTGCCTGGTTGAGACGCAGGTTCCAACGGCCATTGCCAGCATAACAATGTTCGACTAAAAATTTGTATCCATGATACGCTTTATCCAGCCATTCCTGACGTTTTTCAATCCGATTATATAACAATGCATACGTATAAACCTGTCTTCCCTGGAACCAGACATATTTATTACTGTCTGTCAGATTACCCTCCCTGTCAAAGCAGGTAAAATATCCCCCATATTCTTTGTCTATACAGCGGTCCCAAAACGGCAGGCATTCCTCCACAAGATGTTTCTTATAATACTCCGCATAATCTTTTGCTTTCAGCTTCATTTTATCCCTCCGTTATCTGCGCGGCTGTATGCATTCTTCTTCCATACAGCCGCTGTTCATTATGAATTATTTTTCCCGCGCCCTTGATCAGATAAGTACTTTCCGGATTCCTGTCAGATCGCAAAATGCCGCCATTTGCTCATAGAGTTCATCTCCACCGTAGCCAAGACATGCATATTCATTATTCCATCCCTCAATAAACGCATCCAAATCTCCATGAATCCTGCAGAATGCATGGGGCCACATCGGTGATCCGCATTCCAGTTTTTTGCTCTCCAGTTCCTCCGGTTTTGGCTCGATTACAGTGCAGCGCGCAATCGTCATCGCATATTCGCCATTAATACGGCAGAGTCTCGCAATCACGCCTTCACCTGGTTTACAGGTAAGCTGTACAGACAAGCCATCCATTTTCCCCTCATAGGGAACTCCATGATGGGCATACGCGGGAGGATCCAATTCTCCCGCAAGCGACGGCGGGCAGGCTCCGTCTCCAATAATACGGATTTCATTTTCTTCACGTACAATCGCCTGCAGATCACCATAGTAGACGCTTTGTCCGCTCAATTCCGTAAGCGCGATTGTCGTCAGCAGTGTATTGAAGTCACCAAGCGTGGATGTTCCTATTCCATCGTCAAGCATCAGACTCTGCGCAAAGCAGGTCGCCGTATAATCATCGCCAATGCCTGGAAACGACTGAATCGTATAATAATCAAATTTCAGTTCTTTCATCTTTTTCTTCAGCGCAAGATAAATCCGCAAAGAGCGGTCTGTCACAGCATCATCCTCAGGCAATCCTCCAAACAGTTTGATCAGACGGGGTTCCAGAGCCTTCACTTCTTCCTCCGGAATACTTTTCGCGCATTCAATAAGCTGTGTCGTATCACGGGAATCAATATCTATGCCGAACATCCGCATAACCTGAGAAGGATCGGCCACACCCACGGTCTGCCCCATTCCCCTTCCTCCAAAGGATCCGACGGTAGCCATATTCAGTTTATTTTTCAGAGCAGCCGCGCGGCAATAATCCGCAATCTTACGCAATTGCTCCGGCTCGTCATAATTGCCGTATACAAACCTGTGCTCAATTCCAATTTCATTGAAAGCACCATGCATAACCAGCCCTCCTACTGTACGCCAGCCCTCCGAACCCGGTATTGTCCATAGTACAATTCCTTTGCCTGTTTTAGCAAATTCCCGGACTGCCGCGATCAAATTGGATGACCACACCCATGTGCCGGAAAACAGGATGACACCATCCAGGTCATCGTCTATACGGAATTTTCGCAATGCCGCTTTCGCCTCATCCTTATCGCGGATTACTACCTCCTCGCAGACCAGTTCAATACCATAAGACCTTACAGCGTCCTTACACTTGTCAAACAAAAGATAATCCATGTGCGGCCCGCCTACATGTGTATGAGTCCCATCCTTGTGCTGACCGAAAATCAAAAATCCAATCCTAGGTTTTATCATTTTTTTCTCCTCCTTGTAATATATATACTCTAAACTCCAGGCCTTTCTATGCCTGAAAAAGAGTTCTTAGATTAAAACTGTATCCATTTATAAATCAGTACATTTTTCTTTCCTGATAGTAGCTAAAGCTATTCTTCATACTGCGCACATTGCTTCTGGATATTTTCAACACACTGCTCTGCTGTAATATTACCTAAAAGCAGACTCTGAAGCTCTGACTGAAATATGTTAGAATATTCATCATACCATGTAAAGTCATCCAGGCCTCTCGCATATTCTACCTGAGTGCTCATTTCTGCAAATTCCGGATGCGCATTTAACACCTCTTCCTCTTCAAAAACAGCTTCGTATACAGGCAGCGCGCCTAATTCTACAGCCTTAACCTTATCAAATTCAACAGAGGCCATATATTTTATAAATTCCCATGCTGCCTCTTTATGCTGGCTGTTCTTTGGTATTGCATAAGCTTCCGGCACGGTAAGCACAACATTGGTATCCTTGCTGTTTGTTATTGTATAGGGTGCCGCCTTAATTTCACCTGCCACCTGAGATTGTTCCGGGTCGTTTGCAGTTGTGTACAATCCCGGCATGGCCTGAATAAAAAATGCGCTGTCGCCATTCAAAAAGACATTTGCCGCCGCTTCATAGTCATAGGATAAGGAAGCCGGATCAATCAAGCCCTCATCCAACATGGATGCCAGAGTTTTTAACGCTTCCAGCGCTCCCTCATCAGAACCTATACATAGCTTCCCATTCTGGAAAACATTTCCGCCAAAAGAATATATTGCACAAGTCACTTCATTCACTGCTCCATTACCGGAAAAACACATTGGCATTCCATATTTACATATTCCCTTGTCAATCAAAGTCCTGCTTACAGCAATCAATTCCTCCCAAGTCTTCGGCGGTTCTGCAATCCCTGCATCATTCAGCATTTTTTCATTATATAAATAGACATGTGTATCGTTATTCCAGACCACTCCATAGAAAGAATCATCCACTGTAAATTTGTCAACCAGACCTTCGACCATAGTTTTCTTCATCTCTTCCGCCCCGTCATACTGATCTAGAGGCTCCAGCCAGTCATTCTCAATGTACATTGCAACCAATGAGTTATCAAAATCTACTACATCATAGGACGATCCGCCAACGGAAAGCTCTGTCCTGATTTTATCTGTACATACATCCCATGCCGCATTGATCAATTCTACCTCTATACCGTTTTTCTCCTCAAACTCTCGTACGTACTCCTCAACCAGACCTACGGTATCTAATTCCTGACGAGGAACAACTACTGTGATTTTCTCTTTTTCTCCCTTTTCTGTATGACCGTCCTGTCCCTCCACAGCGCTGCAGCCAACCACAAGACATAACGCCATAGCCGATATTACCGCTTGTAATCTTTTGCTTCTTTTCATCTTTTTTCCTCCTTGTTCTTCTCTTTTCTATCCTTTTACAGCACCAGCCGTGAGACCCGAAATAATAAATTTCTGGAATGCCAGCGATAGTATAACCGGCGGAATACTTGCTAAAACTCCTCCCGTTGCAGCCATTATAAAATCATATCCTGCCTTGCTGGAAAATTCCGTAATAATAACCGGAACTGTTTTCGCGGCAATAGACGAGGTCAGGTTCACTGCGTAGAAAAATTCATTCCATGACATAATAAATATAAAGATTGCCGTCGACGCAAGTCCAGGCCCGGACAGCGGCAGTATGATCCTGAAAAACGCGCCTAACTGTGTACATCCATCCACCCGAGCCGAGTCTTCCATATCCATTGGCAAGTTCGTTAAATATCCTTTCATAATCCAAACGACAAAGGGCAGCGTAAGTGATAAATAAATTATGATTAATCCTATTCTTGTATTTGTCAGTCCCATCTTTAAAAAAATTACATACAGTGGAATCAGCAATGCTACCGGCGGAACCATCTGTGTAATAATCACCGAATAAAACAATGATTTTTTCATTCTAAACCGGAATCGGGCAAATGCATATGCCGCCAGCACCCCTGCGATCAGTGATATTACTGTAACTATCACTGCAATGACCAGGCTGTTTATTAAGGCAAACTTGAACTGATTTGCCGCATCCGTCGTTCCTCCGGAAGTTCCCAGTATAATCTTCATATAATTCTCCAGTGTGGGCGTTTCCGGCCACCAGCGCAACGGTGTGGAGATCAAATCTGACTTGCTGGAGATACTGGAGATAATCAGCCATGCATATGGCGCCAGTACATATACACTGAGTATTAATGCAAGTATATAAATGAACGTTTGTGCCAAAAGCCTCTTAACCTTTCTCTTCTTCATTATCTCTCACCTCCTCTCATATCACTTCGCCGTTCCTTGCCATACTTTTCACATAGGTAACCGATAAAACAAATGTCACCAGCATAATGATATAGGACATTGCGGCCCCCATTCCAAAATCAAAAAACTTAAATGACATCTTCTGTACGTAGTAAGAAATTAACTGCGTGGAACTTGCCGGTCCACCTGCTGTCATAATGGAAACTACATCATAGGTTTGAATGGTCCAAATGGTCTTCGTAATCACTAAAATCAGCAGGATATGTTTCAACATTGGCAATGTAATTTTGAAAAAGGCTCTGACAGAACCACATCCATCCGCACTTGCCGCTTCATATAATTCTGACGGGATACTCTGAAGGCCCGCAAGTACAAGCAGTACAACATATGGTGTTTCCTTCCAGATATTTGCAAACAGCAAGCAATAGAATGCGCTATTTGGCTGTGCCAGCCATGCCTTATATGTGTCTATCAGATTTAACTGTGAAAGCAATGCGTTAAATGCTCCATAATTGGCATTAAAGATCCACTTCCACATGATCGCATTTACAACGGTCGGCAACGCCCATGGGATAATCATGATGCCGCGAACAAAGCCCCTCCCTCTAAAATTTTTATTCAATAATACAGCCATCAGCGTACCCATGATCATCTCAAAACAAACGGAAAGAATTGTAAAACGCCCGGTCACTGCCATTGATTTCAGGAAATATTGATCCTGAAATAATTGAATATAATTTTTTAATCCCGCAAACTGCCACTCCTGATTTGATATATCCACTTGATGAAAGCTCATTAGAAAGGAATAACAAATAGGATAAATGAACACAATAGCAACAATGACCATGCACGGCAGCATTAACATGCGAGGCAATGCCTTACTTGAATCATGGTTTAACAATATTCTGCTCTTTTTAGATTTTTTCATCATCCTTTTCCCATCCTTCCCTGATTTTCATTCGTCTTAATTACTTATTTAACTTTCCTAAGTAATTAAAATCTAACATACAAATTTCAATCTGTCAAGTTTTTTTTGTAAAATTCTATATTTTCTTAAAATCTATGGTAATATTCAGATTTTTTAGAATCTCTATTCCTGCAAAGAATATACAGAAATCCAGAAGTTCCGCTATTCGTGGCAGGACACTTTGGCAGCTTGACTATAACCCGTTTATCAAAGAAAGCGCAGAAATCACTCTGCGCTCACACTAAATTTCCCGGTTCGTTGGAAGTGTTAATTTCCACTCTTTTCCTGCTATAGATGATACAGTTAGTAATTCGATTATTCTCCATCCACATCAACAATCAGATATGGCCGGTCATATGCGGGAAACTCTCCATCCGGAAACCTGATTTTCCCCCCAGAAAGCCTGTCCTGCAACAAACGACTGTGACATCAGTAAATCACCAGCCTTCCATCATCCTCGCAAATACTATACACATCGTCCTCACATACTCTGGAGAATTTTTCCAACTCTGAGATCAGCTTCTCTGACATTACCATATTCTCATAGTAAAATGTAACGCCGTTAATCACTTCGTATCTCGGAGCAATTCTCTTTGTTTCTTTATATGCCCGTACAGCATCCCCTACTGCCTTAATATCCTCCGGAAACGCGTCAAAATTCACAACGAATTTTCTTTTGTCATGGTAACCGTTTTGGGACATACCGTCACGATACGCCTGTTTCCATGAGTGGAACTCATGGTTCAAATCGTAAAGCTTCTTTGCTGAAGGATGTCCGTAAATCCCCATCACAGCATTCAGTGTTTCATACTCTTATATGCAATTCCCCCTGATTTCTACCTCCGGGATCTCTGACAACTGCCAGCAACTATATTATATTCAAAAAATAAAAAAGGCAAGTATTTTCACCCCTTGAAGCCCACTTCACGCTCCAAAATCTCAGCCATCTTATCATACCCAAACACGTTGGGATGGAGCCCTTCCAGGCTCCATTCCCGCTTCAGGGTGCATCCGTCTTTTTCTACGAATTCCGGATAAAAATCCGCAAAGTCCGCCCCATATATTTCCGCCAGCCGTTTCAGTCCCTTGTTGTATTCCCGCACATATCTCTTCCTCTCCTGCTCCCGGTTTGTCCATTCCATACAAGTCGGCAAAACCGAGCACAATATGGTCTGAAACGTTTCCTTTGACGCGATCCGCAGAATCTGTTCCATGTTGCCGAGCGCATCCTGTAAGATGTCGCCCGGCTCCCTTCCGGATTCCTGCTTCCAATGATCAAATTCCAAATCCCATGTATCGTTGATCCCCGCCAGAATGACGACTGTTTTCGGTCTTAACTGCACCGCATCCGCACGGAAACGGTGAAGAAGCGAAGCCGTCCGGTCTCCTCCGATTCCCCGGTTCAGAATGCGCAGCGGATATTTTGCAAAATATGCGGACAATTCCCACATCTGTATCATAGAATCCCCGATAAATACAGCGTCCACCGGACATTCCTTCTGCAGGATAACCTGATTCTTACAGTCAAACTCCATCCTTCTCTCGTCCGCGCGCATCACCCGCGAGAGATATCCTGGTTTTATACACGACTTCCATTCCATCTGATCACTCCCAATATTCTATGTCGTAGAAGAGTATGCGTCCTGACGCGCAATCGCGCCGAAGCGCGGCTGCGGCAGCAGCTATTTTCCCGGCGCTCCGCATCCCTTTATTCATATCTCCCACAAAAACCTGCTTCTGCAAAGCCCCAGCACCGGCATGCCGTGATTCTTCTCACACACGGTGCTCATTCCTCCGATGGTAAAATGGGCCGCCTCCGGCAGCTCGTCCGCCTGGAGCTTGATCAGAATCTGATTCCAACCCTTCCGCAATTTTGTCACTTTATAGTTGGACAGATCTCCCAGCGCTCCTCCGTTTCCCAGGTTTGCCCGCAAGGCCGTTTTATGTATCGTCGTATGAATCCATTCCCCGTTCAGATATAATTTCATAAATCCGTTATTCGGTACGCCCAGGACCACATCCTTTTCCTCCTCAGAGTAAAGCTGATGCAGGGCATACACAACGCCCTTTTGGGAAAAATAGTTTCCCATCTCCAGGTCATTTCCCGCATGCCATTGTTCTGTAAATCCTTCTGGCGGACGTACAAACCATGCATGTTCATCCAGACCGCAGTCATCTTCGATGGTTTGATTCGGATGAAATTGGGAAATCATCCAGCGGTTTCCTCCCAGCAATACAATGGGAATCGCAGGCACAGCCGGTTCGTTCTTTATCTGCATTTTCAGCCAGCAGAGATTGGATTCCCGAATTTGCTCCGGCTTTGCCTGGATCTCATATTCGATTTCCATGCTTTCCTTCGGCCCCAGCCGCAGGTTTTGTTTTTCTGGCGGCGCGGCCAAAAAGCCCTCCGGCACTTCCAGCACAGCCCGGATTTCCTTTTCAACGGGATGCAGATTTTCCAGTATCACCTGTATTTTCGAAATGCGGTTTCCCAGAATTGCCGCGTCACTTTCATACCGCACGGTTTCTTTCATTCCGCCCATAAAATATACAAGGCTGTCTGCCGCATATTCTTCCAAAAATTTCAGCTTCGGCACCGCAGGTCTTTCCTCTTCCTCCATCGTTCCGTCCGCTTCCACAATTCCGCCATCAGAAAACAGGATTTCTTTTCCCCAATATCGCAGAACCCGCTCCGCCTCCTGACAGACTGCCTCTGTAAGCTCCCGGATGTCTGTCGGCGCTGACAGATTCCGGATTCCTCCGGTGGTCATATTGGTGGCGATCTCATATCCCAGGGGGGCGGTCCATTTTTCCGGCAGAGAGGAAGCTCCGCCAATGATCCCAAGGATCGCTCCCAGGGTAGCCGCAGTACAATCCGTATCCCATCCGCAATTCACTGCCTTGCAGATCGCGTCGCCGAAGTCCTCCCCGTACAGCCATCCGATTGTCTGAAAACCCAGATTCAAGGGAGAATACTGCGCTACCGGATGATAAAATGTTTTCACCAGATCATTTCGGTTTTCTTCATATCCCATCCCCGCATGGTAATTGTCCATACTCCGTTTCACGCACTGATATGTGACGCAGGAGGAGGGAATGGAGGACAGCGCAGCTTCCAACAGCACGAATTTGTCCCCGTTTACAAAGGCACAGGATTCCAAAACCGCGTTAAAGATTTCTCCATACACGGATTCCCCGCCGCCGTGATCCACAACTGCGTCCTGGAACGCATACCATGCCGCGATCTCCGGGCATCCCGGCGCGACGCATGCCCAGATTTCAGACCGGATGGGACTTCCCATACAATCCCGAAAGGCATTATTGTGCCAGCCGCATACAGGCGGCATCAATCCCTTCTGCATATTTTCCTTGCTGAGTCCATACTCATCAAAGTTATATGCCACGCAGTCCGTCCATGCTTCCGTCAGATCCGCCGCCGTCAGTCCCGGCCCTTTTTTCTGCAGCTGCTGAAACCAGATCAGCTGAAGCTCCAGGTCGTCATTGGGGATTCCGCCTTCCGGCAGGGAGGGATACCAGTCCACATGAAACATTTCCTTTCTGCCGAATTTTTCTTCCAGAGGCTCGCCCAGGGTCCCCCCTGCATTTTTCCCCAGCCAGCATCCCATGACCTGATCCCGAAAACGCTTCCGATCAATGTGCAACGCTTTCCACCTTCTTTCCTTCTTCAAGCATCCGTTTCAATGCATGGGTATAAAATTCGATCCGTTCCGGATTCAGCTGCGCGTCAAACGGATATTTCTTTATAAATGAAGTCTCTCTGATGCCTTCCCCATAGCGCTCCATCTCCCGGATGGTTTCCGCCAGCAATTTTGCGGCTGTTTTTCCCTCAGCCAGAATGTCTGCCCCGTTCTTTTCTGTCACATATCTTCCAAAGCAGTATCCTCTCGCTGTCAGCCGGAATCCGCGGACATACCAGCGCATAAATTCAAAATGCTCCTTCATCTTCTCATAAGCTTCCTTGGTCAGCCCCATATTCCCTGCTTCCACCCGGTCCGCAAGCGCTTCGCACCGGGCATGGGCTTCTTCCTTATCCGCGATGATCCTTCCGATGTTTTCCGGCGACATTTCCAGGGCATCCTTTTTATCCGGATCCCATTCGCTCAGGCTGTGATGCGTCCCGCCGATAAAGGTAAACTGCTCCGGAGTGAGATGCATGCAGCTGTCATTGGAAAACAGACATCCGTTGACAAAATTTGTTTTTTCCACGATGGGCCATGTAGCGTCCATGATCTCCTTTACCGTGCTGACGCATTTTTTCAATTCACCGGGACTCAGCGTACCGCTGATCAGATGCTCTCCCTGCAGCCAGCGCAGATAGATCTCTTCTTCGCTGGTGTTCTCATTTTCCGCATAGGCGGCAATGGCATACAGGTTCACCAGATTCAGATTGTCAAAGCAGGTCCAGTCCTGCACGCCCTCCCAGTCCGTCCTCGCCAGAAATCCTGTCACCTGATGCTCCTTTCCATATTGAAGCCTTCGCCTGATATCCGACAGCATGGCGGAGGGCTGGGCTCCCCATCCGAAAAACTGCCCGTTTACATCGTACTCCGTGATCTGCGGATGGCTGCCCACATGTCCCATCAGCGGATTATCCGGAAACGTAGGATAAAAATCATGAGGCGTATTTTTCAGGGACAGCACGATCTCTTCCGGCAAATCAATGAATGCCTTCTGGAACCGTTCCTGTTCCGCCTTGGTATAAATAAAGTCCCGGATGATCAATTTTTTTCCGGCCTCCCGGAACGGCTGATATATGGCCAGGATCATGTTTTTGTACCAGTCTGCCGGCTCCAGGTTCCGGCACCGCTCACATCCGCAGGCAAAGGTATTGCTGATCGCAAGCCTCGCTTCCCCGGTTCCGATGGAGCATATGATTCCGGCCAGATCCGGCAGCGCAAGGAACAGTTCTTTGTATTTATACGGCAAAAATTCCTCATACCAGAAGGGATCGCTGGGGCAAATGGTTCCGTCCGCCTGCATCAACTCTTTTTTGTATTTCAGCACAAAATCGGAAAACCATAATTCCTTGTTTTCAAAATAAATCTCAACCCCGGCCTCTTTGGCTTCCCGGATCACATGGTTGATATAATCCCTTCTGTTTAAATTCAGGTTTTCCCGCAGGGCGTGATTCAGGATCGGATGATCCACCTCTAAAAATGCGTCATAATAGCTTTTCGGATCTCCGGACCCGCCCAAAAATTTTGCCGGAAACACAATTTTATCCTCGATCCCGGGTTCGTGGAACACCATTGCGTTCATATGATTTTTTACGCAGAAATCCAACCGCCTCCTGATCTCATCCAGATTCCAGATCTGTGTAAAATCGTGGATTTCCATTGCCCGAAATGTATACCCGGAGGCACTCTGTGATGGCTGCCCTTCCGGCGGGCGGACTTCATCTGATAATCGATAATTTTCCATATTGATTCTCTCCTTTCCTAATCTTGCTTCATCCCTTCAGCCCCGACGACGCGATCCCTTCCACAAAATATTTCTGCAGACAGAAAAACAGAATGACCAGGGGCAGAATGGATACGCATGCCATTGACATGATCTCATTCCAGTTTGCAGACGCCGCGACATCCAATCCCATCCGAAGCGCAAGCGACAGCGGATATTTGGATACGCTGTTGATGTAGATCAGCGGATTCATAAAATCATTCCATACCCAGATCGTCTGGAAAATGCATACGGATATCATGGACGGCTTTAAGATCGGCAGCAGGATCCGTATGAAAATCTGAAAGGAATTGCATCCGTCTATTTTGGCCGCCTCGTCCAGCTCCCTCGGGATTCCCCTCAAAAACTGCACCTCCTGATAGATAAAAAACGGATAGCACGCAAACAGCGCCGGCATCCAGAACGGCATGTAGCTGTCCAGCCATCCGAAATTGCGGAACAGCAGATATCTCGGTATGATCAGCACGGCGTTAGGCACCATCAGGGTGGACAGCATCACGCCGAACAGCAGCTTATTTCCTTTAAAGGAAAATCTGGCAAATCCGTAGGCAACGACCGTGCAGGAAATCACCGTAAACAATACGGTCGGGATCACCAGCATAAAGGTATTGAGAAAAAAATCCGTAAACGTATACTGTCCGGAGGATTCCCACCCTTTGATAAAACCGGACCAGTCAAAGTTCTCCGGCAAAAGCCCTGCCGCAAGGTTGATCTCATCATTTGATTTAAAGGACGCGAAAAACATCCATAGCAGCGGATAGACCATGCAGATTCCCACTGCGGTGATCAGCAGAAGGGAAAACCAATGCATCCACCGTTTTTTCTTCATTTCCATTGCCCTCCTTCCTCATGATTCATCCCCATAAAATACCCAATATTTCGAAGTTAGAAAAATCAGCCCACTCAGGCAGAGCAGCAGTAGGAACAACAGCCAGGATTCTGCGCTGGCATACCCCAGATCTGATTTTACGAATGCGTCCTGATAGATCTTCAAGGCCATAATATTGGTGGACTTGAGCGGACCTCCTCCTGTCACCACATAGGCGGAGGTATAGTTCTGCAGCGCATTGATGGTCTGCATCACGATGTTAAACAGCATGACCGGACTGATCATCGGAAATGTGATTTGAAAAAACACTCTTACCTTGCCGGCACCGTCAATCTGCGCCGCCTCATACAGGTCTTTCGGCACCTGCTTTAGTGCCGCGAAAAACAGGACCATGGAGGAGCCGAACTGCCAAATGTCAATCAATCCGATGGTAAATAACGCATATTTCGGGTCTCCCAGCCAGTTGATCTCTGTTCCCAGAAGGTGATTGATGATTCCCGTTTTCATAAACATCACCCGCCACAATGCCGAAATCGCGACACTTCCTCCCAGTATGGACGGAAGGTAATACATGGTGCGGAACACCCGGATCCCCCGGATCTTCATACTCAATATCATTGCCACGATCAGCGCAAAGATCAGTTTTGCCGGAACGACCATGATCAGATATTTGACAGTGACCCGCATGGATTGGAACAGATCCGCATCCGCCGTAAACATTCTTATGTAATTTTCCAGACCGATAAACTGATATTCCCCGCCCAATTTAATATTTGTCATCGAATACCGAAACGAATTGACCAGCGGAATCAACTGGAACATCAGAAATCCGATGATCCACGGAAGAATATACAGATATCCCTGTGCTTCTCCAATCTTTCTCCTCGTTCTTTTCATAGCATCATCCTTCCGGAGGGCTTGACGGTTGTCGTCAGCCCTCCTGCTGTTCTTTTATTTCCAGTTACCGCTTGCGCCCTAACCATTTTACTATTTCCGCAGGCGTCCCAGTGTTTCTTCCAGAAGGCTCATCGCGTCATTGGTGATCGTCTCCACGTCCCCCTGGGCATAAGCGATCTTCTCGACTGCGTCCTGGAGGATTTCCACTACTTCTGTGGGCGTATAAAGATTCTGATGAATGGTTCCTGTTTCCCCTGCCTTTGTAATTGCGGATACCAGCACCGGATCCGCATATCCATTTTCCTCACAGATCTTCTGTCCTTTTTCCGTAGGCGGAACCGAACGGCAGGTTTTCAGCGTATGGATCGCCGTCTCATCATTATAAAAATAATTCAGGAAATCCGCTGCCACTTCCGGGTGCTCACATTTGGAGGAAATGGCCAGCATCTGAGGCGGCACATACAGGACTCCGGATTCCTTCGCGTCCTCAAATTCCGGCATGCTCAGCGCGGCCGCCGTATCCTGGAAATCATAGTATCCTTCGAAAATGTTAGATGTCGCGCCGTAAACGACTGCCAGCTCATGCTGGATCCATTTTGGATTCGTATTCAGCTTTAACGCATAGGGTGCGCTGTCCGCCGCCGGCTCGATCACATCATTTGCATACATTTCCTGGATCAGGGTAAATGCCTTCTGCAGATCTTCCTTTGTAAAATTCATTTCCATGGTGTCTTTATTGACCAGATCTTCTCCGGTGATCTGTGCCATGATGGAGCCTAATAATTCTTTTCCCAGCGTCTCAATGTCAATATTGAACAGATAGCAGGACTCATTTGCCTGATGGATCGCTTTTCCCGCTTCGATAAAGTCATCCCAGGTCCTGATCTCTTCCGCGTCCACCTCAGCTTCGTCAAACAATGCCGTATTAGCCAGCCAAATCCCGCCGTTGATTCCAGTCGGCACAGCGATCATCTTTCCGTCATAGTAGGAAAAATTTTTGATAAACTCCTGATTGAAATCGGATGTATCCAGCACATCCGCGTAATCCTCCAGATTCACGAACACATCGCCGATGGCCATCAGATCTGAAACCGTATTCGCATTGTACTGGATGATATCCGCCACAGTCCCTCCCGAAAGCTGGGTGGTCAGTTTTTCAAAATATCCGTCATAGCCTCCGTATTCGGCTTCAATGGTCACATTGGGATGCTCCGTTTCATACTGCTCGATCACATCCAGCGTCGCCTGATGCCGGACGTCATCTCCCCACCACATAAACCGAAGGGTGATCTCCTCCTCTGGATTTTCTGCACTCTGTTCTTTTTTCTCTGCCTCCTGATCTGGATCTGCATTTCCGCAGCCGGTCACCGAAAAAGCAGCTGTGATGGCCAGCGCGGCAGATAGCAGCACCGCAAAATACTTTCTTTTCATAAGTCACGTTCCTCCTTTTTGTCTGTCTGTTTTGTGATACCATTAACCTATCATAATCGAATTTTTCATACCAGACACATTTCTTGACATTTCTTCTGACATTATGATAATATGATTCCCATAAGTATCATTTATTAATATTTTGACTCATTTTATGTCTTATATTGAGGAGGAACCCTGTTGCTCAGCTTAGTGATCGTGGAAGACGAATCAAATATCCGGGATTGTCTTATCCATCTTTTCCCATGGGATTCTCTGGGAATCCATGTAGCCGCCTCCTTTTCCAACGGACAGGATGCGTTCCGATATTTATCCGCCGAGCATGCGGATATTCTTTTAACGGATATCCGTCTTCCGAACATTTCCGGTCTTGACCTGGTCCGGATGCTCCGGGAAAATAAAAATCCGATTGAAGTGGTGATCCTGACCGGATACAAGCATTTTGACTACGCGCAGCAGGCCATCCGCTATAAAGTACATGATTTTCTGTTAAAGCCCATCAAGTATGAGGAGCTCACCGCAGCAATGCTGCGGATCAAGGACCTGCTTGAAAAATCGGGGGATCCTTCCATGGATTCGGTTGACGAAACGAACAGTACGTATCATCAAAAGCTGATCGCGGCGGCAAAGGAATATGTACAAAACAACTTAAGCGACGCCTCTCTGGAAAATACTGCCGTATCTGTTCACCTGAGTCCCGGTTATTTTTCGAAATTATTTCATAAAATAACAGAGATTACATTTTCAGACTATTTAACCCGATGCAGGATGGAACGCGCAGCGGAGCTGCTAAATGATATCTCCTTCAAAACATACGAGATTTCTCTGATGGTTGGATATGACAATCCGAAGAATTTTACCCGCGCGTTTAAGCAATATTTTAACGTCACGCCGAGGGAATACAGGAATACGATTTCTGAGGACTGACAGAAAGGGTTCGTACACCAGGTAGCTGCTCTATGAAACAAAAATATTTTATCCATAAATTTACCCGTTATTTTTTCCTTTTTTCTCTGCCCGTAATGATCATCGGCCTTTTATTAACCGTGTATTCTTATTTTCAGATCCGCGAAAATTCCAATACCCAGGCGCAGAGTTCGTTTCAGGCCAGCAGCCAGCTCATGGAGGAAATCCTTACAAAAGGGGATGATATCGCCAAGATGATGAACACGAACAGCGCCATTTCCATGTCCATGTACCGGATCTCAAATCAAAATTCCATGAACTACAAAGAACATGTGACCAAAAATATCATATTCAACATTCTCGAGAATTTAAAATCCAGTTCTTCCTACATTGATTCCGTGTATGTATATTTTCCGAACGAAAAGGATTATTTTTTTCAGACAGGTGAAAAGCTGACCTCGATCCAGGATTCCGCCGACCAGCAATGGCTCCGGGACTTTAAAGAGCATGCTCCGGATGAGGAGAAATGGATCGTTCCGCGGTTCTTCCAGAATTATCATTTTGAGAAGGAACACAGCGCGGTCACCATATACAGAAGGATCCGTTACTACGGCGGCGTGCTTGTCGTCAACTTAGATCAGTCTGTTTTATCCGAGCTTCTCTCCTCCCTGGAAAACTATCCCAATGAGTCTATCTTTGTCACAAACTCCGAAGGCCGTATGCTGTTTTCCAATGCAAACGCGGAACAGCTTCATTTCAGCGAGGAGCAGGGGATTCATGAACAGCTTTCCCTTCCCCTGACAGACACCGGGCACTATCTGTCCTCTGTCAAATACAACAGCCGTTCCTATGTATTGACGGAATTTATCTATCCCGATTATGATCTGCACTTTTTGTCCCTTGTTCCTTCCCGGGACATTTATCGCCTGATGTACAATATTCTTTATTGTGTATTGATCGGCTGCCTCGCCGCCGCCATCCTGTGCCTTTTGTTCAGCCTCTATCTGACCAATAAGAACTTTCATCAGATTGAACGGCTGCTGGATATTCTCTGGTGCGCGGAAAAGGGAACTCTTTCTCTGGATGACAGCGGGGAATTTATCGACGCCGAAAAGCTGGATGAATACAATTTGATCTTAAACCAGGTCATTTTTACCTTTGTCCGGAATAATATGCTGACCATGCAGTTAAAAGAATGGCAGTTAAAAAAGACGATCAGCGAATTGAAGGCACTCCAGCTTCAGATCAACCCGCATTTTTTCTTCAATACCCTGCAGTCGATTGATATGGAGATCGTCAAAAACGAAGGATATCATGCCTCCGCAAGCCGTCTGGTCCATGCGCTTTCCGATATTCTCCGGTATGCGCTCAGCGACTCCAAAACTTCTGTTTCCTTAAAGGACGAGATCCAGTTCTGCAAGGAATATATGGAAATCCAGAAGTTCCACCATCCGGGGCAGATCGTGCTCTTGTGGGATTATGACGATTCGGTTTTAAATTATTGCGTGATCCGTCTGCTGTTTCAGCCCCTGCTCGAGAACAGCATTCATTACAGCATCCGCTGCCCTTCGGATTCGCTGGTGATTCGGATCAAGATTTTTGAGAAGGGGGAGGTTTTAAAGTTTCATATTTTGGATAACGGGGTGGGGATTGAGAAAGAGAGGCTGAGACAGATCCGCGAATCCCTGCAGTCCGCGGAAGAACAGGGGCATCATATCGGAATGAGGAATACGCATAAGAGGCTTGTGCTGACCTATCCCGGAAATGCAGGATTGACGGTTGTAAGCCATGAGGGGAGGGGGACTTGTGTTCGGTTTGAGGTTCCGAAGGAAGTGGGGAATAAGAGAGAGCTTGGGATCTGAATTGAAGGAAAGATTGTAAATAGATTTTTTCAAAAAGCAGAGTACAGTCTCGGGCATACACCATATTGAGGCCGCTACTGCTCCCCCGTATATTGCCGGGGAAGCAGTACTCTTAACATCCTCGAATATGTCATTATGATTCTTGCTTTGCTGACAGATATTCTGCACCGCAAAAGGATTTTTTATTTACCCGATCAGAACCTTCTTCCCTTCAAACGCAAACCCGTATTTTCTGATTCGCTCCGC
>QXWX01000099.1 GCA_009911175.1 Lachnospiraceae bacterium | reverse complement strand
AAGTAGCTTCCCCGTGTCAGAGAGAAGCTGCTTGGTATACTCATTTTTAATTTTGGTCAGGGTCTGACCAGTAACTTGAAATGAATGGAAATGTCTAAATGTCTATAAATGGTTTGACAACGGCAATAAAATTGCATATAATATATTTGACAAGACAGCCGGAAGGTGACTGCATCTCACCCGCCCCGGCGAATAATTAAATTAGACTTAAAGAAATAGTCGTCCAGTCATTGCCAGTGAGCGGGACGGCTATTTCTTATTGTTCCTTTTGACGTAATTCAGGATCGACACGATCAATAATGCCACCGATACGATTAGCTAAAGTTCCTCATAAGTACTCATTGCATAAGCACCACCCTTTCCTACAAGACTCGAAACGGGTGGGAGCACGTCCCCCGGCTGCCTTGGCAGATATACTATTTTCAATGTACGGAGCATGAAGCAGATCTGCGTTCTGCATTCGTCCAGCAGGACGAACTGAAGCCGGTTTTTGGCCTGGGCCGTCTTTTCAACGGATGCACAAAACAACTGTACAGGGCAAATAGATCGACTAAGACACATCTTCCATAGTCTAAATACCAAATAAATCGGTATGGGTACCGGTACGGTCAAGATATAATTCGTTTCCGCTTACCCGGTATATAAGCAGCCAGTCCGGGGACATGTGACATTCCCGGCGCCCGGTATAATTTCCTTTTAAAGCATGATCCCTGTTTTTCGGTGGAAGCGCCGCCGGTATTCGTAATGTATTGACAACGGCATTTAGCAGGTCGATATTATAGTTTCGTTTTTTACATAGCTTTAAGTCGTGCTTGAATTGCGATGTCAGGTTGAGTTTTAGCATAGGCTATTCCTCCAGGATCTGGGAGAATAATTCCTCTGTTGTCCCCTCAAAGTGCTGGCCGCTCCCTGTCCTTATCATTTCATCTGTTTCAGCCATTGCCGCTATTGTGTCTGCATTTGGTTTGAAATCCGGGTATATATCAATTCCGGACATTTCTCCAAGTCCTTCCAGCATATTGATAACGAAAATCATTTTATCATCTGGTAAACGGTCAATCATGGTCTTTGCTATTTCCTGATAACTCATAGTTGCACTTCCTTTCCTGGTTTGTGTATGTGGTTTTGGTGCAAATTTTTGTTGTTCTGTCGCTGGGGGAGAAGGGAATTTACTCTTTACCCCTGCTCCGTAAATACCAGTGCCCCTGCCTCTGATTTGACGCGCCAGTTTTGGATTGTCCGTTTTTCGAACAGGTGACGGATTCCAAATGGGCTTGGTCAGTATTCATCCTGAAAGACGAGAACCTCCCCGATCGGGTGCAAGGATGGGCCATTTCAGCCCTACCTGACAAATAATTGGTGGTCAGTCCTTCTCCTGGGAGGAATTGCGCCGGCGCAAATTGCTATTCGGTATATTTTTTTATCTCGGTTAACTCATTAACACGTTTCCGCGCTTCATTTTTACCATTATCATTTAAAATACGGTAGTCTTGAAGCATTCCTAATTCATCAAGTGGGAGGCCATTTTCCAAATCTTTTGCATATTCTTCGGATGAATAGCTTGACCAATCGTCTATTAAATCGTTGAGATAGACATTCAGAGAAGATGCTATTTTGCGTATTGTATTGAGTGAAGGTTTTAGCCTTCCATTTTCATATTTGCGCAAATTCGCTTCGTCAATTCCACATAATTCCCCCAGTTTTTTTTGTGTGAGTTTTTGTTCTATTCTAATTCGTTTTATATTGTCACCTGTCATTTTATCACCTCAAAAATAGTATAACATATTTAAAAATAAAATAACAGGTAATAAATAACCTTTTTTGCACTTGACAGGTAATAATACACCTCACACACTGTATTGTAACAGGTGATTAAATACCTGTCAATAATGAAAAAGGAAGGTGAAGAAATGTCGAAAGTAATGACCAGTTTAAAAATCAGCCAGAATAAGGTGCAGCTTCTCATGGCTGGAAAGTGCATGAATCCATACGATTTATGCGGTTCTTCGGGAATCAGTTACGCGTCTTATCGAAGGATCATGAGAGAAGGTGGCTGTAAAATTGCTACGTTGGGCAAGATCGCAAAGGCTCTCGAATGTAAAGTAACTGAAATTATTGAATAAAGCGAGGTGAGAAAATGAGATTAGACAAAACAAAGGTTCTTCTGCTGATGGCAGATTTCAGCATGAACCAGAAAGAATTGGCGGGGAAAGCCGGGATATCACGGCAGACGCTTTCGGCTGTCATGAGCGGCCGGAGCTGCAGACCGGCGCTCTTGGGTAAAATTGCCCGGGCTCTGGAAGTGAAACCCGAAGAGATCATAGAACTGTAAAAACACACGTGGCGGTGCCTTTTGAAATGGATGGAGCGGCTGCTGCATGGCAGCGGGAAGGAGTGGACATGACGCAGGAAAAATTTAAAACAATGATGGACGAGCTGAACGCCGCAGAGATCGAGCGCCTTGGCGTGGGCTCCAGGGAGTTTCAGGAGCGGCACCAGGTTATGCAGAATCACCACGTAAAAATCAGGAAAAACAATGGTTTTATATAGTTATAAAGTGGTGGAAAATTCAAGTTATTATGGTATAATGCTGAAAAGAAGGTTACGATTCAGTTACTGTTCACGCGGTGCCGCGCGCTTGCTGCTAACACGATTCACAGACGGACAGACTGTGAAGCGTAACCGGACGAAACCAGGACAGGGAGAGTATCTATGGCACATGAGCATAAGATCCGCTCCGTTCAGCCCGGGAGTATTGCTTGGGAGATGGGCATCAAGCCGGGGGACCGGCTGCTCTCGGTGGACGGACAGGAGATCGAGGATGTATTTGATTATCGTTATTATATAGAAGAAGAGGAGATCCTGCTGCTGATCGAGAAGCCGGACGGCGAGCAGTGGGAGCTGGAGATAGAGAAGGAGATTTACGAAGACCTGGGGCTGGAATTTGAACAGGGGCTGATGGATGAATACCGTTCCTGCCGGAACAAGTGCATTTTCTGCTTCATCGACCAGATGCCGCCTGGGATGCGGGATACGCTGTATTTTAAGGACGATGATTCCCGGCTGTCCTTCCTCCAGGGCAACTATGTGACGCTGACCAACATGAGCGAACACGATATTCGGCGGATCATCCGATTCCATTTAGAGCCCATCAACATTTCCTTTCAGACCATGAATCCCAAGCTTCGCTGCAGGATGCTGCACAATCGGTTTGCCGGGGAAGCTTTGAAAAAGGTGGACATGCTCTATGAGGCCGGGATCGAGATGAACGGGCAGATCGTCCTGTGCAAGGGCTTCAATGACGGGGAAGAGCTGGATCGGAGTATCCGGGAACTGACCCGGTACCTGCCTTTCCTGCGTAGCGTGTCCGTGGTGCCCGTGGGGCTGACCCGGTTTCGGGAGGGGCTGGAGCCTTTGGAGCCCTTTACAGGGGAGGAAGCCCGGAAGGTGCTGGAGCTGATTCACGGATGGCAGGAACGCCTGTATCCGGAACATGGCCTGCACTTCATCCACGCCAGCGACGAGTGGTACATCCTGGCCGGGGAGGAACTGCCGGAGGAGGAGTCCTATGACGGGTATCTGCAGCTGGAAAACGGGGTCGGGATGCTGCGTCTGCTTCTGAACGAATTTGCAGAGGCATTGGACGAGGAGAAGGGTGACCAGGAGGAACGGAGACTTTCTCTTGCCACCGGGCTTCTGGCCGCACCTTATCTGGAACGGATGGCAGAGCAGCTTCGGGAAAAGTTTCCCCGTACAGAGGTCATGGTCTGCCCGGTGAAAAATGAATTTTTCGGGGAGCAGATCACGGTGTCGGGGCTGATCACGGGGCAGGACCTGGTGAAGCAGCTTTCCGGGAAGGATCTGGCGGAGCGGCTTTTGCTCCCCTGCAATATGCTGCGTGCCGAGGAAGACGTATTTTTAGATGATTTTACGGTTTCCCAGGTAGAGAGTGCTTTACAAGTGCCGCTGAATATTGTAAAATCAAGCGGTCAGGATCTGCTGGACGCAATCCTGGCAAGGAATCCTGACGCAGAGAGACCGTGATTATGCCTTTATAAATACGGCAGAATATCTGACAGATATATAGGGATTCCAAACCGAAACCAATCAGGGATGAAACGGACCGGAGAGCAAAAAAACAGCCTTCGGTCAGAATACAGGAAGGGATATAGAAGATGAGTAAACCAGTAGTAGCAGTAGTAGGCCGCCCCAATGTGGGAAAGTCTACGTTATTCAACGCCCTGGCGGGAGGCATGATCTCTATCGTGAAGGATACGCCGGGGGTGACAAGGGACCGGATCTACGCGGACGTGAGCTGGCTGGACCGGGAGTTTACCATGATCGATACGGGAGGCATCGAGCCGGACAGCAAGGATATCATCCTCTCCCAGATGCGGGAGCAGGCGCAGATCGCCATCGACACGGCGGATGTCATTATCTTTATCACCGATGTTCGGCAGGGGCTTACAGACGCGGACTCCAAGGTAGCGGATCTGCTTCGGCGTTCCGCCAAGCCGGTAGTCCTGGTGGTAAACAAGGTGGACAGCTTTGAGAAGTTCATGCCCGATGTATACGAGTTTTACAATCTGGGGATCGGCGACCCCATTCCCATCTCGGCGGCCTCCCGGCTGGGGCTGGGGGACATGCTGGATGTGGTGATCTCCCATTTCCCGGAAGGGGCCGGCACGGAAGAGGAGGATGAACGTCCCCGGATCGCCATTGTAGGGAAGCCCAATGTGGGAAAATCCTCCATCCTCAACAAGCTGGCCGGGGAGAACCGGGCCATTGTATCGGATATCGCGGGAACCACCCGGGATGCCATCGACAGTGTAGTAAAATATGACGGAAGGGAATATGTACTGATTGATACGGCGGGGCTGCGCAGGAAGAGCAAGATCAAGGAAGAGCTGGAACGCTACAGCATCATCCGGGCGGTGACGGCAGTGGAGCGCGCGGATGTAGTGCTGATGGTCATTGACGCGGTGGAAGGGGCCACCGAGCAGGACGCCAAGATTGCGGGGATCGCCCATGAGCGGGGCAAAGGCGTGATCATCGTGGTCAATAAATGGGATGCCATTGAGAAAACGGATAAGACCATGCGGGAGTATGAGAATCAGATCCGGCAGATTTTGTCCTTTATGCCTTATGCGGAGATCATGTATGTGTCGGCCATGACCGGACAGCGCCTCACCAAGCTGTATGACAGGATCGATATGGTCATTGCCAACCAGACGCTTCGTGTGGCTACCGGGGTGCTCAATGAGATCCTCAGCGAGGCGGTGGCTATGCAGCAGCCTCCGTCGGACAAGGGCAAGCGGCTGAAGCTCTATTATATGACCCAGGTTGCGGTGAAGCCGCCGACCTTTGTGATCTTCGTAAATGACAAGGAGCTGATGCATTTTTCCTACACAAGGTATCTGGAAAATAAGATCCGGGAGGCGTTTGGATTCCGGGGGACGGCACTGAAATTCTACATCAGAGAAAGAAAGGAAAAGGGGCGGTAGGATCATGGAACGTATCATCTGTCTGGCAATCGGTTATATATGCGGGCTTCTGCAGACCGGATATCTGGTCGGCAAAATGAACCACGTGGATATCAGGAAGGAAGGGAGCGGAAACGCAGGCTCCACCAACGCGCTCCGGGTTATGGGCTGGAAAGCGGGCGCCATGACCTTTGCGGGCGATGTGATCAAATGCCTAGCGGCGGTCCTGATCGCGCGGTACCTTTACCGGGATACCGAGTATGTGCCGCTGCTTGCCATGTATGCGGGAATGGGCGCCACATTGGGGCATAATTTCCCGTTTTATCTCAAATTCAAGGGTGGCAAGGGAATCGCGGTATTGGCCGGGCTGGTACTGGCGACAGGGTTCGTGATGGTGCCGATCCCGCTGACCGCGTTTTTGATCGCGGTCCTTTTGACACGGTATGTATCTCTGGGGTCGCTTCTGGCCTCCTCCATGTTTTTCCTGGAGGTGCTGTTTTACGGACAGCTGGGAGGCTTTGACATGGCATTTCGGTATCGGATGGAGCTGTACGTGCTCGTGTTCCTGCTGATGGTACTGGCCTGGGTGCGGCACAAGGAGAATATCAAAAGACTGCTGGCAGGTACGGAGAATCCGTTCAGGAGCAAGAAATAACTCGGGATCGGCTTGAAAAAAACAGGAAAGGAAACTGTCAGGACAGTTTAGAAGGTGAGAATATGGCGAATATCGGTGTGATCGGCGCAGGAAGCTGGGGAACAGCGCTCAGCGTTCTGCTGTATAACAATGGAAATGAAGTGGCGGTGTGGTCCATTGACCCTGCGGAAGTGCAGATGCTCAATGAAAAGCGGGAGCATGAGAAAAAACTGCCGGGCGTGAAGCTGCCGGAGGATATGAAGATTACGGGAGACCTGGAAGGGACGATAAAAGGAAAGGATTTTCTGGTCCTTGCGGTGCCATCCCCGTTTACCAGGGCGACGGCAAAAAAGATGTCTCCTTTCGTTGCAGAGGGGCAGATCATTGTAGATGTGGCAAAGGGGATTGAGGAGAGTACTCTGATGACCCTCTCCCGGCAGATTGAGGAAGAGATTCCCCAGGCGGATGTAGCGGTGCTGTCCGGCCCCAGCCATGCGGAGGAAGTGGGACGGGGGCTGCCCACCACCTGCGTCATCGGGGCGCGGACGAAGAAAACGGCGGAATATCTCCAGTCTGTCTTTATCAGTAAGGTATTCCGGGTCTATACCAGCCCGGATATCTTAGGGATTGAGCTGGGCGGCTCCCTGAAAAATGTGATCGCTCTGGCGGCCGGGATCGCGGACGGCCTGGGCTACGGCGACAATACCAAGGCCGCGCTGATTACCAGAGGAATTGCGGAGATTGCAAGGCTGGGAGTGAAGATGGGCGGAAGGATCGAGAGCTTTACCGGGCTGACCGGTATCGGCGACCTGATCGTGACCTGCGCCAGCGTCCACAGCCGGAACCGTAAGGCAGGCTTCTTGATCGGGCAGGGCAGGACCATGGAGCAGGCCATGGAAGAGGTCCAGATGGTGGTGGAAGGTGTGTATTCCGCTAAAGCCGCTAAAAAGCTGGCCCAGCAGTATCAGGTATCCATGCCCATCGTGGAAGCGGTCAATGAAGTTCTGTTCGAGGGAAAGAACCCGGCAGAGGCCGTGGACGGGCTGATGATGCGTGCTTCCCGCAGCGAAAACGCATCGCTGCCCTGGGAGGAATGATGATACGGAATGCCAGATGATTCATCTGCTGTGAGTACGAAAAGAGTATGAATCGCAAAACCAGGGCCTGTCACACCAGTGGAGTCTGATGTGGCAGGCCTTGGCTTTATTTTTATAAAATTAGTGCATGGGACAGCCCTGTGCCGGGCAGATCTCCCGCGCTTCCCGCAGAAGCGCCCGTTCATAGATCATTTCCCCGGCAATGCTGACTGCGATCTCTTCCGGCGTCACTGCCTTGATGGCCGTACCGATAGGGGCGTGTACCCGGGAGAGGACGTCCTTTTCGATACCGCATTCCAGAAGCTTTTGATTCACAAAGGCCGTTTTGCGCCGGGAGCCGATGACGCCCACATAGGCAGGCGGATTTTGCAGGACCTGGCGCAGTACGTCAAAATCATGGGTGTGGCCGTTGGTCATGACTACTACATAGTCTGACGGAGTGAGGTCCAGATAATCGGAAATATGAAAATAATCGCCGCAGAGGACGGTTTCCGCCTCAGGAAAGAGCTTCGGGAGGGAAAGCTCCGGCCGGTTGTCTATTACCGTGATACGGAAACCAATCCTGCTCAGCACAGGCACCAGCGCCTGGGTGCAGTGTCCGCCGCCGAAGATCACGGCACGGTCCTGTACCGGAAGGGGCATGGTGAAGGAAGTCGTTGTTTTCCGGCATTTCATATCGGAAGATGGCAGAGCGGCACCAGTACGGGACGGCAGGGGAGGTGCTGCTGTCTGCCCGGATTCTCCAGGGGAATCGCAAACCTCCGGGAAGATACCGGGAACCGGCCTGCCCTCGTTATCCAGCAGAGCGGGGAGGGAACCATCCAGATGCAGCACGAGCTGCCCCGGCTGATGTGCGCTGAGCATGACCAGCACTCGGGAGACAAGCCGTTTCCATTCCTTTGCGGCAGGATCGATATACTGAAAAAAGACCGAGATCTCACCCCCGCAGACCATACCGAGATCGTTTCCGGCCTGTTCTCGGAGCTTGAAGCAGTATTCCCCGGAGCACTTCTTTTGGAGTAGTGTACGGGCCGTTTCCTCCGAACGGTGTTCCGCGGCGCCGCCGCCGATGGTGCCGCAGAGCCGTCCGCCTTCTCCGACAAGCATCTGGGCTCCGGCGCCCCGGGGCGAGGAGCCGCTTTTTGATGTAATGGTGACGAGCATCAGGTCATGGTGATGCTCCAGCTCCTCTGATATTTTAGAAAAAACAGCATTCATATCAGGATTCCTTTCTTACGGTTTAAAAAAAGTATAGCATATTTTTGGATTTTATCATACCCCCCTTTTTTTCTGCATACATTGTTATCAGCAGAACAAGGGGGTATTTTTATGGACTCATTTCAGTTATACAAGGATATGAAAGCAAGGACCGACGGGGAAATCTATATCGGCGTGGTCGGTCCGGTTCGGACAGGCAAGTCAACCTTTATCAAGCGGTTTATGGATCTGCTGGTCCTTCCCAACATGACCGATGAAAACAGTAGGGAACGTACAAAGGATGAGCTGCCCCAGTCGGCATCCGGCACCACGATCATGACCACAGAGCCGAAATTTGTCCCCAAGGACGCGGCCTCCATCCAGCTCTCGGAGGATGTGGAGGTGAAGATCCGGCTCATCGACTGTGTGGGCTTCATGGTAGAGGGGGCTTCCGGGCACATCGAGAACGACACGGAGCGGCAGGTGAAGACGCCCTGGTTTGAGTACGAGATCCCGTTTACAAAGGCGGCGGCCATCGGGACCCAGAAGGTCATCCACGACCATGCCACCATCGGTCTGGTGGTCACGACGGATGGCAGCATCTGCGACCTGCCCCGGGAAAATTATGTGGCGGCGGAGGAGCGGACCATCCAGGAGCTGCAGTCCATCGGAAAACCATTTATCATTTTGTTGAACTGCACCAAGCCATATACGGATGAGGCACAAGCTTTGCAGGCCGCCATGGAGGAAAAATACAAAACCGCCGTGCTCCCTGTGAACTGCGAGCAGCTCAAGGAGGAGGATGTGAACAACATCATGCGCCAGGTGCTGTATGAATTTCCCATTTCCGAGGTGGAATTTTTTGTTCCCAAGTGGGTGGAAATGCTGTCCAGAGAGCACCGGATCAAGCAGGATCTGCTGGCGGCCGTAAAATTTATGATGACAGAGCTGGATGATATCCGCAGTGTGACATCGGGGATCCCGGAGGTGGAAAGTCCGTACATAGAAAAAATCCTGGTTGACAAGATTGAGATGGATACCGGAAAGATCCGCATCCTGATCCGGTTTGCGGAGCAGTTCTATTATGAAGTCTTAAGCGAACTCACCGGAACACAGATCCAGGGAGAGTATGAGCTGATCTCCGTGATGAAGGAGCTGGCCGCCATGAAGGAGGAATACACCCAGATCAAGGACGCGTTTGCGGATGTGAAGATGAAGGGCTACGGGGTGGTGAGCCCGAAGAAGGAGGAGATTGCCCTGGAGGAGCCCATGATCATTAAGCAGGGCAACAAGTTCGGTGTGAAGATCCATTCCGAGGCGCCGTCTATCCACATGATCCGCGCCAATATCGAGACGGAGATCGCGCCCATTGTGGGAAGCGAGAAGCAGGCCCAGGACCTGGTGGAATATATCAAGGCGGAGAGCGAGACCGAGGAAGGCGTCTGGGGAACCAATATTTTCGGGAAATCCATCGAAGAGCTGGTTATGGACGGCATGCGCAACAAGATCACCATGATCAACGACGAGAGCCAGGTAAAGCTCCAGGATACCATGCAGAAGATCGTCAATGACAGCAACGGGGGACTGGTGTGCATCATCATCTGACCCGGCCCGGTAGCGGGGGTTGAGTTATAGTAAGACCAAGTTAGCAGAAGCCTTATAAACACAGGGTTTGCGCTGATTTGGTCTATTTTCATTTTTATCTAATAAAAAAGCTGAATCCCTTAGTTTTTCGAGTTTTTCAAGCTTCTAAAATACAACTGTGAAAAACGGCGCAAAACCTGAATCACTGAGGTTTTGCGCCGTGTACTGCGGATGGTGGGACTTGAACCCACACGAGGTCACCCCCGCAAGATTTTGAGTCTTGTGCGTCTGCCATTCCGCCACATCCGCTTATCCGGCCTGAAAAGTATTGAATACATCCTCTTCAAACCAGAATTAATCTTAACACATCCGAATCATTTTTGCAATACCTTATATCAGTTTTTTTCCAATCTCGAAGCAGTCGAAGGTTGCAAAGTAGTCGGCAGGGGTCTCCGCGCGGCGGATCAGTTCCACGCTTCCGTCCTCCCTCAGTAGAAGCTCAGCGGATTTCAGCTTTCCATTATAATTATACCCCATGGCAAATCCGTGTGCCCCTGTGTCGTGGATGACCAGATAATCTCCCAGGGCGATCTCCGGAAGCATCCGGTCGATGGCAAATTTATCATTATTCTCACAGAGGGAGCCTGACACGTCATACTTGTGGTCGCAGGGCAGATTTTCCTTTCCCATTACCGTAATGTGATGGTACGCCCCGTACATGGCTGGCCGCATCAGATTGACCGCGCATGCGTCCACACCAATGTATTCCTTGTGGGTGTGCTTCTCGTGGATGGCCTTTGTGACCAGGCAGCCGTACGGGCCCATCATGTAACGGCCCAGCTCCGTATAGATCTCCACGTCGCCCATGCCTGCCGGAACCAATACCTCTTCGTAAACCCGGCGCACGCCTTCCCCGATCTTCCGGATATCGTTTGGCTCCTGGTCGGGCGTATAGGGGATTCCGATCCCGCCGGACAGGTTGATGAATTTGATATGCGCGCCGACCGCCTTCTGCAGCCGGACTGCCTGCTCGAACAGCACCCTTGCCAGCATCGGATAATAGTCGTTGGTCACTGTATTGCTGGCAAGAAATGCGTGGATTCCGAATTCCTTCGCGCCCTTTTCCTTCAATATGCGGAATGCCTCCCCAATCTGTTCTGTGGTCATTCCATATTTGGAATCTCCGGGATTGTCCATGATATCATTGCTGATCTTGAACAGCCCGCCCGGATTATACCGGCAGCTGATGGTCTCCGGTATATGGCCGATGGTTTTTTCCAGAAATTCAATGTGGGTGATGTCATCCAGGTTGATGATGGCTCCCAGCCGGTCCGCCAGTTCAAATTCCTCCGCCGGGGTATCGTTGGAGGAAAACATGATGTCCGCCCCTCTTGCGCCGATGGCGTCGGACAGCATCAGCTCCGTGTAGGAGGAACAGTCGCAGCCGCAGCCATATTCCTGCAGGATCTGGATCAAAAACGGGTTCGGCGTGGCTTTCACCGCAAAATACTCTTTATATCCGGGATTCCAGGAAAATGCTTCTTTCAGCGCCTTTACATTTTCACGGATTCCTTTTTCATCGTATAAATGAAATGGGGTCGGATAGGTCTTCGTGATCTCATCTAACTGTTCCTTTGTTACAAATGGAATCTTATTCATATCTGCTCTCTCCTCATTGTTTTGTATGCAGTTACGGCTCACAACCTGACCGGATGCTCACAGTAATCGTATTTACACTTTTCCAGTTTATCTTGCTAAAGGATTATTTACAGAAACACTATAATCGTTAACTTGAGAATTGTCAACCTAAAAGTTATGCTGAGCGCCGGATAAATCTGCCGCAGTGTGTTACAGTTCGCGGCCGGTTGGGCCGTGGTTACTGTTCACACCCTGACCGGGTGCTCACAGTAACGGCATCCAGCCCATTGAAAAGTCGCCTCTCGGCGAGGGGGGGGGTGGATGCCCGCCCCATCACTGAATTGGCCGGATGCCGTGCTGCAAGTGCACGACACCGTGTGAACTGTAACGGGCCGTGAACTGTAACGCCATGGTTACATGTCACACACCGACCAATCACTACGCTGATTGGTCAGGAGGATGCACATAAAAGCTGGGATTCAGGCCGTCCATTGCCGCAGACAATTTAAAATGACGGCCTGAGTTACAGGGCACGCCTGGTCAAGGTGTGACCTGTAACACGCCATGCTTTCTGGCCCGGCATTGACTTTTTTCATATTGTACAATATACTAAGTTCTGTGAGAGGGGAGAGAAAATCTCTTCTGCTCGGTTAAAGAAGGTGTATTTTTTGATTGATTATAAAGCGTTATATTTGAAAGCGGCTCTGAGAGCCGGCTTCATCCTGCTGTGCATGTTCGCCGTGATCACGGTGATCCTTGTGATCTGCATAGGGCTCCCCGAATGGCTCAGCAGAAAGATCGCCAGGAGGGCGCTTGCCGATCCGGAACCAGGGACGACACGCCCTGGCAGGAGGTGCGGGACCCGGATGGAACAGATCGAGTGGATCCGGTTTTATCCTCTGAAAAAGCGGATCCTGCTTTTGGTGTGGCTGTTTTTCGCAGTGTTTAGCGCCATGGCATTTCAGGTCTATATTCTGGCAGGAGGGGGGATCGCAGGGGATGCAAAGGATATCGGTTTTTCACTTTTCTTTTGTCTGATGACTGTTGTTACATTGGTACCGATGCTCCGGTATATCCTGTGCCCGTATCATTCCATGCCGGGTCTGAACCGGATCCTGTCCAAAGAGGAAATGGACAGCCTGATAACAAGGGAGCATTTTCAGCAGGTCCGGTTTTCCGATGAAGATCTGGACAGATCCCATCCAATCTACAGAAGCGCCAACTGGCTTGTGGCGGAAGGAACTGTTATTTCCAAAAAACTGGCTGTTATGGCTCATCTGGAATATGGATACGGTTTCAAGCGCCATGGGTTCCATCGGGTCCGGCTGGAGGTGTACTACCTCAATGGGCAGAAGATAAAGATACAGCTGGGGCGGTGGCCGATCGACAGCAGAGAACGGGAGAAGGCGAGGAAGCTTGAACAATTTCTGGCAGAGGAAAATATACGGATGGACGCGCTCGGAGGTATGGGCTGGAAGGAGAAGCTGCAGGATCGGATTGCGGGAGAATACGGATGCCTCCCTCCGGAGCTGGAATCGGAAGCAGAAAAGATCATATACTTATTGAAAAATGACACGTCTGAGATCAAGCAACACATTTTATAGGACATTTTGGAAGGATTTGGGTAAAAAGTGGTTGCAAAATCCACTCTGTTTTTGTAAACTCATAAGAGGAGGAAATAGATATGGATAAAATATTGATCGTTGACGACAGTGCCATCCAGGCAGCACGGTTAAAATCGATTTTAGAGGAAGATTATGATATTACCATCGCGCAGACAGCAGAGGATGGGCTCAGCTATGCAAGCTCCCAGGATTTTTCTCTGATCCTGCTGGATGTCGTGATGCCCGGGATGGACGGGTTTATGCTGCTGAAAAGGCTGCAGGAGGAGATCATAACCCGGAGCATTCCAGTAATCCTGATCACAAGTCTTTCCGACATTCAGAATGAGCAGCGCGGATTTACACTGGGCGCAGTGGATTATATTGCCAAGCCATTTCACCCGGTGATCGTGCAGGCCAGGGTCAATACACATATCAAGCTGTACAAGTATCGGAAGCAGGTGGAGCATCAGTCCATGACTGACCAGCTGACCGGGATTGCCAACAGACGGCGGCATGACCTTTACAGCGTAGCAAAATGGAAGGAGGCTGTCCGGCTCAAGATTCCATTTACCGTCTGTATGTTTGATATCGACCGCTTTAAGGCCTACAATGATACATTCGGACATCCCGCAGGAGACAAGGTCATCATTGCGGTGGCAAACACACTTTCTACCTATCTGCGGCGTACGACGGATTTTGTGGCGCGCTATGGAGGAGAAGAGTTTGTGGCGATCATCGTGGGCGGGGATGCCAGGATTAATTATGAATATATGAAGCAGATCCGCAGAGGGATCGAAGACCTTCAGATCCCCCATGCGCCGTCTGCCGGAAAACGGGTGACCGTCAGTATCGGCGGGGTCACTGTCTTTCCCGTGGACAGTGAGCAGTACCCTACATATCTGAATATTGCGGATACCATGCTGTACGACGCAAAGCGATTTGGAAGAAATCAGGTCGTGTGGTGCGGCGATGAGATGAAGCAGTGGCTGCAGACGGATGACGAGTAATATAGGGAATACAAAGAGCCCTTTTTTGAGAAGAGAGGGGCTCTTTTTTTCGTGCTGCCATTTTTTCATTCCGCAAAAAAAGTCGGTTTTATATAAAAATAGGAGGTAGAAAAATCTGCGGGAATCGTGCAGAATAGTATATAAACAGGCTGCTGTTAATGAACACCCAAAGGGTGTGAACCATAACATGTATAGACGGACGAGGAGGATGGAGATGAAAAAAATAAATTTGAACAAGGGATGGAAGGTATGGAAGGATCTGGATCCATTTGAACTGGTTTTCCGGGTGCCCCGGGATGCGGTCCGGGTGGATCTGCCCCATGACGCCATGTTCCATGAGGAGCAGAAGCAGGGGACGGCCAATGGAGGCTATACCGGAAATATTGACGCAGGCGAGTACAAATACTACAAGCGGTTTTTCGTACCCGAGGAATACCGGGGCGGACATGTGATGTTGCAGTTCGAAGGCATTTACCGGAATGCCGGCGTATTTGTCAACCAGTCGAAAGTGGGCGGCAGCGCTTACGGCTATACGGATTTTACCGTGGAGGCCGGGGACTATCTGAGATACGGCGAGGAAAATGAGATTCTGGTCACGGTAAAATGCGGCACCAGGAGCAGCCGTTGGTACAGCGGCGCGGGAATCTACCGGGACGTATGGCTGTTCCATGGCGGGGAAACTTATGTAAAGCCTTACGGCCTGAGATTCACTACTATCGATGCGGATTCCGAGGGGGCTCTGGTCTGTGTCTCCGCCCGGATCCACAATGACGGCCTGTCCGCGAAAACATTGGATCTCTCGGTCAGGGTGCAGGAGGTCGGAGAAGGAAAGACGGCTGCGGACCAGGTATATCCGGTCAGGATCAACAGCCGTTCGGTCCTGGACTTCCGGAAAAATATATACATAGACGGGGCGAAGCTGTGGGAGGAGGACTCCCCGAACCTGTATCAGATCACATTGACGATCCGGGAAGGGGAAACGGTACTGGACGAGACGAGAGTGACCTCCGGTATCCGTAAGCTTTCCCTGGATTCCCGCCGCGGCCTGCGCGTCAACGGGAAAACCGTGAAGCTGCGGGGGGCCTGTGTACACCATGACCAGGGCATCTTGGGAGCGTCCGCCTATGAGGACTATGAGTACCGCCGGGTGAAACGGCTGAAAGAAGCGGGCTTCAATGCCATTCGCTCGGCCCATAACCCGGCGTCCCAGGCACTCCTGAATGCCTGCGACCGTTTGGGGATGTATGTGATGGACGAACTGGTGGACGTGTGGAACAAGAGTAAGGTGAGTTACGACTATGCCATTGATTTTGAGAGGAGTTGGGAACAGGATCTTCGGCATATGGTGGATGCGGATTATAATCACCCGTCAGTCATCATGTACTCTACTGGAAATGAGATCTTTGAGATCTGTACGGAAAAGGGATTTGAGACCAGCCGGATGCTCAGCGATAAATTTCATGAACTGGATTCCACGCGCTATACGACCAACGGGATCAACGGCGCATTTGCGGCCGGGGACGGACTTGCCCGGATCGTGGACGATATCACCCATGGGGAGGCGGATACCGGAACCGGAGATGTGAATGTCTTTATGGCGGCGATGGAGAGGGATATGCCGGGCATCGTTTCCCACCCCATCATCAGCGGGATACTGGAAAAATTGGAAACCACCATGGACGTGTTGGGTTATAACTATATGACCTCCCGTTATCTGAAGGATGCGGCAAAGTATGCGGACAGGGTGATGGTGGGGACCGAGACCTATCCAAAGCAGATCGCGGAGAACTGGGACGCGATCACCCGGTGTCCGGCGGTGATCGGAGATTTCACCTGGACCGGATGGGATTATCTGGGCGAGGTTTCTTCGGTATATCCGGATCTCATGAACCCGGCCGGAGACATTTCCCTCATCGGAAACCGCCGTCCTGTCTCTTATTACCGGGAAATCGTATTCGGGCTGACGAAGCAGCCTTGCATCGCTGTACAAGATCCGGCGAATTATGGAATCCCGCGGAATTTCGGGCCCTGGTGCTACACGGACTGCACCTTTTCCTATTCCTACCAGGGACAGGAAGGGAAGCCCATCATGATCCAGGTCTATGCGGGAGGCGATACAGCGGAGCTGTTCCAGAACGGAAAATCCCTTGGAAAACAGGCCTGTGGAAAAGATACCGCATTTGAGACACAGTTCCATACGGTATACGAGCCAGGAGAACTGGTTGCGGTTGCCTATGAAAATGGAAAAGAAATCGGCCGCGCTGCTTTAAGAACTGCGGGAAAACCGGCAGCCCTGGAGTTATCCGCGGAAACCTACGACACACTGGCCTTTATCAATGTGGATGTGGTGGACGAACAGGGCCTGCTGACAGCAGATGCCTCCACACCGCTCCATATCGAAATCGAAGGCCCGGCCCGTCTGCTTGGCTTCGGAGGACTGAGAGCCCGGCACCGGGGCGGCTATGAAAACTCAGATACGACCGCGGGGGAAGGACACGCGCTTGCGGTGCTGAGATTAGATTCGTCTGCAGAAGATCACAAACGTATTACAGTGAAAATTTCCGGAGAAGGTCTGACAGAAGGAAAGATTGAAATTTAGTGACAAAGATAAGTTCTCCAATAACGCAGCTCAGACAAAAATTTTTTCTAAGCTGCCGAATCAAAAATAAAAATTACCGGAGGAAACCAATACAATGAAAAAAGATTATGAATCCCATATTTTCGCACTGCTCTCCAAAATGACCTTAGAGGAAAAGATCGGCCAGCTCCAGCAATGCGGCCCTTCCCTGGTAGGCGCCTTTGACGTCTCCTTCGACGAACTGCTCAATATGATGTTTGACGGCCGCATCAGCAAAGAAGAATTTGACCGTCTCATGGGCACCGCCGAGCAGGACTTCCACGAAGAAGACCTGCGTGCCGGAAAAATTGGCTCCTACAACGGGATCGGGGATTCTGCCACCGCCAACCGTCTGCAGAAGATCGCGGTGGAGGAGACTCGCTTAGGGATTCCGCTTCTGTTTGGCTATGACGTGATCCACGGCTTCCGCACGGTGACCCCCATCCCCCTGGCGGAAAGCTGCGCCTGGGAACCGGCCCTGTGGGAAAAGACCGGCCGGGTGGCAGCAGAAGAGGCCACCGCCGCAGGCGTACATCTGACCTTTGCTCCCATGGTGGATGTGGCAAAAGACGCCCGCTGGGGGCGTATCAGCGAGGGCGCCGGGGAGGACGTGCTTCTGAACAGCGCTTACGGCGCGGCAAAAGTCAGAGGCTTTCAGAGGGACGACTTGTCCAAACCGGATGCCATGGCCGCCTGCGTGAAGCATTTCGCGGCTTACGGCGCGGGAGAGGCAGGACGGGACTACAACCGGGTAGACATGTCCATGCAGAGGCTGTGGGAGGAATACCTGCCGCCCTACAAAGCCTGCATTGATTCCGGCGCCAGAGCAGTCATGCCCGCCTTCAATGATATCAACGGCGTGCCCTGTACGGCCAATCCCTGGCTGCTGCGAGACATTTTACGGGAAAAATGGGGCTTCGACGGGCTGGTGATCAGTGATTCCAATGCCATTGCAGAGTGCGTGGCTCACGGTCTGGCGGAGGATAAACGGGATGCGGCGAAGCAGGCCATTCTGGCCGGGATGGAGATGGACATGTCCTCCAATTCCTATGCCGAATATCTGAAAAATCTGGTGGAAAGCACAGAGGTGCCGGAGCGTGTGCTGGATGAGGCGGTAGCGGATGTCCTTCGGATCAAGTTCGAGCTGGGACTTTTTGACAACCCTTATCAGACCAGTGAAGAGAGGGAACGCGGCGCCATGCTGACTGAAGGCTCACGGGCCATTGCCAGGGAAGCAGCCGTAAAATCTATGGTACTGCTCAAAAATGAAAACAAGATACTGCCCTTAAAAGCGGACGCCAGAATCGGAATCTTCGGCGCGCTGGCAGCAGATAAAGGGCAGATGACCGGAGCCTGGGCCATCGGGGCAAGGCAGGAGGATTGTGTCAGCATCGTGGAAGCCTGCGGGGCACGGGGCATTTCCTATCAGTACAGTGAAGACGGGAAAGACCTGCTCAAGATCGCTGCATCCTCCGACGTCCTTGTGGCGGCCATCGGAGAGCAGAAGGAAGAGAGCGGCGAGGCGGCAAGCCGGGCAGACATTACGCTGGGAGGAGAGGACCTGGCGCTGGTCCGTGACCTGCTGGCCACCGGAAAGCCGGTAGCAGTCGTTTTGTTCAACGGCAGGCCTTTAGCCATCCCGGAGCTGGCAGAGCATGTACCGGCTATTCTGGAGGCATGGCATCCGGGGGTGGAGGCTGGCCCGGCCATCCTGGACGTGCTTTTCGGTGATGTGAACCCCTCCGGCAAGCTGACCGCGACCTTCCCGGCGGCATCTGGACAGTGCCCCATGTATTATGCGCATATCAACACCGGAAGGCCGGGCGGAAAATCCAAGTTTACGTCCAAATACCTGGATGCCCCGGTGGAGCCGGTTTATCCCTTCGGCTACGGCCTGTCCTATACGACCTTTGCCTATGACAATCTGGCGGCAGAACAGACAGGGGAAGCAGTGCATGTATCGGTATCCGTGACCAATACGGGCAGCCGGGACGGGGACGAGATCGTACAGTGCTATGTACAGGATGTGGCCGCAAAACGGGTGCGCCCGGTACGGCAGCTCAAAGGGTTTGAGAAGATCAGCCTGAGGGCAGGTGAGACAAAAACGGTGGATTTTGTGATTCCGTTTGCGGAATTAAGCTATTACGACTGGAATATGGAGGAGGTTCCCTGCGAGGGCATCTTGAAGGTCTACGTGGGAGGAGACTCCCGGGCGGAACTGACCCAGGAAATCCGCATATAAGAAAAGTGGAAGAAAAGTGTGCGTCTTGACGCACACTTGCGCCGGAGCGTGGCTGCAACAGCAGCTATTTTCCTAATGCGCACAGTGCGCATCCCCACGGAGCGCAGCTGCAGCGGATATGAAAAAATGTCGGGAAAATATGAAAAAGCGCCGGATTTGTACGATTTTAAGTAGATTGATGGTAAAAAACGTCGGGTACATATGAAAAAACTACATTCAAAAAGGGATTCCCATTGTGTATCATAGGCTTATAAGATACAGGGAGCGAACAGGAAGGACTGCCGGCCGCATGTGAGGAAGGGCGACGGAAAAAGGAATTGACCCTGTATCAAATAAAGAGAAAGGGAATGAAGCAAATGAGTAATGAAGTAACAAAAACCCAGGCAAAGCAAGGGAAACTCGGCAAACCATTTATCTGGTTCCATGCCACATCCGTAAATGGCGGCGCAATGGCGATCGCGGCGACAATCGCAAGTTATTTTTCACTGTATGTACAGGAGACCATCGGAATCACGGCCGCGCAGTTGTCGGTTATTTTGCTGATCTGTACCCTGTGGGATGCCATCAATGACCCGATCATGGGAGTGATCTGTGATACGGTAAAACCGAGATGGGGGCGGTACCGCACCTGGTTTACATTTACACCGATCTTTCTGCTGGTTGATATGTTCCTGCTGTTCAGCAACCCGGGATTCATCCAGGGAAGCCCGATGAAAAAATGTATTTACGTGTGCATTACATACATGTTCTACGGGATGATCGTAACGGCATATACCATGCCGCAGATGGCAATCCTTCCGGCTATGACGCTGGACGATGAGGAGCGCAATGATGTGGTCGCAAAGGGCGCTGGCGTATGTGCTTTGATGTTTACAATTGCTTCTACATTTTCCACACAGCTGGTTGAAATCTTCGGAAGCTACCGGAACCTGATGTGCTTTTACGCCGTATTCGCGATCATCTCCTTCTGGGGCTTGTACAAGACATCGGAAGAACGCTATGTCATGCCGAAGGAAAAAGGGGAAGGCGGATTGAAGCAGCTGGTTTACGTGTTCCGTCATAAAGAAATCTGGCCGGTGATGGTAGTATGGTGTCTGGCAGCGGTTTCTTATGGATTTATGTTCACCTCCTCCGTATACTATGCACAGTATATTCTGGCAGGGCAAAGAGTCGATTTTGCGACGATGGACGAGGCGGCGATCGGGGCAACGATCGGAGGCACCATTTCCACTTATATGGGATTCATCTCCATGGGCGCGCTGATTTCCATGGTGGTGCTGATGCCGATTTTCCTGAAAAAGTTCAAGACAGGATATAAGGCGATGATCATTTCACAGATTCTGACGATTATATGCTATGTAATCCTGTATTTTACAGGGCGTATGAACTTTATGTACTGCTGTATCCTGTCCTTTGTGGCAACGGCAGTAGGCTCTATGGTAAACGCGTTGGTGAATGTGCTTGTAAATGATACGATTGACTTCATTATGCTCAAGGAAGGAAAACAGCTGAACGGCATCATCTCATCCGTGAAGGGATTTGCGCAGAAGTGCGGCAATACCATTACCAATTCCGGTATGCTGGCAATTCTGGCGATCTGCGGATTCGACGCGCAGTTAGGACCGTTCGGACAGTCCCAGACGGCAGTTACGGGTACCAATATGGTTCGTTTTCTCGTTCCGGCGCTGGTTTCCGCTGCGATCCTGGTGATCATGATCTTCTATCCATTGAAGAAATATTTCCCGGAGATCGCGGAGATGAAGAAGAAAATCGCGGCAGAGCACGAAGCAAACGGAGCAGAATAGTATTGATATCCGATTGCGGATGGAAAGACGGGAATGGAGAGTATTTCACAGGGATCGACCGGTGGGATACTCTTTTCCCATATCCGCAGATTGCAGATTTGGGGAGAAGAGGAGAGGAGAAAAGAAATGCAGATTCAGGATTTAAAAATCAATGGAGTAAATAATCCGGTGGGATTCCACATGGACAGTATCATCTGTTCGTGGAAAGTAACACATACGAAGAGTCAAAAACAGGCAAATGCGAAAATAGAGGTCAGTGCAGATGAAGATTTTTGCAAAATAATTTTCACAAAGGAAGGAGCGGACTTAAAGCAGCAGGGGGAAACCCTGCGTATGGAGCTTAAGCCCAGGACAACGTATTATTACCGTGTTGCGGTGACCGGGGACCAGGGGGATTCGGCGGTCAGCGACACTTACATATTTGAGACCGGAAAGATGGGGGAGCCGTGGAAGGCACAGTGGATCTCGGCGGAAAAAGAGGACTGGTTTCACCCGGTGCTCCGCAAAGTATTTTCCGTGGAAAAGCCGGTCAGAAGGGCCAGGATCTACGGTACCGGCGTAGGATTGTTCGAGCTGTACATGAACGGGGAAAAGCTGGGGCAGGAATATCTTGCACCTTATGTGACCCAGTATGAGACCAACATCCAGGTGCTGACCTTCCCGGCGGAGGGATTGGCGCAGGGAGAAAACACGCTGGAATTTCTCCTTGGAAAAGGCTGGTACATGGGTGTATTCGGCCTGGAGCTGCAGAAACACAACTACGGGGATCGGATGGCGGCGATCGGGGAGCTGCACATCGAATACGAGGACGGCACAGAGGATCTCATCTGTACGGACGGAAGCTGGGAATACAGAGGCTCTATGATCGAGGATTCCGGCATTTATGACGGGGAAATCTATAATGAACTGCTCTGGGAGGGGAAGGAAAATCCATGGAAACCGGTGAATGTCCTGGAGCATCCGGAGGAAAATGAGGGGACGGAAAATCTGGTGAAGAGTCACCTCATGGATCGCTTAAGTCTTCCGGTGCTGGCTATGGAAGAACTGGCGGTACAGGAGATCATTCACACCCCGGCGGGAGAAACCGTGCTGGACTTCGGACAGAACTTTGCCGGATTTGTGGAATTTGACGCAGCGTTTCCGAAGGGGACAAAGATCACGCTGGAATGTGCCGAGATCCTGCAGGAGGGGAATTTTTACCACGGCAATTACCGGGACGCAGTATCCAAATTTACCTATATTTCCGACGGCACAGCGAAAAAAATCCGGCCCCATTTTACATTTTTCGGATTCCGCTATATCCGTCTCACCGGATGGCCGGGAGAATGCAGAAAAGAAGCGTTTACAGGAAAGGTGCTGTATTCGGACATTGAGCGGACCGGATATATCCGGACGAACAATGAGAAGATCAACCGCCTGTATGAAAATACAGTGTGGGGTTTAAAGGGCAATTTCATCGACATGCCCACGGACTGCCCCCAGAGAAGCGAACGCCTGGGCTGGACAGGCGACGCCCAGGTCTTTGCGCCTACGGCAAGCTACCATATGGATACCAGGGCATTTTTCCACAAATTCATGAAAGATCTGCGGGATGAGCAGAGGTTTTTAGACGGCGGGATTCCCAACTATGTGCCCAACATCGGACACAAGCCGGACTGCGGGAGCGTGTGGGGGGATGTGGCCACATTTGTTCCCCATGTGCTGTATCAGTATTACGGAACCGCCGAAGAGCTGGAGTATTGCTACCCGTTGATGCGGGACTGGGTGGAGTATATCGACCGGCAGGATGCGGCCAGGGGCGGCAGGCAGTACCTGTACAACTTCGGATTTCATTTCGGGGACTGGCTGGCACTGGACGGGCCGACGCCTACCAGCTTCAAGGGCAGCACCAACGACGACTTCATTGCCTCCGTTTACTATTACCGCTCCGTGCAGATCGTCCGGGAGGCGGCCGGGCGTCTGGGAAAAACGGAGGACGTGAAGCGGTATCAGAAACTGGAGGAGAAGATCTATGAAGCGGTTCTGCGGGAGTTCTATACACCCAGCGGCAGGCTTGCCATTGATACCCAGGCGGCTTATGTGATCGCGCTGAAATTCCATGTATACAAGGATCGCCAGAAGCTGATCGGCCAGTTTAAGCAGCGTTTGATGCAGGACTGCCATCAGATCAAATGCGGCTTCGTGGGGGCGCCCCTTTTGTGCACCGTGCTGGCGGAAGCCGGATTGTTTGAGCTGGCCTATGATTTTCTCTTAAAGGAAGGTTTCCCAAGCTGGCTCTACAGCGTCAACCTGGGGGCTACCACCATCTGGGAGCGGTGGAACTCTGTGGGAGAGGACGGGACCATCAGCGACACCGGGATGAACTCCCTGAACCATTATTCTTACGGCTCCGTGATGGAATTTGTATACGCTTACGCAGCCGGCATCCGTCCGCTGGAGCCGGGATTTGCAAAAGCGGTGATCGCGCCCCATCCGGACATCCGCCTGAGAAAAATGGAATGCAGTTACAATTCGGTTTCTGGAAACTATGTCTGCAATTATGAGATCTGCAGGGACGGAAAGATGCGCGTGCAGGTGGAAGTGCCGTTCAACTGTGAGGCGGTTGTGGAGCTTCCGGGCTATCAGGAAAAGAGCGTGACACTGGGGGCGGGGGTCTATGAATACTGCTATGTGCCGGAGACGGATTACCGGAAGCCATACAGCAAGGATACCACGTTGAACCGAATCGCGGCGGATGGAAATGCTATGAAAGTGCTGGCAAAATATGCGCCTGCAATTGCGGGAATCGCAGCGTCCGGCGATCCGGAGCTGGGGGCGAATACGCTGGAGGATATTTCCCATAAAGGATTTCTGCCTTTTGAGCCGGAGAAGCTGTGGCAGGCGGTTGAGGAATTGTCGGAGCTGGCTGTGGAGTGACGGATATGGGTTAGAGCCATTTGGCGCTGACTGTATATGCAATGTTTGGAACAGGATCGCTCAGGCGCTGCGCGGTTTTGTTCTGTAAAAAAGAAAAGGAGAAAAAGCGATGCAGAGTAATGTAATCTATTTATATGACGACAGGAAGGATGTTACATTGACAACATACATCTTGCAGGATTCCCCGGAGCTTCTGAACGGGAAAGACCGGCCGGCAGTGATCATCTGCCCGGGCGGCGGATATTTTAACTGCTCGGACCGTGAGGCGGAGCCGATTGCGTTAAAATTTGCCTCCATGGGATATCATGCGTTTGTACTGAGATATTCTACGTATTGTGAAGGCACGGGCGCGTTTCCGGATCTGTCGAAGCCTTTGACAGCGAAAGCACATTGTCAGAATCCTGTGCCTGTGCGGGAGATCGGACAGGCTATGCTGATCGTGCGGGAGCATGCAAGGGAGTGGATGGTGGATGTAG
>QXWX01000098.1 GCA_009911175.1 Lachnospiraceae bacterium | reverse complement strand
GGAGATGCTTCTCCAGTTAAAGAGATTATCGCACAGATTTCGGGACTTGTAAAAACGTTAGATTATTCATCGCTTACAGAAAAAAGGGAAATACCATAAAAAACGTGTGCAGAAGGAACACCGGGTAAAAGGTGGCTCAGGTGAGAAACCGGAAAATAGAACCTTTACGGAAGAAACTTTTGCGGGGAATACCGGAAATTCTTTTCAGGGGGAAGGAGGCTCTGAATTTACCGGAAGTAAAAAGCTGCAAAAGAAACAGCGGCAGGCAGAGAAAGCCGGGAAGAAAGTACAGAAAGCAAGGGCGAAGCTGCCAAAGACAAGGGAATATACCTTGCAGAGAGTGTTTGACGAGAAAACTGGGAAAGGAAAATATGTGGTTGTCCTTCTGGATAAGGAGAAAACCTTCAAGCAGGAGGGCATACCCAAAACTACCATACGCCGGGTACAGAATGAGAGCAAGAATTTTGTGCATGGGAAAATCGCTGAAACGGAGAAAGAAAATTCAGCCGTAGAAGGCGCACACAAATCGGAGCAGAAAGGAGAGGAATTATTTTCTTTCGTCAAAAGGCAGATAAAGGATAAAGAGCAGAAACAGCGGGCGAAAGTGGCGAAGCTGGAAAAGAAGCAGTTTAAAAAGGAAGTCAATTTCCAGTACCAGAAATTCTTGGAGGAAAACCCGCAGATGCAGAAAAAAGCATTGCAGAAGCGGTTACAGAAACAGCGCATCAAGCGGGAGTATATCAAGGCGAGAAAGAAAGCGGCGGCAGGAAAAACAGCGGGGCAGGCGTTTGAAAAGACGAAAAACGGTGCGGTCACTGTGGCGAGGAAGTTACAGGAGTTTGCGAGGAAAAATGCAGGACTTCTTGTAACGGTGGGCATCATGGCTCTGCTACTTATGATGATTATGGTTTCCGTATCGTCCTGTGGGGCGATGTTTGCGGACACGCAGTCTACCATTTTAGCGGCAAGTTATTTAAGCAAGCCGAAGGAGATTGACGCCGCCGATTTACAGCTTACCCGTCTGGAGCTTGACTTGCAGAATGAGATTGACCGGGTGGAAACGGACTATCCGGGGTATGATGAATATTCCTATAATCTTGGAGCAATCGGGCATAACCCGTTTACCCTCATCAGCTATTTATCCGCTGTCCATACGGAATTTACCGCAAGTGAAGTGGAAAGCGAAATACAGGCTCTTTTTGACGAAATGTATACGTTGACGCTCACGCCGGATACGGAAACGAGGACAAGGACGGTCACAAAGACAGGCACAAGGACGGTCACTGATCCGGTCACAGGGGAAGAAACCGAGGAAGAATATGAATACGATGAGGAAGAAGAATACGAGGTCAGTATCCTCAGAGTGACGCTTACGGTTATTCCGCTTGAGAACCTTGTTTCCGGGAAAATGGATACGGAGCAGGCGGAGATTTTTGCCATGTACCGGGAAACAAACGGTCTGCTTCAGGAGTTCGCTTCGCCGCTTGACCTTTACTGGTATTATTATGTATCAAGCTACTACGGATACCGGAAAAATCCAAGCACAGGGAATGAGGAATTTCACCGGGGCGTGGATATAGCGGTGCCGACAGGCACAACCGTTTATGCGGCGCATGACGGTACGGTGACAGCGGCGGCATATGACAGCCACTACGGGAATTATGTAGCGATTGAGATAGACGGTTACACAACCAAGTATGCCCATATGGATACGCTCAGCGTGAGTGCGGGGCAGGAAGTGGAAAAAGGGGCGGTCATCGGCACGACGGGGAACACCGGGAGCAGCACAGGAAGCCATTTGCATATCGAATGTTTATATGACGGGGAGTATTATAACCCGTTATTTTATTTTGACGTGGGCGAAGGCACGCTGTACGGGGAAACGCCGGGCGGTCTGCCGGGGAACGCCATACCGCCGGATGCCTATGATGACGCATCGGTGCAGGCGCTTATGGAGGAAGCCGCAAAATATTTAGGATTCCCGTATGTGTGGGGCGGTTCAAGCCCTTCCACGAGTTTTGACTGTTCCGGCTTTGTCTGCTGGGTATTTACCAACAGCGGGGTGCATAACCTTCCACGAACCACAGCGCAGGGGATTTATGACCAGTGTACGCCTGTTTCCGCATCGAACGCAAAGGCGGGGGACATTATTTTCTTTACCGGGACTTACAATTCAGCCGGGGCGATGAGCCATGTGGGGATTTACTGCGGCAACGGGACAATGATACACTGCGGCGATCCGATCAGCTACGCAAGCATCAATTCCTCATACTGGCAGAGCCATTTTTACAGTTTCGGCAGGTTAAATTAAGGAGGCATTTATGACAAAGGAACGGATTGAAAAGGAGCTTTCCAAAGTGCGGGCGCAGCTTGAAACCTTGCAGGCGAAGCAGAAGGACTTGGAGGAACAGAAACGCATGGCGGAAAGAGCCGAAAAAATGGATATTATCGAAAAGCATAAAATCTCGTCCGAGAAGCTGCAATTACTTATCAAATTCAGCGAGGACGAGATTTTGAAGTTATTGGAAGAAAAAGAAAACGCAAAGGAGATGGCAGGAAATGAAGAAAAAGTTATCAGTTAGGGCGGCGGTGTCGCTGCTCTTGTCGGCATTATTGTTCTGTATGCCCATAGGGGCGTTTATGGCGAACAGTGGGAATACCGTAGATGCTTATGCGGAGGAAAGCGGCGGAACGTCAGAGGAAGGCAGTACCGAAGCGGAAACAGAGGAAAGCACTGAAACCGAGGGAAATACCGAAACCGGGGAAACGGAAACCGAGTCCGGCGGGGATGAAGGGGAAACAGAATCCGGTGACAGCAAGGAAGAAACGGAAGGCGGAACGGTATCCGGGAATGAAGTCCCGGAGCCGGAATGTACCTGTAAAGAAAAATGCACACAGTATTCCGTTGATAAAGACTGTGAAGTCTGCAAGGGGGATTACAGCTTATGCGAGTATGTGAACCCGAATGTAAAAATCACAATCTCCACTCCGTCCGGGTGGCACAATGACACCACAAAGGTACATATCTCCACAGAGGATGTGGCACATTCCGGCAACTTTGCCATAAAGACGGTACAGGCGAAAGTTGCACAGAATGGGAGCTGGACGGACATCACAGAGGATATGTATGTGGAGATTTCGGAGAATACCACTGTCTATGTGCTTGTGACAGACCAGAAGGGTAAGACCTATGAGAAAAACCGCTATATCAAGTGTTTTGATTTTACGAAGCCTACCTTAAATGCTGCGGTCAGCGACGGTCTGCTCTCCGTACAGGCGCATGATATGGATTCCGGCATTAAAGCAGTGTATGTAAATGGGTATGAATTTACGGAGCTGACAAATGGTGTCTTAAATATCCGTCTGCAACAGTTTGACGCTGGCTACCAGTATTTTACCATTTCCGCTATGGACAATGCTGGGAATATGTCAGAGGTCTATAAGACAGCAAACCCGTATTACACCGATCCGGAAAAAGAGGACGGGAACGAGAAGAACCCGGCAGAGCAGCTCCCGGTAAACGCACAGGCAACCAAGCCTTCCTCTGCCACCGCACAGGTGACGGAGCATACCAGGACGGACAGTGACGGGAATACCGTATCGGAGAATAGCCTTGCGGAGCAGAAAAAACAGGCGATGGCGGAAGCGGCAGCATCGGAGGGAAAGGAAGAATCCGGGGAGAAGGAAAAAAGTGAAACAGGAAAGGAATTTTACACAATCCAGACTGCATCGGAAAAAGTGTTCTACCTTATCATTGACCGGGACGGGGAGGAAGAAGTGGTTTATTTCCTGACGGAAGTTACGGAAAATGACCTGCTGAACGTGACAGCGGACAACAGCGATACCTTACCGCAAAATTCCGCCGCACTGGAATCCGCAATCCCTGTGACGGAGGGCGCACTTCCCAACAATAACGGGGAACAGGAGAAGGAAGAAGAAACTGCGGAACCCACAGAGGACGGGGAGGAAGAAACTACCGAAGAACCCGAACCGGAGCCGGAGAAAACAGGGGAAAACCCGGCGGCAACCTATATCATTCTTGGGATTGTGGCGGCTGCAGCCATTGGCGGCGGTTACTATTTTAAGGTAGTCCGGAAAAAGAAAGAGGAATTTCTTGACGAGGACGATGATGAGGACGAGGAAGAAGAATACGAAGATGACGAAGAAAATGAGGACAGCGGGGATGATTTTTTTGAAGATAACGAAGGGGAGGACGAATAAATGCAGTTAGTGATAGCGGAAAAACCGAGTGTTGCAAGGAGCATCGCAGAGGTAATCGGCGCAACAAAGGTCAGTGACGGATACATGGAGGGGAACGGTTATGTTGTAAGCTGGTGCGTGGGGCATCTGGTGGAGCTGGCACAGCCGGAAAGCTACGGGGAACAGTGGAAGAAATGGACATATGAGAGCCTTCCGGTAAAGCCGGAAAAATGGCAGTATGAGGTCAAGCAGGATACGAAAGCACAGTATGATGTGCTTTGCCAGTTGATGCACCGGGGAGATGTGTCGGCTACGATTTGTGCCACCGATGCCGGACGGGAGGGCGAGCTTATCTTCCGTCTGGTGTGTGAAATGGCAGGTTGTAATAAGCCGATCAAACGCCTGTGGATTTCCTCAATGGAAGAAAGCGCTATTCGTGAAGGATTTGAGAATTTACAGCCGGGGAGTGATTACGATAACCTGTACCATTCCGCACTGTGCAGGCAGGAAGCGGACTGGCTTGTAGGCATCAACGGTACAAGGCTGTTTACGGTTTTGTATGGCGGAAAAGTTTTAAAGGTTGGGCGGGTGCAGACACCCACCCTTGCGATGCTGGTAGACCGGGAAGCAAAGATTATGAACTTCCAGAAGGAAAAATATTACATGGCGCATATCCTGATGGATGGGATAGATGCCGCCACCGGGCGCATTGATGATAAAAAGAAAGCAGATGAGATTGCGGGGGCTTGCCGGGACGGGCAGGCTCTTACCACGTCTGTTGTGAAAGAGGAAAAAGCGGTCATGCCGCCGAAACTCTATGACCTTACCACGCTCCAGAGGGATGCGAACCGTTTATTCGGCTTTACCGCAAAGCAGACCTTAGAGTACACACAGAGCCTTTATGAGAAAAAGTTAGCCACATATCCGAGGACGGACAGCCAGTTCTTATCTGATGATATGGGGCAGACCGCAGAGGGCGTGATTGAAGCGGTGTTCAGCTCCCTTATGTTTGAGGAAAATAAAACTTTCAGCCCGGATATAAAAAGGATTCTGAACAGCAAGAAAGTGACAGACCACCATGCCATTATCCCTACAATGGAGATAGCAAAGGCTGACCTTGCGGCACTGCCGGAAACGGAGCGCAAAATTTTATCTTTGGTTGCAAACCGCCTTTTATGCGCCACAGGGGAGAAGCATCTGTATGAAACAGTCAAGGCGGAGTTTTCCTGTAACGGACACACATTTTCGGTTTCCGGGAAGTCCGTCACGCATAACGGGTGGAAATCTTTTGAAGATGCCTTTAAGCGTTCCTTTAAAATCTCCGGGAATCCGGAAGAAGAAAAAGAGGAAAGGAAGCTGCCGGAACTTTCGGAAGGACAGGCGTTTGACGGTGTGCAGACGAAAATCAGTGAGCATTTCACTTCCCCGCCGAAGCATTTTACGGAAGATTTATTATTATCTGCAATGGAGCGTGCCGGGGCGGAAGATATGGGCGATGACGTGGAGCGGAAAGGCTTGGGTACGCCAGCGACAAGGGCAGATATTATCGAGAAGTTAGTCAAGGACGGGTTTGTGAAGCGTGAGAAAAAGCAGATCATACCCACAGAGGACGGAATGAAGCTGATTACGGTGCTTCCCGATGTGGTGAAATCACCGAAACTTACTGCCGATTGGGAAAATGCCCTGACATTGGTGGCAAAAGGGGAGCTTCCAATGGAGGACTTCATGGCGGACATTGAAAACATGGTATCGGAGCTGATACACACCTACCATGAGGTCAGTGACGAGCAGAAAAAGATGTTCGCACAGGAGCAGGAGGCTCTTGGGGTATGCCCGAACTGCGGCGGTCAGGTGGTAAAAGGAAAATTCGGTGCGTACTGCGTGAAAAAATGCGGCATGAACGTGAGCCGGGTAATGGGGGCTGCCCTTACTGATGCACAGGTAAAAGATATGCTTGCCGGGAAGAAAATCCTGTTAAAAGGGTTAAAGAGCAAGGCGGGCAAGCCTTATGACGCTTACATCATTCCGAGTGGGACAGAGGAATACCACTATACCAAAAACGGAGAAGAAAAAAGCGGGGTACAGTTTAAGTTTGTCATGGAATTTCCCAAAAAGAAAGGTTCAGGCGGGAAGAAAAAATAAGGGAGGAAAAAGTATGCTTACAACCGGAGATAAGTTATTAAATGTGATGAAAGAGGAAGAAATCAGTATTATGGAGCTTTCCAGAATGTCAGGAGTGCCGGAAAGGACGATTATGGATATTCTGGCGGGCATCAGGGAGCCGGAACTTGGCGTGGTATGCAGGATTGCGGACGGACTTGGTATCTGCGTCCATGAGCTTCGTGCCGATGAGGAACAGTATGCCATATCCGTACAGAAAGATACCCTTGCAAAGCTGATTGTTGTCAGCGAGATAAACGGTGTGGAGCTGGAGGAACTGATACATACTATTTTGGAGAAAGGCATTGAGGAACATGGTTTCTATGAATAATGCCGGAAAGTAACAGGAAACAGGCTGCAGGATACGCTTTTGTATTTTGCAGCCATTTTTTAATGGAGGTTTACCATGAGAAAATATGACTTAATTTCCTCACTTTCCGAAGAAACCGCAAAGAGAGTGACGAGAAATGATGAAAGCTGGAAGAAATATCTGAACACAGCATCAAGGCTCTACAAATATCCGTTCAAAGACCAGCTCCTTATTTATGCCCAAAGACCGGATGCCACAGCCTGTGCGTCCATAGAGATATGGAATGAAAAAATGCACTGCTGGGTAAACAAAGGCGCAAAGGGGATTGCCCTGCTTGATGAAGAAGGGAGTCCCTTCACCGGACTGCGGTATGTATTTGACATATCGGACGTGCATAAGGCAAGGCGCATCGGGCGTTTTCCGCAGCTTTGGGAGATGAAAGAAGAACACCAGCAGGCAGTGATTGACCGTCTGGAAGGGATTTATGGGGACACCAACAAAGAAGCCGGATTTACCGACAGGATCAGGGAGATCGCTTCCCGGATTGCACAGGACTGTTATGGGGAGCTTGCTTCGGATATGGAATATCTGAAAGAAGGAAGTTTTCTGGAGGAACTGGACGAACTGAATATCGCTGTGCGTGTCCGGGAAACGCTGGCGGACAGTATCGCCTACACCGTCTTAAAACGGTGCGGCATGGAAGATGCGGAACTGGCAGAGGAAATCCAGTTCCCCTATATCCATGAATTTAATACGGTGGAAACCCTGTCACATATCGGGGACAGCATATCCGATTTATCCAAGCCTGTGCTTATGGAGATTGGCAGGGCAATTTGGGCGTATGACAGGGAAATTGCCGGAAGGGAAGCATCGAAAAATTTTGTTGAAAAAGGTCTTGGAAATACTACTGACACACGCTATAATGCTTTAAAGCGTGAAAGTGAAACACAGGACGTACAACCTGACACACAGACCGGAAATGCCGGGGAAAGGGGAAATAATGATGAATCTGACTTACGAGAAGAACGGGGATTATCTGATACCGATGCTGCAGATGGACGAGCAGCCGGAGGGGACACTGACAAAGTACGGGCTGATGAGGAAGAATTACTTACAGGAACACAAGAAGGGGATTTACACCGGGCTTCTGCTGAAAGGGAAGCTGAAAGAGCATCTTCTGACCATTCAGGAACAGGCGGAGCAGAGGATGGAATTACTGACAGCGCAGATGGCGAAAGCCGAGGGCGTGACGGAGGAACTGAAAGCAGCCGATCAGATGAAGTGGGTGGGGATGATGAACAACATCAGGCACTCGGCGGAGGAAATCGTACTGAAAGAGCTGGTATACAGCCTGTAAATGAGGGAGAAACAACTGAAAATAAAGGACTGGCAGAGCCGGGCAGTGGAGAACTATTGTCCGGTCTTTCTTTGTCCGGGATAGAAAAGGGCATTTTGCAGTTTGATGAATTTATGGTGCATAAATGCCCGGACATTGCCGGTGTGATGCTTTTTGAACCGGATAAGGGCAAACAGACAGAATATATTAAAAACAGTTACAGGCATAAGGAGTTTACTGAGTTTTATATTGGGGAAGAAAGAGCTGGATACAGGGCGGACGAAAGCGGTCTGACGGTCTGGAAGGGGAGCTATTTAAACCGGACAGCGGAGGCAACTGTATCATGGGAAACTGTGAGGGACAGCATCGCCTTTTACATGGAAAAGGGCGAATATCTGAAAGAGGGGCAGATACCGCAGTGGGAAGAACCGAAGGAAACGGAAGTTTACCAGCAGCTTAGTTTATTCCCCACAATAGAGGAACAGATCGGCACGATTGAAGCGGCGCAGGCAGGAGAGAAATATATCATGCCCGCCGCTTTTTCTCTGCCGCAGGAGCAGCTTGAAGCCATTTTACGGACAGGGGGCGGACGGGATAACAGCAGGAGCCGCATTTATGCCAAGTACCAGCAGGGAAAGACGCCGGAGGAAATGGCGGAGTTCCTGAAAAATGAGTACAAGACTACCGGGAAAGGATTTGACTTCGGGGAGAATCCCATTTCCGTCTGGTTCAATGAATCCGGCATGAGCATCGGCTATGGGATGTCAGCAAAGGAAGCCCCGGTTGCGGTGATGAACTGGAAGGAAGTGGAGGGCATTGTCCGTTCTATGGTGGAAAATGGCTCCTACATGGGCGCAAATGAAGTGTTCCTTGTGGATGCCATAGAACGCCAGAGGGTGGCAAATGACCTTTTCAATTTCTTCCGGGACGGTATCGGGGAAATACCGGAGAACATACCGATTAAGGGTTACAACCACCCGGAGAGTATGACAAACCTCTGCGAGCTTTTATCCACGCAGGAGGGGCGTGATACGGTTGCCGGGGAGCTTTCCCATGCAAAAGAGCAGATTGAAACCGGGGAAAAGCAGATAAAGTGGCGGTATGTGAAAAATCCGGAGCATCTGCTTTCAGAGATTGCAGATTTAAGCGCAGAGAAAACAGAATACCCGGTGCAGGACAGCGTAGAGGTGCTGCATGAGGATTTTATCACACAGGACGAGATAGATAACCGCCTGACGGGTGGAAGCGGCTATCATCATGGGAATTTCCGTATCTATGAATATTTTATGGAGGGGCATGACAGGAAAGAAAATATTGCTTTCCTTAAAAATGAATACGGGACAGGCGGCGGTTCTCCCGCCTTAATTGGTTCAGACCGGAGCGATGAATGGCACGATTCCAAAGGAATCAAATTAGGGAAAGGCAGGATAGGCGATCCATACGCAAAAGTGCTTTTGAAATGGAACGTGGTGGAGAAGCGCATCAGGGAGCTTGTAAATGCGGATAAATATCTTACGCCGAAGGGCAAGGAAGCCTATGCACAGTACAAAAAAGAGCAGGCGGAGGAAGCCATGCGCCGGGAGCAGGAAAAGCTGGAGCATGGTGTTCGGGTGGAGTGCAAGGATGCCATAGAACAGGCGATTGCGAAGAAATTTGACGGCTACACCCTTCCGAGGGATACCGCAGAGGGCATTATCCGGCAGTACGGGAAGGAACGTGTAGAGATTGTCCTTGCCAATACGATCATGCACTTATCCCATGACGGGAGGTTTTCACCCAATAATAAGGAATGGGCGGAGAGCCTTGTGCCTTCCGCTGACTGGCAGACAAGGGATTATATCGTCACTTCCCACCCGGCTGTTTTGGACGGTTTCACCAATCAGGCAAGGCGGTTTATAGAGCGTGACAGGGAGCCGGAGAAAGTGGCTGTACCGGAACGGGAAACAGATACTTCCGGACAAAAAGCACAAAATCCCGAAACGGAAAATAAAATAAGTGACAGTGAAAAAGCACTGATGGAAAGGCTGGCGGAGATGTCCGCTGTGGTGAAAATCTGCGGTGCGCTGTCCATGAAAGATGTGGTCGGCTGGAATGAGGACACCGGGGCAGTTGCCATTGAGGACGCTGACAGGCGGTTAGAGGGCAGGGCGGTTTATGACGCTTTGTTTTTAGAAGCCGCTGATTATGTCTTAATGCAGTCATTAAGCGGCAATACACAAAAAGCAGTGGAGATGGACGCTCTGCTGAAGGAGGCGGGGAAGTATGCGGCACGTTATGAGAGCGAGCCGGAACAGCAGAGGGAAGGACACGCTGCAGAAGTATATGAAACAGGGCAGACAGGAGGAAAACGTGAAGAATCCCTTCCGGATGCAGAGCCGGAAAAACAGAGAGAAAAAGTAACCGTTGCCATAGAAACATCAATTCATTTCTCCGAGCCGGAGTATGGCTTTGTTACAGATGATTCAGAGGGCGGGGGTGGTATAAAATACCGCCTTGTGACACTGGACGATGAGGGTTACATGATACCTTATCTTCCAGAGCATCAGTTTTTCACGAGTGAGGAACTGGTACAGGAGTACATAGAAGCCCATGCAGAAGAAATAGAAGTCATTTCATATGATGATATGGGATATGATTCTATCCAGATACAGAAAGCGTATCAGGAAGAACAGGAGCAGGAAACAGAAAAAGATGATTTCTCCGACATTGACACACAGGCAGTCCGGGGACGTCTGGAAAAAGCGGGCATTGTGGACGAGCAGCTTGTAGATGAAAATGCCTTAGAGAACGATCCGTTTATCCGGCAGGTCATGGGCGATGTGGAAATGCTGACCGGGGAAACGTCGGCAGAGCCGGAGAAAGCACCGGAAAAAGAGCCGGAAATTGATAAATCAGGCGCAGTCAATTACCGCATTTCTTTCAATGAAGCAGAAAGCACCGGGAAAGGCTTTGCGCCGAAAGAGAAATTCCGGCAGAACGTGGAAGCCATACGAACCCTTGAAAAGATAGAGGGGGAACGCCGCACAGCAACGCCGGAGGAACAGGAGATTTTGGCAAAATATGTAGGCTGGGGCGGTCTTGCCGATGCCTTTGATTCTTCCAAAGCAAATTGGGCGAATGAATATCAGGAATTAAAAAACCTGTTATCCCCGGAAGAATACGCTTCTGCAAGGGAAAGCACCTTAAATGCCCATTATACAAGCCCGGTCATCATTCAGGCAATCTATGACGCAGTGGGGAAAATGGGGTTTGCCAGAGGGAATGTGTTAGATCCCGCCGCAGGGATTGGGAATTTCTATGGCTGTCTGCCGGAGGAAATGCAGGGAAGCAGGCTGTATGGGGCGGAGCTGGACGGGATTACCGGGCGCATCGCAAAACAGCTCTACCCTCATGCCGACATTAAAATCACTGGCTTTGAGAATACCAGTTATCCCAATGACTTTTTTGACGTGGCGGTGGGGAATGTGCCTTTCGGTCAGTATAAAGTGTCTGACAGGCAGTATGATAAGCACAACTTCCTGATACACGATTATTTTTTCGCAAAGACACTGGATAAGGTCAGACCGGGCGGCATTGTCGCTTTTGTCACTTCAAAGGGGACGATGGATAAGAAAAACCCGGAAGTCAGGAAATACCTTGCACAGCGGGCGGAGCTTCTGGGGGCGGTCAGGCTCCCGAACACAGCGTTTAAGGAAAATGCGGGTACGGAGGTCACTTCGGACATTCTGTTTTTAAAGAAACGTGACCGGGTAATGGATATTGAACCGGACTGGGTGCATCTGACGGAAAAAGACGGTATCGTGATGAACCAGTATTTCGCAGACCACCCGGAAATGATTCTCGGAAAAATGGAAATGGTATCCGGGGCGCATGGCATGGAGAGCGCCTGTCTGCCGGACACTTCCCTTCCTTTGTCGGTACAGCTTAAAAATGCGCTTTCCCATGTGGAGGGCAGCATCGAGCAGGCGGATTTTAACGAGATTGATGATGAACTGGCAAGGGAGAACATACCCGCCGATCCGGACGTGAAGAATTACAGCTATACGGTTGTGGAGGGTAAAGTATATTACCGGGAAAATTCCATTATGAAGCCTGTGGACGTTTCGGAGAAAGCGGAGCAGCGCATGAAGGGCATGGTGGCAATCCGGGACTGTACGCAGGAGCTGATAAACTTCCAGTTAGAAGAATACCCGGATGATATGATTTCAAATAAACAGGCGGAGTTAAACCAGCTCTACGATGACTTCTCCAAGAAATTCGGTCTTATCAGTTCACAGACCAACAAAAGGGCGTTTAATCAGGATTCCAGCTACTGCCTATTATGCTCCCTTGAAAAACTGGATGATGAGGGGAATTTCATCGGCAAGGCGGATATGTTCACGAAACGCACTATTAAAAAGCAGGAAGTTGTAACGAGCGTGGACACAGCCAGTGAAGCATTGGCGGTATCGTTAAGCGAGAAGGCGGGCGTAGACTTAGCCTATATGTCAGAGCTTACGGGTAAAAGCGGGGAAGAAATTACAAAAGAGCTTGCCGGGGTAATCTTCCAGAACCCGGTTACAGAGGAATGGGAAACCGCAGACGAATATTTAAGCGGGAACGTGCGGGAGAAGCTGTCAGTGGCGAGAACCTTTGCCGAAAACCACCCGGAATATGCCATTAACGTATCTTCTCTGGAGGGCGTACAGCCGAAAGAGCTTGACGCATCGGAGATTGAGGTGCGTATCGGCGCAACATGGATTTCCACAAAATATATTGAGGATTTCATGCGTGAAACCTTTGAAACACCGGAATACCTGTTTGACCGCAACACAATGGGCGTACAGTATTCCAATGTGACCGGGCAGTGGAATGTGAAGGGAAAAAATGCGGACAGGGGAAATGCCCTTGTCAATATGACCTATGGTACAGGCAGGGCAAACGCATATAGGATTTTAGAGGATTCCTTAAATTTGCGGGATACCCGTATCTTTGATGTGATTACTGAGGACGGGAAGGAAAAAAGAGTCCTCAACAAAAAAGAAACCATGCTGGCAAGCCAGAAGCAGGAAGCAATCCGGGAAGCCTTTAAGGACTGGGTATTTCGTGATCCGGAGCGCAGGCAGGACTTATGTGCAAAGTATAACGAGCTTTTCAACTCCACCAGACCGAGGGAATATGACGGTTCGCACTTGAAATTTCCCGGCATGACGCCGGACATTGTACTCAGACCGCACCAGCTTAACGCTGTGGCGCATCAGCTATACGGGGATAACACGCTCCTTGCCCATTGTGTAGGAGCAGGAAAGACCTTTGAAATGATTGCGGCAGCGATGGAAAACAAGCGGCTGGGACTGTGCCAGAAAAGTTTATTTGTTGTGCCGAACCATTTGACGGAGCAGTGGGCGAGCGACTTTCTGCGCCTGTATCCGGGGGCGAATATCTTAGCGGCTACAAAAAAGGATTTTGAACCCGCCAACCGGAAAAAGTTTTGTTCCAGAATCGCAACCGGGGATTATGACGCTGTGATTATCGGACATTCTCAATTCGAGAAAATTCCGCTTTCCACCGAAAGGCAGATGGCAATGATTGAAAGGCAGATAGAGGAAATTGAAATGGCAATCGAAGCCCTCAAAGCGGAGAATGGCGAGCGTTACTCCATTAAGCAGATGGAAAAGACGAAAAAATCACTGTCTGCAAGGTTGAGCCGCCTGAATGATTCCAGCCGGAAGGATAATGTTGTGACCTTTGAGCAGTTGGGTGTGGATCGGCTGTTTGTGGACGAGAGCCACAATTATAAAAACCTGTTCCTTTACACTAAAATGCGGAAGGTAGCGGGCATCGCACAGACGGAAGCACAGAAATCCTCGGATATGTTTGCCAAGTGCCAGTACATGGACGAACTGACCGGAGGGAAGGGCATCACGTTCGCAACAGGTACGCCAATTTCAAATAGCATGACGGAATTATACACCAATATGCGCTATCTCCAGTACAATACCTTACAGCGTTTGGGGTTGGGGCATTTTGACAGTTGGGCGGCATCGTTTGGGGAAACCCAGACAGCGATTGAACTTGCGCCGGAGGGTACTGGATACCGGGCAAAGACGAGATTTGCAAAGTTTTTCAATCTTCCGGAACTGATTGCGTTATTTAAGGAGAGTGCGGATATTCAGACACCGGATATGCTAAAACTTCCTGTGCCGGAAGCAGATTATGAAAATATCGTGTTAAAGCCGAGCGAGTATCAGCAGGACATGGTTCAGTCCCTTGCGGACAGGGCGGAAGCGGTAAGGGACAGGAAAGTGCAGCCGAACATCGACAATATGCTAAAGATAACCAACGATGGAAGAAAACTTGCGTTAGACCAGCGGCTTATCAATGATATGCTCCCGGATGAGGAAAACTCCAAAGCCACAACCTGTGTGGAGAAAGCGTTTGAGATTTGGGAGCAGACAAAGGAGCAGAAGTCGGCACAGCTTATCTTCTGCGATCTGTCCACACCGAAAGGAGATGGGACATTTAATGTATATGAGGACATCAGGGATAAGCTCATGGCGAAAGGAGTGCCGGAGAATGAGATAGCTTTTATCCATGATGCCAATACGGAAACAAGGAAAGCGGAGCTGTTCGCAAAGGTAAGAAGCGGGCAGGTTCGTTTTTTGTTAGGCTCCACCGCAAAAATGGGTGCCGGAACCAACGTGCAGGACAGGCTTATTGCTTTGCACCACCTTGATGTGCCCTGGCGTCCGTCTGACATTGAACAGCAGGAGGGGCGGATTTTAAGGCAGGGCAACATGAATGACAAAGTAAAGATTTTCCGGTATGTGACGGAAGGGACATTCGACAGCTACTCGTGGCAGCTCATCGAGAACAAGCAGAAATTCATCGGTCAGATTATGACGAGCAAATCCCCGGTGCGTAGCTGTGAGGACATAGACGAAGCGGCTCTCACTTATGCGGAAGTAAAGGCTCTGGCAACGGGCAATCCCTACATAAAAGAAAAGATGGATTTAGATATTCAGGTATCCAAGCTGAAGCTGTTAAAGGCGAACCACACCAGCCAGAAGTACCGCTTAGAGGACAATATCGTGAAGCATTACCCGGTACAGATAGCCGCCATGAAAGAAAGGATTGCGGGGTATCGTGCCGACATACAGACCTATGCACAGAATAAATTCCCGGATAAAGACACTTTTTCCATAAAAATCGGGAACCGGGTATATACGGACAAAAAGGAAGCCGGGGCAGCGCTAATTGATATGTGCCGGAGCGCAAAACAGCCGAATATGGCAGTCACAATCGGGGAGTATCAGGGTTTTAAGATGAGTGTTTCTTTCGATTCGTTCTTTTCCAAGTTTACGGTGAATTTAAAGGGCAGCATCACTCATGAGGTGGAAATCGGCACTGATCCGTTGGGAAATTTGCAGCGGTTGAGCAACGCTTTAGAGGGCATGACCGGGAAAATGGAAACAGTGGCGCAGAAACTGGAAAATGTGGAGCATCAGCTTGAAACCGCAAAGATAGAGGTCACAAAGCCATTCGCACAGGAAGCGGAGCTTGCGGAGAAACTGGAACGCCTGACAGAACTAAATGCCCTGTTAAACATGGACGAAAAGGGCGGCGATGGAATTGATATGGACGATGAGCCGGAAAATGACGGGGAGCAGGAGGAACTGGACACAGAGGAAATGGGGCGGGATGCGGAAGCTGTGGCGGATGCGCCTTTTAAACCGCAGTTTAACCGGGCAGTATCGGAAAAGATAGCAGAGCATGGGAAAGAGAGGATGCTGGCAGACAGTCCGAGAGGACGTATTTCCGTAAAAGAGAAACTTGCCGAGATGCGGGAAAAGGCATATGGGCAGAAAGCGCCGGAAAAGCCGGATATTTCAAAGGGAAAAGGAAAAGAGGAAAGTTTATAAGGAGGGCAAAAATGGAAACAGCAGAACAGAACACAAAACAGGTCATGGAGGAAAATGACGCATTAAAGCAGTTCATGGAGCTGCTTAACCAGCAGAACATGAAAGAGCAGTCACAAGATTTTATGGGGATTTTCTGGTATGTAGCGGGTATGCAGGTGCAGCTTAGCGCAATGGTTGATGAATTACAGGGTGTCCGGGAACAGCTTTCACAGATGCAGGAGAATCAGCCAAAACCAGTGAAAGAGAACCTCATGGATAAAGTGGCTCACCTTCAGGAAAAAATCACGAGCCTGTCGGAGCGCCTGACAGCGGTAAGAAACCGTCTGGTGGAAACAGCGTCACAGGCGGTCAACACCTTTAAGGAAAAAGGAAAAGCGGAGATGTGCAAGGTTCTCCAGAAAGGAATCTCCGGCGTGAAGTCCATGCTTTCCGGTTACAGGGAACGTCTGGTTGACGTGATGACGGATTTTGAAAAGACAGCCAACCAGATTGACAGCATTGGGGACGAACTGAAACAGATTGGGAACAGCGTTTCCAACGTGGGCAGGCTGTTAGCCGGGAAAGGCACGAAAGAGGTATCGGATGAGAAAACGGGTGTCGGTCTGACAAGGGCAGTCAATACGCCTGTAAAAAAGGCGGTGGAGAACCTTCGGAAAAAAATTGATGCGGCAGATCAGGTATTTGAAAAGCTGGATCGGCTCTCTGACCGTCTGGACGCTGGGAAGGAAGCGGAGAAAGGCGGGCGGGTGTCCGTAAAGGATAAGCTGTCGCAGATGAAGGAAAAGGCGGGACAGCAGAAGAAAGCGCCGGAGCCGGACAAGGCAAAGGCGAAAAGCAAAGAGGAAAGTTTATAAAATTAGCAGCAAATAAAAATATCCAAAACGGGGGCAGACAGGGAAACTTATCTGTCCCCTGTTTTTGTGGAGGAAAAGGAGAGATAACCATATGGCAGACGCAAGAACCGAGAAACAGAAAGTAAAGGAGATAACGGACAGGCTCGAGGAAGGCTTGAAAGAGCTGTTTGAGGGGGAGAAGTACAAAAGCTACCTGAATACCATGTCAAAATTCCATAATTACAGCGCAAACAATATCCAGCTCATAGAGATGCAATGCCCGGATGCGACATATGTTGCCGGGTACAAGGCATGGCAGAGGAATTTTGAACGCCATGTAAACAAGGGCGAAAGGGGTATCCGTATCCTTGCGCCCGCACCTTATAAAATCAAAGAGGAACAGGAGAAGATTGATCCGGTGACAAATGAGCCTGTGCTTGACCGGGACGGGATGCCCGTCATGGAGGAAGTGGAGATAAAGATACCCGCCTTTCGTGTTGTTACAGTGTTTGATTATTCGCAGACGGACGGAAAAGAGCTTCCCGGACTTGGCGTGAATGAGCTGCATGGGAATGTGGAGCGTTATCAGGATTTTATGGAAGCGCTTAGCAGGGTTTCCCCTGTCCCAATCCGATATGAGGGCATGGAGGGGGACAGGAAAGGCTATTTTATTGACTTAAACCACCCTATCGCCATTAAGGAGGGCATGAGTGAAACGCAGACCGCAAAAACCGGAGTCCATGAGGTGGCACACGCAAAGCTTCATGCAAAAGAGGTAGAACAGGAAACGGGGACTATCAAAGACCGGGAAACAAAAGAGGTAGAAGCGGAGAGCATCGCCTACACCGTCTGCCAGCATTTTGGGATTGACACGTCCGATTATTCTTTTGGGTATATCGCCGGGTGGAGCAGCGGAAAAGAAATGCCGGAGTTAAAATCTTCCCTCGACACGATACGCCGGACTTCCTCGGAGTTGATAAAGGGGATTGAAGCACAACTTCTGGAGATTGAGAAAGAACGTGCTGCAGAACAGTCACAGGAGGATATGATTCTGCTTGTGTCGAATACAGACCGTTCCAAATATGATCTTTTGAATGTTAAGGGCATGGAAAGGACAGAAATATTTAATCTGCTGTCTGCCATGAATGACGATGACAGGCAGAGCGTGGAAGCTTACCTTGAAAGAGCCGGGGCATGGGTAACGCTGCTTGCCAATGAACGGAGTGAGGAAGTAGAGGAATACCATTTAGACTATGCCTATGATACGGATACCCATGAGATAACCGATTATAAGGCATTGCAGGAAGAACGGGAAAAAGCCAACATTCCGATAGAGTATGGCGATGTGATTGTGAGAATCTCCACGCCGGACAGCGGGGAATATGAAACCATTAAGATTGCAGAGATGCAGTCGGAGGTGGCAAATGTTTTATATGCAATACCATTTTTGCAAGAAAATGAGTGGAATGGAAATGTTCTGGATTATCTGCAGGAGAGAGGTCTTGAGTTTGTCCCGATTATGAGAAGCGGGGGAATAAATGACGGTTATCCGCAGTTCTATGATTTTGATGTGGATATGAGCGCATGGGAAGTGCATACCGCTTCGGAACTTCCAGTAATGATGCAGGCGGAGCAGCTCATTAACCGTATGGAATTTCACAGGTCGGTGTATGACACCGATGAGAGCAACCTGATTATGAACCACGCTTATAAGCTGGACGATATGTATAAGACAACTTCCCTTGCACATTCCCTTGCGGAGCAGAAAGACGATTTACCGCTGCTTTTGGAAACAATCAAGGCGGCGGAGGAAGAAATTGACTTCCTTCCGGACGGTATGGTGGGGTTATCACAGATGCATGAATACGGATATTCTTGGGATGAAATGCTCCCTCTGACAAAGGACAGGGCATCGGAGCTGTTTGGGGAGGACGTGTCAGTGTACCAGCTCCACGCAGACGGTTCAGAAACGCTTGTGGAGGATAAGGCGGCATTACAGGGGCATGACGGGCTGTTCGGCGTGGAAAAAAGCGATTGGAACGCCTATCTGGAATACCAGTCCATGAAGCAGGAATTAGAGGACAGCGAACCCAACCGGGAAGCACAGCTTTTATATGGAAATGAGAGCAGGTTTGGCATCTACCAGCTTAAAGATACGGAGGAAACAAGGGATATTCGCTTTATGAATATGGATTACCTTGAAAAAGAAGGTATCCAGGTTTCCAGAGAGAATTACACGCTGGTTTATACCGGGGAGTTTACGGAGGGCATGAGCCTTGAAGATATTTATACCAAGTTTAACATAGACCACCCGGCAGATTTTACCGGGCATTCCCTTTCTGTCAGTGATGTGGTGGTGCTGCATCAGGACGGGGAGAACACAAGCCATTATGTGGATTCCGTAGGTTACAGGGAGATACCGGAGTTTACAAAGGAACTTTCCGTATCAGCGGAAGTCAGCGCAGAGAAAGCTCCGGTCATGGAAGAAACAGCGGAAATTCCAGAGGGAGCAGCAGAAGAAAATATAGCGACGGAGCCGGACAATGATAAGGTTTCCTATTATGTCATTGAGGATTTATCCACATGGGCGGAGAACAGTCCGGAAAAAAGCAGGCTGGAGCGTTTTGACAGCCTTCCGGAAGCGGTGGCGAAATTTGCGGAGTACCGGGGAAAAGATATGGAGGAAAAGCCGGATATGGCAAGGGCAACTTTCGGCTTCAACGTCAATGGCAGCGAGTTTGACCTGATCCACGTCAGAAACCATGAAAACTGTCTGTCACTGGATTTTACGCACAGCAGGGCGGCAGAGGAAAGCAGCCGCTTCATGGAGGATTTGCAGACTTTAAATCACGAGGTCGGCTTTGACAAGGTACGGGTTCACCGGGAAATGTCACCGGAGGAAATAAAGGATTTTGTGAAACAGCGGTTTGAGTACCAGCTAAAGAGCAGCGGTCTTGACGATATTTCCCTCTATATGGACAGGTTTGATGCCCTCTATGGACAGGGGAAAATGGAACATCTCATGCCCACAGACAACCAGAAGCATATCGTGGAAGATGTACCGTTTACGGATTGGGAAAATCCGTACATAGACACCAAAAGCCAGACAATGGGCAGAGAAGAAACAGAGCTTGCCTTCCGTCTGGCAGACCGATACATCAGTATTCAGGAAGCCACTGAGGGGTATGATTACACTATTTATGATATGGACTACCGGGAACTGGACGGGGGCGTATATGACAATCCGGATATAACAATCAGACAGGCACTTGGCGAGATTGTGACGGATTTGAAAGAGCCGGCGCACAGGAGCAGTTTGGAGGGCAGTATCCGCACTGACGATGAACTGATACCGATTGATTATGACGGATTGATAGAAAAGGCAGAACAGGCGGCAAAAGGGCAGCTTGAGGAACGTATCAGAGCCGAAGCGCCGGAAGCGGCGGAAAGCAAAGTGATAGCTGATTTTAAAGCCAGAACTGAGGAATTATTTAACCCTGTCAACGGGCAGACGCAGGAAGATATAGAAATGAGTGTTTACGCCTATTTACAGTCCAAAATTGACGAGTATGGGATGGATATAGAGCTTGTGGATATGGCGGTATCCGGGAGCAGGTGCAGAGGTTTAGAGGGAGCTGGTTCTGACCTTGATGTGGTAGTGGAGTACCGGGGCGGGGAAAATGAAGATGCCCTGTTCAATGCCTTTAACGAGGACGGTTTTAAAATCGGCGGCGTTCAGGTAGACATCAATCCCATTACGGAGGGAAAGACCGGGACGCTTGGGGAATATCTTCCGGGTGTGGAAGCCTATCTTGAGGAAAAACGTGCCGCCATGCAGGAGAAAGCCGCAGAGCAGATACAGGAGGAAAAACAGACGGTTGTCACCCTTACAGTGGCAGAGTGCGGGGAGTTCCATAATTTCGGAGAATACCATGAGAATATCGCAGGCGTGGAGGAAGCAATCGCCATTTTCAACCAGATACCACCGGAGCGGATGAATGGTATCCCAAGCATCGGCATCAATATCCATACGGAAGGGACAGAACCTTATGAGGATATGCAGATGGATATTATATCCGGAAGGGTTGCGGATTTGGAGATTCTGGACTATGTGCCGGATATTACGGACAATCCGAAGGCGGTGGAGGTCATTGCGGAGCTGATCGACAAGCTGCCGGATATAGAGGTCAGGGGTTCTCTGGAGAAGTGGCAGGCGGCTTTCCTTGCTGCGGAGATAGACCAGCTTTCCTACGATTATGACACTTATCAATACAATCATACAGTGGAGGACAGGGAAGCGCAGATTGCAAACATTACAGAGGACATCAGAAGCGGGAATACAGGGTATCTCAATGACTTCCTCAATGCGCTCATTTCAGACAGTATCAGGGAAGGCATGACGGATATTTTGGGGAAAGGTACGGAGCTTGATGACAGTGAGAGCGTACAGACCGCAAGGAAAGCGAAAGAGCTGTTAGACAGGCTGGCGGAATACAAGCCGCTTGCAAAGGTCGAGGAACTGGAAGAATGTAACTATAACATGATTGATAACGTCCTGAACAACGAGAAGCCGAAAGAGGAAAAGCAGACAGGCAGAGTTTCCATAAAGGAAAAACTGGCGGAGAAAAAGGCGGTCATCGAGCAGAGGGATAAGGCAGAAAGAGAAGTCCCGGAAAAGGGAACGGAGAAAAAATCGGAGAGGGAGATATAAGCTATGGATAAATTTACAGTGGAAGAAATCAATTTGATGTGCGTGTTTGAGGGGCAGGACAGGACGGGCATGATTGCCGACATAAAGAATGTGATTCCCCACATACAGGACAGCGACATGGTGGAGCTTGCCGGACAGGTTTTAGGGAAACTGGAAACCATGAGCGATGAAGAATTTGCAGAGGTGGCGCTGGAAGCGGCAGAGTGATCAACGCAAAACTTTTATAGCATTATTCGACATAACGTGCTATAATTCTCTTAGTCAGATTAGAGCGAGTAGGGATAGTCTGCGGTTGTCCTTTCTGGAAACGGAAAGGAGGTCGGTATGGACACACTTGAAATACTTACACTGCTGTTGGTCATTTTCGCAGCATTAACATACATAGACAATAAACACAACCGCAAGTAACGGAAAAGGCTATCTTCTACTGCAATAGAGGATAGCCTTGTAATCCGTAATTTTTACGCTTTATAAGTTTCCGATTGTACAACCGTCGGACGTGCAAATATCCTTCGGCTTCTATGATGATTATAAACCAACACTGCGGATTTTGCAAGAGGGTTTAGGAGATAGGGGTGCTTCGGCGCTCCTATTTTTTTGCGGATTTGTAGATTATCTTACATGAAAACGGTCTTGTCTGCAAGAAATTTTTCTGATTTTAGAAATAGATAGTAAGGAAAGAGTGGGATTCCGCCGTAGCCGGCATTGTGGGCAGTGTGTATAACTCCCTGTCTTATGGAGCTGTGGGCAACACTGTTTGCAGGATGTGGGAAAGCTGCTTTTGCTTTTCCATATGCTGTGAATAGTGTTGTCCATAGTGGAATGGGGAGTTATGCACACTGTCCACGATGCTTTTTTTGCTTTTTAAAGCCCTTTTAGGGCAGGATACTACCGGGCAGGGTTACTATTCCGGTCTGGCTGTTCCTGTGCGTTTTTTGGCGGCTCTGTGCGCCCTAGATACTGGTTCAGGTTATCCAGTTTCCGGTTCAGAGATTTCACCTCTTTGTCACAGTTTTTGTAAGTGGCGGTCAGTTCTTTCTTCTGTGCGGTCAGCTCCTGATATTCTGCTTTCAGCTTGTCAATGTTCAAGCCTTTTAAGTTGATGCCTGCCTGTTCCAGCATACGCCTTGCGCCGCTATAAAGAATGATCTGGCTCTCGTGTTTCCGGAAATATGCGTCGGGGTTTTTAGCCTTTTTATAGGCGATATTGTAAGCCTTGTTTGCTTTATACTGTTCCGCATATTTGATGATTTCCGCAAGGTCTTTGATGCGGTTTTCCAGCTTGCGGACTGTCTGCTTCGCTTCTTTTCCGGTGGCGGCTGTGGCGGCGATCTTTTGTTCCAGTTCTTTTATGGAACCCACTTCATTATATGCCTGTGCTGCAACCTTCAAATTTTCAACCGCTGCCCACCTCTGCAGCCCCGGACTGTTCTGGAATTTCTCATCAGAGGTGTCAATCAACCGCCTATCTGAATAATCTCTTTTCGGGATAACTGCTTTCCGTTCCCGTTTTAATTCAATCCGTTCTTTGATGCGTTCCTTTGTATATTCTTTGCCGAGTGATTTCATACTGCCACGCACAAAGCGGTCTTTGCCGAGTGGACGGAACGAGATAAATTTGGGTGCATCTTCCCCAAAGGTTTCGCCTTTTATCTCATAACCTTTTGCCCGCATCAGGAGTAGAAATTCTTCATAGGTAGACGATGCTTTTATGGCGGCATTGATGTCTTTTCTTATCTGCGTTTTCCATGCTGTCCCGTTTTTGTCTGCCTGCCATTCGTTGTATTTTTTACTACGCTCCCCACCGGGGATAATGACAGAAAGATTATGCTCACTGCACAGCTCGTCACTTAATTTTCTGATGCGGTAATACGTCTGTTTACAGTCGTGGTATTTGTCATGTTCTATGTTGTCGGCGGCGCAGAAAATAATATGGTTGTGGACGTGACCTTTATCAATGTGGGTAGTGACAACGTAAGAATATTTCCCCTCTAAAACTTTGTCCGCAAGCTCTTTCCCTATCTGGTGCGCTTCGTCAAAGCTGACCTCACCGGGAGCGAAAGCCTGTATCAGATGATAGGCTTTGTTGGGGCTGTTTTCCCGGCAGTGGTCTAAGGTGTATTTGAAGTCAATCGCTGCGGTTTCCGGCGCACAGGCGTAGGAAGAAATGTAGATGTTTCCGTCTGTTTTGTCCGGGTTGCATATGTAGGCTACCGCTTTATCAACGGTTGCTGTGATAGCATGGATTTTTGTGATTGCCATACCTGTTTCATCAACTCCTTTACTTCGTCCATATCTTCCTGATAGATGTGATTTGTGCTGTTAATTCTTTTTGCAATCTGGTTCAGGTTAGAGCTGATCCGCCCCAACTCCGTATTGTATTCCCGTAAAAAACTGTAATCCACGTCATAGACATATCCGTATAGAATCAGCTTCCGGATAAAAGCCGATTTGCTTTTCATGCCGGACAGCTTAAACTTCTCGTCAAGGATGTACTGCTCCTTGTCATTCAAGTGAAATTCATTCCGGTTGGTGCGTGTCCTGTTTGCCATTTTTACATCGTCCTTTCTGAATTTGGGCATAAAAAAACTGCTGTAACTTGTTCGGTTTACAACAGTCTGGTTTCGTGTCTGTTCAGTTGTTTTGGATAGAATTATCCATGTGTTATTGTAGCAAATCTGCGGGGGAAGGTCAAGGACTTGCAGAGAAAAACGCAAAGAAAACCAAAGAGGGTTAGGGATACTTCCCTATGGAAATTTCATCATACGGACGGTAGGGAAGTATGGGGAATTTCGCCCATGTGTCCGGACATGGGCAGTGCTTGCTATTCTTGTCTTTTGACACTCCCGGAGGGTGTGTCAGTGTTTTTATAAAGGGGGATGGTATAAATAAAATCAACACTTGATTGCTGAGGTCAGGGATTTTATTAAAGATTTGAGTGTTGAGCGTGGGAAAACGATCCTGATATCCAGTCACATTCTTTCGGAAATCCAGTTACTGGCAGATGATATCGGTATCATAGCATTGGTGGCACGAATGAAGAAAGGGTATTGGCTTGCATTAGTATTTGCTGAAATATATTCTTTTGCCGGATTATTTACAAGCATGTCAAATATCTGGAAAGTCGTTCAGCTTTAAAAGGTGATTTTGAGTTAGTTTTGTCTAATTGCGTATATATTCATTGTCAGCCAATTTTTCAAAGTTT
>QXWX01000097.1 GCA_009911175.1 Lachnospiraceae bacterium | reverse complement strand
TGTTGGATTCTGCTGTCGATCAGCTCTTCCGTCTGTTGGATTCTCGTGTCGAGCAGCTCTTCCGTCTGTTGGATTCTCGTGTCGAGCAACGATTCCAGGTGCTTCTCTGTCTCCCCCGCCCGAGCATTGATCAATTCCGCAATTGCTTTTAAATCTTTTGCATCTAACATTTTACTCCCCCTTTCCTTCGATTTATTTTGTCCAGTATAGCACATCCCTTCCAGTAATGTAACCTGGTTCACCGCAAGTTCACATAATTATTAAAATTTCATAGATGATCCTTATTTTTGCTGCAACATGCAGATTTCTCAGCACGTTTTTTTATTTTAGATGAAAAATCACTGCAATGCTTCCAGAACGGATCAATCAGTTCATGCTCCATCCTGACAATCTCCCGATAGTTTTTCAGGAATAACCACAGCATAATAAAATAATATGGTGAAAAAAAACGCATCAGTCTCACAAAATAATTTGGATTTGCCCTGACTGCCGCAGATTTTTCTTGTAGATAAAGCATTACCCTAAAAAAAACGGATTGTTCTGACGTTCGTTCCTCCCGGCACAGCTGCGCAACCTCCTGATTATGCAGCCGCCTGTTTGGACTGTTAAAATTGGAAATCGAATTTTCCGATATCCGGTACAAAATAAACGGCCGATTCACATAGCATACCCTGAGCTCCTCATGATCATCCACGATCTTCTGAAAGCAGGCCCGGTCATTGACGGTCCTGAAACGCAGGATAAAATCAAATACCTCTTCCGTCAGCAGCTCCTTCCGGTACACTGCCGTCCCCATGACCGCACAGCCAAGCTTTATAGAACGGCGAAGAATCCCCCCGCGGATAAAGTTTTGCAGCACCACATCCAGGTAGGTAGCATAGGTTCGGATCATATCACCGGAACCGGTAAATTTTATAAACGCAGTGCATACGATATCATATTCATCCAGCAGGTCCGTAACCCCAAATAAATTGTATGGTGAAAACAGATCGTCACCATTCAGAACAACGAAGCGGTCTCCTTTTACAATTCTTAAAGCCTCCGCATAATTTTTGCATATTCCGGCGTTTTTCTCCCGAAAGAGCTTGTCCACCCTTTCAAAAATATCCCTATTCCCCGTAATCCACTGTTCTATGACCTCACAGCTTGAATCCTCCGATCCGTCATCCGCCACGATCAGCTGAAACTTCTGATCCTTTCCGAATCTGCAGATTTGATATCGGATACTTTCCAGGGCATGTGTCACAACCTCCGCCTGGTTATAGCATGTAACTACAAATGTAAACATTTTACATTCATTCCTCCGTTTCAACCTTTACGTCATAAAAGAACAAACTCAGTATTTCCTCGCAGTTCTTCCCTTTCTTTGCCATCTCATTGGCGCCATTCTGGCTCATTCCGATTCCGTGTCCAAATCCGCCTCCCGAAACCGCAAATGCGTCCCCCTCCTTTTCAATCGTAAAGAATGCGCTCGGAAGCATTGCTGTACCTGGTTCGACAGATCCGTCCTGTCTTACAACCTCAGCGCCTGTACCGCCCAAAGCCTTCCGGATCTTATTTTCCGTTTCCACTGTTACCGTATCTTTGTCGCCGGTAATCCTGACTTCAAGCGCAATCCCGCCGTCCCCGGTCTTCGTGATCTCGATATCCTGAATGGTGCCAATGTCCGTCTCCGTATTTAAGCTCACCTGACTCGACAATGTCTCCACAGGAATCCGGATCTCCCATCTATACCACGGAATCTCTGCCTCATAGTCTCCATCGTCTCCCTTTACCTCTACGGATTTCAGATACCGGCTGGCCTCGTCCTCTTCTGTTCCCCATGCCTCCAGTCCTGTCGTATATCCGCAGGAGGTTGAAAAATAAAGTGTTGTAACCAGCCTGCCTTTGTAACGCATGACCTGATTCTTTGTCTCTTCGATCGCCTGATTCACAAACGCATCCTCCTGACAGTTTCCATATACCTGATAGCGCGCGTTGCTGTCATCCAGGATTGCCTCATATTCCGGATATCCGGGGTCCATGATCTGCTTATACGCAAAATTTCTCGCACAGACTGCCTGGGCCTTCAGCGCTTCCAGTTCATAGTAAAAAGGCATTTCACTGGGTACAACCTTGCATAAATATTTTTCCAGGGGGAGCTCATTGATCACTACCAGCCCTTCCTCTGTCCGGCGCAGCTCGATAGTTCCCGCATAAGACGGCGTTCCATATGCCCTCTGGATACTGTGCAGGGTGATCTCCCCTCCATCGTTGGCAGTGATCCTGATCTTATCCTCACCATCTTCGAATCTCGGATCATCTGGAGTAAATTTCTCAATCTCCCCTGCAGCTACCTCCTGGCTTTCTTCCCCATAATAAAGCGTCATTCCCCCGACTGCCGAAATCTCCATGTCCGGGTGGAACACCTCCGCAAATTCATTGGTCCGGATCACGATCCTGTAATCCGGATTATCAATCGGCGGCTCATCCAGCGGCTCTCTCCTCATAGTAACCACAAAGCCTCCGATCAAAAGCAATACGATAAAAACTATAATTCCGTATTTGATTTTTTTTCCTGTCCCTTTTTGTGACAACTGTTTTCCGTCTTTTTTTTCATCTGTACCCAATTGATTCACTGCTCCTTTTCCCGGAACCCCTCATAAAATATGTTCCTCTTTTTGACAAAAGAATTCCTGCCGTTACTGATACAGCCTTCTCATTCTTTCTATTTACGATTTTAGTTCGTAATCTTACCATTGTTTTTTTACAGCAGCTATATTATATTAAATATATGAAGCTGAGGATGCTGTCCGCAGTATATGACACATTCTCATTCGTTACAGGTCATATCTTGACCAGGCGTGCCCTGTAACTTCCATTCTCCACCCAAACGAAAGGATGAAAAACATGATTTCCATAATAATCCCTGTCTACAACACTGAAAAATATCTCCGCCGCTGTATCGATTCCATCTTACATTCTGCCTGTGATAATTTTGAAATCCTTCTGGTCAACGACGGATCCACCGACAGCAGTCCGGCCATATGCGAAGAATATTCCCGGCAGGACAGCCGCGTCAAAGTCATCCATCAGAAAAATCAGGGCGTTTCCTCCGCCCGAAACACCGGTCTGGACCATTGTCACGGAGAATGGATCGTATTTGTTGATTCCGATGATTTCATTTCCAAAGATTTCTTGAGCCTGATCGCCAAAGAAATCCATCAGGATAAAGACCTGCTGCTGTTTGATTTTTCCAAGCACATCGCAGGGCAGGCTTCTGCGGCTTATCCGGTCCGTACCCTGACCTTTCAGGGGAAAGAAATGCAGGAACTGATCAGGCGGATCCTTGTGCCGCAGCCCCTGTACGCAGGCGGAAGCGCCGATTTCCGAACTCCCTGTGCAAGGGCCTACCGAAAATCCATCATCGACCGGTATTCCATCCGCTTCTCTCCCGGCCTGACCGTCGGGGAAGACCTGCTGTTCAATCTGGAGTACCAGCTCAGGGCCAGTTCCTGTGCATATACCTCAATTCCCGTTTACTATTATGATATCCATATGGGCTCCGCGACCCATGGCTTCCGGTCCGGACTTCTTAAGAACCATGCAAGGCTGCTGCGGCAGTTAAAGCAGCTTTTAGAGCACTGCCATATGCTCCCCCTTCTGGAACCCGCATACGAATCTTATTGCCTTGAAAATCTGACCTACGTCCTGATCTGGGAGGTATTCAGCCCCTTAAGCCCCAGATCCTACCGGACAAAATGCCGGATGTGCGCTGCAATGCAGAAAAATGCGATCTACCGGAAGGCCATGAAGTATAACCTGAAAAGCGGGATACTGCCGAGAAAAATCCTAGTTTTCTTCTTCCGCCTGAAATGCTACCGCATGGCAGATCTGATCTGCCGGGCCAGCTACAGGCATCTGAAAGGAAACGATTTCTAAATCATCGTCTTCTTCGATATGCCAGAAAATCTTGCATCAATCAGGCAGAGAAATGCTTGAAAACCCATCGGACTCTGCCTGCCCTATCATTTCCTGCTGGTGATTTTCTGGTATATGGGATAAATCTTCTCTTCCACCCAGCCATTCACAAAATAGAGCCAGATGATCTCCTTGAGCGCTTCGCTGACACGGAATCCGCCGCACCTGTGCAGCCAGACCAGCGCATTGGCCGCAGCCTTTTTGCGGCCGTACTTGAGGGCGATCTGATATCTGCGCCTTGCCTTCCAGCAGAGGATCCGTTCTCTCGATTCCCGGTCCGTGATCCCGCAGTTTTCCGCGATCTCATCCACCAGCTTTTCATAATCCCTGTACTTTTTCTCTTCCTGCGCCTGGGTCAATACCGTCCTGGAATGACTGCCCTCCCTGACCGCAACCCCATACAGCTCCTCTTCAATCGTAGGGCACTGATGCCGGTACATAAACGGCAGCAGCATCTGAAAATTCTGCCCCACATCATATTCCGGTATCCGCCGCTTCGGGTACACCTCAAAAAATGCCTTCGTCCGCAGCATATAGCATCCGCAGCAGACAAAGGTTTTGGATTCTAAAATGTCCCAAAACAGATCCAGCTTTTTCAGGTCTCCTCTTTGCTCGTCCGCCTTTTCGCTTCTTGTCCCTGTCTCCTCGTCAAAGTAATAGGACAGCGACCGGACGCACGCATACTGCGGATGCTGCCGCAGAAAATCTACCCTGCGCCGGATGGATTCCGGTTCCAGATAGTCGTCGCTGTCCGGCCAGATCAGATATTCCCCCGACACAAAGGGCAGCCCTTGGTTGATCGCCGCGGACGCATTTTTATGCTCCGCCCGGACGATCCGGTATCCATACCCTTTTTCCTCAAATTTCTCACTATAATTTTGCGCTGCTCTGACCGTACCGTCCGCTGAACCGTCATCCACGAGGATCATCTCCACATCCGGGTAAGTCTGAGCCAGCACGGAATCCAACATTTTTGCCAAATGCGTCTCCCCGTTGTAGACCGGAGTCACTATGGATACCCGGCCTGCGTTGTATTCATATTGCTTCTGATCCATCCGCCCCTCCTTCTATATACAGAATCACCGCCGCAAACAACGCTTCTGCATATTATTTCCAATCATCTTACCTGCACAATTTTCTTATCTTCGATCCGGTACACCACGTCACATTCATTTGCCAAACTCATGTGGTGGGTCACCATGATCAGCGTCTTATTCTCCTTGATCTGGCGAATGGAATCAATGACTGCCTTTTCCGTCTCCATGTCCAGCGCGGCCGTAGCCTCATCCATAACCAGAAGCTCAAAATCCTTATACAGCGCCCTTGCCAGCGCAATCCTCTGCCTCTGCCCTCCGGACAGAGTGATTCCATTGGCGCCGATCAAAGTATGTACCCCATCCTCCATGTTCTGAACATCCTCCCAGATCTGGGCACATTTGAGACACTCAATCACCCGCGCGTCATCAATCTCCTCTTCCTCTTCAAAAAAGGCCACGTTATTCCGTATCGTCTCCCCGTTCAGATAAACCGTCTGCGGAATGTAGCTGACCATTTCTCCCATGCTGGCCTTACACGGCCCTTCCTCGTCCGACTGGGTCACGATATCATAATCGTCAAAAAAGACATGGCCGCCCTGGGGCTTCAAAAGGCCCAGAAGCAGGTCCACAAAGGTCGTTTTTCCCGCGCCCGATGCTCCGATCACCGCAATGGAGCACCCCACCGGTATATCTATCGAAGCATCCTGAAATATCTGCGCCCTGTCAGTATATCCAAAGGTCAGGTTTCTGACAGAAACCCCCTTTTGAAGGGTCAGCTTTTTCTGCCGAACCGCTTCAGAGCGTTCTTCCTCTTCCTTCATCCGGGTGTAATCCGCCATTGCTTCTTTCACAGCCTCATAAGGCTTTTTCGCAAATTCGATCTTATTCATTCCGTTCAGGATGTTGTATGCCATCGGCAACATACGGACCAATGCCGTGATATACACCACCATGGGCGCCAGGATCGCCGCAAGGTTCGTCCCAAACACCAGGATCACCGCAAGGATCACAAACATAGCCGCCATAATAGAATTCTGCAGAATCACCGCGATACTGCTGATCTTATACTTGAATTCCCCCTGGACCTGTGCAAATGCCTGGCTCGCGTCCTCATATTTGCTCAGTACAAAGGCAGATCGATCATCGATCTTCATTTCCTTAAATGAACCGTAGGCTATGGTGATCTGGGAGTTTGCCTTAATCGAACAGGCCCTGCTCTTTTCCCCGTAATCCTGCATCCTCTTTCGAGTCCGAAAAAAAATCAGAGCCATAAGGAGCAGAAGGATCACACAGCTTGCGATCCCGATCCACCTGGAGACATAGATCAGCACCGCCGCAAATCCCGCCATGGTAATCCCATTGATCACGGCTTCAATGAAGTCTGTAATGATCTGGATACAGTTTGTCGTATCATTGCGCACAATATTCATCGCCTGGATGGCACTCTTCTTATTGTGCTCCATCAACTCCTCTTTGATCAGCAGTTCATAAATCTTCATAGACAGCTTCTGCGCGCCGTCATACACAAATCGATTCGCAATCTTGCTCTTATACAATTCAAAAAGGCATTTTAATATGGACACAAGCACCATAAAAAAGGTAAATGCAGTCAGCTTCGGATCCGCTCCGTTTTCACGCACTACAATATTGATGATATAAATAATCACAGAAAAGCTGAAAATATCTACAATCGGGCTGATCAAACTGAAAACCGCATATACCTTCCATATCTTCTGCTCTCTTGTGTCCAAAATTCCTGTCAAATATCTGAACATTTCCGCCATATCATTTCCCCTTTGATTCATCAAGGTATCCTGCTTCGAACAGTTACCATTTAAGTTCTGCCATTGCACAGCTGCTCCATTCTTCCACAGCGATATCTATTTCTTCAGCTTCTTTAACAATGCTCTGCCTAACGCAAGCACCTTATGAAGTCTCAGAAGCTGTGAAAATGACAGCATCCTGTAAGAGGTCATAAACAAACCTCTGCTTTTCGCTGCCTCTGTCGGATCTGTCAGCCGCGGCTGGAGCGCATCCCTCTCCTCACAGGCAAACCAGGAAACCTCATCCCGGACTGCTTCCCATATGTCCCGGGCCTTCTCCGTATGGAGGATGACCAGCGAGGTTCCCATACCGTCGTCGATCTCCGGCTTCACCTTCTCAATCCCCCAGAAGTCCCCAATCGTAATGTCACTGTTCCTCTCCACCGTGCAGAATTTACAGTCATGGCAGGACGGACGCAGGATATGATTGGTAAAGTACATCCTGCAATATTCATCCGCATATAGGGAGCCGAAATACTCCTGTCCGTCGATCACATAGGCACAGGTATGCCCGCTGTCGCGCATCCTTTTATCCCGGAATGAAAAATCTGTCATTTTTCCGCCGCGCTTCCCCTCCAGGTGCTTCACGTAATCTCCCCAGATTCCCGGGGAAGGCACTCCATAGCAGACCAGATCCGCCAGGATCAGTTTTGGATACGGTTGTTTCAGATAAAGCCTTAAGCCTTCCGCCTGGCAGGGCGTTCCGCAAAACAGTACCCACTGCTCCTTCTTCAGCTGGGTCTCGATCTTTCGGTAGATTCCCTTCATACTGCTCTGGACATATTTGGTCCTCTTCACCGAATCCAGCTCTTCCCTGCCGCAAATTTCCCTGTGTACCACTCTCATGTTTTTATCATAGGCAGCGCCGTAAACAACGCCCTGCTGCCGAAATACATATTCCGCAAGGATTGGGAACATTCCGCCGGAGGAACTGGCATACCGTACGTTCTCATCCTTTGCCTGTACAGCAAAATACTGCCGGGATGCCTCTTTTTTCGGACTCTGCTTTTTGATGGGGCATACATCCTCACATCGCCCGCAGTCCACGCATAATCCCCCGTCAATCTTCGGATAGCGGAAGCCTTCCCGGTCAATGACCATCCGAACCGCATCCTTCCGACAGACATCTACACATGCGCCGCAGCCGCAGCATTCCTTCTTTTTCACATATAATTTTTTCATATCCGCACCTTTTATTCTCCGGTTTCCAAGTGTTTCAGCAGGAACTCACCGGATGCCCTCACGCTTTCCTTCGTCCTCTTTCTTACATTCTCCCAGTCTATCTCATCATGGATATCGATCACCGGTTTCTCTTCACACAGCCTGTCCCGCAGTCCGTGAATGTCGATAATATTCCTCACCCTGGCTCCCAGACGGCTGTGTACAAACGCAATAAACCGCTTCTCATAGATCATACTGAACGCCACCGCGTGGAAGGAATTGGATACCACATACTCTGCCTTGTGGATATACCCTAAAAATTCCGCAGGCCCTACCGTGTGGTCCACTTCAAAGCCCGCATTGGTCCCCAGCTGTCCGGCACGCACCTCGATAACGAGAAGCTCTGTTTCTTGGGAGAGCTTCTTCGCATAATCCGACATTGCCTGATTCGGCTCCGTAACATAAACCAGAATGTAGCTTCTGTCCTTCACTCTGTCCGGAATCCTTTCCACCTTTTGCCAGGACTCCTTTTTCAGGAAGAATACCGGATCCAGAACGGCTGTCACTTCTTTTCCATAAAGCCTTTCCACATACGGGACTGCAGCTTCCTCCCGGACAGATACGGCATCCAGATGGCGGACCAGTTTCGCAAATTCCTTGTCATGACGCCGTGCAAGCTCCGCCCCGCCAAAGCTGGCCGCATAGGAAATGACTTTCTTCTTCCATTTATTATCAAAAGCGCCGAAATATGCTTTGCGAAGCCCGCAGGTAATATCCGGATTCCAGATCTGGTCGCTTCCCACCACATAATATGGATATTTCAGCCTTTTCAGGCCTGCTAAGGATAAGACCTTTCTCTGCTTTTTATCTACCAGGTACTTATATCTGAAATAGTTCATATTACTCAGCCGCCTGGAAAAGTCCTCCTTTGACTGCAGATGGATCCTGAACTCATTCCACATATTGAACATTCCCCATATCCGTCCTTTCAGTCCCTTGATCGGCGTATAAGGGATCCACCAATGCCTGCCGGTCATATAAAATGGCTCATAACGGACGATATCCGTCTGTTTCCCATTTCTGCGCAGAAAGGTTTTCAAACCATAAGCCTGCAGCATCGCGCCATAATTATTGGAACAATGGAACGTAATGATCCCAATATCCGAATGCCTTTTTCCCATCGTAAATGCCTCCTTCCATTTCAGCAGCCCGGGCACCTGGCGGTTGACCGGGACAAAGATGGAATGGCAAAAGAAGCACAGGTCATACAGCAGCTTTTCACTTAGGGCAAGCTGCTGGAACATGGGATGCCTTCTCTCTTTGGCCGCAAGCTCTCTCAAGCTTCTGCAGCCCTTTTGATCCCCTGCATTTTTCAGCATCTCATAGTTTTTCTCGATCTGCCCGATACCAAACCGTTCCCAGGTCAGCGCAAAATCCGTATTCCCTCTTTTGTATTCTTCGTCACGGATCCTTCTGCTGCTTTCAAAATATCGCTTTCCCCTTCGCGTCGCTGAAGACTGTGTCACACTCTCCGGATGGATCCTGTAATAGTACCAGTCCTTCCGCAGATAGGCAGTCCGGATCTGATTTCGGATAAAGTAGTACAAAAACAGGGTGTCCTCTCCATTTGTCAGGCGCCTGTCAAACCGAAGATCTCCGATGGCAGATCTTCGCAGCAGCTTCCCACCGATCCCTGACAGCTGATTCACATATTGGATATGGAACCAATTCTCCGCGTCTTTTCCCTCTGCCGTCTCAAACCGGACACGTATATCTTTCTTCCAGTCTGCCGCCAATGTCTCTGCCTCCCATGCCGTCTCTGGCACCTCCGCCGGCCATGCCGTATCCAATACCGCATCCAGTTTCCGCGCCTCCAGCTTCCTGTAACCGCAGAACACCAGATCCGCCTGCCGCTCTTTTGCCTGCCGGACCATGTTCTCTATCAGGAGCGGATGGATCACGTCGTCACTGTCCAGGAAAAAAAGATATTCTCCCCCCGCTGTCTCAATCCCATAATTTCTTGCCGCAGAAACGCCTCCGTTCTCCCGGCGGCGCAGCCGGATCCTGTCGTCCGTCCGCCCCAGCTCTTCACAGATCTTTGGCCCCCGATCCGTGGAACCGTCGTCGATCACGATGATCTCCATATCCCGGAATGTCTGCCTGAGTACGGAATCCAGACACTGTCTGATATATTTTTCCGAATTATACATCGGAATGATAACCGATACTTTTTTCATCATAGCTTTTCTCTCCAAAAGGTGATATAATGTCCCTGCTTTTAAAAATAACTTTGTAAAGACAGGAATCCCATGACCATGAAATTAAAAAAACTTCTGATCGCTGTTTCTTCCACAATCTGCATCTGCCTGATCGCCGGAATATTCCTCTTATTCCTGACACTGCGTTTTGTCAATTACACTCCTGACACCTGTGCGGAATCTACGGAAGAGCTTCAAAACCCATACATTGGCTGGTATCAGATCCATAATTACATGCTTTCTGACACTGCGTCCTATGATCTGTCCGAAATTCTTGATCAGGAACACCGGGCCGGCCTTGCGCTGCTGGAATTTAATCTGCAAAACTATGCGGACCGCCCCATCAGCGATTACGGTCTCTCCCTTCTCGATCAGGTTCTGGAAAGCTGGCAGTCCACGGGCAGACAGCTGATCCTCCGCTTTTTCTACGACTGGGACGGAAACGCGCTGGAAGCGGAGCCCCGGGATCTGTCCCTGATCCTGACACATATATCGCAGACATCAGAAGCCGTAAATCGTTATTCCGATTGTGTCTATCTCCTGCAGGGCATCTTCATCGGTCCCTGGGGAGAGATGCACGGCTCCCGCTATGCAAACAATGAGGATATGATCACTCTGACAAGCCACCTGGCCTCCGTCACGGATCCCGAGATCTTCCTGGCTGTCCGCACGCCCCAGCAGTGGCGGCTTCTTGCGGACTCTGAGGAACCGATTGACAGATCCGCGGCCTTTAACGGATCACTGGCATCCAGACTCAGCCTGTTCAATGACGGCATGCTTGGCTCGGATACGGACCTGAGCACCTATGCTCCCGACTCCGACTTCGGTGAATTCTCATACAATCAGAAAAGAAGCCGACAGGATGAACTTGCGTTCCAAAACCGTTTATGCGCCTATGTCCCCAACGGAGGGGAAGTCGTGGTGCCCAATCCCTACAATGATTTTCCCGCTGCTGTGACGGATCTTTCGGCTGCACGCGTTTCCTACCTCAACAGCGCCTATGACGAAGCCGTTTTTTCCAAATGGCGGGCCGCGCTCTGTACGGAAGCTTCACCGTATCACGGCATGAACGGTTTTGACTATATTTCCAGGCATCTAGGATACCGGTATGTTCTTCGTTCCTCCGAATGCGCGCAGGCTCTCCCCTGGGAAAAGACCGCGGAGCTGACCGTCACTTTAGAGAATATCGGTTTTTCCAACTGCTACCGCCCCTTTGACGTATCCCTGATTCTGACGGAAGCGGCCACGAACAGGACCTTTACCCTCCCTGTCCAAACAGATACCCGCTTCTGGGCTCCCGGGGAACAGGTCACCCTTACGTTTCCTGTCCATTTCCGCGAATATGCCACAGGCTCCTATGATATCGCTCTCAAGATCAGTGACCCGATTTCCGGCAGTCCGATTTATCTTGCCAATGGAGGCATCGTTACCAGCAACGGACATACACTCGGACATCTGGATATTACCATATTCCCCAAGTAGGACTCTACTGTTCTTTCGAAAATCAAAGGGCAAATGAGTCTTACCCTCTTCGGCATATCAGATCTTATCCGAGCTCAGAAGTCCCACCTCCGCATCCATCTTAAGCACCTTTACCCGGAATACTACGATCAGGATGCTGAACATGACTCTGAGCATATACCAGAATGGCTTCAGCCCGGAATGCATGCTCTTTCCTTCGGTCCTCGCATGCATCACCGCCGGGATCTCCACAACCCGGAACTTGGTCAGAATCATCAGGATGATCATATTTGCGTCCGGATATTTATCGTCAAAGTGATCATATTTCGAATAATACAAAAATGCTTTTCTGCTTAATCCCTGCAATCCGGTGGTCGGATCCGCGATTTGATTTCCCGTGATCATTCGAATCAGAAAACGGAACATCGTATAGACGATCCGTTTCGGCAGGGAGACCGGAAAGTCAGAGCTCTCCTTCATAAACCTTGCTCCAAGCACGATATCCGGGCATCGTCCGACCACGTCTGCTTCCTTCAGCTTCCGGTAGATCACCGGAATATTGCACACATCATGCTGACCGTCCCCATCCATCTGGATCACATATTGATATCCCCTGCGCACCGCGTATTTATAGCCCGTCTGCAGAGCGCAGCCATACCCCATATTGTAAAGTTGGGAGAGCATGGGATACTGCATTTCCTTTACGATCCAGTTTGTGGAATCTGTGGAGGCGTCATTTACGATCAGGATATCCGCGATATCCTTCATTTCCAACGCTTCCAGCTGCATAAGCAGTCTCCGGATATTATTCCCTTCATTATAAGACGGTATGATGATCAATAGTTCTTTATTCTTCATGATCTTTGTCCCCCTGGCAAGACTCTGAGCAGCTTTTCGATCTCTTCTTTCTGAGCTGTTGTTTTCTTTGCGGCCGCCTGTCCGAGCCGTTTTCTCTTTTCGTGATCCTTTAGAAGGTCTGCAATACTGTCCGCGATCGCCTGCGGGGTCAATTCGCAGAGTATGCCGTCCTCTCCGTCTATAATCTGCTCCCTGTTGCCGTTGCAGTCCGAAGCGATCACCGCGCGGCCCAACGTCTGCGCCTCCTGAATGGCAATACTTTTCCCTTCAAATCTGGTGGCATGGATGTACAGGTCTGCCTGCGCATAGTAGGGATACGGATTGGCTACGGCTCCAAGAAGCACAAAATCCTCTTTCAGCCCCAGGGAGGCGATCTTTTTCTCCAGCATACTCCTCTGGTCTCCTTCCCCCAGCACATACCACCTTGCCCTGAGACCTGCGTCCTTCAAAAGCTTCATCGCCTCCACCGTGATATCATACGCCTTCTGATATGTCAGCCTCCCTACAGTCAGAAGCCGCATCCCCTGGTACGTATCCTGAAAGCCGCCCTCTTCCTCCGCCCGTTTCCGGATTCCTTCCTGGTCAATCAAGTTATGGAAGATCTCTGTCTTTGAGGAACATTCAGGGTATACCACCAGGAAATGGGATCTCACCTCATCGGAAACCGTAAAGATCCGATCAAACCGCTCCCAGCAGCCCTGATCCATCTCCCTGGTATATCCTGCGCTCTCGTAGTCAATATGTACAAACGCACATTTTCGGTCAGCCTTCACATGCTCCGCTACATAGTAGGCAGAAGCCCCTTCCAGATATGCGACAGCCATATCAAACCTCTCGGAAAAATGCGGAGAACCATCGGAAATCATCCGCCACAGCAGCTTATCCGGCTGAACATGCCCGGTTCTACTCATGGACGTATAATTCTTCATAATAAAGCGCAGCTTCCGAAACCATCCTCCGTTCCGAAGAAAGGAAGTACATACGGTCCGCATCATGATCCGCTTTCCCTTTTTCGTCAGTACGGACTGATTGCTGAACCTGGTATTCATGAGTCTTACATGAGACGGCAGTTCATTGATCATCACGCCCTGTCCCATGATCACATAAAGAGAGATCTCATACTCCGGGCTGTCCAAGTGTCTCAGCAACTCCAGGAGGGCTGTCTCCGCGCCTGCCCGTCCCAACGTATTCACAACGAACAGAATTTTACTTTTCTTCACTGTATTCTTCCTTGTCTTCATGGTCCTCTCCCACCAGCCTGCTCAGCCTGTCAAGCTCTTTCAGAATCGCCTCGTTTTCCTGGTTAAGCAAAGCCACATGCATGGCCATTTCACGCTCCCTGAGGATCAATTGGGAGATCATCGCGCTTGTCCGGAATTCTTCAAACAAAAATATGGCTCCCACGCAGAAAAATGCCAGCCCCGTCCCTGTCGCGAGATATCTCGTCCATTCCGAGAATACCGGAACAATCCCAATCAGAAACAGCACAATTCCCAGCAATACCCAGATCACAGTATAGTTCACTGTAATCTTTTTATAGGAATGCATCAAAAAGCTGGCTGCCATGAGCAGAATTCCTACAAGCCCAATTCCGATCCTTATCATATTGGCATCCATGTCTAAGCCTCCTCACTTCTCGTTTGTACATTTTTATCGTATACCTTCCTGGGCGGCCGCGTCCCCATTCCGGGCTTTAACAGCGAACCCACGCAGAATATATGGGCATCCAGATGCCTCTCAATATAACGCAGGCGGAAATACGCCACCGTCCATCCGGAAAAAGCTCCCATTACCACGCCGATCCCATACCACAGTTCCGGCATCCTCGTTGCCAGGATACTTCCCAGAAACGTGACCAGACAGAAGGTGAATGACGTAAGCGCAGCACCGGTCAGGTCATTGTAATAATACAAAAAGATAATCTCAGAATACATCAAAAACACGATAAAGTATCCCACCACCAGACAGGGGTAGATCCTGAGCGTCAGATCAGAAAATCCAAATCTCGGCAGGAATACCACGCACAGCAGATATACCACGGATGTAATGATAAACTGGATGCGTACCAGGCTCATCAGCTCCGAGGACAGCTGGCGGAACATTTCCTTCTTGGCAATGTCAATGTCTCTTCCGCGCCCTCCGATGACCGATTCGGAATAGTTCTTATACTTCTCATGAAAGAACATCTCCACACGGGTGATAAAAATGATGGTAGCGGATATATTGGTAAACATCGCCAGGCATGTGGCCATATCATAGGGCTGGTTGCAGACGAAGGTTCTGACAAGCACCAGCTTCATATCCGTAGTCCAGAATACAAAATTATGGACATACAATCCCAGGATATAACAGAAGTTGGCAATCACCAGCTGCCAGTACTTTCTGAAATACCTCAGCACGGAACTATACCGATTGCTGTTCTCCAGAAAATAACGCTTCACAACCGCAATCTCCAGAAAAGCGATCAGGAAAAACCCTGTGGTCAGGGCGAACAACATACTTTCCCTGATGCCCCACTTTAAAACAAATCTCAGAAACAGAGACAGGAAAAATGCCCAGACCATCCCAAGTGTATAAAACAGCGAAATCTTCTCATAGGCCTTTGCGATGGAAAGGTAGATCATGGAGTAAAAAACCAGAACCAGCGCAATGTAGCCGCAGTAACCTGTAAATACATAGAATACATCCACCCTGCCGACAAAATGCTCCCACAGGCAGAACGGAATGCCCAACAGACTGCTGAGGGTAAGATTCATCAGGAGTCCCAGGTAATAGCAGGGCCTGATATCCTGATAGCGTTCCTCATAGATCACATCAGACATATACTTGGACAGAACTGAATTAAACGGCGCGCAGGTCAAAAGCGCAAAAATAAATATATACAGTACCGTACAGGAAAATAATTCCCGCTCGATCAGCCCCAGACTGCTGAACTCCAGGAAGTACCCCATCAGCAGAATATTCATAATGATCACGAACATTGGAGTCACCGTTGACATAGAGCTGTAGGCAAACCCGATCAGATAGGTTGTGATCGAATTTTTTTCAAATATCTTACTCAGTTTCTCTCCTATGCCGTCCATTGACCTTCTCCTCCTCTCCCTCTATTCTTCCCATGGAAGCCCCAGGCTGTCTGAAAAGTCCTTGTAGATCTTCCGGTAATTTCTGCGCATATGCTCGATCTGGTAGCCCGATATCACCCTCTGGTAACCATTTTCGCCCATCTGACGGCGCAGCGGTTCGTTCCTCGCCAGATCTACCATCGCCTGCGCGATCTCCTCCACGTTCATGATATGGGTCACGATTCCCGCATCCCCAAAGTCATCGCTCTCGCCGTAAATGAGTCCCCGGCAGTTCCCTACATCCGTGGCAATGGCCGGCTTATGCGCGGCATATCCCTCCAGAATGGTAAGAGGCTGCCCTTCACTGAGGCTGGTCAGGATCGTCATATCCATCCTGCCCAGATAATCCCGGATATCAATCCTTCCGGTGAAGACCACATCCTCAATCCCCAGCGCCTCCACCTGCTCCAGACATTCCCTTGCATACCCTTCGTCCTCATCCATGGGCCCCATGATCCACAGCTTCAGTCTCGGTTCCCGCTCCTTGGCAAAGCTGAATGCCTGGATCATTGTTTTCACATCCTTGATCGGCGTCACACGAAGCACGGCGCCGATATTGATCTTTCCCTTGTCCTCTTCCGTCCTGCCGGGAAGATCTTTCAGCCTTTCTACAGAAACCCCGTTGGGCGTGACCATCGTTTTTTCCACAGGGCAGCCAAGATCTACCTGGAGCTCCCTGGCATATTCATACAGGCTGGTCACCAGGTCAGCCTTCTCATATGCCAGCTTCGACATCTTCTTAAATTGGTCGATCCATATATTCTTGTATACCCCCTGCACCCATTCCGCCCGCAGCAGTTCCTCCTCCCGCTCTCTGGTATAGATCCCATGCTCCGAGATCAGCAGCCGGCTGTTATAAAGCACCTTCGCCATACTGCCCAGTACACCGGCATATCCGGTGGCCACGCAATGGTACAGATCCGCCTTCGGAAGCTCCATCTTCAAGGTAAACAGCAGCGGCAGATACACGGAGCGTACCGTCCACAAAAAATCTGAAAAAACGAGCTGACTGTAATGCAGGTCATAATATTCCCTTACGATCTGCAGGAAGTCTTCCCCCATCAGCAGCTTATCCAGAGAAACCGGCTTTTCCTGAAACAGCCGGAATACCGATTCCCACTCCACACGCCGGTTATGCACCAGGCTGCGGAAGGCCTGGTACTCGGATTTGTTCAGCTTTAATTTTTTTCTGCCCTTCCGGTTCCAGTCAGCATCCTCCAGATATAGTTCATGTACCTCTGTCACATTTTCCGGAATCTGATATGTAAATTTTCCGCTCATGGAATGGTTGCTGATAATTGCCAGTATCACAAACTCCAGCTTCGGAAAAGACTGGATCAAGCCGTGCACCCAACTGGATACGCCGCCTGTCACATATGGATAACATCCTTCTACAACGATGCAGACTCTCACTTGATCGCTCCTTTCAGAAGGTCAGTAATAAAATCTCTCATCCGCCGGCTCAAGAACGATCGAAATCTCGCTGCTCTTTGCTTCGATCAGATATACGCCCTCTTCCAGCTCCTGAAAACCTCCGCCTTCTACTTCCTTTATGTCATTGCCGTAATTTCTGAAAATAAACCATGCTGCTCCGTCTGTTCCGCTGACCTGCAGACGGATCGTATCCCCTTTCCGGCTCTCCGTATAATCCAGAGCCAGGAAGCTTCGGATCCTCTCATCGCATTCCGCTGCTGTCGTGCCGGAAAAACCTTCCAGGTTCCGCCCATAGGCTTCCACATTTTTTACAAATTCAACGGAAAGCTCATCCCACGAATCCTCGTCCCCTCTGGGATATGCGATACGCTCCATATCACAGCACACACTGAGATACCCCAGCGCCGTTTCCACGCATCGGGTTCGAAAATCCCGCAGGAAAGAATACTCCGGCCCGTTGATGACCGCGCGCTGCTCCGTGATATGCTCTGTAAGGTATCCCAGGAGGCTGATGTCTTTCTCATCATAGTCCCGAACCACAGTCCTCACGGAGGAAAGGATATCCTCCTGAAGAGCCTCCAGAGTTTCCTTCTCTCCCATATCCCCCGCGTAAAAGGATGCAAACCGGAATCTCTCCGCCGCTTCCTTCAGGAATTTCTGATCCTCTGCAAGCTTCTCCTTCACAGGCGTATTCGACACGTTCAGCCCCGAGAGACCAATCTCCGCAGATTTTTCATGAAAGATCTTCATATAATACGTAAGCTGCTTTGGATCCGGAAGCCTGTCATCCGAATAGTCATACTGAGGAGACATCAGACAGGTCAGTCCCATGGAATAATCCTGTACTGCCGCAGTGACTGCAGGCCATATATTTTCCTGGCACAATAGCTTAACAGAGCGTCCGTAAAGCTTCTCCATCTCTTCCCGATTTTCATCGGCCACACCGGGGAACCCGGCCAATACAATATTCTGCGCGTTTACGACCGGATAGATCTCATAGGGATACATCTCCGCAGACATGGCGGAAAGCAGCCCTAAGCCTTCAATCCCCTCCATATATCCGCCGTTTACGGCAAATACATATGCCGACCCGAAGCTCTTCCGCCAGATCACAACCGGATAGTCCTCTGTCTCTACCTTTTCGTCCTCCGGAATCCCCTTCATATAGACCTTTGTCCCGGAGGTCAGACTGAACCAGGGGAATGTAAGCTCCATATCCTGATATTTCCGGTCCTTCTTTTTCTCGGCCTTATAAACCATCTCGCCGCCGAGAAGGAACCCATCGTACAGGTGGATCCCCTCCACCGTCGTCTCCGTCCGCTCTACCTTCCGGATGCCCAGGAGTTCCTGAAGCTGCCTGTTCCTTCGGATCACGGATACCTCCGGAAGGGTCGCAAAAATCAGATGGGTTCCCTCTCTGACCTGCTCCATCAGAAATTCCGTTTCACTCTTCCGGTTCCAGTCTACCGCGCCGGAATCAATCACCAGCATCTCCGGACGTGCCGTATCCTTCTCCGCCTTATGATACGATTTGAGGGAAGCATACCCGGCAATATTCCGCTTGGTATAGATTGCCCATTCCTTCACGACCTCCTGCAGGATCCCGTTCTTACCGCCGATGCAGACAGCTTTTCCGCGGGAAACAGGGACTTCCTCATTCTCCTCTCCGCCTTCCGTCTTCTCCAGTACGGATTTTCTGTCTCCTCGCAGGCTCTCGGGTACATAGATATTGACCTTGGAGGGATAATCCTCCGCCGTCCCGGTGGCAAAGCCGTTGACACCATAATCATTGAATCTGTCCCTCAAATCATTGATAAACATACACAGAAAGAATACAACAGACATTAATAATGTAATTATGAAAAAATTCCGGCGTGATATCATATTCCCCTCTCCTAATCTTTCTTTGTCTTGTCATATCCGTTATATCCGTAATCTATCGCAAAATTATACAGGCTGTACCCATTCTGTTTCACACGGTAGCACACAAAATTGTCCGACTCATAATAGACCTCCATCTCGTTTGGGTAGAGCTCCTGAAATGCCTGCGCCCAATAATACATATGTGACATCGTAACCCAGCGGTCATCTCCGATATAGGGCAGGATTCCCGGCCGTTCCGAGATCGCCATTCTCGCCCCTTCCCGGGATACGGTCCGTTCCGGTTTTTCTGTATTGATATAATCCCGGTACAGAAGCGGGAGCTTTTCCACAAAAAAGTAAACCGTAGCGGTCGGGATCGTGATAGTAGTGTCTTTATCAAACGAGCGCATATCCCGTATAAATTTGATCATCTCGTAGTGATACCCCAGCTTGTAGTCCCCCAGCATCTGACGTTCATCATTGGCAGAGCAGATTGTCCATGCTTCGTCTTTATTTTCCCGTATAATATTATTGAGGCAGATCATGGCCTCATTCGTCTCATAGGGACTTACGCATACCGGCGCCCGCATCCCTGTTTTCGCCGTCAGAACGCAGGCTGCTGTCAAAGCCGCAAAAGAGCAGAAATTCAGCACCTTTGCTTTTCGGAACAAAATAAACAAAACGGCATCCACACAAAGACTCCATACAACCGGGATCCCATATCCCAGATAAACCGAATAACGGGAAACCTCCAGAATCTGGATCAGTCCCAGCTGTGCCGAAGCCTGCAGAACAGCCATGGCTCCCATATAGATGCTGATGGATATGATCACAGCCCCATAGTTCACCTTCCGGAACAGGATCCAGAATGCTCCCAGCAGAAAAAGGATGCCGATGCTTCCCACGATCACCTCTGCCGTCTTCATGTCATAGGCCACAAAATAATCCATCCTGTCCACAATATGTTCCAGTGCCGAAAGCCCCTCATTCCCGCCGCTTCCGCCGGAGGCCTGCGTACTTCCCGATGCGGAAGACTGCATCTGTGCCATTCCCCAGTTCAGGGAGGCCTGCAGAGGGGTACCGGTGGCAAATGCCGCCGCCATGGGCAAGACGGCAAGCAGGATCCCGGCAATCCCTGCCGCCACGATCCGCTTAAAGTACTTCCAGCGAAATACGCGGAAACAGAATCCCGCACCGATTGCGGCGCAGAACAGGCCCGCGATCATCGTATCGTAGAAATGAACGGTCAATGTCAGCGAAACACTGACTGCAAATAACGCCAGATAGAATCCGGGGATGGTAAGCGCCCGTTCCTTCTTTTTTTCCTTCCCTGTTTCTCTGCCATCCGTCTCCCGCTCAGCTCCCCCCCCTGTCTCCATCACGAAGGCATCTTCCGCGTCAGACCCGCCTCTTCCCGCAAATCTGGATGCAAAATTCGTCTCCTGCAAGAAAGCCATCGCAAAATAAGCGGCCGGCAGGATAAAGGCCATGCCCATCTCTTGGGGCAGAGTCGCATGATATCGGATATAGGTATAGTAGTAAAATTTGTTCGAGACAATGTAGATGATAATCCCGATGTACGGAGCATATCTGGATTTACACACACTCCGGAGGAATGCCAGCAGGACCAGGTGCGTCATCACCGTCTGTATCACATAAAAGAGCCTCAGCAGGACCTGCGTATGGATTCCAAACAATCCATGCAGATGATACAAAAGGCAGTGCATACCAAACGGATACACACCATCCGCAAAGATATTGTTATGTCCCATCTCATTGATCCAGTAATTATGCAGCACAATATCAGAGGCACAGTAGCCGTACACATTGACCGCATTCGTTCCATACATATAGAGCAAAAGCACGATCAGGCCAACAACCAGAAAAATCTCCGCCCCGAACGTTTTTATAAATTCTCCGCGCTTTTTTCTTGCGGCAGCGGCGAACCGCATCACCCCTCTTCTGATATGAAGAAGCAGTGTTTTTCTGCCGATCTCCCCGCCTAAGATCAGCAGAAGCCGGTTCAGCCTTTTTTCCAGAATGCTCAGAAAAGATCCTCTGTATTTTATATAAGCTTCTGCGAGAAACGGAGCCAATGTTCCAAAGAACAGGGTCAGCCAGCAGGATATGTGAAGCAGCTGCAGCAGATAGACCAGATTGATAATATAAAAATTCCCGGTGAGGAAATAGATCATAAATCTCACGGACACACTGCCGAAGCCGGCAAGCCGTCTGCGCAGAAATAGCCAGGGCAGCATCAGAACCACAAGAACGTATGCTGCCGATATCCCTGCGAGCTGCAATATGGAAAGAATAGACATTGACATCGTTATTGCCTCCTTGTACTGAAGATCCGGATCAATTCCAATGTTTCGCGGTCAATGATCACATCTGACTTTTTCAGGGCATCCAGCGTTTTGAAGAACGCTTCCCTGTCCTGATCCGCAAAATAAAGCTTCAGCTTACAGGTATATGTAGAAAGCTCCTCCGGATATTGTTCTTCCATACGCCGGCACCATTTTGCAGTGTTTTCATAATCCTTCATCTCCAGGATCCTCAGGCAGACTGCCTCATATCTCTCGAGTGTGATTCTGGAAGCATCCTTCTCATAGAGCAGTTCGGCCATCTCTGCCATCTCATACACATATTTCCGCTGTTCATGATCAGAAAAAATGTGCTGCTTTAAAATGTGGTCCATATAGTCCACCAGAAGCTCCTCGCACTCCGTATCCGGATGCTCCCTTTCCCGGATCTCCAGAAGCTGCTTCTGTACAAACATCCGGAATTTGTTCAGTTCATCCGACAGCACCGCAGCCGCATAGTGAGAAGTCTCCGAGTCCTCACTGTCCAGTGCCAGTGTGATAGATGCAAGAGAGCTCCTGATATCTTCCCGCATCACATTGACAAACACCGACCGCAGATCCTTTTTCTCATTCACCAGAAGAGCCTCTTCCAGAGGAATGATATTGCGCTCTACTTCCTCATCCGCTTTCTGGTTTGTTTTGACACGGTCTTTGCTGAAAACTACATCTGCCAGGTTCGCTTCCCTCCAAAACACGAACAGATAAAACAGATGCCCCATCAGAAAAAACAGCGGAACGATGACCGGGCACAAAATCATTTCAATGAAACGGATCACATAGGTCCGCCTGTTGTCATATAAGATCTCCGTGCCGTTTTCATCCGCCAGCGATGCCCGGGCCGGCACTACAATCACCACCCCCGCGATCAGGTAGACCACTGACACGATAAAATTGACAGCCAGGACGATCAGGAAGATGTATTCATCTCTTGCCATGGTCATAGTACTGCCTCCTCGTCAATCCGGCACGTATAACCTAATTCATGGAAACGTTCTATAATGCCGCCAACAGTTTCTTTGTTGGTATTCGGCAGCAGCGCATACAGTTTTCCGCCTTTGAAGAGCCCCAGATAGTCTGTCTGCCGCATCGTGCCGCCCAGCCTGTCTGCCGCCTGCGCATAGTTCCACCCGTTGGTGAAGATCTCCAGCAGGATATACTCCGTCAGCCCCTTATCTTTTGCGTCAAAGAACGCTTTCGCCAGATGGGTAAATGCTTCCTCCTCCAGCACGCTGGTCCCTTCCACGTAACGCTCATTCCGAAGCACATCCAGATAACGGTTGGCACGGACGACCGCATTCTGGATCAGATAGCCTACGATCGTCAGGCGGTTTGCCTCGCCCAGCGTCATACGTTCCCATGGAACGCCCCAGAGCATAATGATGAGCTGCATGTCATCCTCTGAGTATACCGCACTTGCCATCATCGGCATCTTCTCAACCATATTCCGGTTGATATAGACCCTGTGTTCTTTCAGCTCGTTATACAGTTCTTCCATCCCCGTATACTTGATGGAATTTCCCAATCTGCGCGCCTCCGGGGAGGTTGCGGAAAAGAGCCTTGCGTAATCCCGGTTGGCAACGTTATATACTGCCACATCCCTGCAGTCCATCAGCCTGGACAGCACCTGAGCCGCATAGAAAAGCACCTCTTCCGGTCCATACTGTTCCAGTGAGGACGAAACCTCATAGATCTTCCCCAGACTTTCCCGGTGATTCACTACCTGGGATTCAAAATTATGCTTCAGTTTTACGTTGCTGTCATTGATATCTTCGATGTCCCGCAGCTGTCCGTTCAGGTACTGAACTCTGCACCGCCCCTCATCCCGGATAAAACTCAGCTGATCCTTCTGATATCCCACTGTCAGGCCCACAATAAACAGCTGCGCCATCCAGACATATGTATTGTAATCCAGCAGCACTTCAAATAAGGAGCTGTCCGCCATCTCCCGGCTGCAGTATCCGATCACCGCAAGTACCGCCGAAAATACCGCCTGCTGCTGTCCGTGTACAATGGCAAACAGAAGCACATACAGCAGGTAAATATCCAGCTTTGCCAGGAACTCGCTGTCCGCCGCCCTGCCGTCCAGAAAATATGCAAGCGCAAAAACCGCCAATGCCTCCGCAAAAGGCAATAATGCCTTGAAGATCCTCCGGATATGGTTCCAGATCTTCATGCCTACACCGGCACCTTCATCCTCATCCAAAATAAAGGAATTGCTGTGGCGTATCATAAAATGAACCACAGATTTTATTCCATTGTCGTAATCATGGAACAGTTCATATTCGAACTCCTCCTTATATCTGCCGCAATCCAGCACCAGACGACTGTTTGCGCCTACAGCGCTGTCAGCAACCGATACACCTTCCCCCATCTCATCTCTGATCTTCTCGGCAAACTGTTTTTCATTGATCGTCTCTGCGGACGAAATGTTATACATAGAATGCTTCGGCTTCTCTTCGCACAGCACTCTGTAAGCCAGCTCCAGAGCATCATTCATATAGATCATGGAAAATGCCCTTCTTTCATTTGCCGAAATCTTTCCTGTTTTCAATGCCTCCAGACACATCCGAAAACAGTCATTGTCCTCCGTCTTTCCTTTTTCCGGCACCCAGTACATATGGTCAAACCGGAGGATCATCGTATCCGTTCCCTGTGTCCTGCGGAAATTCTCACAGGCTTCCTCCCCCTGAACCAGGGCCATTGCTTTAAATCCCTTGGGAGACACCGGCTCGTCCTCGGAAACATTGTCGATATATACATTGCTGAATACTTCATGGGACGAGAAATATACAAACTTTCCCCCCTTGACCACACTATACGCAGACAAGAGATTTACGATTCCCGCCACATAACGGACCGACTCCTGTCTGGCGTCTTCCTTCCAGTCAAAATTCGTGTCAAATGCCCCCATAAAGACAACGACATCCGGCCTGGTACTCTCAAAAATATCCTTGATGCTCCCGCTGTCATACGGAAAATCATATTTTTCAAATACCTTCTTATAAGAGGAACGATTGTTTTTCTGCCCTGTCAGCAGGTATACACGATGACCGTTCTTGGCCAGTTTGCTGATCATCGCGTCCATCAGCGCACTGCCGCCGCCTATCAATAATACAACCATGCTGTTCACCATTTTCTTTATATTTTTTTGCATCCGTTCTGGCCAGCAGCTGCTCTGCCGCAGACGAGTCCGCTGCCGTTCGGAATAAATGCGCATATTCTTTTCTTTGTCCGGACACTCTGAGCGAACAAAAAAGGCATCCTTCCTAAATTTAGAAAAAGTATGCCCTCATTGCAAAAATCACCCAAAATCTATTACACATTGTAAAACTCAGGCATCTTTATACTCAGAATGATGTTCCACGCCTCTTTGGAGTATCTCCGCGCAGTTATCGGGCGGAGAGATTCCGGCTGCCTGATATACATTTTTTAAAATCTCCTCCGCCTTGTCCAGGCTGAGCCTTGGTTCTGATTCTATAAATTCATATGCCTTCTTCTCATTCAATTGACTGTTCCGCATGGCTCTGCCGACCTCCCTGGAAAGTATCATTCCGAGCTGCAGTTCTGACCGGGTAAGAACTGTCGCAGAGCGGCCTGCTCTGCGACAAGCCCGCCCTGTCACTGTATGACCGGATGCCGTTCAGCAAGCGCGCGGCACCGTATAAGTACTAACAGACTCTACTATAATTATCGTTCAATACCGAGTAAATGTTAACACAATTTTCATATATTTTCAACAATATTCCTTACTTCACAGCTTTAAAAGGTGATTTTGAGTTAGTTTTGTCTAATTGCGTATATATTCATTGTCAGCCAATTTTTCAAAGTTT